>NZ_CKYA01000002.1 GCF_001113365.1 Streptococcus pneumoniae | reverse complement strand
GTTAGCATAAAAATAATAGCAACCACAAACAAGCTTGGGATGATAGCCTCTAAAACCCAGACAATCTGATCAATCCCGTGGGTCGGAAACTCCAAAGTATGTGCTTTTATGTTCAAGGGATATAGGGCTTGGTAAATCTTCCGTTCGCGGTCAACCGCCATTTTTAAGTCAGAGCTAGCAGTTGGGTCATTTGATACAATTTCATAATTCTTCTCTTCATCTTGCCACTGCAGATAGTAGGCCTCTTTCCAGCGCCTTTCTTTTAATAAAGTCAGAATTTCTGTCTTTCGCGTCAAAAGATTTTTTTGCAAGTCTAAATCACTTTTAGCAATCTGGTATTCCTCCGAGCTGGTGTCAGAGATTTGGGAGAGCTTCTCTTCATTCTCATTGATAGCTCTCTCGTTGGCTGTAATACGACTTTCCAACCTGCTCTCCAAGCTAACTGAGTTTGCAGTCTGGCTATTGAAATAAAAGGTAACACCGAGTACAGATGCAAATAAAAGTAAGACAATCCAGTTTAAGCGACTTTTGAAAACTTTTTTCAATAAAAATAGACTAACATCTTTCATAAACTAAACCTCTTTTATCTGCCCCTGATGAATGGTTACTACTCTATCGCAGACATCAACCAACTCTTCCTTATAGTGGGAACTTAAAAGAACCAGCTGTTCTTGCCTATCGATTTGTGCAAGCCTATCAAAAAACTTCTGTCGATAATACTCATCTAAGCCATTTGTAATCTCATCCATGAGCCAACATTTGGCCTGACTGAGGAAATACATGGCAATCACCAAGCGTTGCTTCATACCTAAGGAATACTTACGGATGGGAAGGCTGATATAGTCAGACATTTCCCAGTAATCAATTTCATCCCCCAAGTTCAGCCCTGACTTCCAGATGTTTTTGATAAGACGAAGGTAGTCCATCCCACTTAAGTTTCCATCCAGCCATTCAACGCTCTCATAATAAAATAAAGAAGGAGGGGCTGCAATATTTCCACTACTTATAGAAATTAAATTGCTAATGGCACGGAACAGTGTCGTCTTTCCAGAGCCATTTATAGCAAGAATACCATAAATCCTACCCTTTTCAAATGTAAAATCAACATCTTGTAAGATGACTTGTCGCGTTTTTAAGGTCACATGAGTAAGCTGTAACATATCCAGTCCTCCTTTTTCTCACTCTTTAAGGATCAATAGCCTCCTTTGTAATGGTTTACTACCTCATAACGATCGTAGTTCCAGCCTCCGCCAACTTTATACTCAGAATAGCTATCATAACGAGACCATTCCGGAATGACAATATATCCATATCTGTGGTAATTCATACTATACCTATAGAAGGTATTCCAATCATAGCGATAACTTTTAAGAACGGTCTTAGCAGATACACTGGACTGAAAAAGACCAACGGATAACAAACTAGCTAATAAAACAACTTTTGCTGATTTTCTCATGGCTTCCACCTCGCTAATATATTTACTTTCGAAAGCGCTTTAATTATATCATTTTTTTATTTGTTATGCAACGGATTTTTAGTTGGTTTTACTAATATATAATATTTGTTCTTCCTATCGAACACTTTCGATTTTCCAACTCCTCCACCCCTTAAAGCGTATAGCTCCATGCTGGTCAGTTCGGTAAATTATGCTATTGTTTCCTTCCAGTCGGGTCAAGGTTTCCTGATGGGGGAGTTTCGTTCGATTGTTCTTTCCAACTGAGATAAGAGTAAGCTCTGGTTTGAGTTTTTCTAGAAAGGATGAACTTGATGATTTTTTAGAGCCATGTTGGCTAGCTTTCAAAACATCCACTTTCAAGTCTGGATAGTGCTTCATCAACTCTTTCTCTCCTTTCTCCTCCAAATTTCCCGTGAAGAGAAAGTGCTTATCCAAGAGTTCCCCATAAAGAACCAGAGAATCATCATGACCGCCATCTCCAATTCTCCTAGGAGATAGGACTTCTAACTGACTTCCAAAAATTGGCAAGTTCTCTCCTGCTGTCACACTGCGCACCTTGGTTTGAGTCGCCTGTAGTTCTGCCACAAATTCCTTCTGTTTCAGACTGCCTTTTGATACTAAAATTTCCCCTACATGGAAAGCCTTGGTTACCTCCAACAAATCTCCAACATGCTCCTTGTCCGTATTTGTCAAAATCAGCTGGTCAATCTTGGCTACTCCTCGACTTTTAAGATAAGGAATTAAACTTCGCTGGGCATTGCTGGTTGTCGTCTTTTCCTGCCATTTTTCGATTTTCTTATTTGACTCTGCCTTGCCACCAACATCTATGAGAATGGTTTTCCCAGTTACATCCCTTAGGAAAATACTTTCTCCTTGCCCAACATCGAGCATAGTGATTTCATTTTCCAGTGGATACTTGGTCAAGAAAAAGAGACCCACAATAAGTAAGCTGAAGCCAGCTACTCTTTTGATATTTTTCCTCAAATCATAGACCAAAGCCAAGGAAATTAACAATAAGATTAAAAGCCACGCATTAGGTTGTCCAAAGACCAGAGGTCTACTTGCCACCTGCGATACCAAGCGAATAATGCCCTCCAACCATTCAAAAATAAAATTCAGCTGAATGACTGGATAAAGAAAGGAAAGGGCAAATAAGATAGACAAGAGCGGTAAGAAGACCAAGTCAAAAAGAAAGGAAAAGATAAAGGTCAAAAGGATAGACCAAGGTTGAAATTCCGCAAAATAGAAGGATAGGATGGGCAATATTCCCAAGGAAATGACTAGACTTTCTCTGGCAACAGCCTTAAGCCCCTCCCCTTCTTTGCCGGTCATGGTCAAGATAAACGCATAAGCGCAGGACAAGACTCCTCCTGCAGTCAGGAAAAAGTTGGGCATGACGATAAAGAGAACAAGGACCGTCAAGGCAAAATTATCCAAGCCCTTAACACCATGTTGAGCTAGTAGCTTCTGCAAAAGACTGCGAATAACTGATGCTGAAAATCCTGTCAGCCCTGCATAAATAATAGAAAAGGGATAAGTCAGCCATTTCAACTTTTCTTGGGTCAAGCCCGATCGCAAGAGAAGTTTCTTAAATCCATCCATGAAAAATCCTACCTGCATACCAGACAAGGCAAAAAGGTGAATAATCCCGAGACTGGAATAAAGCTCATTCATCTCCTCAAAGTCGGTGTCCAGATGTCCTAACAAGAGCCCTGTCATATAATTGCGCATAGGGGCTGGAAAGTGCGTCTTAATCCAAACTACAGCCTTTCGACGTAAACTGGACAGGTTTTCACCTATATCCCAACTGCTAACCTTTTGAAGTGACTGGATTTTTTTGATATTGAGAGTCTGGTAAATTCCCTGAGTCTTCAGATAGGCTTGATAGTTAAATCCACCAAAATTCCTCTGCCCCTCTGGCTCCGAAAGTTTTCCTTCTAGTTCCAAGTCATGAAGATCTGTTAAAGCTTGAAATTGCTCTTTGTCATTCTCGGACTGGAGTTTATAATAGACTTGGAAAATGCGTCCGTCAGCCTTGCCCCGAAAGGATAGACTATCTCCATTGACCTTAATAGTGTCGGGTAAAATCCGTACCCTTTCAACAGAATCCGCCAGATTTTGACTAGTTTGACTCTGTTGCCAATTTTGAAACAGAAACCAGAAACCAAAGACTCCACAAATCACTAGAACTTTGCCTGCTGATTGCCAAGGAAATTGAATAAAGAGGCAGACTAGCAGAAAAACAAATCCCAACAAAGCAAGATAGGATGCTGAGAAAATAGCGTAATAAAGCCAAAGTAACAGAAAACTCAGGGAAACTAGAGAAATGGGGAAATTCTTAATCCACTGTAACATAGTCTTTTAACTTTTCTATCGTTTTAGCACCAATGCCAGAGACCTTCTTAAGTTCATCAACCGACTTAAATTTCCCATTTGCCTCACGATGGTCAATAATGTCCTGAGCTCGTTTTCCTCCCAGTCCCTTGACCTGCTTTAGTTCTTCCAGACTAGCCTTGTTGAGATTGACCTTCTTTTCCTTGCTTGTTGAAGAAGCTGTCCCAGAACCTGCCTGCTGACTAGCTGATTCTTCTCCCTTAGTTGGGACGTAAACCAGAGCCTCATCACTAACTTTCTGTGCTAGATTGAGTAACTTGCTGTCTGCTTGCTCTGTCAAGCCACCTGCCTTCTGAACAGCGTCATTGACTCGACTACCTACAGGCAAATCATAAATCCCTGGCGATTTAACAGCCCCCTTCACATCTACTGTGATTAGGTCTTGTTCAAGGGGGTCATCCTTTTCTTCCTTTTTCACTTCCTTTTCGGTCGATGAATCCTTGGAAACAGCTGCAACTTCTGCCTGTAAATTCGTTTCTTTGACAGGTGTTTGTGGAGCTGGCTTTAGCAGGAAAAATCCTCCTACAAGCAAGCCTAAAGCAGTACAGATGACGATGATTTTATACTCTTTGATTTTTTCGATAATTGCTTCCATATTTTCTCCTCTCTTAGATTATTCGTAAGAGGAAGAAAAAACAGTCGAAAAATTTCTTTTCAACTGCTTATTTATTTGCAAAATAGTCTTCCTTGGTCAAGACATAATGAACTCTTGTCACGATTCGGCCTTCTTCATGCTGGTCCATACAAGCATATGGTTCTGCATGGGAAAAACGCATGCCTGATTTCTCCATGACCTTTCCAGATGCAGGATTGTCCTTATCATGAAGGGCAATCAACTTATTCATCCCTATCTTCTCAAAAGCTAGCTCAATTACAGCACGATTGGCTTCTGTCGTCAATCCTTGATTCCAATACTTTTTATTGATAATATAGCCAATAGCTGCCTTCTTAAGAACAGGATCAATCTTGTGCAAGTCAATGGTTCCGATAAATTTGCCATTGCTTTTTAGTTCTATTCCCCACCGTCCCAAGGGATTGGCCAAGTAGAACTGAGCAATGTTATTCTTGGTTTCTTCCAAGCTTTGATTTGTTGGAAAAGTGTAGCGCGTATTTTCTCTGTCCGAGGCGTAGGCAAACATTGCTTCTGCATCATCCAAGGTTACAGGTCTAAGCAATAAACGCTCTGTCTCGACTATGGGATACTGAGCTAGTTTTAAAAAGATTGATTCCATACGTCTCTACCATTTAAAAATATTTTCTACCAGTCTAGCATAAAAAAGAAGTGATAACAAATTTTTCTTGCTTTTTAAAGCGGTTTCATATAGAATAAAATCATCTCCTTATTTTATAGATAATTGTGATAAATCATTTACAACCCGTCAATAGAAAGTGAGTTTTTCTCTATGTTAATCGGAATTCCAAAAGAAATTAAGAATAATGAAAACCGTGTTGCCCTCACACCTGCTGGTGTCCACAGCTTAGTCGGTCGTGGTCATCGCGTCCTTATCGAAACAAATGCTGGTCTCGGTTCTGGCTTTACTGATGCTGACTATCAAAAGCAAGGAGCTGAAATTGTCGCTACTGCTGGTGAAGCCTGGGCAGCTGAGTTGGTCGTGAAAGTAAAAGAACCATTAACTTCTGAATATAAGTACTTGCGTGACGACCTGCTTCTCTTCACCTACTTGCATATGGCCGCTGCTCCTGAATTAGCAGATGCTATGTTGAAAGCAAAAACAACAGGGATTGCCTATGAAACTGTTCGTGACTCCCAAGGTCAGTTACCACTCCTCGTTCCTATGAGTGAGGTTGCAGGCCGTATGGCAGTCCAAATCGGAGCCCATTTCCTAACTAAGCAAGCAGGAGGTTCTGGCGTCCTACTGGGTGGTGTACCGGGTGTGCCTAAAGGGAAAGTAACCATCATCGGTGGTGGTGTCGTAGGGACCCATGCTGCTCGAATTGCCCTTGGTCTTGGTGCACAAGTAACTATCCTTGATATCAGTGCTAAACGTCTCTCCGTTTTAGAGGAGATCTTTGGCCATCAAATCCAAACACTTATGTCCAATTCATTTAACATTGAATCCAGTGTGAGAGATTCGGATGTGGTGATCGGAGCGGTTCTCATCCCAGGTGCCAAAGCACCAAAATTGGTGACTGATGAGATGGTCAAGCAAATGCGCCCAGGTTCAGTCATTGTGGACGTTGCCGTTGATCAAGGTGGTGTTATCGAGACAGCTGACCGTGTGACAACTCACGATGAACCTGTCTATGAAAAACACGGTGTACTCCACTATGCAGTTGCCAACATCCCCGGTGCGGTTGCTCGTACTTCAACCATTGCCCTAACCAATGTCACACTTCCATATATAGAATCCTTGGCAGGAAAAGGATTTGTGCAAGCAATTGCTGAAGATGAGGGCTTGCGTCAAGGTGTTACCACTTATCAAGGTTACTTAACCAGTCTTCCAGTAGCCCAAGGCCTCGATAAAAAACATACTCCAATTGATGAACTAGTATAAAAAATCTAATTATCAGATAAAAGAAAGAGCAAGTCCACCTGAACTGCTCTTTTTTACTATTCTGTTTCTTCTTGGACTTCTTCACTCTCTTCTTTTTTAACTGGAGCTGGTTCATAAGCTCGGATAATCTGAGCGACAACAGGATGACGAACCACATCCTTGGCTGAAAAATGAACAAAGTCAATCTGATGGATGTTCTTGAGTTTTTCTTGAGCATCAATCAAACCGGACTTGACATTACGCGGAAGGTCAATCTGACTGATATCTCCATTGACAATCATCTTAGAATTAAAGCCTAAACGAGTCAAAAACATCTTCATCTGCATGATGGTCGTATTTTGCGCCTCATCCAGAATGACAAAGGCATCATCCAAGGTCCGGCCACGCATATAGGCAAGGGGCGCGATTTCGATAATTTCACGCTCCATGAGACGGGTCGTTTGGTCTTTGCCGAGAATCTGATACAAGGCATCGTAAACAGGTCGAAGGTAAGGATCTACCTTCTCCTTAAGATCACCCGGAAGAAAACCTAGACTTTCACCTGCTTCCACTGCTGGACGAGTTAGGATAATCCTCTTGACCTGCCCACGTTTAAGGGCAGTTACTGCCAAGGTCACTGCAAGGAAGGTCTTCCCTGTCCCTGCAGGTCCAATTCCAAAGGTCACATCATGCTGTTTGACACTGTCCACATAAAGTTTTTGACCTAGAGTTTTGACGCGGATAGGCTTCCCTGTATTATCCTTGATAATTTCTTCTTCGTAAAGGGCGACAAACTTGTCGATTTCATCGTTTTTGACCATGCTAATCGCGGTCACCACATCTGGCGTACCAACGGTCATCCCACGATTCACCAAGACCATCAAAGCCTGAATAACCTGACGGGCTTCCTCACAGGCAGTCTCTTCTCCCAAAACCTGGACAATCTCCGTACGAGCATGAATCACCACATCAAGCTCTTCTTCCATCAAACGAAGATGGCGTTCATTGGAACCAAAAAGATGAAACAGGTCATCTGGATGACTCAGTTGAATGTCTATTGAATGTTCCTTCAAATAAAGAACCTCTCTAATCCTTTTATTTCTTTTTATTATAGCAAAGGGGTGGAGAAATTACTAGCCCAACCCCAGTGAATCATGCTAGTGTTCTAAGTATTCTTGCCAGATGGCGTCAAAGTCTCCTAGGTTGAAAGAGAAGCTGGCATGTTCTTCCAGAAAGCGACTCACCTCATCAAAATCATCTGTGTGTTTTGGAAAGGCTGACTCTTCAAAAGCTAGGTCTGCCAAGATAGCTTTGGGACTGTTACTTTTAGGATTGCGCTCGGTCATGAGCCAAGTGTAAAATGATTTTCTCATATGTATCCCTAAATCAACTCTGTCCCAAACTGGTCTTGCTTGATTTTACCAGCCTTCATCAAACCACCAAGTGCTTTCTTGAACTGACCTTTAGAAATTCCAAAGGTTGCCTTGATGTCGTCTGGAGATGACTTATCATTTAAAGTCATGAAACCGCCACTGCTTTCCAAGTAAGTCAAAATCATCTGGGCATCATTTTCCAACATCTCAAAAGAACGTGGTTTGAGGGAGAGGTTCAAGGTACGGTCCACTTCACGAAAACCAATGACACGCGCATCTAAAACTTGACCCAAACGTGGCTCTGCATAGCGCTCGCTAGGATGGATAAAGCCAAGCATGTTATTTTCTGGCAGGTAAACAAAAGTTCCTGACAGCTTGAGACGGTATACAATGGCTGGCCAGTTTTGGTTCTGCATGTTGTTGTAGGCAGGACGAGCCAGACGTTGAAAGTCTTCTTGATAAGCCAAGAGTCCCCAGATACGGTCTTTCTTGTCCACTTCAAGACGGATGTAAAGTTGGTCGCCCTTCTTAGGCCAGAGTTCCTTAAGCTCAGGTAGAATATCGAGTGACACAACGATTTCCTTGTCAGGAAGGCCTGTATCCACAAAGACACCCAAGTCCTTACGAACCTCTGTAACACGTCCCCAACCAAATTGGTCCTGAGTGGCAGTCACTTCTAGAGTTGTCAGGCGGAGTTTTTGCTTCATATCCGTGTAGGCAAAACCTTTGACCGTATCTCCTACTGTATGTTGACTTTCTTCCTTAGCAAGAGCATAGATTTGGCCATCCTTTTGCACAAAGTAAAAACGGTCGTTTTCATCGATGATAAGTCCAACGATAAAACTTGCAAGATTTGTATTCATATTTCCTTCTTTCGAATAAAACTCAGCCAGCAATGCCAACTGAGTTTTTCTGTTTATTTTTAGACTTCCAAAAGTTCTTTTTCTTTATTGGCAGTCATGTCGTCGATGTGTTTAACAGCATCGTCTGTTACTTTTTGAATGTCTTTTTCAAGAGTCTTTAATTCGTCTTCAGTGATTTCTTTTGCTTTTTCTTGTTTCTTAGCTTCGTCCATAGCATCGCGACGGATATTGCGGACAGCCACTTTAGCATTTTCTCCGACCTTCTTCACTTCTTTAGCAAGGTCACGACGAGTTTCTTCTGTAAGAGCTGGGATAACCAAGCGAATCACAGAACCATCGTTAGCTGGTGTGATACCAAGATCAGAAGCGTTCAAGGCACGTTCGATGTCTTTCAATGAAGATTTGTCAAATGGTGTTACCAACAAAACACGCGCTTCTGGAATCGTAATTGAAGCAATTTGGTTAAGAGGAGTTTCGACTCCATAGTATTCTACATGTACACGGTCAAGCAAGCTTGCATTGGCACGGCCAGCACGGATACCACCAAATTCACGAGCAAGTGATTGGTGAGACTGGGTCATTCTCTCTTTAGCTTTTTCAATAATTGCGTTAGCCATAATCTTTCTTATTCCTTTTCTTCGATATTATTTGAAACTGTTGTTCCGATATTTTCACCAAATACGACACGTTTGATGTTACCTGGTTGGTTCATGTTGAAGACAACCAAGTCAATGTCGTTATCCATTGAGAGGGTTGAAGCTGTTGAATCCATGATACGAAGACCTTTATTGATAACATCTCGGTGGGTCAATTCTTCAAACTTAACAGCTGTCTTGTCTTTCTTAGGATCGGCATTGTAAACACCGTCGACACCATTTTTAGCCATAAGGATGGCATCCGCTTCGATTTCAGCCGCACGAAGGGCCGCTGTTGTATCTGTTGAGAAGTAAGGTGAACCAATTCCAGCACCAAAGATAACGATACGGCCTTTTTCAAGGTGACGAAGGGCACGTCCACGGACATAAGGCTCTGCAACTTGTTGCATAGCAATAGCTGTTTGCACACGTGTATCAACCCCAACTTGTTGCAATGAATCTGCCATCACAAGAGCATTCATAACAGTCCCAAGCATTCCTGTGTAATCTGCCTGAACGCGGTCCATACCTGCTTCTGCTGCAGGTTCTCCACGCCAGAGATTTCCTCCACCAATAACAAGGGCAATTTCGATACCTAAGCTATGAACTTCTTGAATCTCTTTTGCGATTGTTTGAACTGTTTGGATATCAATCCCTACGCCACGTTCACCGGCAAGGGCTTCACCTGATAACTTGATTAAAATACGTTTATACTTGGGATTCGCCATTTTCACTCTCCTTTTTTTATCCTACCTATTTTATCACAATTTCTAAGATTTTTATAGTATCATGAGCAATTCTTTCAAAAAAATTAGACTGTTAAAAATTCCTCTAAATCACTGAGGGCACGCTCAGCAATTTTTTCATAACGAGCCTTCTTATCACGGATACGCTCGCCTTCTAACTCCTTGATAATACCGAAATTGACATTCATGGGTTGGAAATGTTTGCTATCTGCATGAGTGATGTAATGAGCTAGGCTTCCAATCGCTGTTGTCTCTGGGAAAATAGCCTCACTTTCACCTTTGAAGAGTCGAGCCGCGTTAATACCTGCAACTAAGCCTGATGCTGCGGACTCTACATAGCCTTCCACACCCGTCATCTGACCAGCAAAGAAGAGATTTGGTTGTTTCTTAGAACGGTAGGTCTGCTCCAGAAGATTTGGTGAATCCATGTAAGAATTGCGGTGCATGACACCATAACGAACAAACTCCGCATTTTCAAGGCCTGGAATCATTTGGAAGACACGCTTTTGTTCTCCCCATTTGAGGTGGGTCTGGAAACCGACGATATTGTAGAGACTACCAGCAGCATTGTCCTGACGAAGCTGAACCACCGCATAAGGGATTTTGAATTCTCCATCACGAGGTCCTGTGTAGTCGTCCGGATACTCAAGCCCCACTGGTTTCATAGGGCCATAAAGCATGGTTTTAATACCTCGTTTGGCCATGACTTCAATTGGCATACAACCCTCAAAGTACTTTTCTTTTTCAAAGGAATTGAGCGGTGCTTCTTCTGCATTGACCAAGGCTTCATGGAAATCCATAAACTCTTGCTTGGTCATGGGAGCGTTGAGATAAGCCGCTTCTCCCTTATCATACCGAGACTTGAGATAGACCTTGCTCATATCGATAGTGTTGACATCGATAATAGGCGCTGCCGCATCGTAGAAATAGAAACCATCGCCGTCATTAAGGGCATGAATCTTTTCAGCTAAGGCATCGCTCGTCAAAGGACCAGTAGCGACAACTGTAATAACATCAGCTGGCAATTCTGTAATTTCATCACGAATCACTTCAATCAAGGGATGATTAGCCACTTTTTCGGTCACCATTTGAGAGAAACCATCGCGGTCTACCGCAAGAGCCCCACCCGCAGGAACACGTGTAGCCTCAGCAGATTCCAAGATAACAGAACCCAAGCGACGCATTTCTTCCTTGAGAAGACCAACTGCATTTGTCAAAGCATCCCCACGAAGGGAATTAGAACAAACTAACTCAGCAAAATTGTCTGTTTTGTGTTGAGGTGTTGACTTGACACCACGCATTTCATAAAGTTTAACTGGAATACCACGCTCTGCGATTTGGTAGGCTGCTTCAGAACCTGCCAAACCAGCACCGATAACATTGATATAAGATTGAGACACGACACTAATACCTCTTTGGGAGTGTGAAGACAAGTTTCACATTGAAAAAGCCAATCGGACTTACTTCGCTTTCGAATTTCCTGGCTCAGGCTGAAAAAGTCCACAGGACTTACTTCGCTTTCAAGTTTCTTGGCTCAGGCTGAAAAAGTCCACAGGACTTACTTCGCTTTCGAGTTTCTTGGCTCAGGCTGAAAAAGTCCCCCGGACTTACTTCGCTTTCGAGTTTCTTGGCTCAGGCTGAAAAAGTCCACAGGACTTACTTCGCTTTCGAGTTTCTTGGCTCAGGCTGAAAAAGTCCACAGGACTTTTTCACTCCCACAAATCTTTCTATTTTTTTCTTCTACTAGTATAACAAAAAAAGGGAAGAAGGCAAACTTCCCTGTTTAGTCATTTTCTTGTTTTTCTTCCCAGTCGTGATAGGCAGCGTAGAGTTGACTCTTATTCCACTGGTAAATCTTAGCTACTTCCTTGATAGCTTGATTTTTCTTCATGCCTTGCTGGATACGAGCTTGGATTTCTAAGAACAAGTCTTCCTCGTCTTTTTCTTCCACATCCTGACTGGCACCTTCAACGATAAGAAGGCATTCTCCCTTGAGTGGCGTTTCAGTAATGCTTTCTAATAACTCAGAAATGATACCGCGTTGGTATTCTTCATAGATTTTGGTCAATTCTCTAACCAAGACCACCGAGCGGTCACCGTAGACTTCTAGCATATTTTCCAACGTATCTGCTACACGATGAGGGGATTCATAGAAAATTTGTGTTTCAGGATAGTCTTTTTTCGAGTCGAAAAATTGCTTTTGCTGGCCTGATTTTCTCGGTAAAAAGCCATAAAAGATATGTGGCTGTGGCGCTAAACCACTTGCAATCAAGGCAGAAATCCCTGCAGAGGCACCTGGAACGGTGACAACTGCAATTTCTTCCTCAATAGCCGCCTTGACTAAATCATGACCAGGGTCTGAGATACTAGGCAAACCCGCATCAGAGACCTGAGCAATACTTTGCCCTGCTTTCAAGAAACCAATCAAATCAGGAATTTTTTCCTTAGCATTGTGCTCATGAAAACTAATCTGCTTGGTAGAAATGTCAAAATGCTTGAGAAGAAGACCTGTATTGCGCGTGTCCTCAGCAGCAATCCAGTCCACTTCTTTCAAGGTCTGGATAGCTCGAAAGGTCATATCGTCTAGATTGCCAATCGGCGTTGCCACTAGATACAGCTTGCCATAGGGAGACTGCCCCTTAAAACTTTTTTGAATCTGCATTCCTACTCCCTGTATAACAACTCGTCACAGAACATACATTCCTCGTCCTGCTCTCGACGTTGTCCATAAAAATCATTACAAACGTGAAATCCATCACGGTAAATGCGACGGACACTTTCACGAACATGCTTGGCCTTGACAGGAGCGTCTGCTTCCACCTCACCCAAGCGTTCGCGCAACTTACTATTTTCCAAACGAAGAGCTGTATTTTCCTCTACCAGGCTCTTGAGATTTTTCTTGATGGCTTCCACATCGGCCAAGGTTACCAATAACTGTTGGGAAAAATCATCCAGCGCGTCAAATAATTCTTTTTTGTCCATAAAACAGCCCTTTCCTTTCTTTATCATTCATTTTTTAGTTTATATTTCTTTCAAGACCAGATATTCCATGGCATTTTGAAAGCTGACATTAGCTTGCCACATTTTTCTAACTTCTAGCAACTCTTGTAGAATCACTCTTACTCTTGCTTGTAGGATATCTTGTCCACAGAGAACTTCAAGAATCCGTAAAACCTGATCTTGTTTTTCCTTATCATCTGCCAAGCTAGCTAGTTTGGCAACTTGCAAATAACTTTCTTTTTTCTTAGCTACTAACCAAGTCAGCAGGCGTTCACTTTCATCGACCAGAGTCCAAAAACTTGCCTGATTGGCCAACTTTTCTGCTTCAGCTCGTGATTGACTAAACTGAGCTAGGAGAGTCGCTTTTTTCTTAACCAGACCTGCTTGTTCTAATTGATGGATGAGCTTTTCTTCTTGTTTTTTAAAGTGGAAAATCTGGGTCCGACTTCGAATTGTCGGTAAAATCTTTTCTTCATCGCTGGTCAAGAAGAAAATATAAACCTCACTCTGGGGTTCTTCGATGACCTTGAGCAGAGAATTGGCTGCATTAGGATGCATCTTCTCAGCTTGCTCGATAATAAAAACCTGCTGCTGGCTTTCAATCCCTGCTTGAGAAAACTGTCCCACCAATTCCCGGATGCGTTCTGTCTTGATGACCTGATTGACTGGCTTAATCAAAGTGACATCGGGAAATTCTCCCTGTTCAATCAGCTTACAATTTCGGCATTTCTCACATGGTAAGACGCCAACTTTATCCGTACAAAAGAGGCTCTTAGCTAAAAATTGCGCCATTTCCAAGCTTCCAAAGAAACCTGAAAAAAGGTAGGCATGATTGAGCTGGTCTTGTTCTAGGATACGGACAAAGCGGTCAAACTGATCTGGCTGCCAAGCCTTTAGTTGATCTTGTTTCATTTGGCCAAGCCCATTCTGTCAAACAAGACAGCCTTGGTAGTTTCCACAACTTGCTCCAAGGGGAGACTCGCATCAATCTTGACAATGCGATTTCCTTCTTTATCCAGAAGAGAAAGGTAGCCTTGACGAACTTTTTTATGCAAGTCCAAGCCTTCTAAGTCCAAACGATTGACCTCACGGTCACTATTAGCAGCAATGCGAGCTAGGCCTTCTTCCACCTCGATGTCAAAATAGAGTGTCAAATCAGGTTTAATGCCATCTGTCGCAAACCGATTGAGCCAGTCAATGGCTTCAATGTCCAAACCACGACCAAATCCCTGATAGGCAACAGAACTATCGATAAAACGATCCATAATGACCAACTTGCCAGCTTCAAGGGCTGGAAGAACTTTTTCCACCAAGTGCTGTCTGCGACTAGCAATATAAAGAAGCAACTCTGTCTTCGCATCCATCTGAGTATGACTTGGATCCAAAATTACTTCCCGAATCTTCTCCCCAATCAAGACTCCGCCAGGTTCACGGGTCGTCAGCACCTCTACCCCTGTTTCCTCTAAAATTGGGAGCAGAGCCTCTAAAACACTGGTCTTTCCTGCTCCCTCTGGTCCCTCAAGAGAGACTAAAAATCCTTTTGACATGTCTAACTCATTTCTTTTTTACTACTTCTATTCTATCAAAAAAATAGGGGTTTGTGACAATCTTTTTGTTTTCTCATTTCATACTCAATGAAAATCAAAGAGCAAACTAGGAAGCTAGTCGCAGGTTGCTCAAAACACTGTTTTGAGGTTGCAGATGGAAGCTGACGCAGTTTGAAGAGATTTTCGAAGAGTATCAACCACCATAAAAGAGGCAGATAAAACTACCTCTTATTTACCTAGTTCTTGTGTTCGTTTGTAGGCTTGACCAACTGCATCCATGACCGTTCCTCGAAAAGCATGCGCTTCTAGGCTCGCTACACCAGCGATAGTCGAACCGCCTGGGCTACAGACTTGGTCTTTCAATACTCCAGGATGTTGCTGACTTTCAAGAACCAATTGCCCAGCGCCGACAACTGTTTGAGCCGCCATTTTCAGTGCTATTTCTCGTGGTAATCCCGTCTGAACACCTGCATCTGCCAAGGCCTCAATAAAAAGATAGACAAAAGCCGGTCCACAACCTGCAAGACCTGTCGCTGCATCGATTAAGCCTTCCCCAAGTTCAACCAAGAGGCCAGCCTTGGTTAACAGCTGACAAAAGAGATCACTGTCCTCAGCCCTGCAATTAGGAGACAAGGCATAGCTAATCACTCCTTGACCAATAGAAGCAGGGGTATTGGGCATCATACGAATAATTCTGTGTTGATTTGGAAGAAGACTAGCGAGTTTTTCTAAAGTCAATCCAGCTGCCATGGAAATCAAAAGAAGACTTTCTCTTTTTTCAAGGATGGTCTGGTATTGAGATAGCAAGTCTGAGAACTGAGCTGGCTTAACACCTAGAAAAATCACATCTGCTTCTGCAAAGATTTCGTCATTACTAGAAGCCTGACCACCAAAGTCTGCAATGAAAGCATCTACCTTGGCTTGACTACGATTGGCAAGGAGAAGGTCATCGCCCGTCTTGGCCTGCAAGACAGCTTTGGCCAAGCTAGCTCCCATATTCCCCAAGCCGATAAATCCAATCTTCATCTCTTACTCCCTTATCTGCCCATCACCAGTAACCACATACTTGTAGCTGGTCAACTCTTTCAAGCCCATTGGACCACGCGCGTGCAGTTTCTGAGTTGAAATCCCCATTTCACAACCAAGACCAAATTGGCCTCCATCTGTGAAACGAGTTGAGGCATTAACATAAACCGCTGCTGAGTCCACCTGATCTGTAAAGTAAGCTGCAGCTTCAGCATTTTCCGTCACAATGGCATCCGAATGATGGGTACTGTGAGCTTCAATGTGCGCAACCGCTTCTTCTAAACTGCTCACAACTTTAACAGCTAGGACATAGTCCAAAAACTCGGTGTCAAAGTCTTGAGCCTCAGCTACTTGACCAGAAACAAACTGACTTGCTTTGCTATCCAAGCGGAATTGAATTGGTTCCAACCCAGCTTCTTTTCGATCTGCAACCAACACTTGCTCCAAGCGAGGAAGGAAGCTTGCTGCCTTGTCTTCATGAACCAGTAAAACCTCCATGGCATTGCAGACAGAAGGACGACTAGTTTTAGCATTGTTGATGATAGATAGAGCCTTATCTTCGTCTGCATCCTTATCCACATAGACATGGACAATCCCAGTCCCTGTCTCGATAACAGGTACGATAGCATTCTCAACCACGGCATTGATCAAGCCAGCTCCTCCACGAGGAATAAGCAGGTCTAGATAGCCCTTGGCCTTCATCATAGCATAACTACTTTCACGGCTGGTATCTTCCACCAGTTGAATCACATCTGGATGAATGGTAGTTGTCTCTAGGCCCTTCTTCAAGGCTGTAACAATAGCATGGGCTGTTTGATAGGCATCCTTACCACTACGAAGAACAACCGCATTCCCACTCTTGAGAGCCAGAGCAGCCGCGTCAGACGTCACATTTGGACGGCTTTCATAGATAATACCAATAACTCCCATAGCTACACGTTTCTTTGTGATAACCAAACCATTTTCAAGATGATTGGTTTCTAAAACTTCACCGATTGGATCTGGTAAAGCAACCACTTCACGAATTCCTATTGCCATCGCTTCTATACGACCTGCATCCAAATAAAGACGATCCAACATCACATCTGAGATTTTCCCCTTAGCCGCTGCCATATCGAGGGCATTAGCCGCTAAAATCTCCTCTGTAGCAGCCACTAAGTGGTCAGCCATGGCTAGCAAGGCTTGGTTTTTTACCTCTTCACTAGCCGTGTTGATTGATTTTTTAACAGCCTGTACCTGTTCAAATTGTTCTTGTGTACTTACCATAGTTTACCTCTAAAATTCTGTAAAGAGTAGTTGGATTTCAGGAGTAATGGAAATCCAGTCGTCACGGTGAATCAAGACCCCCTTGGCTTTTTGAGAACGCAACATATCCTCCAAAGCAGATGCTCCAAATTGCACGCGTCCTTTTCCAAGTGATTTTCCACTTTCCTTGTCAAATACTGTCACAATATCACCGTAAGAAAAGGCGCCTTCTGCATCAACAACACCAGATAAAAGGAGACTCTTTCCATGTTGAGAGAGAGCTTCCGCAGCCCCTTTATCAACCCAAATAGAACCTTGACTCTGAGCATAAAAGGCCAGCCATTGTTTTTGGGTACGAAGTCCCTTCTCTTGCGCAACAAAGTAGGAACCATCCTTGTTCTCCTCAGCTGCCTCAATCATGGCATCTGACTTCAAGGATGAGCAGATATAAACAGGAACTCCTGATTCCGTCGCAATAGTCGCTGCTTTGATTTTGGTTAGCATACCCCCAGTTCCGTTTGACGAACCTGCTCCACCGGCCATATCAATAATCTCACGATTGATGGTCTCGATTCGCTCCAAGCGTTTGGCTCTTGGATCTGAATTAGGATTTCCAGTATAGAGGCCGTCTACGTCTGTCAATAGGACCAAAAGGTCTGCTTGGACCATGGCTGCTACCTGAGCACTTAGAGTATCATTATCCCCAACCTTGAGCTCATCAATAACGACACTGTCATTCTCATTGATGATAGGAATCGCGCCACGGCTAAGTAGAACTGACAAAGCCTGATGAGCATTTTTATAACGGCGTTTATCCACAAAGTCATCCTGGGTCAGCAAGATTTGTGCAGAAACGATTTGGCGCAAGAGAAGATTGGTCGTGTATTCTTCCAACAAGAGCCCTTGCCCTACCGCTGCTGAAGCCTGTTTATCAGCAATCTTAGTCGGACGCTTTTTAAATCCTAAGGCACCAAAACCTGCAGCAATGGCACCTGACGACACCAAAATCAATTCATGACCAGACTCGTGCAACATAGCCAACTGTTGGGTAATAGCTTTTACTTTACTACGTGATAAACTTCCATCCTCATTCGTCAAAGAAGAAGTCCCCACCTTAAAGACAATCCGTTTGTATTTCATAGTCTCACTCCGATTCTTCATATTTATCAATTATAACATGAATAGCAGGAAATAGAAAAGAGTTGATAGGAAAAAGAAGGCCTTAAAACCTTCTTTTCTACTACTGTTCTGATTCCGATTTGTTTGCAGTCGTTTCAGAGCTTTGTGAAGTTGAAGAAGTCAAATCTTGACTAGTTGAAGAATTTGTAACACTTTCATGTTGACTCGTTTCTTTATTTTCAAGATCCTTTTTCACTACTTCTTTCGATTCTTTTATTTCTGAATGACTTGTAGTTTTAATTGTAGCAGATTTTTCGACTGGAACATCCACTAACCAAGCACCACTTGAATCAACAGTATAGCCTTCTGGTGTCTTACCGTTCACAAGTAATTGACCATTTTCTTTCAAGAAGTACCAGTTATCCTTGTCCTTGATCCAACCCACAGCTCGTGAACCGTCTGTCTTGTAGAAGTACCAATCATTTGCCTTTTTAAGCCAACCTTGCTTCATAGCTCCTGAATCTTCTAGATAGTAATGATGACCAGCAACTTCTATCTCGCCTGTCTTCATGATACCAGTAGAATCCATATAGTACCAGGTTTCTTTATCTTTTACCCAGCCCGTTTTCATTTCCCCTGATTGAGCAAAGTAATACCATTGCCCCTTATATTGAAGCCAACCTGTTTGCAACGAACCATCCTTGGATAAATAATAATTCTGACCTCCAGTATTTACCCAACCAATTTCCATCTGATTTTCTTTGTTGAAATAATACCAGATTCCATCAATTTTCTTCCAATTTTTAGAAGAAGCACCAGAGTCTGTCAAATAGAACCAATGATTGTTCCATTTTTTCCATTGATTCTGTAACAAGATACCCGTTTGGTTAAAGTAATACCATTCACCTTCGATTTCATTCCAACCGACAGCATATTCTCCTGTAGAGTCAGGCGCTTGATACCACCAATTTCCATATGCACTCTTATGCCAACCAGCTTGAAAACTTGGAATCGGCTTGTAGGAAGTTGAAATATTGACAAACCCATCTTGTCGAATCTCAAAAACTGTCGCATCATAGTCTTTGCTGGCTGCGTTGATTCTCTCAATTCCTCGTTCTTTAAGCCAATTGACATACTCACTATCAACACCATTTTTCCAAGGTAAACTATCCGAGGTTTGAACAATCAAACTCGGACTCAAATGTTTAATGAAATCCTTGGTGTTTGATTTATTGGTATCACGGTGATGGTTAAACTTCATCAAATCAACTTTTCCAATGAGAGGACCATACTTGTCTTCTGCTCCATGAACATTATCTAAGTCGCCCCCAAGGTAAATTTTCTTACCATTGACTTTTACTACACTAATCAGGGAATTGGAATTGTCATCCCAAATTTTCTTTAATTCACCTGATGAATCTGTTTCATTTTCATAATTATAGAGTTGAATATCCATGTCCCCAAACTGAAAATGAGCATCCCCTTGTGTGATATTTTGAATAACTGAAACACCTTTTTCAGCGGCAGTCTGTAAAACCTTATCATAACCGTACAGATTATCCCATAAACGTTCAGAATTAGTAATACGATTATCACTATATTTTTTAAGATAGACTCGGTCAACTGGATAGGTAGACAGTAATTCATCAACATTTCCAATATGATCACTGTGGGTATGAGTGACTAAAATAAAATCAAGCTTTTGGACACCCAATTCCTTCAAATGACGAAAGACACGGTCTGTCAGAACATGCTTATAAGATGTTTCAATTCCTTCTCTCCATGGGTAACGAGAATCACTTCCATCTGGGAAATCATAATCTTCTCCTGTATCCACCATGGCAAAATGTCCATTGCTTTCAAGAATAATCGCATCACTGCCACCTTCTTGAACATTTATAAAGTGGATTTTATTTCCTGAACTTTCTTGAGCTTGAACATTCCCATGCAATGACAAACCTAAAAAAGCGCCTGCAAGTGCTAAACTAATCAATTTCTTTTTCATTCTTACTTCCTTAATTTCTCCAAAGTTTCCTTAAAAATCTCTGGGATATCTGCTGTAAATTCTAAGGTCTCACCTGTTCTAGGATGAGTAAAACCTAAAGTCTTGGCATGAAGAAATTGTCCATGCCCCTTAAGTGTCTTACGAGGACCATAGACTTCATCACCAGCGACTGGATGGCCAATATAAGCCATATGGACACGAATCTGATGAGTGCGACCTGTCTCTAGCTGCAACTCCACTAAGCTATAATCGCCAAAGCGTTCCAAGACGTGGAAACGGGTCACTGCAGGCTTCCCTTTAGCCGTCACAGCCTGTTTCTTCCGGTCTTTTTCACTACGGCCAATCGGCGCTTCAATCACACCACGATCATTGGGTAGATTTCCATGAACAATCGCCCAATATTTGCGGAGAGACTTTTTATCCTTGAGTTCTTGAGCAAGTGCTAGATGCGCCTCATCATTTTTAGCAATCATGAGAAGGCCAGACGTATCCTTATCAATACGATGAACAATTCCTGGGCGTAGAATCCCATTGATACCCGACAAATCCTTAATATGGTACATAAGGGCATTTACCAGAGTTCCACTAGTATGGCCAGCACTCGGATGCACAACCATTCCCTGAGGTTTGTTAACGACAGCCACGTCCTCATCTTGGTAGACTATTTCTAGCGGAATATCCTCAGCCACATACTCTAAAACCTCTGGCTCTGGCACATGGTAAGTGACGACATCGCCCTCTTGGACCGTGTATTTAGCTTTCTTGACTTGACCATTGACCAAGACCTGGCCTAATTTGATTTGTTCATTCGCGAGACTGCGTGATAATTCTGTCAAATCTGACAAAGCCTTATCTAAACGCAGGCCACCAGTTTCAATTTTAATTTCCATTTATTTCCTCTTTTAGCATTGCAATCAATAAAATAATCACTCCAACAGTCAGATAGCTATCTGCCACATTGAAAATTGCAAAATTGATAAAGTCAAGGTGGAACATATCCACAACAAAGCCCTGACTGATCCTGTCAATAAAGTTTCCAAGACCACCTGCGATTATCAAGGTCAAACCCAAGACCATCCAGAGTGAGTCCTCCATGTGCTTATGTAGATACCAAATGGCACCTACCATAACGACAAGTGTAATGATAGCAAATAACCACTGCTGATCTTGTAACATGGAGAAGGCTGCCCCTCGATTTTGCAGGTAGGTCAAGCTAACGAAATTGGGGATCCAAGAGCGCACTTCACCCAGTGGAATCTGCTGGACGATATAGGATTTGACTAACTGATCCAGCCCAATCAAAAGCAGTACAATGACTGCCACTATTCCTCTTTTTTTCATGATTTCCTCTTCTGATTAAAATATTCTTGCATGACTTCTACAAAGAGAGTCCCAGCTTGACTCAGCTCCACTTCCTCCCGTTTGACATAGACCATGCGATTATCTAGGTTATCCTTGAGACGAATAACTGTGATGCCATTGACACTGTCACTATCCAAAAATCCAGAACCTGTCGCATAGGCGTCCGTCCGCTCCAAAATACCATTCAAGGTGGCACGGTCTGTCACATTAAACATCTGTGAGCTCGCACTAGTATCAACAAAGTTCTCTGAATAATAAAGGTACTCGTCTTTTTCTTGAGTGAAACGAACTGTTGGTAGATCAGCTAAATCCTCCATGACCAATTCCTCTTTCTGGGCTAAAGGATGCCCCTCACGGAGATAAATATGGGTATGGAAGGGAATCAATTCAATGACCTCCAGACCTAACTTTTCAACCCGTTGCATAATCCCCTTTTTATTTTGATTGTTGAGGTAGATAATCCCAATCTCACTATGCCCTTGCGCCACTTCATCTAAAATTTGAACAGTAGTTGATTCAAAAATACGGAAGTTCTTATAGTCAGGATAGCGCTCTGAAAAGGCCGTAATGGTTGGTGGCAAGAAGTCATAGTGCTGGCTAGCAATGGAAAATTCATCTTTTTCTTCTTCAGGATTGGCATACTGATTTTGAAAAATATCAAATCCTTTGACCAATTCTTGCGCTTTTTCATAGAATTCCATACCACGACGAGTCAAGAAAGTCCCTGAACTGGTCCGACGGAAAATCTTAAAGCCCAACTCTTTTTCCAAATCACGAACAGAAATAGACAGACTAGGCTGGCTTACATACATCTTTTCAGCAGCTTCACGGAAAGTACCACTATTGGCAATGGCAACAACATAGCGTAATTGTTGAATGTTCATCTTCTACCCCCAACTTCTTTATCTTTTCATTATACCATATTTTAGAAGTTTTCCAAAAAGGAAAAAAGAACATCCTATTCTTCTTAACCTTCTTAACTATCTTCACTATCTGCCTTTCTCAAGCCACCCTTATTTTCAAAATCAATTCAAAAAATAACTGGATACACACCACTCCAATATCGAAAAGAAAAACGATGACTATTTGTGAAAAAAAGAAAATGCCGGAAAATTCCGACATTGTTTTAGTAAGCTAACTTCCTGAAAATAGGAGTATCCACACATCCCAGAAGGCAGTGATATTGATGAAAATATGAACTAGTATTGGATAGTAGAGATTTTTTGTCATGCGATACAGTAGAGCTAAAATGAGACCTCCACTAGCATAAATGAAAAAAGCAAGAGGAGTTAAAGCAAAATTGATATGAATATAACCGAAAATAATAGCAGAAAGCAAGACATCTCCGTACCAAGGCGAGTTTTTGAAAAAGGTTGTCATAAGCACACCGCGATAAATCAATTCCTCAGCAATAGGGCCGATGAAGCAAGCTATGAGCAAGAAATAGGGTAATTCCTGTCTCCCTATCATTTCTATCGTTTCATTCAAAGAAATTTGATTTGAAGACGAGGGTATGAAATAAGACAAGAGGAAGTCAGACATATACAAAGTGATGTAACCCAGTAAAAGGTAGATAAAATACCTCAACTGCCACTTGAAATGAAAAGTCTTCTTTCCTGCAAAAACTAGTAGATAGATGACCGCTAATAAAAGACCTCCACTCTCCATCCAAAGCAGAATCTGAAAAAACTCACGACTTGCTGGTAGATAAGGCTTTGCGAGGTGATTGAAAATTCCCCAAAACCAAGTTGATTTGTAAAAAATTAAGGACAATGCTAGTAAAATTTGAATAATCCGTTTTTTCATCTTAAATCCTCTGTTTTCCTTGGCTAGCTTATTGAATAGAATGGTTTACTTAACTGTATAACAAGTTTAGTATAGCATATCTTTTCGAAATATCCTCTTCAAATCATGAATTGTTATCAAAACATCCTAAACTGTAAAATCAATTAGTCTCGTTCCTTTTACCATTTTATTTTCTAAAATATGCTATAATAATACCAAAAGATAAAGAAGGAAGTCTTATGATTAAACTACTAGCCTTGGATATGGATGGAACCCTCCTCAATGAAGCCAAGGAAATCCCACAAGCTCATATTACTGCTATTCACCAAGCTATTGAAAAAGGTGTCAAACTGGTTCTCTGTACTGGTCGCCCGCTTTTCGGTGTCCTCCCCTACTATCAAAAACTGGGTCTTGATCTCCAGAATGAGTATGTGATTGTTAACAACGGTTGTTCAACTCACCAGACCAGTGATTGGGGGCTAGTTGACTGGCAAGAACTCAGTCCAGCTGACATTGAATACCTCTATGACCTAGCTGAAAAAAGCGATGTTCAGTTGACTCTTTTTGATGAGGAGCATTATTTTGTCCTTGGTGGCAAGCCTAATCAAGTCATTGAAAATGATGCCGACCTAGTCTTTTCAGACCTGACTGAAATTTCTCTTGAGGAAGCGACTAGTGGTAAGTACCGTATGTTCCAAGGTATGTTTTTGGGAACAAAAGAACAAACAGATGATTTTGAGAAGTGTTTTGCTGAGGAACTCTGCCAACGATTCAGTGGAGTTCGTTCGCAACCTGTCATTTATGAAGCAATGCCACTTGGTACGACAAAGGCCACAGCTCTTTCACGTCTAGCTGAGATTTTGAAGATCGAGCCATCAGAAATTATGGCCATGGGCGATGCCAATAACGATATTGAAATGCTCCAGTTTGCAGGGCTTGGGATTGCAATGGGAAATGCCAGCGATTATGTCAAATCCCTAGCTGATGCCGTTACAGCAAGCAACGAAGAAGACGGCGTCGCGCGTGCGATTGAGAAATATATTTTATAATCAAGAAGCCCAGTTCGTGTCAACTGGGTTTTGATATTTAAGAATTCCTAAAACTTTAGAAACTCTTTAGAAATCCTTGAGCTTTCTTTGATTTCTATGCTTTATACTAAAGTTATCAAAATAAATCAAAAGGAGAGAATCATGAAAACAGTACTTGACATTCATGGATTGTCCAAAAACTTCGACAAACAAGCTATTCTTCAGGATCTTCATCTAACGATAAGAGAGGGAGATATTTATGGACTTATCGGGAAGAACGGAGCTGGGAAGACTACCTTAATAAAAATTATTACGCAACTACTCTTTGCGGATAAAGGAACTGTTTCCCTCTTTTCTAGTCAATCGGAAAATGAGTGGACCAAGGCTCTATCTCGAGTAGGTTCTGTTATCGAATCACCTGTAGCTCATAATCACTTAACAGCCTATCAAAATCTGAAATATTACTGTATGATTCGCCATATTCCAAATGCTGATCAAGTCATTCGAGAAACGCTGGACTATGTAGGTTTGGCAGATACAGGTAAAAAATTCTTTCGTGATTTCTCGCTAGGAATGAAACAAAGACTTGGTATCGCCATTGCCCTTCTATCTAAACCAGACTTCCTGATCCTAGATGAACCTATCAACGGTCTCGATCCAATCGGTATCAAAGAGTTTCGTCTGATGATTCAACGGCTCAATCAAGAAAAAGGGATCACCATTCTCATCTCTAGCCATATCTTGTCAGAACTCTACCTCGTAGCTAATCGCTTTGGTATTTTAGATCAAGGCAAGATTATTCGTGAAATCAGCAAAGCTGAATTTGAAACACTAAGTGAGGATTATATTGTCCTTAAGACAGCTGACCAAGAGAAAGCTTGCCAAGTATTGAAAGAACAAATCCAGCTCCAGTTCAAGGTTGTTAATCCTGAAAACGAAATTCACATCTTTGGTCAGGAACAAGATGTCAAACAGATTCTTAAGGAC
This sequence comes from Streptococcus pneumoniae, assembly GCF_001113365.1. Taxonomy (GTDB): domain Bacteria; phylum Bacillota; class Bacilli; order Lactobacillales; family Streptococcaceae; genus Streptococcus; species Streptococcus pneumoniae_C. Next base: position 482,232 of record NZ_CKYA01000002.1, on the reverse strand, counting down.
TTAACCTTGGCAGATGTCGCTATTGACGAGATTTACTATGCTCGTCAAAACCTAGAAGAATACTTCACTCAATTGGTTCAATAGGAGAAAAATTATGATACATACCATTCAAGCAGACTTTTACCGTCTTTTCCGTTCCAAAGGATTCTGGATTACAGAGTTCATTCTCTTTGTACTCATGTTAATGGGGGCTGTTTTTGGAGCTACTGGGCAACTGATGGCAATTCAGACAGAAGAGCCAGATATACCAATCCAGGGTTGGGACGGTGTACAAGCCCTGATTAACGCATCTAGTCAAGGTTCAAACCTCGTTTTTCTCTGCATCGTCCTAGCCTGCCTCGTTCTTGGAGTTGATTTAATCGGTAAACTCTATAAAAATAATTTAACAGTGGGTGTTTCTCGTACCGAGTTTTTCCTTGCCAAAGCCTTTGTATTGGCTTGCATTGGACTTTCTCAACTCATCATCGGTCTTGTGATTGCCTTTATTCCAGCAACGATCTTAAATGGATTTGGCACTATGCCTGATGGCTTTATTGGCAATCTACTGGTAACCATTTCCCTTCAATTCCTTTGCCTCCTTGCTTGGCTTTCCATTGTTTCCTTCATCCTCTATGTTAGTCATTCTTATCTTGCGGTATTTATTGGTTATTTGGTCAGCTCTACCTTGCTTTCTATGCCAATGATCATTTTTCCAAATATCAATTTTTTACCCTATTTGTCCTTGCAATTTTCCTATGCTATGACTGCTAATAGTGAGTCCATTTTCTACACACTTATAGGTAGCTTAGCTGTTATTGTAATCTTTAATATAAGTGGATTGATAGTTTTCAAAAAGAAAAGTCTATAAAAAAAGACCTCCTCTAACCTACGAGGAGGTTTCTTTCGTTAAAAGTAAATGAAAACCGATAACCACTGCCCATCTGTGCTTAGTTTCATTTCTGCACCGAGAAGATGACATAATTCCTCAGTGATATAAAGACCTAAACCAGAGGATTCTTCGGTGTCTGATAGATTTTCAGAATAAAAACGGTTGCTGAGATTTTCTATTTTTTTGATGGGCTGTTTGACAAGGTTTGCAACCTCTAAGACAAGCTGTTCCTTTTCCTTTCGCAAAGATAGACGCGCTTCTTCCTTGCCATGTTTGAGGACATTCCCAAGCAAATTTTGTAAAATTCGATCCAGTAAGTCTTCATCAGTCCTCATTGTTAAACCAGCTTCAACCTTAAAATCAAGCGTGATATTTGCAGCCTGAAAAACATCATAATAAGCCAGAGTCTTTTTGGTGATAAAAGCTGAAAAATCCACTTCTTCCAGTTTCGGTTTGACAGCTCCTTCCATCAAACGACGATATTCTAGGAGAGCCTCTAAACGTTTGGAAACTAAATCAAGATGCTGGGCTATTTTTTGTAGGGTTTCTGATTTGTCTTCAGGAGACTTTATCAATTGTTGGGTGTAGCCTGAAGCGATAGTCAAAGGTGTCCGAATATCATGGGCGATATTGCTGATGGCCATATCCAGAGTCTGTTTTTCCCTTTTCATAACCAATCGAGATTGTTCCACTTCCTGGAATAGATTCTCAATCTGCTGGTAGAGTTGTAAAAAATGTTTGGAAAAAATGCTGACTCCGACTCTTTTCATACTACCTGTGAGAATCTTGTCTTCAATCTGTTGACTCAAGTTTTTAAGTACTAGATGGTAGCGAATCAATGCAATCGATAAAATAATTAGGAGTATCAGTAGAACAAAGATTATCATGTAGGTCATTGCTTGTCTCCTTTTAATCTTACCCCAACGCCCCAGATGGTTTCAATATATTCTTGATTTGGGTCAAGCTGGTTTAATTTTTTACGAAGATTACTCAAATGCGTATTGAGGGTATTATCTCCAGGTAGATAGCTATCCTCCCAGACCAATTCATAAAGTTCTTCCTTGGTAAAAATTTTCTTAGGATGTTTGAGGAGAGTTTGGAGAATCAAGCATTCTTTCTTGGCAAGACGAATCGTTTCCTGACTATTTTTGATTTCAAAACTTTCTGCATCAAACTGGATATTTTTCAAGTTTTGTGGCAGATTTTCAGTTTTTACTATTTCCACAGGCTGTTTTTCTGCACTTTGGCGCAGTTGAACAGTAACTCTAGCAAAGACTTCGTCCAAATCAAAAGGTTTGACTATGTAATCATTGGCACCGTCTAAGAGGTATTGACTGATTAACTTCTTATCGCTCAAAGCCGTTAGCATAATGACTGGAGTTTGACTTTGTTCCCTGATGGCTTTTAAAACCTGATCCCCATTTTTCCCAGGAAGCATGATATCGAGTAAAACAAGGTCAATCTCCCCTTGGTCAAAACGCATGATTCCTTCTGTACCAGAAAAGGCTTGAATTACCTCATGCTCCTCAGTAAGAAGTGTTCGTAAAATCTCTTGAATGTCACTATTGTCTTCAATAACCAATATCCTAGCCATAAATACCAACCTTTCTGCAACTATTATAGCATGTTTTATTGATAAAGCTTAAACAGAAAAGCTCCTCGCATCAAAGCGCGAGAAAGCCTTAGAGGGTTAAAATATAAAATTCACTTGCTAGATGACCTAGCATCCCTATAATTGCTAGTGAAAACGAGTCTAGCAGAATGAATCTCTCATTTCTCCCATACTAATCCGTAATTCGTTGATACATTTCGGGTCTTCTATCTCGAAACAAGCCCCAGTTTAGGCGTTCGCTTGCTCCCTTGTCAAGGTCATAAGTGGCTAACAGAACAGCTTCTTCTTGTCTTTCAGCTCGTTTTAGAATATCTCCTGTTTCATCCGTCATAAAGGACGAACCATAGAAGTCAAGACTGGAACTCTGCCCACCATTTTCCTCACTTGGAATGACTTCCTCTAATCCATAACGATTGGCTGCAATGACTGGAACAATATTTGCTGCTGCGTGTCCTTGCATAGTACGTTGCCAATGACCACAACTATCCGTATCTAGGATAGGCTCAGAGCCAATAGCAGTTGGATAAAAGAGCAATTCAGCACCATTTAACGCAAGACAGCGCGCTGTTTCAGGGAACCATTGATCCCAACAGATACCAATCCCAATCTTGGCATAGCGAGTATCCCAGACCTTGAAACCTGTGTTACCGGGTGTGAAATAAAACTTCTCTTGATAGTAATGGTCGTCTGGTATGTGGGTCTTCCGATAAACGCCCAGCACTTCCCCATCTGCATCAATGACGGCAATAGAGTTATACAAGACATTGCCATCTTTTTCATAGAAACTGATCGGTAAAACAACTTGTAGTTCCTTAGCAATCACCTTAAAATGCTGAATGGCAGTATTTTCTGCTACGGATTGGGCATGCTGGTAGTAGTCATACTGACGTTCCTGACAAAAGTATGGACGTTCAAACAACTCCGGTAAGAGAATGATTTGGGCGCCTTGTTCTGCAGCCTGACGTACTAAACGCTCTGCTGTTTGAATATTTGTTGCCACATCCTTGGCACATTGCATCTGAATGGCTGCAACTCTTACATTTCTCATCTTTTTCTCCTATTCTGGGATTTGTTGGGTGATACAGTGGATATTGCCACCACCTAAAAGAATATCTCTGGCTGGTATTCCGACAACTTTACGGTCTGGGAAACACTTACTGAGGATATCTAAGGCCACTTGGTCGTTTTTATCCTGAAACTGAGGAACAAGGACAGCCTTGTTGGCGATATAAAAATTTACGTAGGAAGCTGCTAGTCGTTCACCTGCGTATCGCTCTTCTTCTCCTTCTTCATAGATGTAGCCTGGCAAATCCTCTTTGGTTACAACTTGATGAAGAGCTGGAATTGGAAGTTTATGAATGGTGAAGTGACGACCTTTTGCATCTGTTTCCTTTTCTAAAAGTGCTAAATCAGCTGCTGACATAGCATATTGAGGATCGCTTTTGTCGTCTGTCCAAGCCAAAACAAGCTCAGCAGGACCAACAAAGGCTGCAACATTGTCAACGTGTTCATTGGTTTCATCCTGATAAATACCATAAGGAAGCCAGATAACTTTTTCAGCTCCAAGGCACTCTAATAAGGTATTCTCAATTTCCTCTTTACTAAGATGAGGATTTCGACCAGCACTGAGAAGGCAACTTTCAGTCACAAGAATGGTTCCTTGACCATCGCTGTGTATCGCTCCGCCTTCTAGCACAAAAGGTTTGGCATCGTAAACAGGCATTGCCAAGGCCTCAGCAAAACGACTGGCTACTTGATCATCAAATTCATAGTCTTGGTAGAGACCATCTACAGCTCCACCCCAAGCATTGAAAGACCAATCCACGGCTAATTTCTGGCCTTCATCATTGACAAGAATGGTCGGACCTGTATCACGCGCCCAGGCATCATTGGTGGGGATGTCTAAATAAACAACCTTGTCTCCAAGATAAGATTGGGCTTCTGATAGATAGTCCCGCTCCACCAAGAGATAAACGTTTTCCCCTTCTGCTATGGTCTTAATAATCTGGCTGAAAGCTCTTTTAGCAGCCTTTCCTTGAAAGGGCCATGAACCTGGTCTTGTAGGCCAGATCATCAAGGTTCCATGATGGGGTTCGTACTCTGCTGGCATACGATAGCCTAATTTTTTTGGACTGTCCATCATGATAATCTCCCTTTAAAATCTTGATAGCCAAAAGCTTTGATTAAGCTGCAGTCTCCCTGTTCGTCCATGAGATAGAGACTTGGCAATCCAATACCATTAAAGGTATTATTTTTGACAAAAGAATAAATGGCCATGTCTTCGAAATAAAGTCTGTCTCCGATTTGGACTGGATTTTCAAAGCTATAATCACCAATTACATCACCCGTCAGACAGGTATTGGAAGAAAGTCTGTAGGTATGGGCTTTTTCCTGTGCCTCAAAGCCATTTCTCAAAGGTGGACGATAGGGCATCTCAAGTACGTCAGGCATATGGCAAGTCGCAGAGGCATCTAAAACCAAGATTTCCATACCGTTTTCGACAATATCTAATATCTCAGTTGCTAGATAACCCGCATTGAGCGCAATGGCTTCACCCGGCTCGATATAGACCTCAAGATTGTAAGTTTCTCGGATACGCTTGATTTCTGAAATCAGCAAATCTACATCATAACCTTCTCTTGTGATGTGGTGTCCGCCCCCCATATTGAGCCATTTGACCTCATGTAAGTACGAATCAAACTGCGCTTCTACTGCTTTCAAAGTTGTCTCTAAATCATCTGCTCCCTGCTCGCAAAGGGTGTGAAAATGAAGGCCGTCTACCAATTCCAGCAAATCACTCGGAATCTTGTCTATAGTAACTCCAAATCGAGAACCTGGTGCGCAAGGATCATAGAGAGCGTGATCTCCTTGAGTTGAACACTGAGGGTTAAGGCGCAAACCAACACTGACACCAGCCTCACGACAACGGGCCCCATGTTTACGCAACTGTCTCTCTGAGTTAAAGACGATATGGTCCGTTATCTCCAGCAATTCCTCCAAGTCTGCATCCTTAAAGGCTGGCGCAAAGACATGGACTTCTCCCGAGAACTCTTCTCTAGCGAGCTTAGCTTCATAGAGACCACTTGCAGTTGTGCCAGATAGATACTGGCTAATCAAGGGATAGGTTTTGTAGAGGGAATATGCCTTCTGGGCAAGCAAAACCTTACAACCAGCCTCTTCTTGTACATATTGTAAAATGCGGCAGTTGCCTTCTAACTTTGCTAAGTCAATGACGTAAGCTGGTGTTGGTACTTGTTCTAGCTTCATTAGTCCACCATTTGTGGATTTTCAACCACAACCCATGGCAAACCATACTCATTCAAAGCTTCCATGAATGGATCTGGATCTAACTCCTCAAGGTTATACACTCCAGCTTGTTTCCAAGTACCGTTCATAACCAATTTTGTCCCAATCATAGCTGGAACGCCAGTCGTGTAAGAAATGGCTTGTGAACCAACTTCTGCGTAACATTCCTGATGGTCGCAAACATTGTAGATGTAGATGGTCTTTTCAACGCCATCTTTTACACCTGTAAAGATACATCCAATATTGGTTTTACCTACAGTACGTGGGCCAAGGCTAGCAGGATCTGGAAGCAAGGCTTTCAAAAATTGAATCGGAACGATGTCTTGGCCGTTAAAGTTAATAGTATCTGTACGAAGGAGTCCGACATTTTCCAAGCATTTCATATGAGTTAGATAAGATTGACCAAAAGTCATAAAGAAACGAATGCGTTTAACGCCTGGAATATTTTTAGCTAGCGATTCAATTTCTTCATGGTGAAGGAGATACATGTCTTTTTGTCCGACCTGAGGGAAATCGTACTCACGCTTGATAGACATAGCTTCAACCTCAACCCATTTCCCATCTTCCCAGTAAGAACCTGGCGCAGAAACCTCGCGTAGATTGATTTCTGGGTTAAAGTTTGTCGCAAATGGATAACCGTGGTCACCACCATTACAGTCTAAAATGTCGATATAGTGGATTTCATCAAAATAATGTTTAAGGGCGTAAGCTGAAAAAACGCTGGTTACACCTGGGTCAAAGCCAGATCCAAGCAGAGCAGTCAAGCCTGCCTCTTTAAATTTCTCCTGATAAGCCCATTGCCATGAGTAGTCAAAGTAGGCTGTAAAACCAAGTTCCTTACAACGTTTCTCATAGATAGCACACCACTCAGGGTCTTCTGTATCCTCTGCCTCGTAGTTAGCTGTATCGATATAGTGGACACCTGTAGCCAAACAAGCATCCATAATGGTTAAATCTTGATAAGGCAGAGCTACGTTCAAAACAGCTTCTGGCTTGTAGCTTTCAATCAAGGCAATGACTTCTTGAACATTATCTGCATCAAGAGCAGCAGTATCAATCTTTGCACTTGTTTTACCTTCTAGCTTCGATTTCAAGTCATCGCATTTTGACTTAGTACGGCTAGCAATCATAATTTCTTTAAACGTTTCGCTATCTTGACAAATCTTTGAAATAGCAACTTGGGCAACGCCCCCACATCCAATAACTAGTAAACGACTCATTTTTTTCCTTCCTCTTCTTCTAAAATGTCTTCAACATACTTGGGCAACATAAAGGCTCCCACGTGTAAGTTTGCAGTGTAGTATTCTGTGAAAAGCTGGCGTTTTTTCCAGCCTTCCTTGTCAAAATCTTTGACAGGGTGGTATTTTTTCGATGCAAATCCAAACAACCAATAGCCAGCTGGGCTAGTTGGAATATGGGCCTGATAGACTCGGCTGATTGGAAAGGCTTGATTGACCTTGCGGTGCATGCTTCGGCAAGCTGACTCATCCTCGTCAAAGAAGGGACTCCCATGCTGATAGATCATGATACCGTCTTCTTTAAGAGCCCGATAACTGTTACCGTAAAATTCCTTGGTAAAGAGCCCTTCCGTATGTCCAAATGGATCTGTCGCATCGTTGATGATAATATCGTAGTCATCTTCACAGTTTCGCAAAAAGCGTAGCCCGTTTTGATAGTAAATGGTAACACGAGGATCATCTAGCCCCGCAGCAAAGTCTGGGAAATACTCACGACAGACCTCAACCAACATCTCATCTGGTTCCACAATATCGATTTGCTCCAGTTCAGGATACAGTGTCAAAACTTGAGCAACACCACCGTCACCACCCCCAATAACCAAGACTTTCTTGGGATTTGGGTGGACAGCCATGGGAACGTGGACGGTCATTTCATTGTAGACAAAATCATCCGCATCTGAAAACAAGACGTGCCCATTTAAAATCAGTATTTTCCCAAAAGCTGGCGTATCCAAGACTTCGATATCCTGCCATTCACTTTTTCCAGCGTAGAGTTGTTTGGCAGTTCTCAGGGATAATTTCACATCTGGAGTATGAACTTCAGAAAACCATAAATCCATCTAGTTCTCCTTTCTCTTAATGACGTTGATGTGATTGACCTCGGGATCTTCCGTCCCTTGGAGGGAGCAACCACGTTCCTTGGCAAATTGGATATAGTCTACAATGTCACGTGTAATGCGTTCACCAGGAGCCAAGATAGGAATCCCTGGAGGATAGCACATGACAAATTCCCCACAGACTTGTCCAACAGATTCGTCTAGAGACAAACTTCTTCTCTCCGAATAGAAGGCTTCTTGTGGAGACAGCACCAACTCAGGCTGAATATATTCTCCAGCTATTAAGTCTTTTCCATCTCTTGAATAGAGTCTCTTGATGTCAGCAAAAGCACCAACCAAGCGCTCGATGTCTTGGATACGGTCACCAATCGAAATATAGGCCAAGATATTACCAATATCACCAAACTCAATCTGAATGTCGTATTCATCTCGCAGGAGATCATAAACCTCGATACCAGTTAAACCAATCCCCTGAGTGTAAACTGACAGCTTGGTCACGTCAAAATCACAGACCGACACACCGTCTACTAATTCTTTTGAGTAAGCGTAGTAGCCACCGATAGCATTGATTTCACGACGAGCGTACTCTGATAGTTCAATGACCTTTTCAAAAGACTCTTTACCTCGAAGAGCCAAGTTGCGACGCGAAATATCCAGACTAGCCATCAACAAGTAAGAGGCAGATGTTGACTGGGTAAGATTGATAATCTGACGTACGTATTCAGGATTCATCTGCTCCCCGATTAAAAGAAGCGAACTTTGGGTCAAACTCCCACCAGACTTATGCATGGAGACTGCTGCCATATCAGCACCTGCATCCATAGCAGAAATTGGAAGTTTATTAGTGAAATGCAAATGTGCTCCGTGGGCCTCATCTACCAAAACCATCATGCCAGCTTCATGAGCCATTTCTGTCAATCCCCTTAGGTCTGAACAGATTCCGTAGTAAGTAGGATTGTTAATCAAAATGGCCTTGGCATCTGGATGATCCTTTATGGCCTGTGCTACACGGTCATTTTCAAGACCTAAAGCGATACCAATTTTAGGGTTCACACTCATCTCGATATAGATGGGAATGGCACCACATAGAACCAGCGCATTGATAGCAGATTTATGGACATTTCGTGGTAGAATAATCTTATCTCCTGCCTTGCAGGTTGACAAAATCATAGTCTGTACCGATGAGGTTGTTCCACCAATCATTAGAAAAGCATGGCTAGCTCCAAAAGCATCTGCAGCCAACTCCTCTGCATCACGAATAATCGAAATGGGATGGCCTAAATTATCCAAGGGTTTCATCGAATTGACATCAATGCCTACACATTTTTCTCCTAAGAGTTCGACAAGTTCTGGATTTCCCCGTCCACGCTTGTGACCTGGAACATCAAAGGGAACAATCCTTTTCTTGCGTAACTTCACCAAGGCCTCATAAATTGGGGCTTGATTTTGATCTAACTCTTTCAAGACATACTCCTTTCCATATTTTTAGGACCTTATGAAAACTAAGGAACTAAAGGATACTTATGAAAAAAGAGCAGGTTTTCACCTGCTCTGCAATCTTCTGACGTTTTTATGTTTGTTTCTTTTGAGTATGTCTGTTCCTGATGTTTCCTAACTCTCTAGTAGCAAATATTACGTACTTTATTGATCGTTTCACAAGATGACGTGTGCTTTCACCACACTAAAAATTTATGAATTAGGACAAGTATCCTAACATCAACTTATAAAAGTAGGCTTTTAACCCTATCAATAATGTGGTTTTTCAACCACGCTTCGGCATTCAACCCTGCCTGTCCGTAGGCGTTTTTTACTCGGGTTTATATTTGCTAGAAAACATCATCTCATTTTCTAAGCCTCATTACTATATCATGTTTCCAAGAACTTGTAAAGCCTTTTACGAAAAAAATATAAAAAAGTTCGCAAAATAGTTGGATTTTATTTGATTTAATACTAATTGTTCTCTTGTAAACGATTATAAAGTGAACGAAACATTTATTCTTTGTCACTAAAAGTAATCGAAAATTATTCTATGCTCCTTCCCTTTGGTGTTTGATCTATCAGAGAAGAGGTCGACATTTTTATATCATTAAAATCGTGCAACTTTTTTAAGATACTTTTAAAAGATTGATTTCATTACCTGTTTCCTTTATACTGGATAAAAAGGAGAATAGTATGTCAGAAACAAATCACGAAATCGATTCAAATTTTGCAGGTCGTTTAAATATCCTACGTGCTGGTGTTCTTGGTGCAAATGATGGGATTATTTCCATTGCTGGTGTGGTTATCGGGGTTGCTAGTGCCACGAGCAATATCTGGATTATCTTTTTATCAGGGTTTGCGGCTATCCTAGCTGGTGCCTTTTCAATGGCTGGTGGAGAATATGTATCCGTTTCAACTCAAAAAGATACTGAGGAAGCAGCCGTTGCGCGTGAGCAACTCTTGCTAGACCAAGATATGGAACTAGCCAAAAATTCCCTCTATGCTGCCTATATTCAAAATGGTGAGTGTGAAACATCAGCCCAACTTCTCACCAACAAAGCCTTTTTAAATAATCCGCTCAAGGCTCTGGTAGAGGAAAAATATGGGATCGAGTATGAAGAATTTACCAATCCTTGGCACGCTGCCATTTCTAGCTTTATTTCTTTTTTCCTTGGTAGCTTACCACCCATGCTTTCAATTACCATTTTCCCAAGTGAATACCGCATTCCTGCTACTGTCCTTATCGTCGGTGTGGCTCTTCTTCTCACTGGCTACACAAGTGCTAGACTTGGAAAAGCACCTACCAAAACAGCTATGATTCGGAACCTCGCTATTGGCCTCTTGACTATGGGAGTTACCTTTCTGCTAGGACAACTTTTCAGCATTTAATACTCAATGAAAATCAAAGAGCAAACTAGGAAACTAGCCGCAGGCTGTACTTGAGTACGGCAAGGTGACGTTGACGCGGTTTGAATTTGATTTTCGAAGAGTATTAGAATACAAGAAATACCTCGATTTTCAAGTCGAGGTATCTTTTTTTACATTTGTACAATCTTGCGATAGCTTCTAGAAGTAATCATGAAAATCAGCACATAGGCGATGAAGAAGATAGCGCAGATAGACAAGGTCACAATCAACATCATATTCGTATCTATTACACCAATCACTTTTAAAATCAGACTAAGCATATGGTAGGCAAAGGCTAGATGTATGAAGGCAAAAAGCAAAGGAAGGAAGAAAACAGTTAAAACCTGTTTGTTGATGGTTTGCTTGATTTGCTTTTGATCTAAACCGACTTTCTGCAAGATAATAAAGCGCTCACGGTCTTCATATCCTTCAGAAATTTGTTTGTAGTAGATGACCAGAACGGTTCCGACCATAAAGATAATGGATAGGAAAATACCAATAAAGAAGACACCACCAAAGAGGGCACTCATTTGAGCACTAGCATCTGCTAGATTGCTACCATACACATAGCTACCTTCAGTGTTTAATTGAGCATTAAACTGATTGAGGTAGTTTTCATATTCTTCAGCGACCTTGAGTTGTTCTTCTTCACTGATATTTACATTCATACCACCGTAAAGTTGATTATAGATAGCTGAATCTGGGAATTGGTCTAAAAATGCTTGCAAATTAGGTACAACAAGGTAATTGTAATCAGCAGTCAAAATATTAAACTGATTTGGGACATGGTTCACAATGAAGTCTTTATTAAATTCTTCTTTGACAGAAAATTGATGATCGTTTAGAGTTAGGTTTTTCTGTCCTTTCAGTCCGTCATTTTTGGCAAAGAGACCGACCTCATTTCCTGAAAGAGACAGTTTTTGACCAGTCATATTTTCATAATCTTTTTGGTCAAATACCATGAAAACTGTTTTTGGTTGGACACGGTTTTGCCCTTTTTCAAAAATAGTTAACTTGGTTCCTTCTTGATTTGCAATACCAAAGTTACTGTAACGAAGAACTTCTTTCTCTTTGACACTATAACCTTTATCACTTGCAAACTGGCTCAAGAGTTTGTCCAAATCTTCTTTTTCAACATTTTTTCCAGTAATTCCAAAGTCATGCGGATTCATCACTTTTTTAAAGGATTCTGAGGCATTGAAAATGCTTGTCGCGGCTGACATGGTTACCAAAACCATTGTTGACAAAATAGCGATGGTTGCTAGTCCAACCGCATTTTTCTTCATACGGAAAATCAAGTTGGAAACAGATATGAGGTTATTAGGTTGGTAATAGTATTTCTTGTTTTTCTTTAAAATTTGTAGGAAGACTGTAATCCCTGCATTAAACAAGAGATAAGTACCAAAGATAACCAGTAAAACAGCTAGGAAGAAGGTTGTTAGGGCTGTAAGAGGATCTTTTACAGTAAGGGCAAGATAGTAACCAATCCCTAAACTTATGGAACCAAGAATAGTTTGGAGAGGTAGGAAACGACCTTTTTTCTCTCCGCTTGCTTTCTCACGCGAGAGCTGGAGGGCATTCATACGGGCGATTCGAAGGGCATTCAGGAACATGAGGCCTAGGAAAATCAATCCAAAGACAACAAGTACTGCAATGACAACATTCATTTGGAAGGTAGCGACCAGCTCAACCTTCAATTTCATCAGTTTGAGCAGGAAAGCGAAAATTAACTTGTCAAACAAGGCTCCAATACCGATACCCGCTCCAACAGTTAAAATTCCAAATAGCACTAACTCCTTAAAAGTCATACTGATAAGATGACGCTTCTCCAAGCCCAACATGCCATAAATTCCTAGTTCCTTGGAACGGTTCTTCATGACAAAACTATTGGCATAGAGGACGATAATGGCTGACGCAAGGGTGACGACAAACATACCAAATCCTAGAGTAGCTTGAATGCTTGATCCGCCACGGATTTCCGCAATCTTAGGATTGAAAGTTAGAGAGTAAAAGAGATAGGTGACAGTGACTGCCAAGAGAACAGCCAGCGCAAAAGGATAGTAGAGTTTGCGGTTTTTAATCAAGTTCGATACCGCTAACTTATTGGTTAATCGAAACATACTAATTCACCTCGCTTGCCATGACAGTCAAGGTATCAGAGATCTCTTGGAACATCTGACGTTCTGTCTTCTCTCCACGGTAGATTTGGTTGTAAAGAATGCCGTCTTTGATAAAGAGTACACGTTTGGCTCTGCTCGCTGCTGCTGTGGAGTGGGTTACCATGAGAATAGTTTGGCCACGTTCATTGATTTCATCAAAGACATCAAGTAAGGCTGCAGAGGACTTGGAATCAAGGGCACCTGTTGGCTCGTCCGCAAGGAGAATTTCAGGTTCTGTGATAATGGCGCGGGCTACTGCTACACGCTGTTTCTGACCACCTGAAATCTCGTAAGGGTACTTCTCTTGCAATTGGTTGATTCCCAGATTCTCAGCTGTCACCACCAATTTCTTCATCATCTCCGTAATAGGTCTTCTTGACAAGACAAGCGGAAGCAAGATATTGTCCTTAACAGAAAGAGTATCTAGCAAGTTAAAGTCTTGGAAGACAAAGCCTAATTTTTCACGACGGAAGCTAGAAGCCTGTGAATTTTTAATGGTTGCGGTGTCAGTTCCATTCAAGTAAACCTGACCACGAGTTGGTTTATCCAACATAGCTAGGATATTGAGAAGAGTGGATTTACCAGAACCAGACTCACCCATGATGGCAACGTAGTCACCTTTTTCCACGGTAAAGTGAATATCCTTGAGAGCCTCTACTTGGTTGCCCTGAAAACGAGTTTTATAAATTTTTTGAACGTGTTTTACATCTAAAAGTGTCATGAGAATCTCCTTTCTTAATATCCCATCAAATGAAATGTTGCTTGCATCATAGCGCATCCCAGCTGAACGCACTCGATTTCTTTGTGGCTTGGTTTTCTTGTTTTCTTATGTAAGATTTGTTTCATGATGTTACTCCTTTGTTCTTTATGAGTCTAGTTTACATCAAAAAAAGACCGCTTGCCATAACCTAACCTTACAAAAGAGACTTTAATCTTACATTTTTGTAAGATTGGGGGGGAATGTAGGCAAAATTACTTATAAAATGATTTGATTTTCTATTTTTAAAATTGTAAAATATAAGTGTGAAAAGGCTTACTTTGGAAAGGAGGAAGCGGAAACTAACATTTGAGTAAGCTTACCTAGATAACATACCATTAAATTTAACACTTGCAAGTCGTTCAACCTATAAGGAAAGAAGGTGCGCTTTAATGAAACACAAAGAACATATACTCATCGGACTTCTCTATCTCCTCTCTCCATTCATCGGTCAGCTCTTAGTTGAAAAGACATACTTTATCGGTACAAGAATTACAGCTACTGCTTATGCTATTTGCTGGCTATCAGTTGTTATCAGCATCCATCATTTTTCAAAAAATGTATTGTCTCAGCATGAAAAATCAGATTAGAAATCTAAGTTCAAAATATTATTTTTAATTTGTATATGAGACTGAGAAAATCTTATTAAAAGTAAAAAAGCTTTAAATCAAGTAATTTAGACTATTGATTTAAAGCTTTTTGCTTATTCCAAATCTTTTGAAAAACCTCACCAAAACCAGCCTTCATTATCGTCAATAGCTTGGGCTTCTTTGCGTTTACGTGGGCCTGTTCCGTACATTTCTGCTTCGATTTCTTCTTTTGTTGGCATGATAGAAGCTAGGATAATATAGATAATTACGCCAAGTCCAAAGTTTGCGACTGTAAAAATGGCAAACAAGAAACGAACAAGGGTAACATCAAAGTTCCACTTGTCTGACAGACCTGCCAGAACTCCTGAAATCATGCGATTTCGTCTCATTTTATAAAATTTACTGTTCATGATATTTCCTCTTTCTGCTAGGTTAGTCATAGTATATCACGGCTAGGCTCGGCTTTCATCAGTCCTCAGGCTGATTTATTAGTTGCAATTTACCTCGACAAAGTCCACAGCGATAGCGTTTAGTATCAATCCTTCTCTTGCGCTGATACCTTTGCTGGCAGGATTGGCAACGATAGAGCTTGATTGACTTGGAGTTGCTATTGGACAAGGATGGCACAAAGCGTAATCCATCCACTGCTTTCAACAGTTCCTTAAAATCCCGATCCTTGTGTTGATAGCCTTTCCCTTGAAAATAGAGGTGATAATGACAGAGTTCATGTCGGACAATTTTCTTAAAAACATCCAACCCCAGTTCCTGATAAACCTTGGGATTAAAATCCAAATGCCCATCTTTTGGGAAAAATCGCCCACCTGTCGAACGTAGACGAGAATTCCACTGAGCTTGATGGATAAAAGGTCTGCCGAAGTCTTCTAGCGAAACTTGCTTGACGTAATCAGTTAGATTCATCTGGAGCTAGGAGCGACAGATTGACTTTTTCACGTTCAGTATCAATTTTCTTGACCCAAACGGTCACCAAATCTCCGACTGACACCACTTGACTAGGGTGTTTGATAAACTTGCGACTCATATGCGAAATGTGAATCAAGCCGTCCTCGTGAATCCCGATGTCAACGAAGGCACCGAAGTCAACGACATTACGCACAACACCTTCTAGCTTCTGACCAACCACTAAGTCTTTGATATCTAGGACATCTTGGCGAAGCACAGGTGCATCAAAGGAGTCACGGAAATCTCGACCTGGTTTGAGAAGATCTGCAATGATATCTTTAAGAGTTTCGGGACCAAGGTCTAGCTCTTGCGCCATTTCCTTGACTGAAAGCGACTTGAGTTTGCTTTGGGCCTCTTCATTCAGGTCCTTGATGTCCAAACGTTTGAAGAGCTCCTTAACAGCAGCATAATTTTCTGGGTGAACTCCTGTATTATCAAGGATATTGCTACTTTCAGGGATACGGAGGAAACCAGCTGCCTGCTCAAAGGCCTTAGCTCCCAGACGAGGAACTTTCTTGATTTGGGCGCGCGAAGTAATTTTCCCTTCTTCCTCACGGTACTTGACGATATTTTCAGAGATAGTTTTATTGAGTCCAGCTACATGGGAAAGAAGAGCTGGGCTGGCTGTATTGACATTGACACCAACTTGATTTACCACTGTATCGACAACAAAGTCCAGACTTTCAGACAGTTTCTTCTGACTGACATCATGCTGGTATTGACCGACACCGATTGACTTAGGATCGATTTTAACCAATTCGGCAAGAGGATCTTGCAAACGACGGGCGATAGAAATGGCAGAGCGTTTTTCAACGGTCAAGTCTGGGAACTCCTGACGAGCAAGTTCGCTGGCAGAATAGACCGAAGCACCACTTTCATTGACGATAACATAGCTGACTTCAGGAAAATCTTTAAGAACTTCCGCCACAAAGGCTTCACTTTCACGACTAGCAGTCCCGTTTCCGATGGCAATAATTTCTACACTGTATTGACCAATCAAGTCTGCCAAATCTTTCTTGGATTCTTCGATTTGACGAGCTGATGCTGGTTTGACAGGATAAATGACCTGAGTTGTCAGCATTTTCCCTGTTGCATCCACGACAGCTAGTTTGGCACCTGTACGAAAGGCAGGGTCAAATCCAAGAACCGCGCGCCCTTTCAGCGGAGCAACCAAGAGGAGATTGCGTAGGTTGTCCGAAAAGAGTTGTATAGCCCCTTCTTCTGCTTTCTCAGTCAATTCTGTCCTAATGCGGCGCTCGATAGCAGGCAAGACCTTTTTCTTAACAGATTGCTGAACTACTTCATCTATATAGGCATTCTTCACCTTGAAACGAGCAGCAAAGAAGGCAAGAATACGGTCCGTTGCATGTTCAAAACCGACCTTCAAGACACCTAGCTTCTCCCCACGATTGAGGGCTAAGGTACGATAACCCTGCATATTTCCAACCGTTTCTGAAAAATCATAATAAATCTGAAAAACCTGCTTTTCATCAAGACTTTCATCCTTGGCTTGAGAAGTGAGTTTAGAGTGTCTCAGCACTTCCTGATAAGTCATGGAACGCAAGGTCACATCTTCCGATAAGGCTTCAACCAAAATATCAACTGCACCGGCCAAGGCTTCCTTACCAGTCGCAAATCCTTCACAGACAAACTTCTCAGCCTCTTGTTCTAAGTCCGCTACATTCTGCAAAATAAGGCGAGCAAGTGGGAAGAGTCCGGCTTCACGGGCAATGGTTGCCTTGGTCCGACGCTTTTCCTTGTATGGAAGATAGAGTTCTTCAACGTCCGCTAATTTTTCGGCAGCTAAGATAGCCTCTTCCAACTCCTTGGTCAGCTTGCCTTGCTCTTGAATCTTAGCCAAAACAGCTTCCTTACGGTCATTGAGGTTGGTCAGACTTTTATCCAAGTCAATAATGGCCTTAATTGCCACCTCATCCAGACTACCAGTCATATCCTTGCGATAACGGGCGATAAAGGGAATAGTCGCCCCTTCAGCAGTCAAACTTAGAACGGTATCAATTTGCTTTAAAGTCACTCCCAAATCCTGGGAGATTTTTTCATATTTTTTATCCATGAATCTATTATACCACAAGCTGGAAGGCTTTCTCCAATTCTTTTCATACTCAATGAAAATCAAAAAGCAAACTAGGAAGCTAGCCGCAGGCTGCTCAAAACACTGTTTTGCGGTTGTAGATAAGACTGACGAAGTCAATCACACATATACGGTAAGGCGACGCTGACGTGGTTTGAAGAGATTTTCGAAGAGTATCAACTATCGAAAACAAATTAAAATCCGCCCTTTTCCTCAAAATAATAGTATAATAGAGGTAGAATTTAGAATCGAGGTACACCTATGGCTGTAAAATTTACAAAACGAGACGACTTGGACAAGATGTTTGAAGAGTTTGCTAAACTCCCAGATTTGAAACAAGTCACTTTCCCTGATGACAAAGAGAAAAAAGCCAAAGCAGAAAAGAAAAACTAGATGACTGCTTTTCAACAACTCCCATCTAGTGTACTTCAGACTGGGGCTATTTTCCTCTCCATTATCATTGAAGCCCTCCCTTTCGTTCTGATAGGAAGCATTGTCTCAGGGCTGATTGAGGTCTATATCACACCTGACAAGGTTTATCATTTTCTCCCTCGAAATCGTTGGGGAAGAATCTTTTTTGGCACCTTCGTTGGAATACTTTTCCCCTCTTGTGAATGTGGAATCGTCCCCATTATCAATCGTTTTCTGGAAAAGAAGGTTCCCAGTTACACGGCTGTTCCCTTTCTCGTGACAGCACCTGTTATCAATCCCATTGTTCTCTTTGCGACCTATTCTGCCTTTGGCAACTCCTTCCACATCGCCCTGTTACGAGCTCTGGGTTCCATCATTGTGGCTGTGATACTTGGGATTTTTCTAGGATTTTTCTGGCAAGAACCGATTCAAAAAGAAGATCGGTTGGCCTGTCATGAACATGATTTTTCTCACTTGACCCCTGCAAAAAAAGTTTTTCAGGTCTTTGTGCAGGCCATTGATGAATTTTTTGACACGGGGCGTTATTTGGTATTTGGCTGTCTCTTTGCCTCTGTTATACAGGTCTATGTTCCGACACGGATTCTGACCTCTATCAGTGCGACCCCTCTTTTTGCCATCCTGCTCTTGATGCTTTTGGCCTTTCTTCTCTCTCTCTGCAGTGAGGCGGATGCCTTTATCGGTGCTTCTCTTCTCTCAAGTTTCGGTTTGGCACCAGTTTTGGCCTTTCTCGTCATTGGCCCAATGCTGGATATCAAAAATATTCTCATGATGAAAAATTACTTGAAAGCACGATTTATCAGTCACTTCATTACGATTGTGACACTCGTTGTCTTAGTCTATTCTCTCTTGATTGGAGTCATCCTATGATTCGATTTTTAGTTTTAGCTGGCTATTTTGAACTGACCATTTATCTCCATCTGTCCGGAAAATTAAACCAGTACATCAACATGCACTATTCCTATCTAGCCTATATTTCCATGGTGCTTTCCTTTATCTTGGCAATTGTTCAATTGTATATCTGGATGAAGCGAGTCAAAACCCACAGTCATCTGAACAGCCGATTGGCCAAGGTGACGAGTGTTGCTCTTCTAGCCATTCCTATTGTCGTTGGCTTAACTTTTCCAACTGTTAGCTTGGATTCTCAGACCGTTTCTGCCAAAGGCTATCATTTCCCCTTATCGGAAGGAACGGATCAAGCCATTCAGACGAGTGAAGGGACGACAAGCCAATATTTGAAACCAGATACCAGTTCTTATTTTTCAAAATCAGCTTATGAAAAGGAAATGCGAACGGCGGCGGATAAATACTTGTCCCAAGATAGTATTCAGATCACTAATGAAAACTATATGGAAGTCATGGAGGCTATCTACGACTATCCAGATGAGTTTGATGGTAAGACAGTCCAGTTCACAGGCTTTGTCTATAACGACCCCAGTCATGCCAATAGCCAATTTTTGTTCCGCTTCGGCATTATTCACTGTATCGCGGATTCAGGTGTCTATGGCTTGCTGACCAAGGGAAATACCCGTCAGTATGAAAATAACACCTGGATTACAGCCAAAGGAAAACTGGTCAATCACTACCATAAAGAACTCAAACAAAACCTCCCAACCTTGGAAATCGACAGCTTTACCAAAGTCGATAAACCAGAAAATCCCTATGTGTATCGCGTGTTTTAAAAGATAAAAAGACAAAACGAACAAGTTCTCTTCTGAATGACAGAAAAAGAGCCTGTTCGTTTTTTGTTGAGTATTGTATAGTAGAATATAAATTGCGATTTTTAAAATGATATATAACTAGTGAACAATTCACAAATCAAATACATTTTCATTCTCTACTTAATACTATGCTTATTCATCTTTTGTTCAAAGATAGTCGTGATAATCTGACGCAATTCTTCGCGTTCTTTTTCTGGAATCTCACCACTTGTTTGAGCTGCAGCGTAGAGTTCAGGGTGTTCGATTGAAATGCGTTTAATCGTACGTGACGTAGCATGTTTTCTGACGAAAAACGGAATGCGCTTAATCAAGTCTTGTGGTACTAGTGCAAGAATCTTCTCAGCAGTTTCCTTGTCACTAATCTTAGACGTAGTCAGCCCCTTCTTAATCATTTCCTGTTCTTTTTCTGTAAAATCTTTTAATTCCATTCGATAAATCCTCCTATTTTCTCTATGTTAAATTATATACTAATACAGATGAAACTACAAAGAATAAACTTTAAGAAATCTTCTCACTGATAAGATTTTAGCATTTAGTCAACTAATAAAAGTAAAATTCACTAAAAAGTTAAATATAATTTTTTACATTTTCCAAGAGCTTAAAAAAATCATTTATAAAAGTTTTTTCAAATTCGTCATACTTTTGAGGATTCTCTCGTAACATTTTAGCGTTAAAATGTTTATAAGTATTTCTATTTATCTTTCCTACTAGTTTCTTATCAACATAAATTTGTATACCATCATTATTTATATTTCCATAAGTATCACCCGATATATAAATAGAATTTGATTTATTATTTCGGGAATAGATATTTAAGCCTTGTCCTTTCCCTTGTGTTAATCTAACAACATTATATTCATTAGCTATTTTTATAAAATCTAATGAAATTGACATTTCGCGTTCTTCCTTATTCTCTTTTCCAAAATACTCTGGTTTTGAAAGGTCGAAATGATTAGTATTAACCAGTGTATTAAATAATTTACGAATAACGAACTGAACATCTTCATTCGGTGAATGATTTTGAGTTGATGTTTTATCTATATCTAAGTTTCCAGTTGAAATTGTACTTGAAGAACTCATTTTTTTCATCAAATTCTCGAACTCTTCAACTTCTAATTTATCAACATTATATCTAAGTAATAATTTCAAAGTATTAAAAAATTTTCTGAAAGATTCTAATTCCTTTTGGTTTTTAAAACTAAAGATACCATAACGAAATACAAGAGAATTATAATCAGCATCATCAGGTATTTCAAATGAATTTTCAAGTAAATCAATAAGAAAATATTTGGTTTCTTCCGAATCTTCTGGACTATTGTTATATAAAGTTAATAAATAGTCATAAGCTTCATTAAAGCGTAATTGAAAACATACTGTAGATATGATTAGTAATTTGTCATCATTGTCTAACTCATTATTTGGATTTATAATATGCATCAAGAGACTAACAGAATTGAATAATCTGTTAATACTGCGAGGATTATTTCCTATTGAATCTCTAATTAATTGAGTTATATTCTTTGTAACATCATTATCAAAAGAAAAATTAATTTTTTTCAAAGATACATTAACAAAGTTCTCCATATGATAATTTGCTACCGGTACAGTAAAAGGTACTTGAATTATTTTCTCAAAAAAAAGCTTTTCCTTTTTCATTGTCCAAATCATCACCATACTTGCTTTTTGTTCCTCTTAAAACAACATTATAATCAATAGCTAAAACAAAGACACAATTTCTACAATCTAAGAAAAGTTTTAAAATTTCTAGGAATTCAATCGCTTTTTGAGGGAATAATCTGTCAAGGTCATCTATGAAAATTACTATCTTTTCATAATTATTTTCTTTGACAGACTCATCAATCATATTTTGTAGATTTTGTTTTAGATTTTTTAGGTCATTAGATTTCTCTTCATTGCTTATAAATTTTAGAAGTTGATTATTAATTTTTTCAATATTTAAGAGACCAAAATCTAGTTTAAGATATTCCATACTTTTTGTAATAACTGCCAAAGATTTTTTTAAGTTTTCTATTTTATTTACATCAGTCACTTCTAATTCATCAATTAAATCTGTGATTAACGTGACTGCTAAATTCTTATCCATATCAAATTGTGAATATTGCCAAGTATTAAAAAAGATTGTTTTAATTTTTCCTTTTGAATTATTGAAAGAATTTTCTTTAAGTTTTTCCTCGACCTGATACATAATACTAGTTTTTCCAGTTCCCCAATCACCTTGAATAGCCAGTGTTAAAGGAGTCTCACATCCTGAAATAAAATTTGATAATCCAATAATATATTCGTCAATCTTAAATTCATCTTTTACTGTTGGAACATCTGAAAATGAATTGTACATATAATTTCCTTTCAAAATATTTTATTTATAGTTTATTAAATTTAGAATAACATTCAATTTATTTTGTGTTAATGACATTAAATTTTAAGGTTCTAAAAAGCAATGATTGTTAGAGATATTTTACAAAACATCTTATCTTCCTACTCAGTCACTTCCCATACTTCTGATTGATAGCCTTCCCCATCAATATCGTATCTTTGAATATAACCTATAAATCTTTCATTTTTTCCTGGTTTTCGACTGTTAATTATCGTACTCACCCATATACCTATCA
The DNA here is from genome assembly GCF_001113365.1 of Streptococcus pneumoniae. Classification (GTDB taxonomy): domain Bacteria; phylum Bacillota; class Bacilli; order Lactobacillales; family Streptococcaceae; genus Streptococcus; species Streptococcus pneumoniae_C. The sequence continues at coordinate 460,148 of NZ_CKYA01000002.1, read as the reverse complement.
AGAATAAACATAAAATGCCTAATACTATATCCATGTTAGATTACCTCTAGATATTAACCCACTTATCATTATCCATGATAAAAGGCTTAGCCAGTCCCTCGCCTGTATAATCCGCATACTTGGTGCCTAAATACTTGTAACAATCTTCCTTGCTGGCAAATTTAATCGCTTGGTAGGGCTCTTCGAAAGTCAATTTCTCTACAAATAAGAAACCGTCATCAGCAGGTACTAAGACGCCAACGTGTCCAATAAACAGATACTCGCCATCCAGATTATCGTGCAAAACTACAGACAGCATTCGAGCTTTGTCGTTGAATTGAAATTGGGAGAAGAATGTTTCCATCTTTTCAGCGTGAACCTTGACATCTGTAGTTGCCTCAGTTGGAACTCTCGAAAATAGAATATCAAACTCTTCCTTATCTTGTGAATCAAAGACCTTTCCCTTATCAATCGCATCATTATCTAGGAAAAGCAATTGGTCATTCTTTTCAAGCTTGGGAATGGTGACTGAATTTTTCAAAAGACAATAACTATTGATACGGCAGTTGGTCCCAACGAAATCGCCCTTCTCTTGATTCCAAAGGTTGCTAATTTTCTCAACATCGTATTCGGTGTGAGTAAAGGAAGTGAAATCTCCTGATAAGCCAGTTGAGCCGACAATGGTATTGTAATCATTAACGAGATTAAAAAAGGCATCAACACTATTTGGATCCAAGTGAGCTGATAAGAGAGATTTGACCTCTTCTGTACTTACCTGGTTGTTTAGGTTGGTGTATGAAGCTTTCCATGGCACTTTCGTTGAACTACTTTGCCTTTGACTCGTCCCATTCGAAATTGTAGCATCTTGTTGACAAGCTGCCAAGCCTAAAAACAAGGCTGAACAGATTCCTAATGTGGCTAATTTTCTTGATTTCTTCATCTTTTTCTCCGATTTGTTTTTTTTGTTATTTCCTTAAGCTTGATTTAATTATAGTAGGCGTTTCGTGCTCTGTCAACAAATTTTTTATGAAAACACAACAAAGTTTTCATTTTCTTGGATTTCGTGTGATGGTTTACTTATAAAAACAGAAAGCGATTTCATTCGTGGATAAAGAAGAGATTGCGATTGTTAGAGGCTAAAAATAAAACAATACAGACTAGTAATGGTTAGACTCAATAAGAATTGGGTACTAAGATAGGTATAAGTAAAAACACCATTGGAAATTATGAAAAAAGGGTTAGGTCTACTAAGAAAAATACTATATTTGACTTAGCTAAAGTATTCAGTAGCTTGATTGATGCCCTCTTTCCTCCAGTTCAAAAGTATTCTCCTAGCGATATCCAATCTATCTACGACCAACGGACACCATCCAGACAAGGTAAAATCCTGACCTATGCCGAGAGGCAACTGTATGAGCAGAAAAACGAAGATAAACGAAGTATCGTAAAAATCATCAGACTGGACGACTACAGACAGACTACTTACTCTCGTTTTAGGTAGTTTATCTCTGCAGGTAGCCGCTTGATGCAGGACGACGATTTAGATATGGAATTCCCATTCTATGAGGATGAAATCCCAGACGACTAAGACGCAATCGCTTATGTCGTCAGCAGGGCCATGGAGCCAAAGATAAGAAACGGCGACTACCTATTTATCAAGAATCCCCCACAGATTGACTATAATACCATCGGCATCTTCCAAGTAGACGGCGCTAACTATGTCAAGAAACTCCGCCAAGGCTACCTCAAAAAAAACTCAATCCCGAATACCCCGACATCCACCTAGACGAAAGCACCCATATTCACACACACCATCGGAAAAGTTGTCAAGCTGTATAGGGAGAATTAAAAAAAGGGGGAGGATGACGATATAAAACAAACAGATTTTAAAGGATTCGAAAAACTTTGAAAAAGTTCATTCTACATTTCAAAAAAAGAATAAGTGACCTAAAGCAGATTAGATTTTGTTAAACAATAGTGATATGTAAATTTAGAGAAAGGCATTTAAGATCACTTTGCAAAAGGCAAATACTAAACTAGCAAAACCGATAAACCAGCCCCTTAGTTCCCATATTTTCAGGCACACACTCCTTAGTATACTAGCTGAGAAGAATGCTATAATGGTTAGAATAGAACACAAAGACGCTAAAACAATAAATAACATCGACACTCACGTAAGTAAAAGAATGGAGCAAGCTGCTTTGGAGGTTTTAAATACCATATCATTAAATCGAAAATATATCAGATCGAATCTAGACAAGTAGATTGCGATTGCTAAAACATTTGTAGAAATTCATTTGACTTTCCTAATCAATTTGTGCATATCTTATTTCATACTCAATGAAAATCAAAGAGCAAACTAAGAAGCTAGCCGCAGGTTGCTCAAAGCACTGTTTTGAGGTTGTAGATGAAACTGACGAAGTCAGTAACCATACCTACGGCAAGGCGACGCTGACGTGGTTTGAAGAGTATCAATCCATTATGAAAGTTTTGCCTCTTTCTTACCCTCTATACAAAAAAAGCCTATCACACAAGCTCTAAAGCTGGATATGATAGGTTTTTATATTTTTCTTAACGTACTGTGCGGATACGCATTGTGTTTGTGCGAACAGCTTCTCCTACTGGCACACCAGCAACGATAACGATATCATCGCCTGACTCAACGAGACCTGCTTCTACCGCTTTACGTTCAGCGATTTCGAACATATCGTCAGTTGAAGATGGAGCATCTGTCAACATTGGGATAACACCCCAGTTCAACATCAAGCCACGTTCTGTCAATTCATCAAATGTCAATGCCAAGATGTCAGCATTTGGACGGTATTTAGAAATCAAACGTGCAGTGTGACCTGTCTTAGTAAGAGTTACAACCAATTTAATGTCCATTGAGTTAGTAGCATCTTTAACAGCTGAAGCCATTACTTCTGTCTTAGAGTTACGTTCGAATGAATCTGAATCAAGACGTCCGTATTCATTAAGAAGAGTTTGAGCGTTCTTGTCGATTGTAGCCATTGTAGTTACTGACTCAAGTGGGTATTTACCGTTTGCAGACTCACCTGAAAGCATTGTTGCGTCAGTTCCGTCGATAACAGCGTTAAATACGTCTGATACTTCTGAACGAGTTGCACGTGGTTTTTCAGTCATTGTTTCAAGCATGTTTGTTGCAGTGATAACAACTTTACCTGCAGCATTGACTTTAGTGATGATCATTTTTTGGTAAACTGGAACCATTTCGAATGGTACTTCGATACCCATGTCACCACGAGCGATCATGATACCATCAGCAGCTTCGATGATTTCATCCAAGTTGTCGATACCTTGTTGGTTTTCGATTTTAGCGAACAATTGAACGTGTCCGTTTCCAGTTTCTTCACAGATTGCACGAACTTCATTCACGTCTTTTGCAGTACGTACGAATGAAATAGCGATGAAGTTGATACCTTGTTCAAGACCGAAACGGATATCGTCGTTATCGCGTTCAGCAAGAGCTGGGAAAGGAATTTTAGTGTTAGGAATGTTCACACCTTTTTGTTTAGCGATGATACCATCGTTTTCAACTTCAACTTCAAATTCACGAGTTGCGTCATCTTTAGCAACCACACGAAGACCAAGTTTACCATCGTCAACCAAAACTTGACGACCAACTTCAACATCATCATAGATATCAAGAGCACCAGCAACGTTCAATGCAATCACTTCACGAGTTGATTTGATTCCTTGTTTAGTTGCAACACGGATTTTCTCACCAGTTTTGTATGAATATTCTTTAGCTTCACCTTCGAACAATTCTGTACGGATTTCTGGTCCTTTTGTATCAAGAAGGAAACCAACTTTTTTACCTGCAAGTTTTTCAGCAAGTTTAACAGTTGCCATACGCTCACCTTGTTCTTGGTGGTCACCGTGTGAGAAGTTGAAACGGAATGTGTTAGCACCAGCTTCAATCAATTTAGCAATGTTTTTAGCTGAAGCTTCAACATCAAGTTTTTCACCCCAGTATCCGTCCTCACCGAATTTTTTACCACCACGGATTTCTACCGCAGGACCCAAAGTTGCAACGATTTTTACACGTTTGTTCATGATTTTTGTGACTCCTTTATATATATGACCTTTTTGGTCTCATTAACTAAATTGTAAATTATGACAAGCTCTTATTCAAGCTAGATAGCTCAATGTCGGCTTTGTGTGGGTTGTTAACCACAATCTTACCTTCTGCAGTAAGGCTAAACAATGCTCCTTCTTCTGCAGTTCCAAGAATTGGGTTTTCAACCATTTTTTCGTTACGGATACCAACCGCAACACCACCGATACCTTCTTTAAGAAGTTTAACAGCATGCGCACCCATACGTGACGCCAATACACGGTCACGCGCAGTTGGAGAACCACCACGTTGAATATGTCCAAGTTCTGTCACACGAAGGTCGCTTGTATCCCCAGCTTCTTTTAGTTTTTTACCAAATTCAGCTGCTGACATCACACCTTCTGCCAAGACGATGATGTTGTGTTTTTTACCACACTCATAACCACATTTAATGCTTTCTACGATATCTTCAATCTTGAATCCTTCTTCAGGAATGATGATTTCATCAGCACCAGTTGCAATACCAGCCCAAAGAGCGATATCACCAGCGTTACGTCCCATAACTTCAATAACAAAAGTACGACGGTGACTTGATGATGTATCACGAATCTTATCGATAGCATCCATAGCAGTTGTAACCGCTGTGTCAAAACCGATTGTGAAGTCAGTACCAACGATATCGTTATCGATTGTACCTGGAAGACCGATAGCTGGGAAGCCATGTTCAGTCAAACGCATAGCGCCGTGGTAAGATCCGTCACCACCGATAACAACTACACCTTCAATTCCGTGTTTTTTCAATTGCTCAATCCCTTTAAGTTGCCCTTCAAGTTGAGCGAATTCTGGGTAACGAGCTGAGTGAAGGAAAGTACCACCACGAGAAATGATGTCTCCTACTGAAGCTGCATCTAGGGGATGAATTTCACCGGCAACCATACCAGCATATCCGTCATAAATACCAAACACTTCCATTCCTTCTGAAATTGCTTGACGAACAACTGCACGGATAGCAGCGTTCATACCAGGGGCGTCTCCACCACTAGTCAAAACAGCAATACGTTTCATATTGGTTTATGCTCCTTTTTCTTTTAACATTCTTATTGATTATACCACATTTGATTTTAAAATTCTTCTATTTTCCGTATTTTTAGCGATAAATCGTTTTCATAACCATTTCATTCAATTTCGCTTCTAATCCATTGGATTTAGCTACAAAATGATGGGGAGAAACGATTGTTTTCTGTTCCTCTTCATACCTGATGATGACTGGGATTGGACCTTTATATTGGTCTAAAATACGTGAAATTTCTTGATCCGAATCATGATTCTTCACCTGTATCCAAAAGCGTTCAGCAACTGCTTCTCTTATTTCTTGTGCAATCATTTGCAGACGGCCATCACGTGACTGGATTTTTCCTTTTATATAGTAGAAGGCTCCCTCTTTTATTTCCTGCCCAACTTGACGATATAAGTCTGAAAAGAGAGTGACATCCAATTTTTTCTTACTGTCATCTACCTGTAAGAAAGCCATGTTTTCACCCTTTTTGGTGCGAATCACTTTTATTTTCTGAACTTCAACCAAAATAATAGCGTAGCTATTTTCTGACAAATTTCCGATTGGAGTAATCGGGTAAATAGCTTTACTTGCAATAGCTTGTAGGGGATGTTTGCTGACACCTATCCCTAAAAGTTCTTGTTCCATATAGAATTTTTCTTGTTCCGTCCAATCTTCCGATTCCTGCCAACTATAAATGGTATCCCCAAACAAACTTCCTAACTCTTTTACAAATTCAAATAGATTAACTAAATTATTGAATACTTTTTGACGATTTTTTTCAAACAAATCGAAAAGACCAACTTTTACCAAAGGTTCTAGCAGAGGGAGTTTCAGATAATTCTCAGGTAATTTAGCTATAAAATCTTCAATGTTAGAATAGGGTCTGTTTTCAAGAATCCAAAGTGCCAAATCCTTGCTGACTCCCTTAATCGATTTCAATCCTAGATAGATAGCCTTGTTGTCAATTTTATCGTGATAGGGAATGGTGTTGATGGACAGAGGCGCCACTTCAAAGCCTGCTTCAAGTGCATCTATTAAGTAATCACTGTTGGCAGAATTCAACATGACCTGATAAAAAATGGCTGGGTAATGCGTTTTGAAATAAGCCAACTGGAAGGCCAAGGCTGAGTAGGCATAGGCATGTGACCTGTTAAAACCATAACCTGCAAACTTCTCCATGACATCAAAGACCTGCTCTGCCTTTTCCGCAGTATGACCAGCATCTAATGAACCTTGAATAAAAGAAGCCCTCATCTCATGCATGGCAGAGGCATCCTTTTTCCCCATAGCCCGACGCAAAATATCGGCTTTCCCGAGACTAAATCCAGCAAAACGCTGAGCAACCTGCATAACCTGCTCCTGATAGAGCATAATTCCGTAAGTTGGAGCCAAAATATCCTCCAGTACTGGATCCAGAACAGTCACTTCTTCCTGCCCATGCTTTCTTGCCACAAAATTATTGATGTAGTCACTAGCACCTGGCCGATTTAGGGAAGTAGTTGCTACGACATCTTCAAAACAAACTGGTTGTACACGTTTTAGCAGGCGAATGGCACCAGGTTGTTCAAATTGAAAGATGCCTTTTGTATTGCCAGAGGCAAATAAAGCTAACGTCTCTTTGTCTTCCAAATCTATTTCTTCAATTTTAAGGTGAATATCTTCTGTTTCAGCAAGTAATTCTTGCATCTTCTGGACAAAGGTCAAATTTCGTAGTCCCAGAAAGTCCATCTTCAAAAGTCCGCTAGCCTCAACTCCATGAGCATCATACTGAGTCAGTGGAATTTCGTCTCCATGCTTTAGAGGGATGTAATTGGTCAAATCTTGGTCACTGATTACAACACCAGCCGCATGGACAGAGGTTTGTCTTGGATAGCCCTCAATCTTGCAAGCAATCTCAAAGGCTTTTTGGTATTCTAACTTACTATTGATTTGCTGACGAAACTGGAGATTGCCCTCATAGGCCGACTTAAGATTGTCCCGAAAACTGATTTTCTTAGTAATTGCAGATAATTCATACTCTGGAACACCAAAGCGTTTCAAGACATCACGCAGAGCTTGCTTGGCACCAAAGGTAGAAAAAGTAACGATTTGTGCCGCATGTTTACTGCCATATTTATTGCCAACATATCTGATAAAATCCGGACGATAAATATCTGGTATATCAATATCAATATCAGGCATGGTATAGCGTTCACGATTAAGAAAACGTTCAAAAATCAGATTTTTCTCTACTGGGTCAATCCCTGTGATGTCTAAGGCATAGGAAACCAAGCTACCAACTGCAGAACCCCGTCCCATACCCATATAATAGCCATTCGAACGTCCAAAACGCAATAAATCCCAGACAACCAAGAAATAATCGTCAAAACCCATATCATGAATAACAGCCAATTCTTGGTCTAGTCGATCTTGATATTCTTTACTAGACAACCCCTTCTGAACAAGCCCCAGTTCAGCACGCTCTCTCAACTCCTCTACTGCTGGTCTAGCAGGGTTAAAACGAGGCAGTTTCAAACTCGTATCCAAATCATAAGAAATGCCTGAAATCAGCTTTTCTAAATTGTATAAGGCTTGCGGAAATCGTTCTTGGAATAATTTCTCTAAAGAACTTGCTGATATAAAAACATCTTGTCGCGAGCGCAAAGGGACTTCTCTGAGGGGTAGGTTTTCTTTAATCGCTGTTAGCACTTGCAGAACTTCTCTATCCCTACTTTCAAAGGCATTGACTCGATAAAGTGGTAAGATAGGATGATGAAATTCGCTTGTCAGTGTTTCTGGATAAACCCCAATATAATAATCATATCCTAGATTTAGCGACTCAATCTCTTCAAAATAAGGCACAATGACTGCAATATCCTCCAGATACTGGGACAGGACTGACCAACTTTTCTCCCCCTGCATCTTGGCTGTTGAAAGCTTCATCAACTGCTGATAGCCCTCACTAGATAGAGCTAAAAAGCGCAAATTCACTTCCTGCTCATCTACCAACACTGTCATTTCAAGACCTAGCAAAGGATGAATTCCGTATTTTTTTGTAATCTCTAGAAAGTCGAAAGCACCATAAAGATTATCAATATCCATCATGGACAGATGAGTGTAGCCGTATTCTTTAGCTGCTCTCACATACTTGTCAATCGAAATGACGCTCTCCATAAAACTATAGACTGTTTTTGTATCTAGTTGTGCGATCAATTTACACTTCTCCTCTATCCTTCTCACTATATTATACCATTTTCACCTATAAAAGGCTTCTCTTGAGAAAAATTTCATCAGCGTACTAATTTACTTTCTATTCATTTGTATTTTTGTCAGTGTTTTTATATTTATACTATATTATATATAAAACAGAAAACATATAATATAAATCTCCTGGAATTTTTATATTATAGCTATTATGTTTATTGTTACACTGTTCTCTATATTGAATTTAGCACTTTATTCATTTTTATTGGATTATTTCCTTTTACAGTTAACAATTCCCTTTCTGCTTTTTTTTTGATATAATAACCTTAACTATCATTCTATATGGAGGTTCTATGCGTTTTAATCAATATAGTTATATCACTTTCCCAAAAGAAAATATCTTATCTGAACTAAAAAAATGTGGCTTTGATTTACAAAACACAGCCAATCCCAAGGAATTACTGGAAACTTTTTTACGTCGCTTATTTTTCACTTATGAGAACACCGACTATCCACTCTTCTGCTTGGCTGTAGATAAAGAAACTAACATATTAACTTTTTTCGAATCTGACAAAGACTTGACAGCAGATATTTTTTATACTGTCTCCTTTCAACTTTTAGGCTTTTCTTATTTGATTGACTTCGAAGATAGTGACGTTTTTCGTAAAGAGACTGGTTTTCCCATTGTATATGGTGACTTGATTGAAAATCTCTATCAGTTACTCAATACTCGCACCAAAAAGGGAAATACTCTTATCGACCAACTTGTTAGTGATGGTCTTATTCCGGAGGATAATGACTACCACTACTTTAACGGCAAGAGTTTGGCTACTTTTTCTAGCCATGATGTCATTCGTGAAGTCGTTTACGTTGAGTCTCGTGTCGATACTGACCAAAAAGGGCTACCAGACTTAGTCAAGGTCAGCATTATTCGTCCTCGTTATGACGGGCAAATCCCTGCTATCATGACTGCAAGTCCTTATCATCAGGGAACAAATGACAAGGCAAGCGATAAGGCTCTCTACAAGATGGAGGGCGAGCTTGAGGTGAAACCTGCTCATAAGATTGAACTAGAGGAACCTCAACTCAATCTCGTCCAACCTCAAGGCCAAGCTGAACTTGTGTCAGAAGCTGAGGAAAAGCTAAGTCACATCAACTCTAGCTATACACTCAACGACTACTTCCTCCCACGAGGTTTTGCCAATCTCTATGTTTCAGGTGTTGGTACCAAAGACTCTACTGGTTTCATGACTAACGGAGACTACCAGCAAATCGAGGCTTATAAAAATGTCATTGATTGGCTAAATGGCCGTTGCCGTGCCTTTACCGACCATACGCGCCAGCGTCAAGTCAAGGCTGACTGGTCAAACGGAAAAGTAGCTACAACTGGACTTTCCTATCTAGGTACCATGTCCAATGGTCTGGCGACTACAGGTATCGATGGTTTAGAGGTTATCATTGCTGAGGCTGGCATTTCTTCATGGTACAACTACTACCGTGAAAACGGTCTGGTGACTAGCCCAGGTGGTTATCCAGGTGAGGACTTTGACTCCCTTGCTGAACTAACCTATTCTCGTAATCTCTTGGCTGGCGACTATATCCGTGGCAATAAAGCTCACCAAGCTGACTTAGAAAAAGTGAAAGCTCAGCTAGATCGAAAAACTGGGGACTATAACCAGTTTTGGCATGACCGCAATTATCTACTCAATGCCCATAAAGTAAAGGCAGAGCTTGTCTTTACTCATGGTTCTCAGGATTGGAATGTCAAACCACTTCATGTTTACCAGATGTTCCATGCTCTTCCTGCTCATATAAATAAGCACCTCTTTTTCCATAATGGCGCCCATGTGTATATGAACAATTGGCAATCAATTGACTTCCGTGAATCCATGAATGCCTTATTGACTAAAAAATTACTGGGACAAGATACAGATTTCCAACTTCCGACTGTTATCTGGCAGGACAATACTGCTCCTCAGACTTGGTTATCACTTGATAACTTCGGTGGGCAAGAAAACTTTGAAACCTTCTCACTTGGTCAAGAAGAGAAAGTCATTCAAAACCAGTACTCAGATAAAGATTTTGAGCGCTATGGTAAGACCTACCAGACCTTCAATACAGAACTCTATCAAGGGAAAGCCAATCAGATTACTATTGACCTTCCTGTGACCAAGGACATTCATTTGAACGGTCGAGCTCAACTCAATCTTCGTATCAAATCTAGTACAAATAAGGGACTCTTATCTGCTCAACTACTGGAACTTGGTCAAAAGAAATATCTACAACCTTATCCTGCTGTTTTAGGTGCTAGAACCATTGATAATGGACGCTACCACATGTTGGAAAATCTCTGTGAATTACCATTTAGACCAAATGCACAACGAGTCGTGACAAAAGGCTACCTTAATTTACAAAATAGAACTGATCTACTGTTAGTAGAGGATATTACAGCAGATGAATGGATGGATGTGCAATTTGAACTACAACCTACTATTTACAAGTTAAAAGAAGGAGATACTCTTCGTTTAGTCCTCTATACGACTGACTTTGAAATCACCATACGTGACAATACCGACTACCACTTGACTGTCGACCTCACTCAGTCCACGCTTACCATACCTTGCTAAAAGGAGTTACATTATTATGAATAAATCAGAACACCGCCACCAACTCATACGCGCTCTTGTCGCAAAAAACAAGATTCATACACAGGCTGAATTACAGTCCCTTCTTGCTGAGAACGACATTCAAGTGACCCAGGCAACCCTCTCACGCGACATCAAAAATATGAACCTGTCAAAAGTCCGCGAAGAAGATAACGCTTATTATGTTCTTAATAATGGTTCCATCTCAAAATGGGAAAAACGTTTGGAAAACTATATGGAAGATGCCCTCATCATGTTGCGACCTATTCAGCACCAAGTCCTACTCAAAACTCTTCCTGGTCTAGCACAATCGTTCGCTACAATTATTGATGCTCTTGATTTCCAATATATTATCGCAACCCTTTGTGGCGATGATGTCTGTCTCATCATCTGCGAAGATGCAGAAGCTGCTCAAAAGTGCTTTGAGGAACTGAAAAAATTCGCCCCACCATTTTTCTTTGAAGAATAATAAATGACTACAACTAACAATTATGCTTTAAAAAAACCTGGTAGAAAGTCTTTAACATCAGAAAACGCATGGTATCAAGTGTTTAAAACCCTTGATACTATGCGTTTTGCTTTATCCTAGGAAGATTTATACTCTTCGAAAATCTCTTCAATCTGCGTCAACATCGTCTTGCCGTAGGTATGGTTACTGACTTCGTCAGTCTTATCTACAACCTCAAAACAGTGTTTTGAGCAGCCTGCAGCTAGTTTCCTAGTTTGCTCTTTGATTTTCATTGAGTATTACTTCATTTTCTCCTGCAATTGAATTCTTGCCCGACTTTTTGTTTTCTATTTCTTTAAAAACAAAGTAGTTCTTTTGTTAATAACTCAATCAACAAACATCGTAGTACAAGTATCTACTTTGAAATTTATCAGCCACTTAACAACTGATACTGTATTCTATGAAAACGATGACATTCTTCCTAATAAAACTTCTCATATATAGCATAAATTTCTACTCTTTTTAATTTTAAATGAGTCTCAGCATGGCAATCACTTTAGAATTTAAGCCACTTCTCCAGCTCGATTATTGATAAGTTCAATGGTTTGAACAATATTACGAAGTACTGGTAGTTGGTGTTGAAAGAGTAGCTGAACAGATCCATGAGATTTAAACGGCTCTTGCGTTAACACTTTCATCTCTAAGCAACCATTTTCTACAATGTAGTCTACAATCAATTTCACAAATGAAATCTGCCTAGCATTAAGATTCTCATCCGACAAAAATTTAGAAAAAATACGATTGGCAGACTCTCTATCTAAGCCAATAATCTCACGCACCAATCTCGGAATTGCCTTATTTTCATAATGATGTTGGTAGTCTGATTTGCTACCTAATTTTTCCCAGAGCAATTTTTCAAGTGCAAGCACATCATCAGATGTCAACTTTTCATTATGGTATAGCTTAGAAATGGACTCTTCATCCAGATGAGTTTTCAAGTAATGCTCAACTTTTTCATTGTAAGACCGAAGATCGTTGACCTGTAAAAATGCTGTGGTCTCGTGAACAGTGGAGAGTATACGGTCTTCAAAGTTAACATAGTAGGGTTTACGGTCTGTTTTATCCAAAAACTGTAATAAATCTCGAATAGCAAGACGAATTTTTTCCAAATCAGACAAGCTAACTTCTTTCCAAAATTCAGGCTCCTGTACTTTCCTGATAATTTCAGCCTGCTCAAAAACCTGCGGGATATTGCCAATAGCAGAAAGAGCTCGAGCCGTCTTCATCACTTGGGAAATATGAACAGTGGAAGATTTAGCTGTCAGTTGCCCTAACTGAATATGAAGCAACCACAAATCAAATCTCCTCGCCATCTCATCTTCTTTATCTTCATCAAATAAAAGCGGAGAGAGATTTTTTTGAATGGTTTCACTTGTAACAGCAGTTAGATTCTGCCAACTTTCCAATTTCCTATAGCTATAAACTGTATCTAAAACCATACGAACCCTGAAGTCCAACTCATTTAAGCTCTCTATACGACCTTGAAGTTCTGAAACAAGCTCCTGACGGTATGCTCTCGCAAACTTATCTTCTTGGTATTGGAGTCCCTGAAGTTCTCGAATCAAGTCCACTTTGATATTAAATAAACGCTGAGTCAACGAAACAATGTGACGACCCTCTCCATCTCTTGGATCTGCACGAAAATAATCAAAATTGTCCCCATAATCAAATACCAAGAAGTTTTCCTTATCCTGTTCAGGTCCAAATAAATCTTTACATAGACGGGTTCCTCGACCAATCATCTGCCAAAACTTAGTTTTAGAGCGTACTTTCTTGAAGAATACTAAATTAACAACCTCTGGTACATCAATACCTGTATCTAACATATCAACAGAAATCGCAATTTGAGGATACTTCTCCTTAATTTTAAAATCATCAATCAAGGTCTGATAATGCTTAATACTATAATCAATCACCTGAGCATAGTCGCTCCCTTTTTCAGGATAGCGGTTGTTAAAAATACCTCTGATATATTCCGCATGATCATGATTTTTAGCAAAAATAATAGTTTTACCAATTTCATCACCCGAGGCTGTCTGAATTCCTCTTGTCATGAGTTCATTTAAAACAATTTCTACTGTACTTTTATTGAAAATAAAGGAATTAAACACACTCCCATCAATATCTTTTTCACAGCTATCGTCTTCAAATTTGCTATCAAAATGTTCCTTTTCTTCTTCAAACAAATCATCATAATGTAGACCATCCGTAGGTAGTTTCAGTTTGGTTTCGATAGAATGATAGGCTACTAAATATCCGTCTTTAACAGCCTCTTCCAAATCATATGCATATGTTGGAACACCATTCTCCAAATTAAAGAATCCATAGGTGTTTTTATCTAAATCTTGACGCGGAGTAGCTGTTAAGCCTACAATCCTTGCATCAAAATAATCAAAAATGGACTTGTATTTCTGATAAATAGAACGGTGAGACTCGTCAATTATGATAAGGTCAAAATGCCCAACAGTGAAAGGGCGTTGATTTACTTCTTCTTGACCACTAATCGCTCCAATCATAGTCGGATAAGTTGAAAAGACCATGCGACTTGATTGAGCTCCTTCTTTATCTTCTAAGAAGTTACAAACTGAAAGATCTGGGAGTAATTTTCTAAACGAATCATATGCTTGCTTAACCAAGGAAGTTCTATCGGCTAAGAAGAGAACGTTTTTTACCCAGTTATGACGTGATAAGATATCAACTAGAGAAACTGCTGTACGAGTTTTCCCCGCCCCAGTTGCCATAACCAAAAGTGCCTGTCTACGATGATTAGAGAAAGCTTCACAAACGCTTGCAATCGCATGTTTTTGGTAGTGACGCCCAGAAATATCGTCCCTAATCTTACTAGAAATATCCTCAAGTGGTTTTTGAAGATGACGTCTATCCATCACTAATTGCAATTCTTCTTGAGAGTAAAAACCTGCAATCTGGCGGCGGTTCGGACCATCAAGTATATAGTGCTTCAAGCCATTTGTAATAAAGCAAATTGGCTGATAGCCGATATGTTTCTCCAGAGCTTCAGCATATTCTTTGACCTGTACTTCCCCTACTTCTGGATTGACAGAGGCTTTTTTAGCCTCTACAATCGCTAAAATTTTCCCATTTTTACCATAAAGTACATAGTCACAGTAACCAATTCCTGAACCGTGCTTGAGACCATCAACGGCTATCTCAACACGACAGTTTTCTTCAAATCTCCATCCTGCTAGACGGAGATCAATATCAATAAAGAGCTTTCTTGTCTCTGCTTCAGATAATTGATCAATATGGAAAGGCACATCTTGCCGTTGCGCTGCAGTCTCACGTTTTTCAGTATAAGTCTCTTGAACTTCTACGGACTGAGCAGCCATCTGTTCATGAAAATCAGGCAGTTCTGGTAAACTGTCTTGTAACTTTATCATAGATTGTGGAGTTTCTCGGTATTTGATGTTTGCTGAAAGTGGTAAGCACTTCTCATCAAAATAACGCTCCACAAACTCATTGCTGTAACAATAATCGATAAAATTAACAAACTGATACAAATGATGCAAAGCTAAAATCGCTTCTCGTTCCTTAATTTCACCACCATGAGCAGCATGGTTTCCCCACCGAATCAACAGAACTATCTGCTTGTGGAGTTCAGAATCTACGATATCCCTAAAATCATCATCCCATACTAAAGAAGATAGAGTAGCACGATAGGGAGATTCTAAATATGAATCGTGACTATATATCCAATGGACAGCCTGCTCTAAAGCACGACGCGCCATAAAGGCAGTAGCCACAGTTGATGTAGCAATCATATTCTCAGCTTCAATGCAAGGTTTTGAAAAAGATTCATATTCGTCATTTTTTAAAAGAAAGCTAAAATTTCCCATTTTTTCTCACTTTAAACAAATAGTTTAGCTATATTATACTAAATTTCAAGCTATTTCTCCACACTTTTATAGCTATCTCACAAGCAAATTGTGATTTGTCGACCAGGGCTACAAAGTCTGCGAACTCATTTTGGAGGGCTAGAGGGGGGAGGGGGATGGAAATATTTTGTAATTCTTTTGCATTTATATTAGCTTGATTAACAGCACCTTTCGCGATGTTCCTTAGAAACTTCTTTGTACTAGGAAAATTTAAAAATTCAGAGAGGTATCTAGGATTTAAAATATTATTCTTTGTTCTGATACGAATAATATAACCTGCAATAACCATATCATAATCTAATTCATAGATACATGTTTTCCCAACTAATTCCAGACTATTTGTACGATTAAATAGTACATCCCCTTTTCTTACAACATACTTTTCTAAGTCCTCCTCTGGAATATCTATATGTTTTAAATTCTGTATGTTTAACTGACCACCTTCAGTTATATTATTCATTCTTAAATATCCGTATTTACCGTTAAGAGTAGCCGGTAAACTCGTCCCATATCGGACTTCTTCAACTAATTCTCCAAGTCTTTTTAATGGAAAGTTTCTTAGCATAAACATCTCGTTAAATCGGGATTTGACGAACAAGTTTAGTTCATCTAACTGCAATTTTCTTTTAGTAGTAAGCCTTTTAATCGTATTAAGAATACAGATAATGTTCTCTTGTTCTTCGATACCTAGCAATTCTAGTTGTAAATCAAGTAATATATTCTTGTTTAAATGAGGAATTGTTGCACCTGTTGAATGATCTCGTAAATACTGCGATTTACTTTCCAAAAAGACTCCCAAGTAATCTGATATAATTTTTTCTTTGTATCGCTCATTCTTTTTTAAGACCGTAATTGTACTACCAACAGCTCCCGATAACCCACAACCAATTGTTCCTGCATTAGCACCATCCCATGCTATCAGAATATCATCTGGGAGTGCTTCAGTCATATTTAAACTTTCAGTGAATTTTAAATTATTATTATTTCTTAAATCATCTATTTGAATATAACGTTGGCTTAGAGTTGTTTGTTCAGCAAGTACAGTGGCTTTCTTGCCTTTTTTTAGAGATAAGACTTCCCCCAACTTCACTTTTTTCATACAGCCACCTCCCTACTTGAGTAATTTTTCTAATTCAGCCAAGCCAGCTTGAATTTCTTTTTCTAAATCATTGATTTTCTTTAAGATGACCTCTGTTGGTTCATACTCAACTTTTTCATACTCAATCTCTTTATATTTATTGATAGACAAATCATAATCATTTTCCTTTATCTCATCAACTGGAACAAAGAAAGATTGATCCGTTCTCTGACGTTCTGCTTCTTTTTCAAGATGATGAAAGCGTTCGATAATATCTGGAATATCATTGTCGCTAATCTGTTGTCGCTTATCATCCAAACTTAAACCATCCGCTTTCATATCGTAAAACCAGACCTTGTCAGTACCACCATTGCCAGTTTTTGTAAAGATGAGAATGGCAGTTGAAACTCCAGCATAAGGCTTGAAAACACCACTAGGCATTGAGATTACAGCATCAAGCTTATGGTTCTCTACAATTTCCTGACGAATTCCTTTATGAGCTTTCGACGAACCAAAAAGGACACCATCAGGTACGATAACTGCTGCTCGTCCACCTGGTTTTAAAGTTCGCAAGAAAAGAGAAAGAAAGAGTAATTCTGTTTTTTTGGTTTTTACGGTTGCAAGAAGGTCATTAGAGGTTGAATTGTAGTCAAGTGAGCCCTTAAAAGGAGGATTTGCTAAAACCAAAGTATATTTATCGGCTTCTTCATTATCTTGAGACAGCGAGTCAAGGTAACTGATTTGTGGATTTTCTACTCCATGTAGCATCATGTTCATCGCCCCAAGTCTCAGCATAGTCGTATCCGTATCATTTCCATGAAACATCTGATTATGAAAATGGTTGATATTATCTGTATTGGTTTCCCATTCATCTTTCTTACGCTTTAAGTAACGGCTAGCAGATACTAAGAAGCCCGCAGAACCCATAGCGGGATCTGAGATGATATCTTTGATGGTCGGTTGCATCAACTCAACCATCATATCGATGATGTGACGAGGTGTACGGAACTGTCCATTTTTACCTGCGGTCGACAATTTTGATAACAGATATTCATAGATATCTCCGATATCAGTAATACTTTGTTTGTCATTATCAAAATCTACATCTAATCCCCTAGTTGGAAAAACATCTAAGATAGAAATTGCCTTTTGAAGCGTAGCAGGTTTATTTATTTGAAAAATAGCTTCTCGCATATATCGTGAAAAGGCTGTATCATCTGTATCCCCCTTGAGATTTTTAATAAACGGAAAAATCTCCTGAGTCATTAAACGATAAACTTCCTGAGCATCTCCTATATTTTTAAAAGTTGACCAACGGTATTCAGGTTTATCTTTTGGAAAAACTCCCTCATAAGGAATCCCTAGAAATTCAGCATCACTTTCACGTCCAAGCTCGACACTATCCAAATCTTTCATAAATAAGAGATAAGTCAACTGTTCAATATTTGTTAAAGGATTTGCGTTTCCTTCTGTCCAAAGAATTTCCCACAACTGATCGATTTTATTTTTTAATTCACCTGTAATCATATCTTCCCTTTTCTTTAGTTTTTAAAACTTAGTAATATCATTATTTTATCAGATTTCAAACAAAGCTTCAATTAACTATATCTATGCGTCACCTGAATATTTTAATAGACTTGTTTAGCATCTTGAAAACTATATCGTATAGGTGTCGTCATGGATCCTTTTAGCTGATTTACGGATACGAAAACACAATACTATGACTAAATTGAAATGTTAAAATTCAATTTCTGACCACCTAATCCTGCTTCAAATAGTTATCGAACAAGTTTTATGATAGCTACCTTGTTAGGATGCTCTTATTTTTTATCAGACAAAACAAAAGGATTAAGGGAGTGAATTTCCTTAATCCGATAGTTCTTATTCTTGACGTTGTCCGAAATCAGCAATCATCTGCTCCATTTCTTGTCGACTCGGAGTTGTCAGCATATAAAGGTAATCCCCTTGAAGTTCCGCAAAGGCAGCTGGCATGATTTTTTTAACCTTGAACTGCTGGCTATATTTGGCAAGCAAGTCCTCCTCAGAATAAACATAGTGAGCATTTGCACGACGTGATGTAGCCAAACAATACTGAGGTTCAAACTCTGACATTGGGAACTCTTCTCCTGCGACAATAGCTGCATAGCCACGATAGAGGTCCAAGGAATGGGCAAAGTTATAAACATCAATGGTAAAACCACCTGCAGGGCGGTTATTGTACTCAATGGCAATGTAATCGTCCCCCTCACGGAAGAACTCAATATGGAAGAACCGTTCTTTCATACCAAATTCTTTGACAATTGCCTCACCATATTTACGTAATTTAGGATCCATATCCTTGAGAACGTAATAAGAATTGTCCATCTTGTAAATCATGAGATCCAGCGGTGTATAGGCGTAATCAAAGGTTGTTGAGAAGACAATTTTACCATCCTTGTCCACAAGACCATCAAAGGTACAAATTTCGCTAGAGGTGACAAATTTCTCAAAGAAATAAACAGTTGAATGATCCCACTCAGTCTTGAAGTGATTGATATCGTCCTCTGTCTCAAGCTTAAAGGTCGCGGCTGCTCCCACTCCATTATCAGGTTTGGCAATCATTGGAAGGCCGATTTCGTTCACAGCTTGATCCACATCTGCTTCCGTCTTGATAACTGCTCCAGGTACCACAGGGACACCTGCTTTTTTGAAGAGTTTCTTCATTTCAGACTTATATTTCGTCTTTTTGAGATCCTCTGGTTTGGCACCAAAAACATTGAATTGCTCACGAAGACTTGCGTCTAACTCTAACCAATATTCATTGTGGGATTCGATGCGGTCAATTGGGCCATGTTTATAGAAAAGGAAAGCAACTGCTCTCTTGACTTCATCTATATTTTCAAGATTATCAACACGGAAATACTCTGTCAGACTATTGCGTAAGGGCTCATCCAATTGCTCGTAAGGCTCTTGACCAATTCCCAAGACGGTAATGCCTTTATTGGCTAGTTCAATGGTAAACTGTTGAAAATTTTGCGGATAGTAGGGAGAAATAACAAGGTAATTCATAGGTAACTCCTTTTATAAATAGAGATTGCCGAGGAAATAAGGCATTTGTTTGCGCCACCATTCCCAGTCGTGGGCGACATCGTGTCCCCATTCAGCAAACCAGGCTGGAATTTGTTTCTGGTCAAAGGCTTCTTTGAGCTTGTAAAAGGATGGTAGACCATCTTGTTCCCAGGCACCAAGACCCGTACAAAGCACAATCTCTGCCTGACGATAACGATCAATAAACCAACCGTCGTTCTGGTTCCAGATATAATCTACTGGCGAGTTTTGGTAAATAGCATCGTCATTGTAGTAATCGCCGACAAAGAAACGTGCATCGTAAACACCACTAAGAGCAATCACTTTGGTAAATACATCTGGATGCTGGAGGAAGAAATTGAGTGCATGATAGGCTCCCATAGAGCAACCTGTCGTCATCATGCCATCAAACCAACCTGTCTTGTGCTTGATAAAAGGAATGGCCTCCTCAATCACATAGCGCTCATAGGCACGATGCATCTCCGCTTGGTCGTGACCGTTTTTCCAAGTAGCCAACCAGCTCTCACTATCCACACTAGATAGGGTAAAGAACTGGACACGGCCTTCCTCGATAAAGGAAGCACAGGCATCAATCATGCCAAAATCATAGTATTCATTGTGACTACCACCTGATGAAGCAAAGACCACAACTGGAATTCCAGCATGTCCATAACGATTGAGGTACATTTCACGGTTGAGATGGCCACTCCAGTGGCTAAGATGTTCAATATGCATTTCATTTTTTCCTTTCTTAACTTACCATTTTTCTGCAAAAAATCTCAGACAATCTGGTAGATTTTCTGACCAAGGGATTTCACTATGGATGGCACCAGACTGAACTTTCAGCACAAGATTATCCAGATGTACTCCCCCTCCTATCAAATCATGGTAATAGCGAAGCGACGAGTCGATATAGGCTTGTTTGATATTACCAGCCATCAAGGTCTTGTCTGTATCATCCGCTTCTTCCGTTCCCACATAGATGAAGATGCGCTGGTCAGGCGATAGTTGCTGACGCTCGATATAGCGGTTAAAAGCTTCTTGGTGAAGCCAGTTGGCAGATGAAAAGACCCCTAAACAACCAATTTGGTCTTGATATTCCAAACCGATAAACTGGGTAATATTGCCTCCTAGTGAGGAACCAATCATGGCTGTATGCTGGCGGTCTGCTTTTGTACGATAAGTTTCATCGATAAAAGGCTTGACCACCTCCATGACAAACTCGGCATACTCCACACCCTTACCGCCAAACTGCTGCCCTGGGATAGGAGACTCTTGGAACTTCCATGCCGCATACTCATTCATCCGCCCCATGCCATCATTGTCAATAGCAACGACAATCATGCGACTGATATCGGGATTTCGTTTGATGGCTGGGATAATTTTCCATGAATGTCCAATGAAAGACTCTTTGCTATAAAAAACATTTTGCCCGTCATGAAAATAAACAACAGGATAGGAACGATTCGTGTCTTTCTCATAATCTTTAGGTAGAAGAACACGCACACGGCGTTCCTTACCTGTATAAGGAACCTTGAGTTTGTGTTCTTTCATTTTTAAATAAAAATAGGATTGATTCATTGTCAGAAAACTCTCTATATTCAAAATTTTATTTTATTATATCACAATTATAGAAAAAAAGTTAGTTTTGCTTCCATTTTTGGAATTAAAAACTAACTTTTTCATTTAATTTTCTAAATTCTTTTGGATTTTCTAAATTAGAGCAGATTATCAATCAAGTCATCAACTTCATCTTTTTCAGCCTGCGGTGTTATCTCAGTAATCATGATTCCAGCCACAGCTCGCTCAACTAAACCTTCAACATCCATACGCGCTTCGTACTGCTCCGCATTCTTAATCTTAGGATTTGTTTTCGGACGGTCAGGTGCAAAAATCGTACAGCAGTCCTCAAACGGTTGGATTGAAATGTAAAAGGTATCAATTTCTTGTGCAATATCAATGATTTCCAACTTGTCCATGGTCACAACTGGACGAATGATGGGAGTGTTGGTAACAGCATTGATAGCCTGCATACTTTCAAGGGTTTGGCTGGCTACTTGACCTAGACTTTCCCCATTGATGATAACTAAACCATTTCGTACCTCACGAATACGATCGGTAATCCGCATCATAAAACGACGCGTCAAGGTCATAAGGTAGGCTTCTGGCGCTTTGGCTTTGATTTCCTCTTGAATCTCTGTGAAAGGTACTTCGATAAACTGGATATTGCCTCCAAACTTGGTCAATTTACGAGTCAAATCTTGGGCTTTTTTAAGGGCACCGGGACTAGTATATGGTGGACTAGCAAAGTGAACAGCCTCAATATCCACCCCACGTTTCAAAGCTAGATAACCAGCTACAGGTGAATCAATCCCTCCTGACAACATAAGCATCCCTTTACCTGAAGTTCCAACTGGCAAACCACCAGCCCCACGAATGGTTTCATAAGAAAGATAGGCTGCTTCTTCACGAATCTCCACCTGAAGATTGATGTCAGGATTTTTCATTTGAGCTTGCACATTTGGAATGGCTTCAAAAACAGCACCTCCAAGGGTTTGGTTGAGTTCACGACTATCCAGTTCAAAATTGTGGTCGCTACGCTTGCTAGAAATCTTAAAGGTCATGCCTTCCTTGTAGATATCTTTCATAATCTCTTGGACAGCAGACTTCAGAACTTCTACAGATTTTTCTACCTTATATACTGGAGAAAAATTCTGAATTCCAAAGACTTGCTTAAGCGATTCTGCTACTGCTGTGTAATCTGCTCCATTGAGGTAAGCATGGGCACGGTCGCGATCTGCCGTTACCTTAACTTGGGGATAGATAGACAAAACGTCTGAAATATTATTACGAAGTTTATTGATGAAACGCATACGGTTTTTACCCTTGGTTGACAGCTCACCGTAGCGAATCATAATTTCTGAATATTGCATGAATGCTCCTATCTTACTTTTCTAGTTTGATTGTAAATCAATTTTAACTTGGTCAAAAACTGCTCGACCTGGCTCATATCATTTTCAAGGTCTAGGCTAAGACGCACAGCTGACTGGGCCTTATCCTTGTCCACTCCCATTGCAATCAGGGTTCCGGCTGGTTTTCCTGCCTTGGACGAACAAGCCGAGGTCGTTGAGATGAAAATATCATAGTCTTCAAAGGCGTGAACAATGACCTCACCACGAACACCCTTGATTCCAAAAGTCAGGATATGAGGGGCAAAGTCTTCCTCATCTGAAAAGACAAATATATCTGGATAATCTAAAAGAGCTTGGCGAATCACTGCCTTCATCTGTCCTGTCTTACTAGTAAAGAAATCTAGCTTTTCCATAGACAAACGGAGAGCCTTGGCTGTCGCTGCAATCCCTGCCACATTTTCAGTTGTCGAGCGATAATCACGCTCCTGACCACCACCTGTTAAAAGAGGGGTAATCTTCTTGCCAGACTTGATATAGACAAATCCAACACCTCGAACTCCGTGAAACTTGTGACTAGAGAAGGTCGCGAAATCCACTCGTTCTGTCAGATATTTTTCAGTAGGAATCTTGGCAAGTGCCTGAACCGCATCGACATGAAAGGAAATAGTCGGCTTGTCTGCTAACAGTTCTGAAATAGCCTCAATGGGCTGAACAGAGCCGATTTCATTGTTAACTGCCATGATGGAAACGAGGGTCGTCTCTGGTCGTATCAAATCTGCTAGCGCCTCAACATCGACAAATCCTTTCTCATCTACTGGAGCCAAATCCACTTCAAATCCTTGACTTTTCAGCCAGAGGGCTGATTCCTTAACTGCTGGATGTTCAACGGCTGATACAATGATGTGCTTGCCAAACCGAGCTTTTTCAAAGGCCACACCCTTGATGACCCAGTTATCTCCTTCTGTCCCACCAGAAGTAAAGAAGATTTCATCGCTTTTCTTACCGATTAAATCTGCAATTTGCTGACGGGAAGCATCTAAAATTCGTGTTGCTTGGTCTCCCAAACGATGGAGACTAGATGGATTTCCTAAAATTTTTGAAGCAACCTGCATATAGGTTTCAAGTGCTTCAGGATAGGGCTTGGTCGTCGCCGAATTATCAAAGTAAATCATGTTTTCTCACGCTTTCTAAAATCACTTCTTCTATTGTATCATGAAACGGAGCTTGCGACAAGAAAGGGCAATTCCTCTTTTTTTAAGATTTTTTTAAAGAAATGAGGTATAATAAATTTTAATCAAAGGAGAGAATGCATGTCTAATTATCGTAGAACTTCAAAACCAAAAACAGAACACATCAAAAAAGGATTTACTGTCTTTCAAAAAACCGTTGCTACTATCGCTAGTATCCTTGGCTTGATTACCGCAAGTATCACTATCATGAACGCTCTAGATAATAATAAAGATACTAAAAAAGAACCTACGACAAGCCAGACGACAACCATTGTCAAAGAAATTCAAAAGGAATCCCCTCAGGAAAACACTAGTCCCAATAAGGAAAATAATACTAGTCAAGAAAAAACACAACAAGAAGAAACGCCAAAATCCAGCGTCAAGGAAGAGAAAAAAGAAGAGCAGAAAGCATCAACTCAGGATTCTTCTACTCCTACTCCAAGTAAACCTGCTACTGAAAATGAAAAACAGTCCAATACCCCAACTTCAGAAAATAATACTCAATGAAAATCAAAGAGCAAACTAGGAAGCTAGCCGTAGGCTGCTCAAAACACTGTTTTGAGGTTGTAGATAAGACTGACGAAGTCAGTCACATATATACGGCAAGGCGAAGCTGACGTGGTTTGAATTTGATTTTCGAAGAGTATAAAAGTAATCAATAGCCAGTAAAATAACTTCTTTCCAAACTTGAAAAGAAGCTATTTTTTTATTGTTGCAATACTTTTCTTGGCTTGGTCCCTTCAGCTGGACCAATGACACCTGCCATCTCAAGCTCTTCCATGAGACGGGTCGCACGGTTAAATCCAACTGACAAACGACGCTGAATCATGGATGCACTGGCTTTCTGGGTCTCGATGACTAAAGCTTTGGCTTCTTCAAAAAGCGGATCTCCACCAGATTCACCATCTGAAAATTCTCCTTCATTTTCAGAAACCTCACCTGGATCAAAACTCTCATCGTAGTCCGCATCAGCCTGAGCCTTGATATAGTTTACGATGCGTTCGACATCGTCATCCGATATAAAGGAGCCTTGTAGACGAACTGGATGATTTTCATCAATCGGTTTAAAGAGCATGTCTCCTCGACCAAGCAGTTTTTCTGCTCCATTTTCATCCAAGATCGTACGGGAGTCTGTCCCTGATGAAACTGCGAAAGCGACACGAGATGGGACATTGGCCTTGATCAGACCAGAGATGACATCAACGGATGGACGCTGGGTTGCAAGAATCATGTGGATACCGGCAGCACGCGCCTTCTGTCCAAGACGAATGATGGCATCTTCCACTTCCTTGCTGGCCACCATCATGAGGTCAGCCAACTCATCCACAATCACGACAATGAGCGGTAGCGGAACCTGCTTGTACTCAGACTGGGCATTGAACTCTTCTACCTTGGCATTAAAGCCTGCAATATTCCGAACTCCCACCTTGGCAAAGAGTTCATAACGATTTTCCATCTCATCCACAACCTTTTGCAGGGCCTTGCTGGCTTTGCGTGGATTGGTCACAACTGGAATCAAGAGATGGGGAATATCATTGTAAACAGATAACTCAACCATCTTGGGATCGACCATCATAAATTTAACTTGATCGGGTCGAGCTTTCATGAGAATGCTGGCGATAATACCGTTAACTGCTACTGACTTCCCTGAACCCGTTGAACCTGCGACGAGCAAGTGGGGCATTTTAGAAAGGTCAAAAGCCCTTGCTGTGCCATTAACCGCCTTTCCTAAAGGAATTTCCAAGAGATTTTCTGCTTTCGTTTGAGATTGTTCCCATAGTTCGCGGAAAGAAACTGTCGCAATTTCAGAGTTGGGTACTTCGATTCCGACTAGGGATTTCCCTGGGATAGGTGCTTCGATTCGGACATCCTTGGCCGCCAAGGCTAGAGCGAGGTCATCTGCCAGATTGGAAATGCGATTAACCCGTACTCCAACTGCTGGCTTGACTTCATATTTGGTCACTGATGGCCCAATTTCGGCCCGTTCAACCGTTACCTTGATACCAAAGCTAGCAAAGGTTTCTTCTAGGATTTTGATATTTTCTCTGACAATTTTCTTCTCTTTAGACTGGTCTTTTGGTTTATCTGGGGCAAAGAGTTGTAAACTTGGAAGTTTATATTCAAGGGCTTCTTTGGCTGAAAAATCAACCTGAACATCTTCGTCATCTGAGCCTTCTTCCTGCTCAGGGAATTCAAGTTCGGCTTGAGGCAGGATGATTTCTGGTTCCACCCAGTCTTCTTCTGGAACAGGAGGAATGTCAAGCACAACATCTGCTGTCAGAATTTCACCCGTTTCCATATCAACAGGAGGCAAATCGAGTAAGGCTTTTTCAGCTTCTTCTTGTTCTAATCTAGCCTCTTCCTCAGCCTTTTGACGAGCTTTTTCTTCTTGTTTGACAAAGCGTTCCTCTTTTCGACGCTCATGTCCTTCTCGCCATTTGGCAAAGCCTCTACTGAAAAATTCAGCAATATCATAAACAGACCAAGGACTGATTAGGAGAGCGCCTGCTAAAATCAAAATAGAACCAATAAAATAAGTGCCGATATTTGAAAAGAGAAAGGCGGTTGGCATATAGAGGCCAACTCCAATCAAGCCCCCTCCAGCAAAACTGGTTGTTCGAAAACCAGTCAAATCAGTCACAACCTGAGCCATAGTTCCTTTTAAGACCGACTTGTCCAAGCCATATTTCCAAACCAAGTAGGCCTCAAAAATCAGGAGCAAGCCTGCAAATATAATGAAAAAGCCAGATAGGAGACCTTCCTGTTTTCGTATCCACTTGAAAAAGAAGAGATAGATCAAGAGGGCAAATATTGCCAGATAAGCTAGACTCCCCACCAGCAAGCGAATTAAATTGTAAAAAGTGATACCTGCAGCCCCTAATTTGAAGGCTGCGAAAATCAATAAAAGCGCGATTCCCAACGAAATCAACATTCGTTGAATCGCTTCTTTTCTTTCGAGTTCTGCTTTAGACGGTCTCCGTCTTGTTTTACTTGTATTCTTGTTTGCCATTCTTCTATTATACCATATTTCACAGGCATTTCGGAAAGAGAAAAAGACTGGATCAAACAGTCCAATCTTTTCATTTTATATCTAAGTTTTATGCTTGAGGTTTGCGTAGGTAACCATAGACCACACCACTTACGATTGCTCCTACCAAGACAGAAACAAGGTAAAGGAGGGCATTTGAAGTAAGGGCGATAACGAAGATTCCTCCGTGTGGCGCCATGAGTTTGATACCAGTAAGACCAACGAGTCCACCTGCTACTGCCGAACCAAGGATGAAGCTTGGAATCGCACGAGCTGGGTCAGCGGCACCAAATGGAATCGCTCCCTCAGTGATAAATGACAAGCCCATGATGATATTCGTCAAACCAGAGTTGCGTTCTTCCTTGGTAAATTTATCTTTGAAAAGAAGAGTTGCGACAAAGATTGCAAGTGGTGGCACCATTCCTCCAGCCATAACTGCTGCCATAGCCACAGAACCACCTGAAGAAACAGTTGCTGCAAGCGTACCTGTACCAAAGACATAAGCTGCTTTATTGACTGGTCCACCCATATCGACAGCCATCATTCCTCCAAGAACGATACCGAGAAGGACAGCTGAACCGCCTCCAAGACCGCCAAGGAAATCATTCATAGCTGTGTTGATTGCTGCCATTGGGATGTTAACAGCTAGCATAACAAATCCAGTCAAGATTGTTCCAAGAAGTGGTAAGAGAAGGATTGATTTAGCACCTTCAAGTGAACGAGGAACTTTAACGTATTTCTTGATAGCAAGAACCAAAGCACCTGCTATAAATCCACCCACAAGAGCACCTAGGAAACCAGATGAGACACCTGCAAGAGTTGAAGTTGCTTCACCACCTGCAGCATAGGGGATTTTACCAAAGGCAAAACCTTCTTTAGCAATAGCACCAGCCACGAAACCTGCTACCAAACCTGGTTTTTCAGCAATAGAGTAGGCAACATAACCTGCAAAGACTGGAAGCATCAAACCAAAGGCAGCTCCCCCAATTTTCATGAACATAGAAGCTAGTTCATGGTAAGAACCAAGATTACCAAGGTTTTCATTTGGAACACCCAAAGCACCGTCAATCAAGAAGGCAAGGGCAATCATGATACCACCACCGATAACGAATGGCAACATTTGAGAGACACCACTCATCAAGTGTTTGTAGAAGGCACCACCAAGGCTTTGTTTTTCGTTAGAGGCTGTTGCAGCTTTTGCACCATTTGCAGCACGGTAGATTTCAGCATCCCCAGAAAGAGCCAAGTTGATCAACTCTTCTGTCTTACGGATACCGTCAGCAACTGGACGATTGATCAATGGTTTTCCATCAAATCGATCCATTTCAACGGCCTTGTCTGCTGCGATGATAACAGCTTTAGCCTTACGAATGTCTTCCGCAGTTAGTTGGTTACCAACACCACTGGCACCGTTGGTTTCAACCTTAATTCCAACACCCATTTCAGCAGCCACTTTTTGAAGGGCTTCTTGGGCCATGTAAGTGTGGGCAATACCTGTCGTACAAGCTGTAACAGCCACGATAAAGTCACCAGAGTCATTGGCAGGTGCTTGAACAGGCTCTTCAGTTTTTTCTGAAGCTTGGTCAAAGAGTTCAATGACTTGGTCAGCTGATGTTACTTGACGAAGTTTGTCAGCAAAACCGTCTTTCATCAAGTATTGAGACAATTCTGCCAAGGCTGCCAAGTGAGTGTCATTGGCACCTTCTGGAGCCGCAATCATGAAGAAGAGGTCTGTTGGTTGTCCGTCCAAGCTCTCATAATCAACACCCTTATTTGACTTAGCAAATAGAACTGTCGCTTCTTTGACAGCAGCGTTTTTGCTGTGAGGCATTGCGATACCGTCACCCAAACCAGTAGAAGTCAAGGCTTCACGCGCCAAAATGCCTTCTTTAAAAGTTTCAAAATCTGTTACATAACCGTGGTCTGTCAAATTTTTAATCATCTCGTCGATGACAGCTGTTTTTTCAGTTGCCTGCAAATCCAGCAACATGACATCTTTTCTCAATAAGTCTTGAATTTTCATCGTTTTCTACCTCAACTTTTTCATATGTTTCTTTAATAAATTCCGCCGTTGCCAAGTCATCCGAGAAAGTAGTTGCTGTTCCGCAAGCCACTCCCCATTTGAAGGATTCTACTGCGTCTTTTGATTTGACAAATTCACCTGTGAATCCGGCAACCATAGAATCACCAGCTCCGACTGAATTTTTGACTGTTCCCTTGATTGGTTTAGCGAAGTAAGCTCCCTCAGATGTGACAAGAAGGGCACCGTCCCCAGCCATAGAGATAATCACGTTTTGAGCACCTTTAGCCAGTAACTCACGAGCGTATTTCTCAATTTCATCTAAACTTTCGAGTTTAACCCCAAAAATCGCTCCAAGTTCATGATTGTTTGGTTTTACAAGAAGAGGTTGGTAGTCCAAACTATCAATTAAGGTCTGTCCTTCAAAGTCACAAACCACTTGCGCACCCGTCTGACGCGTCAAGGCAATCAAATCCTTGTAAATGACATTGCCCAGATTTTTAGCACTTGAACCCGCAAACACCACCGTATCTTCTGCTGTCAGACTAGATAAAATAGCTTTCAATTCTTCTAGCTGAGCTGCGTCAACATTTGGACCGGTTCCGTTGATTTCTGTTTCTTGGTCTGCTTTAATCTTGACATTGATACGCGTATCTTCTGCCAATTGGACAAAGCGTGTTTCAATTTTTTCCTCTGCCAAAGTATCTGTGATAAATTTACCAGTAAAACCTCCGATAAATCCCGTCGCTGTATTTGGAATACCCAAGCGTTTCAAGACACGACTGACATTGATTCCTTTCCCACCAGCAAACTTATCATCACTGTCCATACGATTGACACTACCGACTTGAACTTGGTCCAAACGAACGATATAGTCAATGGATGGATTGAGTGTGACTGTATAAATCATACTTCTATTACCTCCGTTTTCTCCTTAATAGCCTGCAAGAGCTCATGCCCTTGACTTGTGATAACGATAGCGCGTTTGAGTGGTGCTACCTTGGCAAAGCAAGTTTGTCCAATCTTAGACGAATCCACCAAGACATAGGTCTGTTTGGCATTCTCTAAAATAGCACGCTTCACAGCTCCCTCCTCCATATCAGGAGTCGTATAATAGCCATCGTCCACACCATTCATCCCGATAAAGGCACGGTCAAAGTGCAATTGGTTAATCTGGTTAAGAGCAACGCCCCCGATGCTAGCATCTGTCGCCATCTTGACACTTCCTCCAACCATGACCGTTGGAATCTGCTTTTCAACCAACTGAGCAGCATGGTGAATGGAGTTGGTCACGACTGTAACATTCTTATTGACCAATTCATGAATCAAAAAGGCTGTCGTTGTTCCAGCATCGATAAAGATGACATCTTGTTCCTTGATGAGAGAGGCTGCTTTCTGAGCCAACAACTTCTTCTCTTGAAGGTTTTTGACAGATTTTTCTTGAATGGTTTCTTCTTCCTGCAAGGAATGAGGCAATTCTGCTCCACCATGCACGCGACGAAGCTTGTTTTCTGCTTCCAATTCATCCAAGTCTCTTCGAACCGTTGATTCTGAGGTCTCTAGCAAACTAACTAATTTTTCTAGAGAAACTACATGATGTTGATGTAACTCCTCTAAAATCAGTTGCTTCCGCTCTGTTTTTAACACCGAATCACCTCCTGTTATCGTTTACACTATTCATTCTATCACACTTTCTTTTAAAGTCAAGCATTTTTTATCATTTTCTTTCAAATTCTATCATTTTTCTTATTTTCAGAATTTTTATTGCAAGATAAGAGCCTTTATGGTAGACTATTTGAGTAAGTATTGGAAGATTACTCAAGAGGCTTAAGAGGCCGTGTTGGAAACGCGGTAGGCGTGTAATAGCGTGCGTGGGTTCGAATCCCATGTCTTCCGTTTATTTTAAAAAAGATACCCAAGAAATCTTGGGTATCTTTTTTCTTATATGCTTGTTTTATAACTCGGGTGAATTTCTTAGAAAATATCAAATAACAATTTCACATTGAGAATTGTTAAGATAATGGAAACAATATAACCAAGGATGGTATTCCATTTAGCATTGGTAAATTCGCCCATCAGTGATTTCTTAGAAGTTAAATAAATCAAAGGGAAGATTGAAAACGGAAGAGCGATTGAAAGAAAGACCTGTGAATAGACCAATAACTGATCCAAGGTTTTTTCCTGATGACCAAACAGAACTGCAACTATCATGACAGGTAGCAAGGCAAAGAGGCGAGTCGCCAAACGAATGAACCATTGAGGCAATCTCATATGCAAGAAACCTTCCATAACGATTTGTCCAGTCAAGGTACCCGTAATTGTCGAATTCTGACCACTGGCTAATAAAGCCAAGGCAAACAAGGTTGATAAGGTCGAGCTAGCTATAGCTCCTGCAATAGTAGAATCCTGCAAGGCATTATACATTTGAGAGAAGGCAGAAATCTCGGATGCATGGCCGAAAAAGAGAGCCGCTCCTAAGATCAAAAGAAGGGAGTTAACGACAAAGGCCAAGGATAACTCGAGATTAGAATCCCAGGTCATAAAGCGTACGGCTTTTCGAACATCATTTTTGTCCTTGTGATTGATTTTACGAGTCTGTGACAAGGATGAATGCAAATAGAGGTTATGAGGCATAACAGTTGCTCCCACGATCCCTAGTGCCAAGGTTAATTGACTTTCATGCCCTGGCAAAGGACTTTCAAATAAGGTTGCATTCGGTAGATAACCCTCAACGATTCCTTGGAAGCTTGGATGTGACAAGGCTACAAGATAGGTAAAAATTGCTAGAATGGTTAAAATCAGTGTTGTCACAATAGCTTCAATCTTCTTAAAGCCAAATTTCATCAGAAGCAATAAGAGAAAAACATCCAACACGGTCAAGAGGATGGCTATCATAATCGGAATCTTAAAGAGAAGATTGAGAGCAATCGCTGAACCTAGAACTTCTGCCAGATCTGTCGCCATCAAGGCTAATTCTAAAATCACCCATAGACTATAACGAAGCCATTTAGGTGAATGATGAGCCGTTGCTTGAGCCAGGTCCATCTGGGTTACAATACCAAGCTTTCCTGCCATCTGCTGAAGTTGCATGGCAATGAGAGATGAAATCAAGATAACAAACAAGAGACTATACTTATAGGAAGCACCACCGACTACACTGGTAATCCAGTTTCCTGGATCCATATAACCAACTGCGACAAGAGCACCCGGACCTAAAAAGGCCTTTAAATTTTGCCAGAAATGATTGTTATTTGGAGTATCGATAGATTGATTAATCTCAGAGAGTGACACTTTTTTATGAGAAGACATAGATACTTACCTCTTTCTAAACCTACTTTTTCATTATTTTCTATTAGAGAAAAATAAGATTGACTTTAAACTATTAAAACAATGAAAACTATATGAAAAACATTTAGTTTTTTCATTATTTTTCTTAAGGCACCTTAATTATAACAGAAAATATGATAAAAACTTAAGAAAATTCAGGACTTGATTTAATATTTAGGATACAACAAAATGTTGTATTCTTTTTTTGCAAAAGAATGCAAAGGAATAATGGAGCCGGTGGGAGTCGAACCCACGTCCAAACACCTGCCAACATATTTGTCTACAACCATAGGTTATGTATTAGTTTAACAGCCCCTCGACACATAACTCAAGCCTAGAAACTGCGAGTCTATCAATCTCTTATCAAGCCGCTAGACAAGGCTTAATCGTATCTCGCTAATAATAAGACCTGTCATTGAACACGAGCAATCCAAATCGGGTCACGCCTGCTGGTTTTTAGGCAGCTAGAGCGTAAGAAGTGTTATTTTTTGCAGTTATATTTAACTGAGCGTTTACGTCGCCACACGAGTCGCAAAATATGCCTCATAATGCCTGTCGAATCCGTAACGACCCCAAAAGACAATAAAACCATTATACCTTATCTAACACAAAAATGCAAAAAAGAAATCACTTACCTAAAAAAGATACTATTCGAGAAATTTAGCAAACTGGGAGACTAACTACAACTTTCTCAGTGCATAACTTTACGATTGTGAATAGAGCTTACGAAATCCAATTAACACATACCTAAGATGAAGCTATCTGTTTTGAAGAAATTCACGAAGAAAATTATTCTAAAATACTTTCAGATGAGAATTTTCCTACTCTCTTTGTTTCAATTCATTTGAGTTTAAAAACTATAAAATCAATCCTTATATTATTCGGACTACGTTTTACTTGTTGTGCTAAAATAAATAGGTTTCATTCGAACTTTAATAGACTATGAAAACCAGTGGAACTTACCCTGACACGGAATTCCACTGGTTTTTTCGATTTTTATCAGATTAACTTCTACTATTTTTAGCTGTGAAAATTAGTTGAGGACTTTAACTTATTTTCAATCTTCTAATCTAAAGGCCACTTCCAGTAAAGAAAAATCAGGAATTTCCTGACTTTTACTTAGCTAATTCTCTTTCTCGTTCTTTCATGATTTTATGATTTTCATACAAACGGGATAAGAACTTAGAAATTTCTTTTAAGATAGAATAGGTTGGCACTGCGACAATCATTCCAACTACACCATAGATATTGCTTGACAACAAAAGTAAAACCAAAATCGTGATTGGATGAACCTTCATAACACTTCCTACGATTCGAGGATATAAGATATTGCCATCTACCTGCTGAACAACAAGCATATAAATCACTGCAATCAGCATTCTATGGGGATCAGTGAATATATTTGCGATGATCATAGGAATCAAACCAATACTTGGCCCCACATAAGGAATTAAATTGGCTACACCAGAAAAAATAGCAAAAACTAAAGCATATTTTAAACCAATAATACTATAGCCAATATAAGCTAAACAACCTATAATGATTGCGTCAATCGAAACTCCACTAATATAGCGAGCAATCGTCGCATTTAAATTCTTTAAGAGGCCTGCAATATGCAAGCGATCTCTCTTTAGAATCGTTCTTTCAAGCATGGGCAAGAATTTATGTCCATCTAATAAGAAATAAACCAAAAAAACTGGAGTCATAATCAAAATCAAAACAGTACTGATAAGAGCTGACAAGACGCTCCCCACACTATTTGATACGCTATTTAGGATATTTTGAAGAATATCAACATAGGATAAGTTTAGTTGCTGAATTGTAGCTTCTACATCCAAATTCTGGAGCGCAGGGTAATTAGATAAGTCTATGATTAAGTCTTGTACTCGACTATAAATAGTTTGACTAGATATAATCAAACTAGATAACTGATTAATCAAAATAGGTAAGAGATAGACAACACCTATGACCATTCCCCAGACCAAAGCACACAAGGTAATTAAAATACCAAGTAAACGATTGAGTTTACAGACTTTATTTAAGAAAGTAACAATAGGGTTTGTCAAATAATAAAGAAAGCCCCCTAATAAAAATGGAATCATAATTGTATTAAGCACGCTAACAAAAGGGTTAATCAAAGACCCCATCTGTCTCCATAGGTAAAAGATGATTGTTAAGAGTAAAATTTCTGTGGTCCAAAAAAATAATTTATTTCTACGAAACATAAGTTACCTCCCTCACTCTATTTTACCATATTTTCAAAAAGCTTAACGGATGAATTATTAAAGCAAGAATATTTTTTTTCTTTATGATAGAATAAGACTACTATGAAAAAAATATTTTTAACTTTATTAACTGTCTCCCTTTTAGGAGGCGCTTCTACTGTTGCTGCTCAAGATTTTAATATTGCTGCAAAACATGCCATTGCTGTTGAGGCAAATACTGGTAAAATTCTCTATGAGAAGGATGCAACGCAACCTGTCGAAATTGCTTCCATAACAAAATTGATTACTGTTTATCTGGTCTATGAAGCTCTGGAAAAGGGAAGTATTACCCTCTCCACTCCTGTAGATATTTCTGATTATCCTTATCAATTGACGACAAATTCTGAAGCCAGTAATGTTCCTATGGAGGCCCGTAATTATACTGTCGAAGAGTTGCTTGAAGCAACTCTGGTATCTAGTGCCAACAGCGCCGCTATTGCCCTAGCTGAGAAAATTGCTGGCTCTGAAAAAAACTTCGTTGATATGATGCGAGCAAAACTCTTGGAATGGGGAATCAAAGATGCCACTGTTGTCAATACAACTGGTCTGAACAACGAAACTCTCGGAGATAACATTTACCCAGGGTCTAATAAAGATGATGAAAATAAGCTAAGTGCTTATGATGTTGCTATCGTTGCTCGTAACCTCATCAAAAAATACCCACAAGTCTTGGAAATCACCAAAAAACCTTCTTCTACTTTTGCTGGGATGACAATCACTTCAACCAACTACATGTTAGAAGGTATGCCTGCTTACCGTGGTGGTTTTGATGGACTGAAAACAGGAACAACAGATAAGGCTGGAGAGTCTTTTGTTGGTACTACTGTCGAAAAAGGCATGAGAGTCATCACAGTTGTTTTAAATGCAGACCATCAAGACAATAATCCCTACGCTCGGTTTACAGCTACATCTTCCCTAATGGATTATATTTCTTCTACATTTACACTTCGCAAAATCGTTCAACAAGGCGATGCCTATCAAGATAGCAAAGCCCCTGTACAAGATGGAAAAGAAGATACGGTAACTGCAGTGGCTCCAGAGGATATCTATCTAATCGAACGTGTTGGGAATCAATCTTCCCAATCTGTTCAATTCACACCTGATTCCAAAGCAATCCCAGCACCACTTGAAGCTGGAACAGTAGTTGGCCATTTGAATTATGAAGACAAGGATTTGATTGGTCAAGGTTACATTACCACAGAACGTCCTAGTTTCGAAATGGTCGCAGAAAAGAAAGTTGAAAAAGCCTTCTTTTTGAAAGTTTGGTGGAATCAGTTTATCCGCTTCATCAACGAAAAATTATAAAAAAAAATCGCGATTTTAAACCGCGATTTTTTTGTTACAAGTTCATTTTCAAAGTCCTTGATTTTGAGTAAACCTAAAATCAAATTTTATCCGACTGATCCTTCCATTTCGTAGCTAATCAAGCGGTTAAGCTCAACGGCATATTCCATTGGAAGCTCTTTTGTGAAAGGTTCTACAAATCCCATAACGATCATCTCAGTTGCCTCAGATTCTGATAATCCACGGCTCATGAGGTAATAGAGTTGTTCCTCTGAAATCTTAGAAACCTTGGCTTCGTGTTCCAAAGCTACTTGCGAGTTGTGAATTTCATTAAATGGAATAGTGTCTGATGCTGACAAGTCATCCATGATAATGGTATCACACTCGATGTGAGAGACAGATTTCTTAGAGTTTTTGTTAAAGGTTACTTGCCCACGGTAGTCAACCTTTCCTCCGCCTTTAGCGATGGATTTAGACACGATAGACGAACTTGTATGTGGAGCGTTGTGGATCATCTTAGCTCCCGTATCTTGGTGTTGCCCTGCATTAGCAAAGGCAATAGAAAGCATGGTACCACGCGCACCTTCTCCATCAAGGTAAACAGATGGGTATTTCATAGTTGTCTTGGCACCCAAGTTTCCATCAATCCACTCAACAGTAGCATCTTTTTGAGCCTTAGCGCGTTTTGTAACCAAGTTATAGACGTTATCAGACCAGTTTTGGATGGTTGTATAACGCATATAAGCTCCATCCAAGGCAAAGATTTCTACGATGGCCGCATGCAAGCTGTTACTTGAATAAGTTGGTGCTGTACAGCCCTCTACGTAGTGGACACTTGCTCCCTCATCAACGATAATCAAAGTACGTTCAAACTGACCAGTATTCTCGTTGTTGATACGGAAGTAGGTTTGAAGTGGAATATCCACTTTGACCCCTTTTGGTACGTAGATAAAGGTTCCACCTGACCATACTGCTGAGTTAAGGGCAGCCAACTTGTTATCTGTCGGCGGTACCAACTTAGCGAAGTATTGTTTAAACAAGTCTGGGTATTCCTTGAGGGCAGAATCTGTATCTGTAAAGATGATACCTAACTTCTCAAATTCTTCCTTCATGTTGTGGTAAACTACTTCTGACTCGTACTGGGCAGAGGCACCAGCTAGATAAGCACGCTCAGCTTCTGGAATTCCGATACGTTCAAATGTTTCCTTGATTTTTTCAGGCACATCATCCCAAGAACGAGCTGGTTTATCAGATGGTTTTTGGTAGTAGATCAAGTCATCAAAATCAATCTCTGACAAATCTGCTCCCCAAGTTTGCATGGGCATTTTTTTGAAGGTTTCATAAGACTTCAAACGGAATTCTAACATCCACTCAGGTTCTCCCTTGGCAGCTGATAGTTCACGAATGACATCTTCATTCAATCCTTTTCCTGTCGATAGGACAGGCTCTACATCATCATGGAAACCAAATTTATATTCACCAAGATCAATTGGTTTTGGTTCTACTCTTTCTTCAGCCATAATATCCTTTCTTTCATTCTTCATTTCTACTGATTCATAAGACAAAAGAAACTTGCCTTACTTGTTTTCTTGATTTTCAATTGTTTTCTTCAGGGCGTTCCAAGCTAGGGTCGCACACTTGATTCGTTGAGGGAATTTGGCAACACCTGACAAGAAAGCTGCATCACCAAGACTATCTTGTCTGTCATCTTTTTGGCCTTGAACCATTTCAGAAAAAATAGTCGCAAGTTCTAAGATTTCTTGCTTGGTTTTTCCTAAAACTGCATCTGTCATCATACTAGCAGAGGCAGTTGAAATCGTACATCCTGAGTTTAGAAAAGCAATATCTTCCAAACGGTCCTCTACATCAAACTTGACAGAGAGGTTGATAACATCCCCACAGGTCGGATTGTTGAGACTGATTTGCTCAGCATCTTCCAACTTCCCTTGGTGGTGTGGATTTTTCGAATGGTCTGCTACCACTGCCATATAAAGGCTATCTAGTTTAGAAAGTGCCATTGAAAAACTCCTTTGTCTTTTGTAAGGCATCGACTAGCTTGTCGCAATCTGCCTTGGTATTGTAGATATAAAAACTTGCGCGAGCTGTTGCTGGGACATCCAAATACTGAAGCAAGGGTTGCGCACAGTGGTGACCTGCACGAACAGCCACACCTTCATAATCCAAAGCAGTCGCAAGGTCGTGCGGATGAAGGTCACCTAGGTTAAAGGCAATGACACCTGAACGTTGAGTCAAGTCCTGAGAACCGTAAATAGTCAATCCTTCAATCGCCTGCAATTTTGGATAGACATAGGCGATCAATTCCTGTTCATGGGCTTCAATGGCATCCATACCAATCTTTTCCAGATAATCAACTGCAGCAGCAAGTCCGATTGCACCAGCCATGTTAGGAGTTCCAGCCTCGAATTTCCAAGGCAATTCCTTCCAACTAGCAGATTGTTCATAAACGAAATCAATCATTTCGCCGCCAAATTCTACTGGTGACATTTGTTCCAGATACTTTTCTTTACCGTAAAGGACACCGATCCCAGTCGGACCAGCCATCTTGTGACCTGAAAAGGCAAAGAAGTCCACATCCAAATCCTGCACATCAATCTTCATATGAGGCGTAGATTGAGCACCATCCACCACCATGATGGCTCCCACTCGGTGGGCCATTTGAGTGATTTCTTTGATCGGATTGACCACACCAAGAACATTGGAGGCATGAGCTAGGGAGACAAACTTAACTCTATCAGTCAATTTTGCTCGCAAGTCATCCATATCCAAGGCTCCATCCTTGAGATAGACATAAACCAGCTCTGCCCCAGTCTTACGACAGGCTTCCTGCCAAGGAATGATGTTGGAATGGTGTTCCATGACGGAAATCAAGACCTGGTCTCCCTCAGTCAAGACTTCCTCAGCATAACGCGCTACCCAGTTCAGACTAGTTGTCGTTCCTCTAGTAAAGAGAACTTCCTTTGTAGACCCTGCATTGATAAACTTAGCAATGGTTTCACGAGCGGCTTCATAGGATGCTGTCGCCCTTTCTGCCAAGGTATGAACACCACGGTGAACATTGGCATTGTCGTTCTCATAGTAGCGGTTAATCGTTTCAAGAACAGCTAGTGGTTTTTGTGTCGTTGCAGCATTGTCTAAATAGACCAATGGCTCATCGTTGACAATCTGGTCTAAAATCGGAAAATCCTTGCGAATCGCTTCTACATCTAACATAGGCTACCCCTTAGCGTTTTGACAATTTTTCTTCTATAGTTGCAATCATTTCATCACGAACTTCCTTGACTGGAATCTCAACGATAACGGATCCAAGGAAGCCACGAACAACCAAACGCTCTGCAGTTGCCTTATCCAAGCCACGACTCATGAGGTAGTACATATCTTCTGGATCCACCTGACCAATAGAGGCTGCGTGTCCTGCAGTTACGTCATTTTCATCAATCAAAAGAATTGGGTTAGCATCTGAACGAGCCTGGTCTGAAAGCATGAGAACACGACTTTCTTGTTGGGCATCTGCTCCCTTGGCCCCCTTGATAATGTGGCCAATACCATTGAAGGTCAAGGTTGCTTTTTCAAGAATAACCCCATGTTGTAGAATGTTTCCGATTGAGTTGCAACCATAGTTAGTTACTCGGGTATCAATCCCTTGTACCTGACGACCACTTGAAAGAGCTACCACTTTAAGGTCGGCATGGCTACCATTACCAATCAAGTCACTATCAAAATCCGCAACGACGTTTCCTTCGTTCATGACACCGATTGCCCAGTCAATACTTGCATCGTTTCCTAATTTACCACGACGGCTAATATAAGCTGTGACATTCTCACCTAGACGGTCAATCGCAGCAAACTTCACTTGAGCACCAGAACGTGCAATTACTTCTACTGTGATATTGGCAGTTGCTTCGGCACTTCCTTCACCGCGTGACTCTAAACGCTCCAGATAACTAATCTTAGAATTTTTACCAGCGATAATCATAATATGCTTGTTAAACGGCACATCGCTATCGCTATCTTGGTAGAAAATACCCTCGATTGGTTCTTTAATCTCAACATTATCAGGAATGTAGAGAACAGCACCACTATTGAAATAAGCTGTATGGTAGGCTGCCAACTTGTCATCGTCATACTTGACAGATGACATGAAGAATTCCTCAATAAGCTCTGGAATTTCTTCTAAAGCTGAGTGGAAGTCTGTAAAGATGATACCCTGTTCAGCCAACTCAACTGGAATTTGCTCAAAAACAGTTTGCGTTCCTACTTGCACCAACTTCAAGTGGTTATCTAGTGCAGTGAAATCTGGAACATTTGTTGATGGCTCGCTTTCTGTAATCGTCCCATCCCCCAGATTCCAACGGTGGAATTTGACACGCTCAATAACTGGTAATTCTAGGCTCTCAATCTTATCAAAAGCTTTTTGACGGAGGTCAGCCAACCAGCTTGGTTCAGCGTGCATTTCTGAAAAAAGTTTAATATTTTCTTTAGTCATTTACTTCTCCTAAAAGATACGAGGGAATTACAATTCTTCCTTGTAGTCGTAGCCAAGTTCTTCAGCTAGTTTTGCGTATCCTTCACGTTCCAAACGCGCAGCCAATTCTGGACCACCTGAAAGGACAACACGACCTTCCATCATGACGTGTACCACATCAGGTGTGATGTAGTTCAAAAGACGTTGGTAGTGAGTGATGATCATAGCACCAAAACCTTCACCACGCATAGCATTCACACCTTTAGAAACAACTTTAAGGGCATCAATATCAAGACCAGAGTCAATCTCATCCAAAAGGGCAAAAGTTGGTTCCAACATCAAAAGTTGAAGAATCTCATTACGTTTTTTCTCACCACCAGAGAAACCTTCGTTGAGGTAACGCTCAGCCATTTCTTCTTTCATGTTAAGCAATTCCATCTTCTCGTCTAGTTTAGTAATAAACTCACGAACTGAAATCTTCTCATCATCTTCTTTACCAGCATTCATAGCAGCACGAAGAAACTCAGCGTTAGTAATACCAGGAATTTCTGATGGGTATTGCATAGCAAGGAAAAGTCCCATACGCGCACGCTCATCCACTTCTAACTCAAGGATGTTTACGCCATCAAACAAGACTTCACCTTTGGTAACTTCATAGTTTGGATTTCCCATGATAGCGGCAGAAAGAGTTGATTTACCAGTACCATTTGGTCCCATGATAGCGGCAATTTCTCCTGTTTTCAGGGTCAGGTTCACCCCTTTTAAAATTTCTTTTCCTTCAATCTCAACGTGAAGATCTTTGATCTCTAATACTGACATGATAGTTCCTTTCTTTTTCAAGACCTTTACAGTGCTTACTAGAAACATACTTGATTTCCCTAGAAAATACGGTAATACTCAATGAAAATCAAAGAGCAAACTAGGAAGCTAGCCGCAGGTTTCTCAAAGCACCGCTTTGAGGTTGCAGATAAAGCTGACGTGGTTTGAAGAGATTTTCGAAGAGTATAAAAGGTCAATAAATATACTTTTATAGTATAACAAAAAAAAGCCTAAAAGGCTTTGATTTTGTCTGGAAGCTGAGGGCTAGTCTTTCCTATTAAAATGCTGGTCAATGACATCAACGATTTTGCCCATCACATAACTGACTCGGAAATTTCTAAAGAGTAAAATGGCCCAAAAGGCTGCCATAATATAGCGGCCAGTCATCCAGGCTTCATTGAAAAAATAGGTCTCAGCAGCTGTAAACAGCGCCATAATAATAAATTGTTGTTTATTCATAAACTTATTGTATCATGAAATCTTTCTTTAGTCTTCCTCTACCTTCACTTTATCAGCCAAAAATTCAAATCCTTCTGGAATCAGACTTTCTTCTGCTTCTTTTTCAGTTTGAGAAGATTTGGCTTTGGCTGAAAAGGCTGCGCGAACTTCTTTCCATTCCTCCATGGAAATAGCTAAAATCTCAGGTGAAAAACCTGCCGCCTGACTGAGGATGTTACCAAACATGGTGTTGAGATTATCTCGTTTCATGGTTTGACCAGCATTGAAGTTAGACTCAAAAGCAAGAATAGCATGGTGTTCATTGGCTGCAACCGGTTGAGATCCAACTAGCAGAGCCTTATCAGGGCCTCCTAGACTTTCAATCACCTCTCCCCAGGCATTCTGCAAACGAATCAGGTTTTGACGTGCTAAATCAGGATTTTCAACGGCCTCTTGTAGGATCGATTGAACTTTATTGCGATCCACACGATAGACTGTTTTGCCTGCTACTGGTCGACTAGGAGCTGGATTGGTTGGCTTGGGCACAGTTCCCACATTAGCGAGTTCTTGTTTGAGACGTGTCACTTCTTGTCTCAGCGTAGCAATTTCATGTTCAACCGCTCCTGAAAGAAATGGCTCAGGCTTAATCTCCGCTAAACGAATGGTCATCATCTCAGCATAAATCTTGGGCTGCAAACTAGACTTAATATCTGCTAAACTCACTGTTGCTAAGCGAATCATTTCAAACAGATTTTCTTGAGGAAGTGCCAAGTTTTCCACAAAGACTGGACTATGATGAGTGTTTTCTCCACCTGTTTGAACAATTAACAAGTCTCTTAAATAGTGCAAAAGATCCGTCACAAAACGAGTCATACTCTTACCATTGTCAAAAAGAAGATTTAAGCAAGCTAATGCTTTGGGAACATCCTGTTGAGACAAGGCAGCCACATAATCATCCAAGGCTGATAGACTAATGGTGCCAGTAATTTCTTCAGAGATGGCAGTCGTCAGCTCATTTCCCTGTGTTAAACTCAGGGCTTGATCCAAAATAGACAAGGCGTCCCGCATTCCACCTTCAGCCCGTCTGGCAATGATTTCCACTGCCTCTGGTTCAGAACTGATATTTTCTTTTTCTAAGATATAGCGGATATGTTCCTTAATATCCTGTGTCTTAATTGATTTAAATTCAAAACGTTGCACACGGGATAGAATAGTAGCAGGAATCTTGTGCAATTCCGTTGTAGCTAAAATAAAGACCACATTCTGTGTAGGCTCTTCCAGCGTCTTTAGGAGGGCATTAAAAGCCCCTGTAGACAACATGTGAACCTCATCTATTATATAAACCTTATAACGGGCAAGGCTAGGGGCGTAGGTAGATTTATCACGAATTTCACGGATTTCATCGACCCCATTATTAGAGGCTGCATCCATTTCGATGACATCTTCTAAACTCCCGTCCGTCACTGCCTGACAAATATAGCAGTTATTACAAGGTTCACCACCCACTTGATTGGGACAGTTCATAGCTTTGGCAAAAATCTTAGCTACACTGGTTTTTCCCGTTCCACGTGGACCAGAAAAAAGATAGGCATGACTTATTTTCTCTTGTTCTACTGCTTGTTTAAGAGTCTTAGCCACAACTTCTTGACCAACCAACTGGGAGAAGTTTTGACTTCTATATTTTCGATAAAGTGCTTGATACATTAAGATTTTTCCCCAAACATTGTAAAGTCCCATTCTGTCTTTTCAAGCAAAATAGCGACAAATTGTTCCAAATAATCTCGATCCATTGCATCGTAATCATCAATCTCTGAAGAATCCAGATCCAGAACTCCAAGTAGTTGGCCATTCTTCATCATCGGCACCACAATTTCACTTTTAGCTAGACTATCACAAGAAATATAGTTGGGATAGGTCCTTACATCACCAACCAGGACTGTTTCCTGAAACTCAGCAGCTTCACCACATACGCCTTTGCCTAGTGAAATACGGATGCAGGAAACACCTCCTTGGAAAGGACCTAAAACCAATTCCTTCCCATCGAACAAATAAAAGCCTGCAAATACGGTATTAGGAAAACGTGATTTTATGAGAGCACTGGCGTTGGAAAGATTAGCCAAAACATTAGTTTCACCTTCCAATAAAAAGGACAATTCTTCATTTAACATTTGATAACGTGATTGTTTTTCTGATTTTAACATAGAACTATTATATCAAAAAAAGGAGCAGAGACAAAAGAAAAATCCCTTGTTTAGTAAACAAAGGATTTTGTAAATTTTCAATTTGATTAAAGTTCGATATCACCAAACAAATCAGCCATTGAGAATCCTGTTTGTGTTTCTGGAAGTTCGAAATCACGTTTTTCTTGACGTTTTGGACGACGTGGACGAGCAGCACGTTTTTCTTCTTTTTGTCCTTCTTCTTGAGCTGGACGCTCTTCAAGAGCTTTGATAGAAAGTGATACGCGCTCTGCATCTGCGTTAACTTCAAGAACTTTAACTTGAACTTCTTGACCAACTTTAAGAGCTTCTTTTGGATTTTCAATACGTTTGTGTGAAATTTGTGATACGTGAACAAGTCCATCGATACCTGGCAATACTTCAACAAATGCACCGAAGTCAGTCAAACGTTTAACTGTTCCTTCTACTACATCACCTTTTGCCAATTTTTGCTCAACGCCATCCCATGGTCCAGGTGTTGTTGCTTTAAGTGAAAGTGATACGCGTCCTTCTTCTTCGTTAAGATCAAGGATTTTCACTTCAATTTCTTCACCAACAGTTACAACTGATTTTGGTGATACGTTACGTTCGTGTGACAATTCGGTCAAGTGAACCAATCCGTCAACACCACCAAGGTCGATGAAAGCACCAAAGCTTGTGATACGTGCAACTTTACCAGTTACAACATCACCAACAGCCAATTTACCGAATACTTCAGCGCGAGCTGCTGCAGTAGCTGCTTCAACAACTTCACGACGTGAAAGGATGAAGCGGTTTTCTTTAGCATCAACTTCTTTGATTTTAGCGTCAAATTCTTGACCTACAAAACGCTCAGTGTTACGTACGAAACGAGTATCCAACATTGAAGCTGGGATAAATCCACGAACACCTTCAAATTCTACTGAAAGTCCACCTTTAACGGCACGAGTTCCTTTAACAGTAACAACTTCTTCTTCGCGACCAACAAGTTTGTCCCATGCTTTGCGA
Organism: Streptococcus pneumoniae; assembly: GCF_001113365.1. Taxonomy (GTDB): domain Bacteria; phylum Bacillota; class Bacilli; order Lactobacillales; family Streptococcaceae; genus Streptococcus; species Streptococcus pneumoniae_C. The sequence goes on along the minus strand of NZ_CKYA01000002.1, from coordinate 415,651 downwards.
GCTTCAAGGCGTTTTTTAGATACAAGGTATGTAACTGTATCAGTATCTTTACCAACTACTTGACGAAGTACAAGAACATCCAATACTTCTCCTACTTTAACAAAGTCATTGATATCTGCATCGCGATCGTTTGTCAATTCGCGAAGAGTCAAGACACCTTCAACACCAGTTCCAGAGATTGCAACGTTAGCTTGAGTCGCATCAACTGTCAATACTTCAGCACTAACAACATCACCAGTCTCAACTTGGCTAACGCTATTTAGCAAATCTTCAAATTCGTTCATCTAAAAAATCCTCCAACAATCAAGTTTTTTCTTAAACTTGACATACTTATAATTTTTTTCCTAAGCACCCGCAAGGACATGTTCATATCGTTCACGTCTTTCAATTATAAAAATAAAATACCCTAAGATATTTTTCTTTTTATCTTGATCATTACCTAAGAACTGGGGTAGCTGGATTCGAACCAACGCATGAGGGAGTCAAAGTCCCTTGCCTTACCGCTTGGCTATACCCCATTGATGAAATGGAGAGAGAGGGATTCGAACCCCCGAACCCGAAGGAGCGGATTTACAGTCCGCCGCGTTTAGCCTCTTCGCTATCTCTCCTACAATCAACATGGACTATTATATCATGAAAATTTCAAAAAAACAAGACTTATTTTGCTAAATTATAATTTTCAATCAAAATTTCCACAGCTTTTTCCAATTTTTTATAAAAACTATCGACATTCCCATTCTTTATGATGGCAAATTGTCCGTCTAATTCGGCAATTTCTCCGATAACTTTTTTACCAATGGTCAAGGTATAACCTTCAAAACTGTCTTTTCCTACATTAACTTTAGCATCTGCTACTTGAATTTCAATTTTTTTATCTTTCTTGCTCATTTCATACCTCTCTTCACTTTTTCTATTTTACAAGAAAATTCCAAAACTAGCAAGAAAAAACTCTATATCAGGCTTGTCTGATATAGAGTTTTATGTAAACAACCTCAATCGATTTAGCATAGCTAATAGTTAGTAAACAAGCATAATTGACTATCCTTTTTAGGTTATCAGTGAGTCTCACCACCTACTAACTGCAAATCCTTATCTTTGTAGTCTACAATAGCTTCAATAGCTACCTCTATGCCTCTTACAATATCACATAGACTCATTCCTGCAGTATTCGGCTTATTTACTACTTGTTCCATCATATATGGAATATGCATGAAACCTGCTCTCATATTAGGGAATTTTTTATCCACTAAATAAAGAGCTTGGTACATCAAATGATTGCAAACAAAGGTTCCTGCACTATTGGATACAACTGCCGGAAGTCCCTGTTTTTTGATAGCTTGTACCATCGCTTTGATAGGTAAACTACTAAAATAGGCCGATGCTCCATCAATACGAATCGGTGTATCAATTGGTTGATTGCCTTCGTTATCAGGTATGCGAGCATCATCTTGATTAATAGCCACTCGTTCAGGTGTTAAACCTGTCCTGCCGCCTGCTTGTCCAATACAAAGTACAGCATCTGGTTGATACCGTAATATTTCTGCCTCTAAAACTTCTGACGACTTATAAAAAACCGTTGGAATTTCTACCCAGCGAACTTCGGCCTCATTAATCTCAGATGGTAATAATTTTACAGCCTCCAAAGCTGGATTAATCTTTTCACCTCCAAAAGGATTAAAACCTGTAACCAATATTTTCATTTTATTTTCCTTTACTAAAATGCGAGAAAGTACATTAATAATATGTGAATAACAATCATTACTAGAGCAACACCTGCTTGAGCCTTTATAACACCATTCTGATCTTTCATATCCATCAGTGCTGCTGGTAGAGCGTTAAAATTAGCAGCCATTGGGGTCAATAAGGTCCCACAATAACCTGCTGTCATGGCAAGAGCACCAGCCACAATTGGATTAGCTCCCAGAGCAAATACAAAGGGAACTCCAACACCTGCTGTAATAACGGTGAATGCTGCAAAAGCATTTCCCATAATCATTGTGAATAGAACCATTCCAAGAACATAGGCCAAAACTCCTATAAAGCGACTATCTGAAGGAACAATACCGCTAATCAGATGAGAGATAACATCACCAACACCTGCTACAGTAAAAATAGCCCCCAAAGCCCCTAATAATTGGGGAACAATCCCACTTGTTGAAACTTGCTGAGTCATTCGATTATTTTCTGATAACAGACTCTTAGGGTGACTATTGGTAATCACAAGAACAGAAATTGTAGCAAACAAGGCGGCAAGGCTAATCGAAATCTTGCTAAATTCTGGAATCATTTGCGCTAAGACCAACGCAAGTATTGCCATCAGCATAACTGGAATAAAAATTTTATTTTTCAATCTGTTAGATTCAATATTGGCTTTCATTTCATCTAAGGATGGCAAGGTTCCGATACGGACTTGCTTAAACAGTGTTAACAGCGATAATAGGATTACAATAATACCAATACTCATATTTGGCATATAGGAACCACCTATAAACGTAATAGCCAATAGAGTCCAAAATGCAGATGTTCCAAATCGGACTGGGTTTGTTTTATCTTTATAACTACAATAGGCTGTATGGAGAAATTGACAACCAATCACAATATAGGTCAACTCTAATAGTTGCTTTGCCAACTCTGTCATTTTTGTTCTCCTCCCCTAGTCTTTTCTGATGTCAATTTTTTATCAAATAAATAATTGTAAATCCCCACTACAATAAGTGTTATAACAGCAACAATAATAGATGCCGAAGCAATCCCTGCATAATTGCTTTCATATCCTAACTGATCTAATGTTCCCCCTATCAAGAGGACTCCCCCAGCACCTACAAACGTATTTTGAGCAAAGAAATTTCCAAAATTTTCATTCGCAGCTGCACGCGCTTTTATTTTCTCATCTTCAACCTCTGTTAACTTTCTACCTAATTGAGACTCTGCTGCTGCTTCTCCCATGGGTTGAACCAAAGGTCTGACAAACTGAGGGTGTCCTCCTAGACGAATTGAAAAGAAACCAGCTAACTCTCGAATAAAGAAATAAACTGTATAGAAGTTTCCAACTGTCAGACCTTTAATCTTTCGAATCAAATCAATTGATCGTTGCTTGAGTCCAAAGGTTTCTGACAGTCCCACAAGAGGCAAGGTAACCATAAAAATCGTGAGCACTCGCTGATTGCTAAATTCTTTTCCCAAAATCTCCAAAAATTCAACGAGAGAAACACCTGAAACTAAAGCTGTAACCAAACCAGCTAAGACTACTGTTGCAATTGTATCAAATTTTAAAATAAAACCCACAACAATGATTGCTATTCCTATTAGTTTAATCCACTCCATATCAAACTCCTCTATATTCAAAATGACAGTATTTTTTAAATTTTCTCAAGAGCAATACCATTCCTTATTTAACGTGTTTTTCTAGTTCTTTTTGGTATTTGCTATTGGATTCCAATTTTTCTTTTTGCCATTTTTTAAGAGCTTCGTCATATTCTTTTGTTGTGACAATATCTTTTTGCAATCTCATTCCTTTAAAGATATATGGATCCCCCTTAATACCAACTTGTGAGTATGGTTTTGAGAATGGTACTACGTTACTTACAACTGGAGAACCGCCAGATGAAGCTGTTGGCATTAATAATGAACTATCTGTCAACCAAGCTTGAGCTTTGGCATATTTTTCATATCTCTTCTCTAGGTCAGTGGTCTCAGAAACAGCATCTTCTAACAATTTCTTATATTGATCCAAACCAAGTTTAGCGACAACATCCTTATCTTTTCCTTTCGTAATACCAAGGTGTTTCATGGCAGAACCAGATTTTGGATCCATAATATTCAAGTAAGATGCTGGATCTTGATAGCTTGGAGCCCATCCTGTACTGTTCAAATCATAGTCTTTTTGAGAAGGAACACGCGCCTGTGATGTAATCGTTTCTTTTTCATTATCTGTCATTTGAAGTACATCAATGACAACATTTTCAGCACCAAGAGTTGATTCAATAGACTGTTTGAAAGAGTTGCTTTGTTGAACGGCGATAGTATCTGTTTGTTCAACCGGGACATCCAAGTGAATTGGGAAGGTTACTCCTTTAGATTCCAAGTCTTTCTTAGCTTTTTCGAAAGCAGCTTTAGCCTTGTCAGGGTTGTAGATAGAATCCTTACCGTCAACTAGCTCAACACCTTTCCATTGGTCACCATAGTTCACCAACTCTGCTTGAGCGATTTGACCAAAGTTCTTACCACCTGCTTGTACGAAGTTATCTGGAACAAGGCTGTTACGAATAATCTTGTCCGCACCATCTTCACCGTTTAGCTGGGCAGCATACGAATGACGGTTGAAGGCAAAGTTGATAGCCTGACGGAAATCCTTATTGAGCATCGCTTCTTTTGTAGAAGTCTTTTGCTCTTCGCTTGTTTTCGCAGTTTTATTGTATGACTGACGATTTACGTTAAAAGTAAAGTAATAACTACTTGAGTCCTGTGGGCTATAAGTGATTTTATCTCCGTATTGTTCCAAAGTTGAAGCAAAGTTTGAGCTGCTTGGGAAGAGACGGGCTGTCGTATAAGCACCAGAGGAGAAGCTACGGATCAAAGACTCCTGATCTGAACCATCGTAATAGGTCAATTTAATCTTCTCAATTTTAACATTTTCTTTATCCCAGTAATTTGGATTTTTTTCATATTCAATCAACGATTTAGAAGTCAATGTTTTTAAGAAATAAGGACCATTGTAGAGAATTCCTGCTGGGCTAACCTCTCCGTAATTCTTTCCAGATGCCTTTAAAAACTCTTCATTTACAGGCAACATCGTCGCTGTAGTCACTTTTGAATTCCAGAAACTTTCTGGCGCATTCAATGTATACTCAACTGTGTAGTCATCCAAAGCTTTAACACCAACTGTAGAGAAATCATTGGTTTCACCAGTCATATAGGCGTCCAAGCCTTTGATTGAATTTTGGATGAGAGAGACACCGTCTGACTTACCATCAGCGACGTGTTTTAGTCCTGTCACAAAGTCATGGGCTGTTACTTCTGCGTATTCTTCGCCTTCTGATGTGTACCATTTCACTCCTTTACGAAGTTTATAGGTATAAGTCAATCCATCTTTTGAGACAGACCAATCCTCAGCCAAAGAAGGAATAACATTACCATATTTATCATTTTCCATCAAACCATCAACGACATTCCCGATAATATCTGTTGTGGATGTACGCGTTGCTATGCTGTAGTCCAAGGATGCTGGATCCACTGCATAAACATAAGAAAATGTTGTCGGGGCATCTGCTTCTTTATCAGCTTTTCCACAGGCTGCTAAAAGAGCTGTTGTGCTCAGGACCACTCCTGCTGTTAAGAGCCACTTTTTCGATTTCATAAAAATCTCCTTTAATATATTTTTAATCTACTTTTACAATCCAACCTTCTGGCGCTGGAATATCACCAAACTGAATTCCTGTCAGTTCATCATAGAGTTTACGAGTCACAGGTCCTACTTCTGTTTCACTATAGAAAACATGGAAATCATCACCGTGTTGAATACCTCCAATTGGAGAAATAACCGCTGCTGTACCACAGGCACCTGCCTCTACAAAACGGTCCAGGTTATCAATTGGAACATCTCCTTCAATAGGAGTTAAGCCCAAGCGATGTTCTGCCAAATAAAGTAAGGAATACTTGGTAATAGATGGCAAGATAGATGGACTCAATGGCGTTACAAATTCATTATCAGCTGTAATTCCAAAGAAGTTAGCTGATCCAACTTCTTCAATCTTTGTATGTGTTGATGGATCTAGGTAAATAACATCTGAGAAATGACGTGACTTGGCCAATTTCCCTGGCAAGAGGCTGGCAGCATAGTTCCCACCAACCTTAGCCGCACCTGTACCATTTGGAGCGGCACGGTCGTATTCATCCTGAATCAAAAAGTTGGTTGGGACCAAACCACCTTTAAAGTAATTTCCAACTGGCATAGCAAATATGGTGAAAATGTACTCTTCTGCTGGTTTTACCCCAATAATATCTCCGACACCAATCAAAAGAGGACGAAGATAGAGGGTTCCACCTGTTCCGTATGGAGGTACATATTCTTCATTCGCACGAACAACTGCCTTACAAGCTTCTACAAACATGTCTGTCGGAACTTGTGGCATCAAGAGACGATTACAAGTACGTTGCAGACGTTTAGCATTTTCGTCAGGACGGAAAAGTTGAACACTACCATCCTTAGTACGGTAAGCTTTCAAACCTTCAAAGGCTTGTTGACCATAGTGAAGACTTGGAGAAGACTCTGAAATATGCAAAGTTGCATCCTCTGTAAGCTCTCCTTGATTCCATTGTCCATTTTTAAAATGAGCAATATAGCGATAAGGTAATTTCATATAGGAGAAACCAAGGTTTTCCCAATCAATCGTTACTGTCATATTCCACTCCTTATTCTAAAAACCTATTTCTTATATTCTACACTATTTTTCTAAAATAGCAAGTATATTTTGTAATTTTCAGAAAATTTCTTCAATAAAAAGAACCAGCTCTTAGAACTGATTCTTCATTTCACTTATTTAGCTTCAGTAAATACTTCTTTAAGATAAGCCTCAAAAACTTCTTCATCTGAAATCGTGTCAGAGATGAAGCTACCGTTGCTGGTTCGTTCTGACAGGTTCAAGTCTTGCAATCGGATTTCATAGACTGTTCCTTTATTCGATTGGACAAGCAAAGTTTGATCGTTCCCATCCACTTCTGTACTAAAGAGGTCACCAACGAAGCCTTGCTCTGCAACTGCTCCTGCTAAGAAGACACGATGCGGTTTGTTTTTCAACTCACGCAAAACTTGTAAACCACGTTTGGCACGGCTGGTTGCTGGAATTTCGTCAATAGAAACACGTTTCAAACTTCCACGCTGAGTCAAGAGGTAGAAGGACGAGGTATTACAGATAAAGGCCGATTGGAGGACATCATCTTCTTTCAGGTTCATAGCCTTGACACCTGCAGCCTTGGCACCGACAACAGGAACCTCTTCGATATTGAAACGCAGAGCATAACCGTTTTGGCTAATCAAGAAAACATCATCCAGTTTAATCGGAGCCACTGCTACAATCTGGTCTGTCTCATCTTTTAGTTTAGCATACTTGACAGACTTAGACTTGTAGGTTCGCCATGGAGTGAATTCTTTGCGTTCTACACGCTTGATTTGACCGAGACGAGTAGCTGCAAAATAAGTTGTCGCATCATCAAACTGATCCACGACTTCCACATAAAGAATCTCTTCGTTAGTTTCAAAGTTTGTAATGGTCTGGCTCAGATGCTCTCCGATGTCCTTCCAGCGAATGTCTGCCAATTCATGGATTGGTCGATAAATGACATTTCCAAGCGTCGTGAACATCAAAAGGTGCTGTGTTGTCTTGACAGCTTGTACAAAAATCAAACGGTCATCATCACGTTTGCCAATTTCTTCCAGGGTTGAAGCGGCAAAGGAACGTGGGCTAGTACGCTTGATGTAACCTGCCTTGGTCACGCTGACATAGGTATCCTCCTCGGCGATAAGACTAGCTGTATCAATCTCGATTGCTTTTGCTGTGTCTTCTAAGCTACTCAAACGAGGAGTCGCAAACTTCTTCTTAACCTCACGAAGTTCTTTCTTCATGAGATTATACATAGTCCGCTCATCACCGATAATAGCCGCCAGCATGGCAATCTTTTCACGAAGTTCTGCTTCTTCTTCCTGCAAGACAACTACGTCTGTATTGGTCAAACGGTACAGTTGCAAGGTAACAATGGCCTCAGCCTGCTCTTCTGTAAAATCATAGCTGACTTTGAGGTTTTCCTTGGCGTCAGCCTTATTCTCAGAAGCACGGATAAGAGCAATGACTTCGTCCAAAATCGAAATCACGCGAATCAAACCTTCGACGATATGGAGACGCTTCTCAGCCTTTTCCTTGTCAAAGCGTGAACGCGCCAAAATCACTTCACGACGGTGGGCGATATAGCTAGACAAGATTGGAACGATCCCAACCTGACGAGGCGTGAAATTGTCAATCGCCACCATGTTAAAGTTGTAGTTGATTTGCAGGTCTGTGTATTTGAAGAGATAGTTGAGAACCAGCTCCGTATTGGCGTCTTTCTTCAGTTCGATAGCGATACGTAGACCATCACGGTCAGACTCATCACGAACCTCAGCAATACCTGCAACTTTGTTATTGACACGAACATCATCGATTTTTTTGACCAGATTAGCCTTATTGATTTCATAAGGAATCTCAGTAATAACAATTTGTTCCTTACCACCTTTTAGCTTTTCAATCTCAGTCTTGGAACGAACAACTACGCGTCCTTTTCCAGTTTCATAGGCCTTCTTGATTTCATCACGACCTTGGATGATAGCTCCTGTCGGGAAATCTGGTCCAGGCAAGAATTCCATGAGTTTGTCAACTTTGGCAGTTGGATGGTCAATCATGTAAACCGCCGCATCAATTACTTCAGCCAAATTATGTGGTGGAATATCTGTGGCATATCCAGCCGAAATACCAGTAGATCCATTGACCAAGAGGTTTGGAAAGGCTGCTGGCAAGACTGTCGGCTCTTTCTCTGTATCGTCAAAGTTCCAAGCAAAAGGAACTGTCTTCTTCTCGATATCCTGAAGAAGATAGCCAGCAATTTCAGACAGACGTGCCTCAGTATAACGCATAGCCGCAGGCGGATCTCCATCCATAGAACCGTTGTTACCGTGCATTTCAACTAGAATCTCACGATTTTTCCAGTCCTGTGACATACGAACCATGGCATCATAGATAGAAGAATCACCGTGTGGGTGGAAATTCCCCATGATGTTCCCGACAGACTTGGCCGACTTACGGTAGCTCTTGTCAAAGGTATTGCCATCCTTATTCATAGAATAAAGAATACGACGCTGAACCGGCTTCAAACCATCACGAATATCTGGCAAAGCCCGGTCTTGAATAATGTACTTGGAGTAGCGACCAAAACGCTCTCCCATAATGTCCTCCAGGGACATATTTTGAATGTTAGACATATAGGATACAGAGCCCGTAAAATACCAAGTGAAAATAGAAAATTCTTGCAGTTAGCGATGCTCACAAGAGAATTTATCTTTTTCACACAGTATCTAGGGCGTGTTCAACTCCTTTCAAAGAATATAGAGTAGGTTTTTACAGAAAAGGTGTTCAGTTAAGATATAAAGGGACGATTTGGCTTGCCAAAAATGTCTGTAGAAAAATAGAAAATCGATGTAGGGCTCGATGAAGTCAAGACGATTTGACTTTTTTCCGAATAAAATTAGTCCCGTGTTCAGTTACTACAAATAACCAAACGACCCTTTCTGTAGTTTAATGTGTTTAAAATGCGTTGCTTCAGTTAATAAGAAATTTCACATAGCATTCAGGGCACGTTTAACTCCTTTCGAAGAATGTAGAGTAAATACTATGAAAAAAGAAAAAATATAGAGTAAGTCACTTCCATCCAATTCCTGTATCGTCGTTTCCACTTGAAAAGTCTACTCCACAAATCCTCGTTTATACTTGATATGGCTGGCGATATTACTATCTACATCTTTCTTATCCCAAAGTTGGAGTTCCCATGGGTAATAAAAATTACTTTTATTTTTAAAATAGATATGAATACCGACATAGCCATCTTTATCACGTAAATACCAGTTTTTTAGTCCGTAAATCTCTTGCCAATCATCTAATTTATCCATGACTTGAGCTATCTCTTTGGAACTTAAAATCATACGAGCACCAAAAACATCATTAAGAATTGAATTAACTGGATAGCCCTCTTGACGCTCTGAAAAACGTGTAATTTTATCTAAAATAGACTCAGAAGTTTTGACACGATAAACATAGGCAATATCTTGGACATCCGCTTTCATCAGATAGTCATTAATTGACTCATGTAAATTCAGACGGTAGGCCAAAATCGCTTTCGTCGGAACTTTTGAAAAGGTATGCTTGAGATTGATTTTTTCCACCTTACCCGTTTCAAAATAATCTTTAGAATATTCTCGATGAATACGATTAATCTCTGTAATAAGGCGTTCCACTTTTTCAATCATGAGTCTTCTCCTCTCGCTTTTTCATTTTTCTAGTTATTCCCAAACTTCTTCACTCTTTCCTCAGCATACTCAATCATCTTCTCAGCCACTTCTTTATCGTAGTCAAAGCCCAGCTTTTGAGCAAGTCTTTGAGCTTCTCTATGGAAAAGTTGCATCGTAGCAAACAAAGACTGAGTGATTTTATCTATACTTGAAAAATCAAGCAAATCTGAGAATTCCTTTTCTTTCTCAGTGGGTAAATAGCTAAAAAGATACTTATAATTCTTACCAACGTCTACTGTTCCCTTATCTGCCGCCACTTGCCAAGCTAAAAGCTTGAGCAATTCTTGCTGACAAATACCGTAGAGATGGTCGGCCGCGTAGATGACTTGTTTGCGACAAATCCCTTTAACCACGTAAGATGATACCCACCAAAATTCATTGCAGGCTTTTTCAAAATCTGTCTCAGTAGCTGGATATATCCAGAAACGCTTTGGACTGGGAGAATAGGACTCAAACAATCCCTTCTCATCTTCTAAAACAGTGAATCCTGCTTCACTGTCCACCCATTCTTGAATGTGTTCTTTAGGACAAAGAGTCAAATCGATACGATTGCCATCTTCAAAGAGCATGAGATAAAGGCGACGATTACCAAGACTAACTTCTTGCTCGATAATGCGTTTCCCAAACTGCTCCAACCAAGAAAGGTCACTCGTCAGATTATCTAAATCATCCACAATATAGACCACATCGTAGTCTTGAAATTCATCTTTTGGCGCCTTTGTATCAGTTCGTGAACCAGACATGGCGACAGCTTTGACTTGTAAAGTTTTGGCTGTTTGTAAAATCAGATCAAGAATTTTTGTTTCTGTTCTCATGTTAATACCCATTCGTTAAAGACCGACTTAAAACACTGTCGCTTCTTCCAGCGTAAACTTGACATTATCCTCAATCCACTTGCGGCGTGGTTCGACCTTGTCTCCCATGAGGACATTGACACGACGTTCTGCGCGTGCTAGGTCTTCGATTGTAACACGGATAAGAGTACGCGTTTCTGGGTTCATGGTTGTTTCCCAGAGCTGGTCCGCATTCATTTCACCAAGACCTTTGTAGCGTTGGAGGGTTGCGCCTTTACCGAACTGCTTACGGAGTTCTTCTAACTCGCCATCTGTCCAAGCATAGGCCACTTCTTCTTTCTTGCCTTTCCCTTTTGACATCTTGTAAAGAGGTGGAAGGGCGATATAAACATGTCCTGCCTCAACTAGCGGACGCATGTAGCGGTAGAAAAATGTCAAGAGTAAAGTCTGAATATGGGCACCGTCGGTGTCCGCATCGGTCATGATAATGATCTTGTCATAGTTGGCATCTTCAAGGGAGAAGTCTGCTCCGACACCCGCACCGATGGTATAAATCATGGTGTTAATTTCTTCATTTTTGAGGATATCCGCCATCTTGGCCTTGGCTGTATTGATAACCTTACCACGAAGAGGTAGAATAGCCTGGAACTTGCGGTCACGGCCTTGTTTGGCAGAACCTCCGGCAGAATCTCCCTCGACTAGATAGAGTTCATTCTTAGCTGGATTCTTAGACTGGGCTGGGGTTAATTTCCCAGACAACAAGCCCTTGTCTTTCTTATTTTTCTTCCCATTTCGGCTCTCATCACGCGCCTTACGTGCCGCTTCGCGAGCATCACGGGCCTTGATAGCCTTGCGGATGAGGTTAGAAGCCAATTCCCCATTTTCCATAAGGAAAAAGGTCAACTTATCAGCCACAATGCCATCCACAACGGGACGAGCCAGAGGGCTTCCTAGCTTATCCTTGGTCTGTCCTTCAAACTGGAGGTGTTCTTCAGGGACTAGAATAGAGAGGACGGTCGCTAGTCCTTCACGATAGTCTGACCCTTCAAGGTTTTTATCTTTTTCCTTGAGAAGCCCAGTCTTACGAGCATAGTCATTCATAACCTTGGTGATAGCAGACTTAAGTCCAGTCTCATGTGTTCCACCGTCCTTGGTACGAACGTTATTGACAAAGGACAAAATATTATCTGAAAATCCATCATTGTACTGGAGAGCTACTTCCACTTGGAAACCGTTATCTTCACCTTCAAAGTAAAGAACTGGTGTCAAGGTTTCCTTGTCTTCGTTCAGATAAGAAACAAAGTCCTGCACTCCGTTTTCATAGTGAAACTCAACAGACTCACCTGTGCGTTTATCCGTTAGAGACAAGGTCACATTTTTCAAGAGGAAAGCTGATTCATTAAGACGCTCTGAGATGGTATTGTACTTGAAATCTGTCGTAGAGAAGATCGTCGCATCAGGCATAAAAGTAACCTTGGTACCTGTTTTAGACTTTGGCGCTGTACCGATTTTCTTCAGAGTCGTAACAGGTTTGCCACCATTTTCAAAACGTTGCTTGTAAACTGCGCCATCACGGGTGATTTCAACCTCCAGCCAACTAGATAGAGCATTAACAACGGAAGAACCCACCCCGTGAAGTCCACCTGATGTCTTATAGCCTCCTTGACCGAATTTCCCTCCGGCATGAAGAATGGTAAAGATAACCTCAACTGTTGGGATTCCCATAGCGTGCATACCAGTTGGCATCCCGCGACCATGGTCTTGAACCGTTAAACTGCCATCTTTATTGATGGTCACATCAATACGGTCACCAAATCCAGACAAAGCTTCATCGACCGCATTATCGACGATTTCCCAGACTAGGTGATGGAGGCCAGCACCATCAGTAGATCCGATATACATCCCTGGACGTTTTCGGACCGCATCCAACCCTTCTAGCACCTGAATGGCATCATCATTATAATTGTTAATATTGATTTCCTTTTTTGACACAAGGAACCTCCTATTCGTTCATCTTTACTATTCTACAGGTTTTCCAAGGATTTTGCAAAATTTTTCTTTCTCCGGTGTGACAATTTCAGAAGAGATTCTCTGCCTTTCTTCTCCATTTCATGATATAATAGGAGTATGATTACAATAGTTTTATTAATCCTAGCCTATCTGCTGGGTTCGATTCCGTCTGGTCTCTGGATTGGACAAGTATTCTTTCAAATCAATCTGCGCGAACATGGTTCTGGTAACACAGGAACAACTAATACCTTCCGCATTTTAGGCAAGAAAGCGGGTATGGCAACCTTTGTAATTGACTTTTTTAAAGGAACCCTAGCAACGCTTCTTCCGATTATTTTTCATCTGCAAGGCGTTTCGCCTCTCATCTTTGGACTTTTAGCTGTAATCGGCCATACCTTCCCTATCTTTGCAGGATTTAAGGGTGGTAAGGCTGTCGCAACCAGTGCTGGTGTGATTTTCGGATTTGCGCCTATCTTCTGCCTCTACCTTGCGGTTGTTTTCTTTGGAACCCTCTATCTTGGTAGTATGATTTCACTATCTAGTGTCACAGCATCTATCGCGGCTGTTATCGGGGTTCTACTCTTTCCACTTTTTGGTTTTATCCTGAGCAACTATGACCCTCTCTTCATCGCTATTATCCTAGCACTTGCTAGCTTGATTATCATTCGGCATAAGGATAATATCACACGCATCAAAAATAAAACTGAAAATTTGGTCCCTTGGGGACTGAACTTAACCCATCAAAATCCTAAAAAATAAACGCCAGTTTGAATGTACTGACGTTTTTTTGTATGCTTATTTTGATTTGATATAGTTAATACCATCTGCTTTTGGTGCAACTGCTTTTCCAAAGAAGGCTGCCAAGACAAGAATGGTCAAAACATAAGGTGCGATTTGAAGATAAACCGCAGGCACACCTTGTAGGAATGGCAATTGAGAACCGATAACAGCCAAACTTTGTGAAAGCCCAAAGAAGAGACTAGATAGCATGGCTCCGATTGGATTCCATTTTCCGAAAATCATCGCAGCAAGGGCGATAAATCCAGGTCCAACAATAGTTGTCACTGAGAAGTTAACTGAGATTGATTGAGCATAAATCGCTCCGCCAATTCCACCTAGGAAACCTGAAATGATAACCCCTAAATATCTCATCTTGTAGACATTGATTCCCAACGTGTCCGCTGCTTGAGGATGTTCACCGACAGAGCGGAGACGAAGACCAAAGCGGGTCTTGAAGAGGATAAACCAAGCAAGGAATGAGAAGGCAATCGCGATATAACCTAGCAGACTTGTTGATTTGAAGAAGATATCACCAATCACTGGGATATTTGCCAAGACTGGGAAATCAAAGCGTCCAAAAGTCTGACTTAGGTTGTCAGTTTGTCCTTTGTTATAAAGTACTTTCACTAAGAAAACTGCTAGTGCAGGTGCCATCAAGTTCAATACCGTACCGCTGACAACATGGTCTGCACGGAAATGAACCGTCGCTGCTGCGTGGATGATAGAGAAGAGACCACCAACCAATCCTGCAACTAGCAAAGATAGCCATGGAGTTGCTGCTCCAAATTGTTCTGCAAATTCAAGGTTAAAGACAACGCCAGAAAAGGCACCCATAACCATAATTCCTTCAAGGCCGACGTTTACCACACCACCACGTTCAGAGAAAACACCACCGATACTTGTAAAGATGAGGGGTGCTGAGTAAATCAGCATAGAAGACACCAAGAGGGTGAGCAAGGTTGTAATAGACATCTTTACTTACCTCCTTTAACTTGTTTTTTCGGTTTGACAAAGCGTTCAATAAGGTAATGAACACTGACAAAGAAGATAATAGACGCTGTTACAATGCTGACAAGCTCAGACGGTACCTGCGCCGCATTCATACCAGGAGCTCCAACTTGGAGAACACCAAATAAGAAGGCTGCAAAGAGAATACCGATTGGTGAGTTGGCTGCAAGCAGACTAACCGCCATCCCGTTAAATCCAACAGCTAATGATGCCCCTTGAACATAGACGTTCTGGAAGGTTCCCAGACCTTCAACAGCTCCACCAAGACCAGCCAAGGCACCTGAAATAATCATTGAGAGGATAATTGTACGTTTTGCAGAAATACCCGCGTATTCTGAAGCATGTGGATTAAGACCAACTGCACGAATTTCAAAACCAAGAGTCGTTTTCTTGAGCATGAACCAAATGACTGCAACTGCAATGATAGCAAAGAAAATACCAATATTCATCCGTGAGTTACCAGTCAACTCAGCCAACCAAGGTGTCTGATAGGTTGCATTAGCCCCAACACGAATGGTCGAATCTGTATTTTGCATGAAGTCTTTAGGGAAGGCATGGATAAAGGCATTCCCTACATACAAGACAATGTAGTTCATCATGATGGTTACAATAACCTCTGACGTCCCTAGATAGGCTCTCAGAATACCTGGAATCGCGCCGACAATTCCTCCAGCAATCAAGGCAATCACGATAGTTGCTAGAATCATCAATGGACGTGGCATATCTGGATGCGACAGGGCAAACCAACCACTGAGAATCCAACCTGCCAAAGCCTGACCAGGAAGTCCAACGTTAAAGAAACCTGCTCGGCTGGCAACGGCAAAACCAAGACCGATTAAGACCAAAGGCCCCATAGCACGGAAGATTTCCCCAATCCCACGCAGGCTACCAAAGGCTGTGTAGAACAATTCTTCATAGCCCCAGATGGCATCATAACCGAAGATCCACATGACAATGGCTCCGAGTAAAATTCCTAGGAAGACAGAAATCAAGGGAACCGAAATTTGTTGTAATTTTTTAGACATCACTCTTCTCCTTTCCCAAGTTTCCACCAGCCATCAAGACACCAAGTTCTTGCTTATTGGTTGTTTCTGGTGATACAATACCTTGAATCTTCCCATCGTGGATAACGGCAATACGGTCTGAGACGTTTAAAATCTCATCCAATTCAAAGCTGACAACAAGGACAGCCTTGCCATTATCACGCTCTTCAATCAAACGCTTGTGGATATATTCAATGGCTCCGACATCCAAACCACGAGTTGGCTGGCTGACGATAAGGAGATCAGGATCTCGATCAATTTCACGAGCAATAATTGCTTTTTGTTGATTTCCTCCTGAGAGTGCAGCTGCAGGAACAAATTCACTGGCAGCACGAACATCAAACTCTTCCATTAGCTTTTTAGCATAAGAAGTAATATTTGAATAGTTCAAAATTCCATTTTTACTATGTGGTTCTTTATAGTAGGTTTGAAGGGCAATATTTTCAGAAATCATCATTTCCAAAATCAAACCATCACGGTGACGGTCTTCTGGAACATGCCCAACACTCAACTCTGTAATTTGTCGTGGGTGCAAGCCTACAATTGAATCTCCTTTTAGCTCAATGCTACCAGATTCAACCTTGCGAAGACCTGTAATGGCTTGAATCAGTTCAGACTGACCATTTCCATCAATCCCCGCAATACCAACAATCTCTCCCGCACGAACATCCAAGGATAGATTTTTCACAGCTGGAACACCACGGTTTTCATTGACCACCAAATCTTTGATTGACAAGACCACTTCTTTTGGTTGAGAGGCTTGTTTCTCTGTTTTAAAGGAAACAGAACGTCCTACCATCATTTCCGCCAAATCGGCATTAGTTGCTCCTGCAATTTCGACGGTTTCAATTGATTTCCCACGACGGATAACTGTAACGCGGTCAGAAACTGCACGAATTTCATCCAACTTATGGGTAATCAAGATAATTGATTTTCCTTCTTTAACAAGATTTTTCATAATAGCCATCAACTCCTCAATTTCTGATGGAGTCAAAACAGCCGTTGGTTCGTCAAAAATAAGAATATCAGCTCCCCGATAAAGGGTTTTTAAAATTTCTACACGTTGTTGAGCTCCAACCGAGATGTCTGCCACCTTGGCAGAAGGGTCCACAGCTAAGCCATAACGTTCAGAAAGAGCCTTGATTTCTTTGCTAGCTCCAGCGATATCTAGCACACCATTTTTAGTCAATTCACTTCCTAAAATAATGTTTTCAGCCACCGTGAAAGCCTCTACCAACATAAAGTGCTGGTGAACCATTCCGATTCCCAAGCCAGCTGCTTTAGATGGGGAGTCAAGGTTGACAACTTGACCGTTGACCGCGATTTCACCACTAGTTGGTTCAAGAAGGCCTGCTAACATGTTCATGAGCGTGGACTTACCAGCCCCATTTTCTCCTAAAAGTGCATGAATTTCACCTTTTCGTAGGTGCAGGTTGATTTTGTCGTTGGCAACAAATTCACCAAACACCTTGGTAATATCACGCATCTCAATGACATTTTCGTGTGCCATGTGCTCTTCCTTTCAGAGTCTTATTTTATTTCAATAAAACTTGCTAGTTTCTCTAGTAGCAAGCTTTACTGAGACAAAATGACTTTGTCTCAACTCTTAAAAAAGCGGCCGATGGCCGCTTCCTAAGAAATGACTTCCATCCATTATTTTGCAGGAACTTTTACGCTTCCATCAAGGATTTTAGCTTTAGCATCTTCGACAGCTTTTTTACCTTCTTCTGAAAGGTTTGTTACTGCCAAGTCAACCCCTTTATCTTTCAATGAGTAAACGATCACTTGACCGCCAGGGAATTCACCTTTTTCTGCCTTGTTAGAAATATCTTTTACAGTTGTACCAACTTGTTTCAAAGTAGATGCAAGAACAAAGTTTGATTCTTTGCCATCTTTAGAAGTGTATTTACCTTCTGCTTCTTGGTCACGGTCAACACCGATAACCCAAACTTTTTCATTTTCAGGACGGCTTTCGTTAAGTGATTTTGCTTCTGCAAAGACACCAGCACCTGTACCACCAGCTACTTGGTAAACAATATCTGCACCGGCTGCGTATTGTGCGGCTGCAATTGTTTTACCTTTCGCAGCATCACCAAATGAACCAGCGTAGTCAACTTGTACTTTGATAGATGGGTCTACTGACGCAACACCAGCCTTGAATCCTGCTTCAAAACGAGAGATAACTTCTGACTCCTGCCCACCTACAAAACCAACTTGTTTTGTTTTAGTTGTTTTTGCTGCAGCTACACCTGCAAGGTAACCTGACTCATTATCAGCGAAAGTTACGCTCGCAACATTCTTTTGATCTTTAATCACATCATCAATCAAGACATAGTTCAAGTCAGAATGTTCTTTAGCTGCTTCTTCAACCGCATTGTGAAGGGCAAAACCAACACCGAAGATTAGGTTGTAACTTCCAGCCGCTTGTTGCAAGTTGTTAGCGTAGTCAGCTTGACTTGTTGATTGGAAGTAAGTGAAACCTTTATCTTTTGCAAGATTGTGTTCTTTACCCCAAGCCTGCAAACCTTCCCAAGCTGATTGGTTGAATGATTTGTCATCAACACCACCAGTATCAGTGACGATTGCTGCTTTTGTCTTCACATCAGAAGATGAATCTGCCTTACGAGAAGAGCGGTTACCACATGCAGCAAGTCCAACTGCTGCCACTGCTACTAGGCCAAGACCTAGCCATTGTTTCTTGTTCATTACTGAACCTCCTAAATAAGATGTGCAACGATGTTGCAAGTATGGATTGGTTGGCCACAAGGACCGTGCCACTCAGAGAGCGACTCAGACTAATTTAAGTCTGTAAAAGAGTATGGAAGTAATTCCCCGACCGTCATCTCGACCGTCGATTTATCTTTTGCGACTAAGGTCACTTTTAGATCTTGTTCAAAAAACTCGACCATTACTTGGCGACAAGCACCACATGGTGAAATCGGTTTTTCAGTTTGTCCATAGACAATCAATTCTGAAAATTCTCTTTGTCCTTCAGATACAGCCTTAAAAATGGCTGTTCTCTCACCGCAATTGGTCAAAGGATAGCTAGCATTTTCGATATTCACTCCCGTGTAAACACTTCCGTCTTTGGCTACTAAAACTGCTCCGATAGGAAAGTGAGAATAGGGGACATAGGCTTTCTTGCTGGTTTCAATTGCCAGTTCAATCAACTCAGTAGTCGCCATCTGCCAATTCTCCTTTTAGAATTGCTACTCCAGCTGACGTTCCGATACGGGTCGCACCTGCTTCAACAAAGGCAAGAGCATCTGCATAAGAACGAGCTCCACCAGCAGCCTTGACACCCATATCAGGCCCAACTGTTTCACGCATCAATTGAACATCTGCTATCGTAGCGCCACCAGTTGAAAAGCCAGTAGATGTTTTAACAAAATCAGCCCCAGCTTTTTGGGCTAATTGACAAGCCACAACTTTTTCTTGATCTGTCAGAAGGCAAGCTTCAATAATGACTTTCACTAACTTGTCACCACTTGCTTCCACGACTGCGCGAATATCTGACTCAACCAAGGTTAAATTGCCTGATTTGAGAGCCCCAACATTGATTACCATGTCAATCTCATCAGCCCCATTTTGGATAGCTTCTTTTGTCTCAAAAGCTTTCACAGTTGAAGTTGTTGCTCCCAAAGGGAAACCTACTACTGTGCAGACCTTGACATCTGTGCCTTCAAGCTCTTTTTTAGCATGTTCAACCCAGGTAGGATTAACGCAAACACTGGCAAAATCATACTCTCTAGCCTCAGACAACAAACTATCAATTTGATTTTCTGTTGCATCTTGCTTTAAAAGCGTATGATCGATATATTTATTTAATTTCATATTCGGATTCTCCTGCGGTTTATGAGATAATTTCTATAATTTCTCGTAAACTTTGCACCCTATCATTTATTTTAACATATTTTTGAAAATCTGTAACTAGCTGAGGAGAAATTTTTCCATTTGTGTATACTTTTGCAACAATTTCTCCCTTTTGAACGGAATCTCCAACTTTCTTTTCAAAAACAATTCCTGTCTCATAGTCCAAGGCATCAGTCTTGACTGAACGGCCTGCCCCCAGTCTCATAGCATAAAGCCCAAATTCCATAGCTGGAAGAGCTGAAATGACACCCGTTTCCTGAGCAGGGATTTCCACCACATGGGCAACATTGACAGGACGGTAGAGGTCTTCCAAGTCCCCACCTTGGGCTTGAACCATCTCCTCAAACTTAGCCAGCGCTTGGCCATTTTCAAGATGTTGTCGAACTTCTTCAACTGTTTTATTTATATTTGCCAAACCAAGCATAATTTGAGCCAATTCACAGATAAAGTGGGTAATATCCTGACGTCCTTGACCTTGTAAAATCTCCAATGCTTCAAGGATTTCCAAACGATTTCCAATAGCACGCCCTAAAGGCTGGCTCATATCGGTAATCACTGCTACCGTCTTTCGACCAACTGCCTTACCAAGTTCCACCATGGTTTGAGCCAGTTCACGCGCCTCATCAACCGTCTTCATGAAAGCACCCTCTCCGACAGTCACGTCTAGCAAAATAGCATCTGCCCCTGCCGCAATTTTCTTGCTCATCACCGAACTCGCAATCAAAGGAATCGTGTCAACAGTTGCGGTCACATCACGAAGGGCATAGAGAAGCTTATCCGCTTTGACCAGCTGGTCTGATTGCCCAATGACAGATACACCAATATCCTGAACCTGACGAATAAAATCCTCTTGACTGCGTTCCACTTGATAGCCCTTGATAGACTCCAATTTATCAATCGTACCGCCCGTATGGCCGAGACCACGACCACTCATTTTTGCTACAGGCACACCGAAGCTAGCAACAAGGGGAGCCAAAATCAAGGTCACCTTATCACCAACACCACCCGTAGAATGCTTGTCTACCTTAACCCCATCAATAGCTGATAAATCAAACTCTTGACCTGTCTGAACCATCTTCATAGTCAAATCTGAGATTTCTCGTGTCGTCATTCCTTTGAAATAGATAGCCATAGCAAAGGCAGACATCTGATAATCAGGAATAGTTCCTGACACATAGCCTTCTACCAACCATTCAATTTCACTAGAAGTCAATTCTTGACCGTCTCGTTTCTTTTGGATTAAATCAACTGCTCTCATTCTTTCACACTTCTAAGGATATAGTATCCCTTGTCTTTTTTAAGGATTTCACAATTGCCAAACACATCTTCCATCTTAGACTTAGCACTTGGAGCCCCTTGTTTTTTCTGGATGACGATTGTCAAATCCCCACCAGTTTCCAAGAAATCTTTACTTTTCTCAATGATTTCATGAACCACTTGCTTGCCTGCACGGATAGGAGGATTTGAAATAACATGGTCAAAATGTCCTTCAACTTGTTCATAGATGTTGGACTGGAAAATCGTCGCTTCTACTTTATTTCGTTCAGCATTTTGTCGCGCCAAATCCAAGGCACGATTGTTGATATCGACCATGGTCGCCTGAACACCATAAGCCTTAGCTAAGGACAAGCCCAAAGGTCCGTAACCACAGCCTACATCAAGGACAGTTTCTCCTTGGTTGACCTCCAGACACTTGAGCAATAGTTGACTTCCAAAGTCAACCATTTTCTTGCTAAAAACACCCGCATCCGTCAGAAAAGTCATTTTTTCTCCCAACAATTCTACTCTCAACTCATGAATGTCGTGAGCAGCGTCAGGATTTTCTGCATAGTACATTTTACTCATGAAACTATTTTACCATAATTTGACTTAAATTGTAAATCGTTTACATATCCAGAATGAGACAAAAAGATTGAAGGAAGTTGCTTTACAATAGCTCCCCTTCAATCTCTTTCAACTTTTATAAGCAAATTGTATTTCATCTAGGACTACAGTTATCATTGCCACGATAAAACAATTTATTGTCTATCATCAGACGCATTGTCAGCGCTATTTCTTTACTTTTAAATATTTCACTATCAATAGGATTCCCAACAAAATGTTTAAATAAAAGCCCAACTGATAAGTTTGTGTCAGGATTTCCAAACTTGTCCAAAGTCGTATCAAATCTTCTAGCGACATGCGGAAGAAATAACCCTCTGTAGCAATCCACAAAATCAAAAATAGATAACTTCCAGCAGCAAGTCGTTTCGTCCACCGTTTTTTGAGTAGCCAAGCAATCAAGAGCGAACAGATAAAGACAGCTGTTATAATGGCATGCTCCATCAAAAAAGTAAAACCGTAATAGATTTCCACAAAGCGTCTACCATTATCCGCATTCACCCCTTTTATAAAAGGTAGTGCAAAACTTAAAATAAAACAGAATTCCAATGTGTAACGTTTTAAGATTTTCATAGTACACCTCCTATAAGTTATAAACCCAAAAGCCCCCCTTTATAGCTGATAAGTCAGGAGAAAGCAGCTCCTACTTCATCAATAATACTCTTCGAAAATCTCTTCAAACCACGTCAAAGTCGCCTTACCGTAGCTATGGTTACTGACTTCGCCAGTTCTATCCACAACCTCAAAACACTGTTTTGAGCAACCTGCGACTAGCTTCCTAGTTTGCTCTTTGATTTTCATTGAGTATAAATTGTTCATCCTCTATCTACTTATATTATATACTATTGACTTACCACATTCAAGAAACCGCTTTATTTTTTTAACTTTTTATGGTATGATAGACAAAATATCTAGGGGAAAACAAATGACCAACGAATTTTTACATTTTGAAAAAATCAGCCGCCAGACTTGGCAATCTTTACATCGAAAGACAACACCTCCTTTGACAGAAGAAGAATTGGAATCTATCAAGAGTTTTAATGACCAAATCAGTCTTCAAGACGTTACAGATATCTATCTCCCCTTGGCTCATCTGATTCAGATTTACAAGCGAACTAAGGAAGATTTGGCCTTTTCAAAAGGAATTTTCCTCCAACGTGAAAGTAAATCTCAACCTTTTATTATTGGGGTTTCTGGGAGTGTTGCCGTTGGAAAATCAACAACCAGCCGACTATTGCAAACCCTGCTTTCTAGAACTGTAACTGATGCTAGTGTTGAGTTGGTTACAACTGATGGCTTTCTCTATCCCAACCAGACCTTGATTGAGCAGGGGATTTTAAATCGCAAGGGATTTCCTGAAAGCTATGATATGGAAGCTCTTCTCAACTTCTTGGACCGCATCAAAAATGGACAAGATGTAGACATTCCTGTCTATTCTCATGAAGTCTACGACATCGTACCTGAGGAAAAGCAAAGCGTTAAAGCTGCTGATTTTGTCATTGTTGAGGGAATAAATGTCTTTCAAAATCCACAAAACGAGCGTCTCTATATCACTGACTTCTTTGACTTTTCCATCTATGTAGATGCTGGAGTGGATGATATTGAGAGTTGGTATCTGGACCGTTTCTTGAAAATGCTGAGCCTAGCCCAAAACGATCCTGATAGCTATTACTATCGCTTTACTCAAATGCCGATTGGAGAAGTAGAATCCTTTGCTCATCAGGTCTGGACCAGTATCAATCTCACAAATCTACAAAATTATATTGAACCAACTAGAAATCGTGCGGAAGTGATTCTTCATAAAAGCAAGAACCATGAAATCGATGAAATTTACTTAAAAAAGTAATTTTCCCTTGTCAAAACGTAAGTTTTCAGATATAATGGTATAGTTAGTAAATATGGAGGTAAGAACATTGGCAAACATTAAATCAGCTATCAAACGTGCTGAATTGAACGTTAAACAAAACGAAAAGAACTCAGCTCAAAAATCAGCTATGCGTACTGCTATCAAAGCTTTCGAAGCAAACCCATCTGAAGAACTTTTCCGTGCTGCTAGCTCAGCTATCGATAAAGCAGAAACTAAAGGTTTGATTCACAAAAACAAAGCAAGCCGCGACAAAGCTCGTCTTTCAGCTAAACTTGTTAAATAAGAAACAGTCCATAGAGGCTGTTTTTTTGTCTCTAAATAGGAAAAGGTAGAAAATGAAAATCGCAATTATCGGATATTCTGGTGCTGGTAAGTCAACTCTAGCAGAAAAATTATCTAACTACTACTCCATCCCAAAACTACATATGGACACACTCCAATTTCAACCTGGTTGGCAAGACAGTGACCGTGAATGGATGTTGACCGAGATGAATAACTTTCTCACCAATCATAAAGCTTGGGTCATCGATGGAAATTATTCTTGGTGCTATTACGAGGAAAGAATGCAGGAAGCTGACCAAATCATCTTTCTAAATTTTTCACCATTGGCCTGTCTCTTTCGAGCCTTTAAGCGATACCTCAAATACCGGGGAAAAGTCAGAGAAAGTATGGCAGAAGGTTGTCAAGAACAGTTTAATTGGGAGTTTATCAGATGGATTCTCTGGGAGGGGCGGACAAATAATGCTAAGGAAAGATACCAAAAATTAAGTGATACCTACCCTGAAAAGATGCATATTCTCCATTCTCAAGCAGAAATTGATTATTTCTTGCGATCTTTAAAAAAGTAAACAATATAGTAGCATTTCATTAAAATCAGCATGTACTGATTGACTAAAAAAGGAAGTTTTTCATCCAGAAAGTCTTCCTTTTTTCCTTTTATTCAACAATTAAAAATAACTCGAGCAATTTATAAATCAACAATAAAATTCCCCTAGAAATGAAGAGAATCTTGTTCATAGTTTCTGAGTTCGTGATACAAAAAAACTGAAGGAAGTATAATCCTACTTCTTTCAGTTTTTTATTGTCTCAATTTAGAAAAAACTTCTCCAATCTTACCTTCGATAACTAAATCAGCTTGGCTGTCTTGAGGAGTGCTGGACTTGTTGATAACAACAAGATTTGACCCTGAAAAATAATTGACTAGACTAGCTGCAGGGTAAACAACTAAGGAAGTTCCACCAATGATCAACAAATCTGCTTGCTGAATGGCTCGAGCTGCGCGACTAAATACATCCATATCTAGCGCTTCCTCATAAAGGGTCACGTCAGGTTTGACCACCTTGCCACAATCTAAACAGTAGGGAACTGGACCTTCAAGTTCCAAAAAGGCAGTCAAATCATAAAAGCGATGACAGCCCAAACAATAATTACAATCTGCACTACCATGCAGTTTCAAAACTTTCTGAGATCCTGCCATTTCATGGAGACTATCGATATTTTGCGTCACAATCGCCTTTAATTTACCTGTTTTTTCCAACGACGCTAGATAATCATGTGCTAAATTCGGCTTGGCATCAGGATAGACCAGATACTTTTTGTAGAAATCAAAAAAATCCTCTGGATAGCGCTCAAACATAGTGCGTGAAACCAGTTGCTCGGCAGTAAAATGGCGACCCAGTTTCAGACTATATATACCATCTGAACTACGAAAATCTGGAATATTAGACTCTGTAGAAACCCCTGCACCACCGAAAAAGACAATGCTCTGACTTTGATCAATAATACCTTGTAATTGTTCAATCTTATCCATTTTGTACTCCTAGGAATTTTCAAGTTAAAAAGTTGAAAGTCTTGACTTCTTGTCAACTTGGCTTCCAACTTTATTTGATTATGATTTAGATATTAAACTGACTAGTCTCGGTCCTTTGACACAATTAGGCTTCCTTCAATTTCCTTATTCTTACCTATTTCAGGATTGATTCATTGTTGATAGTTATCATTTTGAGAACAAGAGAAATCATTCTGAATATAGCCTACCTTTAGTCTGCAATCAATGTTTCCAAACCGACCTTCATCATATCAGTGAAGGTGTTTTGACGTTCTTCTGCAGTTGTGTCTTCGTCTGGATTGACCAAGCTATCAGAGATGGTCATGATAGCTAGCGCATCAACATGGTGCTGGGCCGCCAAATAGTAAAGGGCTGCTGCTTCCATTTCCACAGCCTTGACTCCCCACTTACCAAGCTCGATGTTCTTTTCAAAGTAATTTGAGTAAAAGACATCAGATGACAAAACGTTCCCAACGTGGGTTGTCATACCAAGTTCTTTGGCGATATGGTAGGACTTGTCCAGCAAATCAAAGCTAGCGATTTGTGGAAAATCGTACTGTGGCCAGTCATTACGGACGATATTTGAGTTAGTTGCAGCTGCCTGCGCCAAAACCAATTCACGAACGTGGACATCTTCATTCAAAGAACCCGCAGTTCCCACACGAATCAATTTTTTCACGCCGTAATCAACAATCAACTCACGCGCATAAATCGAAATAGATGGCATTCCCATCCCAGTTCCCATAACGGATACACGGTGGCCCTTGTAAGTACCAGTGTAACCAAACATGTTACGAACTTCGTTAAAACAAACAGCATCTTCAAGGAAATTCTCCGCAATAAATTTAGCACGAAGAGGATCCCCAGGAAGAAGAATTTTATCAGCAACTTCACCCTGCTGAGCAGCAATATGGATAGACATAGTTAAGATATAAAGGGCGACAGAGAACAAAGTAAAAATAGGAAACTGACAACGCATCGCAGATGCTAGACAGTTTATCTTTTTTACACAGTTCTCCGCCCGTATTCAGTTCAATGAATACAGTTAACCCATCCTTTCTTTATTCTAAAATTTATAATCAGAAAGATACCAAACCCGTCAAAAAGCAAAGGGAAAATAGGAGTTGGGTGCAGTGAGCGATGCTCGCTAGACCAACTATCTTTTTCCCACTGCTTTTAGGGTGGGGTCAATTCCTTTCTTTCTTAATTTTGATGATATTGAGAAGATTAGACCGGCTTCAATTCAAACCCGAACTCCCCTTCCTTTCTAAGTTTTTAGAAAAGTTTTCCGCTCGTGTTCAAATCAGAACACACGCTCTACCTTTCTTTTTTTGTATATTTAGGATAGCGACAGAGAACAAAGTAAAAATAGGAAACTGACGACGCATCGCAGATGCTAGACAGTTTATCTTTTTTACACAGTTCTCCGCCCGTATTCAGTTCAATGAATACAGTTAACCCATCCTTTCTTTATTCTAAAATTTATAATCAGAAAGATACCAAACCCGTCAAAAAGCAAAGGGAAAATAGGAGTTGGGTGTAGTGAGCGATGCTCGCTAGACCAACTATCTTTTTCCCACTGCTTTTAGGGTGGGTTCAATTCCTTTCTTTCTTAATTTTGATGACAAATAGGAGAATAGCACGGGTTCAATTCAAAACCAAACTACCCTCTCTAAGTTTTTAGAAAAGTTTTCCGCTCGTGTTCAAATCAGAACATCTCGCTCTACCTTTCTTTTTTATATTTCATAGCTAGGCTTATCGGATTCAATCATGACTCCGATAAGCCTACTACATTTTTATTTAAAATAGTTATTGATAAACTGACAATAGTTTTTAATCTTTTAAGTTAAATCCTTAACTAGAAGAAATGAGCATTTCCTACCTAATTACTTTATTCTTTGACTTCTGACACAGTATGCTAGCCCAAGAAAAACGGTCTAATATTTTTGCAAATTCATAAGCTAAAACAGCTGTTACTAAGAGATACGGAAGAGAATCCAAACCTAGCCCAGTGAAACCTATTACTAATCCAGTTGCAGACCAGCGAGCCCTCAAGGTCACAGACAAAAAGCAAACCGATCCCAAAAGCAAAATGCTTGGCTGACTGTCGAAACCTAGAATCATGCCCAAGAGAGCAGCTCCAGCCATCCCCAAGGCAAAAGATGGCGTAAGTGTACCACCATAGACCCCTGCCCACAGAGTAATAAGAACGACCAGCGCTTTTAGGATAAACAAGAGGAATACTGTTTTGCCATCGCTACCATTCAATACTTCCTGAGCCATCATACGTCCATTTCCAAGTAGATGTGGAAAATAACTTGCCAACCCAGCAAGAAAAAGAAAAGCTGTAGGCAATGTGAGAAGTATTCGTTTATCTTTTATTCTGTTTGAAGATACTTCTTTACTTAAGCGATCAAAAAGCCAAGCTAGTGGGGTTAAGAAAAGAAGTAATAAGGGAATAATCCACGTTTCCTTTAATGACCATGTTATCGCTGGAATCTGGTAGAGAGCCTGATCTGAAATAACCAAGCCTGCTGTATAGGTTGACACATAGGTAGTCAAACCGACTAAGATAAATCGTTTAATAGATAGAGCAATTCCTAGAGTTTCAAAAACAAAGAAGACACTTGTTAATGGAACCTGGTAGACAGCTGCTAAACCAGCACCAGCACCACAAGCAAGGAGAAAGATTTGATCCTTCTTAGAGAGAGAACATATTTTTCCAATTGGTCCTGCAAATAGAGTTCCAATCTCTCGTGGCGCAGCTTCTTTACCAATAGGTGCTCCCCCTCCAACTGCAATAATCTGCCAAATTGAATGAAATAGCTGTTTTAAAAAATGAAGTTTGTATTGTGAAGTCTCATCCTTCATCTGTGCTTTAATGGAAAAAATCTGTGATTTTTTTTGCAAGAAATACCAGACCAAGGATGAGCCAAGACCCACAATTATTAAACTTAATCCTATCCGCGACGAGGAAACTCCATCTGTCAAGAATACAGTTTGATGCTCTGATGGACCAAAAGCTATCCCCTCTATCATCTTTAAAAGATAATGTAGAAAAATACCAGATAAACCTGAAACTATTCCTTGCAAAATGACTGCTAGGAATAATTTAAGATTATAAGGGATTTTCTGAAAAATACTCCTCAATTCTTTTAACATAGTAATAATTCAGCAAAAACGGCTTTCAGTAAGCCTTTAAAATCACCTTTAACACACTCAGTCACTTCTATAACCTCTTCGTGGTTAATCTCTTCTTTGAAACTAGTAGTATAGTTAGTAATATATAAAATTCCTAGAAGTTTCAAAGCTGAGTAGTCTACAACAATAACTTCAGGAGCAGTTGACATTCCGACCACACCTGTTCCAAGCATCTTATAGGTACGAATTTCTACTCTTGTTCAAATTAGAACACGCGCTCTACCTTTCTTTTTTGTATATTTAGGATAGCAACAGAGAACAAAGTAAAAATAGGAAACTGACGACGCATCGCAGATGCTAGATAATTTATCTTTTTTACACAGTTCTCCGCCCGTATTCAGTTCAGTGAATACAGTTAACCCATCCTTTCTGTTTAATTTTGTTCTTTCACAGAGAGCTACCTGAGTTCTATTCAAGCTCAGGTAGTTCTTCTCTTATAAACTAAATCATCTCATTATTAAATAGTAGGATTTTTTACAAGACATCGTCATCAGAAATCTTAGAATTTAATGTTGTTCCCCAATGGGTAATTTTACGGTGGGGTTGAGCTAAAATTGGTCTATTTTCATAGATTGTTTGCCATCTATTCCATAGTAGACCTGTCTTTTTCTCAATCTTAATTCGCAGATTTCTCATATTTTCTTTGATTGGGAGGTTGAGGACAAAACCTGCAGTCTGGTTGCGACCGTTTCCTTCCCAAGAACGACTACGAACAACTTGGTTTCCATCTTTGTCTACTGTAACTTCTTCCCAAGTTATAGAGTAGCGGGCAATGTAAGCTCCACTATGTTGAATTGTCAATGTTTTGTCTTTGGCAGGAGTCTGACTGATTGGTTGAACTGGCTTAGAAACTTGTGTCGCCGTATCACCATTCGTAGCTATAAAGCGGAAAACTTCTACTTCTGCAAGACTGAGGGCTTGATTGTTCTTACGTAGTTGCACACGAACACGGCGTCCCAATTTCCCATTTAATTGAACATCCAAGCTCGTTCCGTCAAGTTTAGAAACATACTGTCTAGCAACTTCTTTCCCTTTTTCATCATATAAAATCACATCAAAGTCTGACAGACGTTTAGAAAGTTCTCCATCCCCACGGTTATGAAGGCGAACAAGTCCTACCTGTTCTGTACGACCTAAATCAACTTCCCACCAAGACTGGTTTTCAAATTTTGTATGGGTAATTGATTGCTGGCTATAACTACTATTGGTATTACCATCCAAGGCACGACTAGCATCTCCACCAAAATCAGTAGAACTTTGCTTAGCTTGTTTTTTCCAAGCGATATTCTCAGCACGATATACTTGGACTTCTGCAAGACTGAGGGCATTATAGCCTTCTAGCTCAATTCGAACATAACGCGCTTTTTTATGGTTAATCGCAATTTGTGCTGACACATCTTTAAGAGATGTTATGCGTTTTCTCTCAATTTCTTTACCAGAACTGTCTAAAAGAATGACATCAAAGTTTGCCAATCTATCCTGGGCAGTGTCTGTGCGGTTGTAAATATTGATTTGGCGAATGGTTTCTTCTTTAGCCAAATCTACTTGCCACCAAGGCTTAGATTGGAAGTTGGTATGAGTGACAGAATTGTGACCATAGTTACCATCAACTTTACCATCCACAGCTCTTCTAGCATCTCCTCCGAAAGCTGTCGAACTTTGAGTAACCTGTTTCCCTAAGGCAATATTTTCCATTGGTTCAGCGCTTGGTTGACTAGCAGATTGAGGCAGAGCCTGTTTCTTAAAGAATCGCACTTTATCCAATTTCGGATCACGATAACCATGTTTATCCAAGGTAGCTCGTTTACCAATATTAAAGTTAGGAATATCATTCATTCGACTTTCAAAATAGCCACGAGAACGGTGTTTAAATCGTGAATTACCTGTAAATGTAACAATATCACGATCGTTATGAATCAAGGGAGTCACAACATTGTCATTATCAACCACATAATGCTTAATTTTCCCACTAACAGCTAATTTACGGCTTTCCAAACCAACATCCCAGAAACCATTCTTAGCATTCCAAACAGTTCTGGAAGTAATCACTTTAGGAGCACTGAAAGTCGTCACTTTCCGTAATACATGGTTATAAAAATCAGGATATTTTTGGTAAGCTTCAACCGCTGCAATCTGAGCTAGGTAGCCTCCAAGAGAATGACCTGTCATATACAACTTGGTAATACTTGTATCCTTGGCTAATTCCCCAACAACCTTGCGGATATCATCCGCTTGAGCTGGTTTATTTCCACCTAATAAAATCAAATCTGCACTTAAGTCCTTGGCATCATTAACTCGTGTTCCACGAATAGCCAACATGTGCACCGTTCCATCTTTGAGATAAGGAAGGTCGCTCTTGGTCTCAAATAAGAAAGCATCCAAGCCACTATCTGTATGGTAGGCTTTTTTCATTTTCCAGAAAGGAGCCAATTCATTGTGCATGAGTTTGTATTCTTGACGGTCAAGATAGAGACTCGGGAAAGGATTCTTATGATCTAAAATTTTCTCAATATAATCATCGTCTCGATAGGCTAACTCCATAAAGAGAAGAGAATCACGGTCTGTGACATACCATTCTTTCTTATTGTCGTCTTCCCCATCTGCCAAACCATCCCCATCACTGTCTGCTAGCAAGGGATGACTGTTATATCCTAGATAATCCTTACCATCTTTGTTGTACACATAAAGTTCATCTTTGTTTTTGATGCCATCTTGGTCATCATCCCCTTCCAAATCAAGAACTTTTTCACCGTAGAGAGATTCATCAATCAAATCATTTTCTAAATGTAATTCCCCTTTGGAAATCTTCACCAAATCTTCTGCTGTTAGAGAACGAGTATTTGTTGGCTTTTCTGTCACAACTTCTTCTTTAGTTTCTTCTACAGGAGCATGAATAGGCGAGTCTTGAGCTGGCTCTGTTGTCTCTACTTTTGACTCTTCCCTTTTGTTTTCAAGAACTTCACCTGCTTCCGGAAGCGGTTGAGGAGCTAGTCTTGGCTCCTCTCTAAGAGGAGTTTCTAGTTTTGGAGCAACATTTTCTGGCTCTCTCAATTCCTCCTTAGAATCTAGCACTCTTGTTGCCACTTCAGATGTTACATCTTGTTTTAGTTCATTGGCTGAAATTCCAGCTGGAGCTAGAAATGCAAAGCCGACTGCAACAGATACAACTCCGATACTTAATTTTTTTATGCCAAAACGCATAATTCGTTGACCAATTTTCATTATTCTTTATCTTTCTTTTCGTTTATTTGTAAGCAGACTCAAACTAAATCTCCTTGTCCCCTATCTAGGACAAGACTGAGAAATTCAGAAAGTAATACTCTTCGAAAATCTCTTCAAACCACATCAGCGTCGCCTTATCGTAGATATGGTCACTGACTTCGTCAGTCTTATCTACAACCTCAAAACTGTGTTTTGAGCAACCTGCGGCTAGCTTCCTAGTTTGCTCTTTGATTTTCATTGAGTATAAATTCATTCTTATCTCTTCTTATTTATACTAGTCTGCTTGGCTAGGAAGCTAATTCCAGCTTCCTAGATTCTTGTCTTTCACAATGCTAACTGTCAGACTCTTTCAGGTACAAGAGTAGGAAGAAACCCATAGTCTACCTATGTTTCTTCTTTGTTCCGAATAGTCAACCATGAAAGGAAAGAGGCATTCCCCCTTTTAAATCTTTTTTCTTACAATTCTGCAAGAATCGCTTTAAGCAAGCCCTTGAAATCACCTTTAACACGTTCGGTTACTTCTACAACTTCTTCGTGGTTGAGTTCTTCTTGGAAACCAGCCGCAAAGTTAGTAATACATGAAATTCCTAGAACTTTCAAACCTGAGTGGGCTGCCACGATCACTTCAGGAACCGTAGACATACCAACTGCATCAGCTCCAAGTGTCTTATAAGCACGGATTTCTGCTGGTGTTTCATAAGTTGGACCAGTAACACCGATATAGACACCTTCGTCAAGCTTGATACCAAGTTTTTTAGCCACTTCATGAGCAGTAGCACGGTATTCTGGAGTGTAGGCTTTAGACATATCTGGGAAACGAGGACCAAAGTCATCCAAGTTTTCACCCATCAATGGGTTTTGTCCCGTCATATTGATATGATC
Source organism: Streptococcus pneumoniae (assembly GCF_001113365.1). GTDB lineage: Bacteria > Bacillota > Bacilli > Lactobacillales > Streptococcaceae > Streptococcus > Streptococcus pneumoniae_C. The sequence continues at coordinate 383,172 of NZ_CKYA01000002.1, read as the reverse complement.
TGAGATAGCCATCAAGGTACCAGGACCATAACCAATACCACCAGCTGCATTAGTTACAATGACACCTTCACATCCTAGCACTTTCATGACACGTACTGGGAAAGTCACGACTTCCAGAGGATTTCCTTCGTAGAAATGGAAACGACCTTGAAGGGCCAAGACCTTGCGACCTGCAAGGTCACCATATACCAATTTCCCAGCGTGACCGACTACTGTAGAGCGGCCCCAGTTTGGAATGTCTGCATAGTCTACTACAACTGGATTTTCGATTTCTTCTGCCAATTCTCCAAGTCCTGACCCAAGGATTAGACCGAACTCAGGCGTTTGGATTCCCTTGTCCTTCAGGAAGGCAGCTGTTTCATTGATTTTATCTAAAAATGTCATTGTATGTCCCCTTTATTATTTTTTAGCATTTGACCGATTTTGTCAAAAGTTTTAGCATTGCGAATGGTAATGTGGCGATAGAAAGGCATCTTGAGCAAGTACTTGTGATAGGCTGTTTCGTAGTATGATTCTTCGGAGTATTTTCCCCAGAAAATACCAAGTTTTCCAAAATGAAGAACTTCATCTTCCAGTTCCAAACTGTTCACTTTATTGATGACTTGATCCACATCCAAGCACTCCGTGTAAAAGAGGACATCTTTTCGTGCCAAGTCTTCGTTCCACCAAGCTGGTAGATTCTCCACTTCTGCTTCACAGTCTTCTTGACTCAGTAGGGAAAAGCTCTGAATAAATGGATAACGAGTTCCAAAGAAAGCCTCTAACCTTTCAATCAATTTGACTTTTGAGTCTGTAGAAGTAAAGAAAATGTTGCCACTGTTGATGTAGCTCTCAACTTTTTCCAGTCCCAAGTTTATTAATTCTTGACGAAGCTCCGCCATGACGACCTTGTTCTTACCACCAACATTGATACCTCTAACCAGCAAAGCATAGCGCGTCATCTTACACCAATTTATCTAAGAAACTTTCCCCAATCATAGCAGTTTCCACACCAAAGTTATCGGCAACAGTCGCTGAAATATCTGCAAAATGTCCTACTGGAATGACGCCATTTCCTTTAAAAGCAGGGCTGTAGGCCAACAATGGAATATATTCACGAGTGTGGTCAGTTCCTGCGTAAGTTGGGTCGTTCCCGTGGTCCGCAGTAATCAAGAGAAGGTCGTTCTCTCGCATGGCTGCGATAATTTCAGGTAAGCGCTCATCAAACTCATGCAGACAATCACGGTAACCGTGAGCATTACGACGGTGGCCGTAAAGGGCATCAAAGTCCACCAAGTTTGTGAATGAGAATCCTTTTTCAAACTCAGCAAGGCCCATAGTCTTCAATAGTGTATCAATTCCATGGCTATTTGACTTGTTGTGGCCCATGTCATGGTTGATACCAGCACCGTTAAAGATATCGTTGATTTTACCCACAGCATAAGTATCGATACCAGCTTCGTTCAATTTATCCAAAACAGTTGGGGCAAATGGAGATACAGCCAAGTCACGACGGTTTGCCGTACGAGTGAAGTTACCTGGTTCACCTACATAAGGGCGAGCAATGATACGTCCTAGAAGGGCTGGGCGCTCAAGGGTAATCGAACGAGCGTATTCACAGATACGGTACAATTCATCCAAAGGAATGATGTCTTCGTGAGCAGCAATTTGCAAAACAGGGTCAGCTGAAGTATAGATAATCAACTCTCCAGTTTCCATCTGACGTGGTCCAAAATCATCGATAACAGCTGTTCCTGAGTAAGGTTTGTTGGCTTCACGAATAACCTTGCGTCCTGAGAATTCTTCGATTTTTGTCAGGATTTCTTCTGGGAATCCGTTCCAGAAAGTATCGAAAGGCTCCGTAATGTTGAGTCCCATGATTTCCCAGTGTCCAGTCATAGTATCCTTACCAAGGGATACTTCTTCTAATTTTGTTGCATATCCAGTTGGATTGCTTTCTGCTGCTACAGTCTTAAGAGGAGTTTCACGAGGAATATTTCCAAGACCGATTTTAGCCATGTTTGAGACATTCAAACCAACTGTTTTTGAAATGTGTCCCAGTGTGTCAGAAGCTCCATCTGGAACCCCTGCATTGACAAAGTTATTAGCATCTGGTGCAGCACCGATTCCTACAGAATCCAGTACCACCAAATGAATACGATTAAATTTAGACATCTTATGCCCCCTTCTATTTTTCTTTTCTTGAGGTTAAAATCTGAACCCCATCTCGTCCAGCAACGATGACCTTATCCACCATTTGGTTGAATAAACCGTGCTCTACGACACCAACGACATGGTCCAATTCTTGTCCGAAAGCAATTGGATTTTCAATGACATCCAAGGCAAGATCGATGATAAAATTCTGCATATCCGTCACAAAACGTTGGCCGTCTTTTTCACGGAAACTTGGTTTGTAGCCAGTTTGTTCAAAATGACGAAAGACCTGCTCTGCACCATACTGAACCACTTCTACTGGTAATTTAAAAGCACCTAGTTTTTCGACCAGCTTGCTTTCATCCACCACCCAAATGTATTCTTTTGATGGTGTTGCGACCACCTTTTCCATGAGAAGGGCACCACCACCGCCTTTGATTCCGTTAAACTGACTATCCACTTCATCCGCGCCATCAACCGTCACATCGACAAAGTCTACTTGGTCAATAGATTTGAGTGGGATATTAAGGCCTTCTGCCTGTTTACTAGTCACACTAGAAGTCGTTACAGCTGTAATCTGCAATCCTTCTTCCTTGATACGACGACCGATTTCTTCGACAAAATAATAGGCAGTCGAGCCTGTTCCAAGTCCAACGACCATTCCATCGCTCACGAACTCAGCAGCCTTGATACCTGCCATTTTCTTCAGATTTTCCACCGATTTACCTCCATCATTCTCAGTTCTTATTTTACTATGAAACCGCTTTTTATTCAAGTAAAAAGATCAAATTTACATTTTTCATCAATCTTTCTTTGAAAATATGCATTTTCTTTTTATCAAACGAATAAAAATGAGTTTGTCTTTTATGTATTTGCTTTGTTCATCTCTTTCCAGTTCCAAAAACAAGACCTTATCTTTGATACGTCTAGTTTAGCATTAAAGCAGGCGCATTTCAAGAATCATAAATTAAGAGAAGGAAGTAGGTTTATCTATCTATTTTAAACAAATTTATCTTTGCTTACCCTCTCTTTTTGACAAATAATTTTCATTACTTTAGGAAGACAATTACTAATCTCCGTTGGCAAAACCACATAATGTTCTTGAGCTAGTTCTTGGGCTATGGCTGAATGAAGATGGGTCACTACTGTCACACGTTCGTAAAGACTAGCTTGCTTAAACTGGCCTGCAAATCCTGCAATCATCCCAGCCAAAGTATCTCCCATTCCCCCAGTCGCCTGATAGGGACCGCCAACCTGTAACTGGTAATAATCAGACTGACCAGCTTGCCAAATACGAGTAGCTGGGCCTTTCTCCACCAAAATTGTTCCTTGAGGGAAGGAAGTCAGAACACTAGCCGTTGCATCTTCCTTTTGCTTTTCAATCGTAATTCCAGACAGTTTTTCCCATTCTTTTTGGTGGGGAGTTAGGATAAGCTGACTCGAAGGAAATGACAAACTTGTTCTAGCAAGAATGGTCAAGGCACCTCCATCTACAATCAAAATCTGATTTTGTCTTAAGCCAGCAAAGACCTGTTTAACTAGATCTTCTCCAAAAGCATCGTCTCGTAAACCCGGCCCCAGCAAGACAACTTCTGCCTTCTCCAATTGCTCTTTTAACAACTGCTGGTCTTGAAGAGAAAAGGCCATAGCCTCAGGTAAATGGCTGTGCAGAGCTGGAATATTTTCTCTATCTGTTCCAACGGTCACCAATCCTGCACCGCTTTTTACAGCTGCCAAAGCAGCCATGATGATGGCACCTCCATAAGGATAAGTACCACCAAGCAGCAGTAGACGACCGTAGTCTCCTTTATGACTTGTACGAGAACGTTCAATAATAACTTTTTCTAGTAAAGTTTGATCAATCACTTTCATTCTTTTTTCCTCTCGCTTTTATTATACAACAAAAAGGAGGCGCAGACCTCCTTTTGTACTATTTTCCCTGAAATTCCGTAAAAGTCTGTAAGATTTTGTCTGCTACTGTCGGAGAAGGAGCTCCCTTTATATTTAGCGTTTCATCTGCATATGGAGTAAGACCAGCGAAATCTCCAATCTGGACAGAATAGAGAGACGTTTTAAACAGTTCAATATCGTTTTGGTCATTTCCAAAAACAATGAAGTTCTCCCCACATAACTTTTCAACAGTTGTCGCCTTATGAGTATCCAAGGGGTTGACATAAAGACACTTTTCATGCGTATGATAGGACAGATGGGCTAGCCCCAGTCTTTCTAACTGACCAAGCAGATCATCAAGCAAATCCTCATGGTCACCCATATAAACGACTACCTTAATCGGAGTCCCTAAGTCCTCGAGTTTCTGATGACGAGCTACCTTTAGGGGATCCACACTGGAGAAAAATGGAATCTTCTCTACAATCTGACCACTATAGTCAAAGCAATCATCTACAAAGAAAGGAAGATTATAGGTCTGGCAATAATCCACTAAAGCCTGATAAATCCTAGCATCGAGATTCATTTCATAGATAGCTTTTCCCAGACAATAGGCTACACCACCATTCAAACCTATGACCAAGCGCTGACTAAGCTCGGAACCTAATAAGCCTAAACAATCCCGATAAGAGCGTGCTGAGGCAAATACAACCTCATGTCCATAATCTTCAGCCTTTAAAAGAACCTGCCTAATCTCTTCATCTATGGTCATATAGTCAAAAGACAGCGTCCCATCCAAATCAAATACGAATTTCATTTTCCTAGTCCTTGTCCAATGTCCGAACTGCCGCCTGATAAGTCTGCTCCATTAGCATGGTAATGGTCATAGGGCCGACACCTCCAGGGACTGGCGTAATATGGCTAGCAAGCGGGGCAACTGCCTCATAATCAACATCCCCACAAAGCTTCCCATTTTCATCACGGTTCATCCCAACGTCAATGACAACCGCACCTGGTTTGACAAAGTCAGCAGTCACAAACTTAGCACGACCGATTGCGACCACAAGAATATCTGCTTTAGCAGCCACCTTGGCAAGATTGTGAGTCCGTGAGTGAGTCAAGGTAACTGTAGCATTCTTGGCCAAAAGAAGCTGGGCCATGGGCTTTCCAACGATATTGGAACGACCAATAACAACTGCATTTTTACCTTCCAAGTCAATCCCATATTCATGAAACATTTCCATAATCCCTGCAGGTGTGGAAGGAATCATGACTGGATGTCCAGACCAAAGACGTCCCATATTTAGGGGATGGAAACCATCCACATCCTTTTCTGGGTCAATGGCTAGTAAAACCGCTTCTTCATCAATGTGTTTTGGTAATGGCAACTGGACCAAAATACCATGCCAAGCTGGATCCTGATTGTATTTAGCAATCAGGTCTAACAATTCCTCTTGAGTAATGGTCTCTGGAACTCGCACTACTTCGCTACGGAAATCAGCCGCAAGAGCTGACCTCTCCTTGTTGCGAACGTAGACTTGGCTGGCTGGATTGTCCCCAACCAAAATCACTACCAAACCAGGCACTAGACCTGTTTCCTCCTTTAATTTTGCAGTCTTTTCAGCCAACTGCCCCTGCAATTTGGCCGCTAAAGCTTTCCCATCAATAATCTGTGTCATATCACTTCTCTTTTCTTTCAAATATTTTCCATTATACCAAAAACTGCCAGCACCCTCTAACACTTCTTTCCTAGGCAATCCTATAGTTTCAAACTATAAGAAAAAGCTCTGGTTGAGCTTTTCACTAATCTTGTCTTGAAATTTTAAAATAGATTATAAAACCTTACTCAAGAAGTCTTTAGTCCGTTGTTCTTGGGTTTGTTCAAAAATCTGTTCAGGTGTTCCGTCTTCAACAACCACACCGTCTGCCATAAAGATAACACGGTCTGCCACCTCACGAGCAAATCCCATCTCATGTGTTACGATAACCATAGTCATTCCTGACTTGGCAAGGTCTTGCATAACAGCTAGAACTTCTCCAACCATCTCAGGATCCAGAGCTGAAGTCGGCTCGTCAAAGAGCAAAACATCAGGTTCCATAGCCAAACCACGTGCTATAGCAATCCGCTGTTGCTGCCCACCTGACAGACTCTGTGGATAAGCGTCCGCCTTATCTGGCAAACCAACTTTTTCCAACAGCTCTTGGGCTCTCTTCTCAGCCACTGCCTTGCTCTCACCTTTGGTCTTGATAGGTGACAAGGTGATATTTTCCATCACAGTCATATTAGGAAAGAGATTGAATTGTTGGAAAACCATGCCCATCTTCTCACGCATAGCAAAGAGGTCATTCTTCTTGTCCGTAATATCGACTCCCTCAAAGATAACCTTCCCTTTGGTTGCTTCTTCCAACAAATTCATAGAGCGAAGCAAGGTAGATTTCCCGCTTCCTGAAGGACCGATGATAACGACAACTTCTCCTCTTTTAATCTCGAGGTTGATGCCCTTCAATACTTCATTCTTTCCAAATGATTTATGTAAATTTTCAATTTTTATCAAGGTTTCTGTCATTATTTCTTATCTCCTTGTCCCATACGTTTTTCAAAAGCTTTCAAGGCCACTGTCAAAATAGAAGTCATAATCAAGTAATAAAAGGCTGCAAATAGAAGTGGTGTTAAAGGTAGATAGGTTGTTGTGGAAACTGTTGTAGCCCCGTTCCACAACTCCATAACACCGATAGCTGATAAGAGGGAGCTGTCCTTGATAATGGTGATAAATTCGTTCCCCAATGCTGGCAAAATATTTTTGATAGCTTGTGGCAAAATCACATAGCGCATCGCATTTTTAGGACGAATCCCTAAGGAATAAGCCGCCTCTAGCTGACCTTTTGGAACTGCATTGATTCCAGCACGAACTGTCTCAGAAACATAAGCACCACTGTTCATAGAGATAATCAAAATCCCTGGAATCAGACGAGAAAGATCAACACCCAAAATCCCAACCTGAATAGTCGGAGCATTGATGTGCATAAGGGCAAAGGCAATCATAATCTGAACCATCATCGGTGTCCCACGGAAAATCCAAACGTACAAGTTAGCGAGCCAGACAAGCGGTTTAAACTTTGAACGTTGCCCAAAAGCCAAGACAACCCCTAAAATAGTTCCCAAAAAGACAACACAGATAGAAATGAGAACCGTCACAACAGCCCCATAGTTAAAATAAGGTAAATACTTAGGTAAAAAAGAAAAATTCATAGTCACACTGCTTTCTAAAATAGAGTACTGTATGATTATAACATGTATTGAATTAAAATTCAAATCTTTTATCCAATTTATTTAAAAATCTTTAAACTAGCAGAATTAGCGAGAAATCTTAGTTTTTTCTAGTCAAGTTGGCCTCCTTTATGGTAAAATAGTAACGATAAGAAATGAAGGAGAATCAAAATGGAATCACATTTGGTTAGAATCATCAACCGCCTTGAAGCAATGGCAAAAGACGGCGGAAATTTAAAACGTAATTTTGAACGCGAAGGAGTTGTTGTTGCAGAAGTTGCGTACAGCCACGACGAAGAAAACGGCTCAATTTTTACCCTTCGTGATGTCGAAGCTCGCGAAACCTATACTTTTGATAGCATTGACTTGATTGCAATGGAGATTTACGAACTCCTTTACTAATACAAAACAAGCTGGGATTACACCCTGCATGTCTAACCAAAATCCTTTTTGTCTCACAAATAGGATTTTTTTATTCCCTAAAATCTCAAAAATTTTCATTGTAACAACTTCTCAAAGCTGCAATCTTTTTACTTGCTTTACACCCCAATCCTGTTATAATGAGAGTATAGAAATTTGACTATTTTTGACCATTAAACAGGTCAGGCTAAAGAAAGAAATGAGGTAGATGTATGCTTTGTCAAAACTGTAAAATTAACGACTCAACAATTCATCTTTACACCAATCTCAATGGAAAACAAAAACAAATTGACCTCTGTCAAAACTGCTACAAGATTATCAAAACAGATCCTAACAATAGCCTCTTTAAAGGTATGACGGATCTGAACAATCGTGACTTTGATCCCTTTGGTGATTTCTTCAATGACCTAAACAATTTCAGACCTTCTAGCAATACTCCTCCTATTCCCCCAACCCAATCAGGTGGAGGTTACGGTGGAAACGGCGGTTATGGTTCCCAAAATCGTGGTTCTGCTCAAACTCCACCACCAAGCCAAGAAAAAGGCCTGCTAGAAGAATTTGGTATCAACGTAACTGAGATTGCCCGTCGTGGAGACATTGACCCCGTTATTGGGCGCGACGATGAGATTATCCGTGTCATCGAAATTCTCAATCGCAGAACCAAGAATAATCCTGTTCTTATCGGTGAACCAGGTGTCGGAAAAACGGCCGTTGTCGAAGGTCTAGCTCAGAAAATTGTCGATGGTGATGTTCCACATAAACTCCAAGGTAAACAAGTCATCCGTCTGGATGTGGTTAGCTTGGTTCAAGGAACGGGTATCCGTGGACAATTTGAAGAACGCATGCAAAAACTCATGGAAGAAATTCGCAAACGTGAGGATATTATCCTCTTTATCGATGAAATCCATGAAATTGTCGGTGCAGGTTCTGCGAGCGATGGTAATATGGATGCTGGAAATATCCTCAAGCCAGCCCTTGCTCGTGGAGAACTGCAACTGGTCGGTGCTACTACCCTCAATGAATACCGTATCATTGAAAAGGATGCTGCCTTAGAGCGCCGTATGCAACCTGTTAAGGTAGATGAACCAACAGTGGACGAAACAATCACTATCCTCAAAGGAATTCAAAAGAAATACGAAGACTACCACCACGTTCAATATACCGATGCTGCAATTGAAGCAGCTGCAACTCTTTCCAATCGCTACATTCAAGATCGCTTCTTACCTGACAAGGCCATTGACCTCCTAGATGAAGCTGGTTCTAAGATGAACTTGACCTTGAATTTTGTCGATCCTAAAGTGATTGATCAACGCTTGATTGAGGCTGAAAATCTTAAATCTCAAGCTACACGAGAAGAAGATTTTGAGAAGGCGGCTTATTTCCGCGACCAGATTGCCAAGTATAAGGAAATGCAAAAGAAAAAGGTCACAGACCAGGACACTCCTATCATCAGTGAGAAAACCATTGAGCACATTATCGAGCAGAAAACCAACATTCCTGTTGGCGATTTGAAAGAGAAAGAACAATCTCAACTCATCCATCTAGCTGAAGACCTCAAGTCTCATGTTATTGGTCAAGATGACGCAGTCGATAAGATCGCTAAGGCTATTCGCCGTAATCGGGTTGGACTTGGTACCCCTAACCGTCCAATTGGAAGCTTCCTCTTCGTCGGACCAACTGGTGTCGGTAAGACAGAACTTTCCAAACAACTAGCTATCGAACTCTTTGGTTCTGCTGACAGTATGATTCGCTTTGATATGAGTGAATATATGGAAAAACACAGTGTAGCTAAATTGGTCGGCGCCCCTCCAGGTTATGTTGGCTACGATGAGGCTGGGCAATTAACTGAAAAAGTTCGCCGCAATCCATATTCTCTTATTCTCTTGGATGAAGTAGAGAAAGCCCATCCAGATGTTATGCACATGTTCCTCCAGGTCTTGGACGATGGTCGTTTGACAGATGGGCAAGGACGCACCGTTAGCTTCAAGGATGCCATTATCATCATGACTTCAAATGCAGGTACAGGTAAGGTAGAAGCCAGCGTTGGATTTGGGGCCGCTAGAGAAGGACGTACCAACTCTGTTCTCGGTGAACTCGGCAACTTCTTTAGTCCAGAGTTTATGAACCGTTTTGATGGTATTATCGAATTTAAGGCTCTCAGCAAGGATAACCTCCTTCAGATTGTCGAGCTTATGCTAGCAGACGTTAACAAACGCCTTTCTAGCAATAACATTCATTTGGATGTAACTGAAAAGGTCAAGGAAAAGTTGGTTGACCTCGGTTATGATCCAAAAATGGGAGCACGCCCACTTCGCCGTACCATTCAAGACTATATTGAGGACGCAATCACTGACTACTACCTTGAAAACCCAAGCGAAAAAGACCTAAAGGCAGTTATGACCAGCAAGGGCAAGATTCAAATTAAGTATGCCAAAAAAGCTGAAGTAAAGACTTCTGAAAAAGAAGTATAAATCCTATAGAAAAGGAGTAGAAAATGAAATGTTTCTGCTTCTTTTTTACTAAAATAACTATAAGTTCTTGACAGCTTGCCCTTTGTCCATTATGATAATAATAACGATACTAGATAATGAGGAAAATGCAATGGCAAACCCAACTTTCGGAGAAAAAAAAGCGAATACAGACTATGTTGCACGCTATGGAGTGTATGCAGTTATACCTGATGCTGAGCAAAAACAAATAGTTTTAGTTCAAGCTCCTAATGGTGCTTGGTTCTTACCAGGTGGCGAAATTGAATCAGGTGAAAATCATCAGGAAGCCCTAAAGCGTGAATTGATTGAAGAGCTTGGCTTCACAGCTGCAATTGGTACTTATTACGGACAAGCTGACGAATATTTCTACTCTCGTCATCGTGACACCTACTACTACAATCCTGCCTACCTCTATGAAGCGACTTCTTTCAAAGAAGTTCAAAAACCACTAGAAGACTTTAATCATATTGCTTGGTTCCCTATTGATGAGGCTATTGAAAATCTCAAACGTGGTAGCCATAAATGGGCCATCCAATCTTGGAAAAAACAGCATAAGATTGGCTAATACTCTTCGAAAATCTCTTCAAACCACGTCAGCGTCGCCTTACCGTAGATATGGTCACTGACTTCGTCAGTCTTATCTACAACCTCAAAACTGTGTTTTGAGCAGCCTACGGCTAGCTTCCTAGTTTGCTCTTTGATTTTCATTGAGTATAAATCAAGCGACTTTATTCAAAAAGTGCTATAATAGAATTAGAAAATCGGAGGAAATATTATGAAGCTTATCAATACGACAAACTCACACTCGCAACTTGTAAAAAGCCAGCTAGAAAGTACCGATGCAACCCTTGTTGAGGTTTATTCTGCAGGGAATACAGATGTTATTTTTACCCAAGCGCCGCTTCACTATGAAATCCTCATCTCAAACAAACACCGTGCTATTCGTGAGCCTGAAATCGAAACCATTCAAGAATTTTTCTTGAAACGTAAAATTGATAAGGACTCTATTGATGAAGCCAATATCAAGACACTCTACTCAGAAAAATTAATTGGAATTTCAATCCCAATCAAGTAAGGAAATTGAGTAAAAACTCGACTTGATAGAAAGTCCAATAAGTCTTTCCATAATAAAACGCATAGTAGCAATAGTTTCTACACCTGCTATTATGCGTTTTTATAATTTTGAATCCTTCTGCTCACGATACTACTATAGAAAAAGATTTGATTCTGTTTCTCACACAATCAAATCTTTTTCTTTTATTAAAAACGAATCGTTTCACGTGTTTTCTCATATGAGGTAACAAAGCGGTTGGTTACACCAGGCTCTGCCACTTCCAATGCTTGAGAAATCTTGTCAAATGAAGCGCGATAATCAAATTCTTTTTCAAAAATCTTTAAAGCTTCGTTAAATGCTTCTTGAATGCGTTCATCAAATGAGCGATAGCGGTTAGAATATTGTAATAATTGTTCTGTCAAAGTTGCATATTGTACAATATTATAAGTTTCCGTTTCTAAAGCTTCCATATCATTCGTTGCAATTTCAAGAACTCGGGTAACAGATTCAATGTTAATCATTTTCTGTTCTAACTCAACCATTAAATCCTCAGTATTATTGCTTGCCGTAAAGAATAACTTCAAGAAAGTTTGTGGAATACCTGGCAGATTGCGTTTTTCCATGTATCGCTTGATAGTATGAAGACGATTGACATAAACATTGGCCTTTTGACGTGCATTGATATCATCTTTCTCAATTTGTGTCAGGCGCTCACTAACCGAAATTTGCTCATCTTCAATATCTTTTAGTTGAGTTTGTAAATCCTCAAGATTTTCTTCAAGAACTGAATAAGCTTGGGTTGGTTCTTCTTGACTTGAAGTTACCTCAGCAATAGCTGCCTCAAAACTCTCTAATTCTGTCTGAATACGACGAACATGACTTGCAGCTGTCTCAGGAAGTAAATAGGTCTTGCTCAAACGTGCAATATCTTCTCCCAATAAAGTATTATTCTCTTTCATATGTTGAAGGTAAGTTGGAAGAGTTGCAAGTAGATTTTCCACTACTTTCTGAGCAGCAATTTCTCGAGTAAAAATATCATACAAGGCATTGATTTCCTCTTGTGCCTGTCCATTCTCATATTCGGCATTATCCAATTCCAACTGACGAATATTCTCTTGGTTTTTCTTGAATGCTTCATAAAGCAAGTGGAAACGTGCTTCAATATCCGTTTCAACAAAATGATAATTAGCATCAATTAGTTTACGATAACCATCTTCTAAATCTTCTAGTTGATCTGGTAGCTCTTTAGATAATGTTGTTACAATTGCTGGTATACGATCAACAATATGTGTCAAAGCCAAGATATGATTTTCAGCATTATCCAAAATCACAGCAGCTTCTACTGGGTCACCCGATGAATTCAAGGTTACAAATTGTGAAAATTCAGATTGGATATTTTCTAATTGTTTTTCAATTTCATCCAAGGCTTGACCATACTGTTCTGAATTTTCAGCAACTCTATGCTGAAGTTCCTCAAATAAATCCAAAGCATGAAGAACACGACCACTATTTTTAGATTCTTGCTTCTCTAAATCTGCCAAAGCATTGCGAATTTCAGCAATATCTTCTTCAATCAAAGTAATTTGACTCTCAATTTGGTCAATTTGATGACTGGCCTTGAGAAAACGAAATGAATGGTTATAGCCTTCTGCTTCAAAGAGATTATTTTCAATATCGGCAAAAGAGTTGAGAGATAAATCGACCCATTTTTGATTCCATTCACGGAAAGCCACTTGACTTTGTCCAATCAAGTGCATATTTTTTACAGCTTCTACTTCATCATTTACTGGAAGATTGTATAGTTCTTCTTTTCTTTCTTCTAGCGCCTCTAATCTTCCCTCGTTTCGCTTACGTAGAAAGATTGCCACTACATAAGCCAGAACTAAAATGACTGCAATTGCAACCATTAAATAAATTAGTTGTCCATTAGACATATCAAACTCCTTTTTTTACTTGAAACAATCGTAATGATTATATCATATTTTTTAGACCAAGGGAACTACTTCTCCTGATTTTTTAGACATCAAGTGTACTATAAACGGCATTTTCCTCGATAAACTCACGACGAGGCTCTACTCGATCCCCCATCAACATATCAAAGATTTTATCTGCTTCTGCAGCATCGTCCACAGAAACTCTGGCCATCAAGCGATGTTCGGGATCCATGGTTGTTTCCCATAATTGGTGATCATCCATTTCACCCAGACCTTTATAACGCTGAATGGTTGGTTTGGCACGTCCTTCACTATGGCGAGCCAAGGCTTCTTGGAGTTTAATTTCTTGATCTGCTCCTGGCTGAATATATTCTTTAATCTCGCTTCCAACCTTGACACCATAGATTGGTGGTTGGGCAATATAAACATAACCAGCTTCTAGGATTGGTTTCATATAACGATAAATCAAGGTCAAAAGAAGGGTACGAATGTGGGCTCCATCGACATCGGCATCGGTCATCAAAACGAGTTTTTGGTAACGGGCTTTCGAAACATCAAATTCTGCTCCAAATCCTGTTCCCATGGCTGTGAAAAGACTACGAATTTCTTCGTTAGCTAGAATCTTATCCATACTTGCTTTTTCAACGTTCAAAATCTTACCGCGAATTGGAAGGATAGCCTGAAACTCACGGTTACGACCAGATTTGGCTGATCCACCAGCTGAGTCTCCTTCGACGATGAAGAGTTCTGTTTCAGCAGGATTATTAGAAGAACAGTCTGCTAGTTTACCTGGAAGGTTAGAAATTTCCAATCCAGATTTTTTACGTGTGACTTCACGCGCACGCTTGGCAGCCACACGAGCTTTGGCAGCCAAAATCCCTTTTTCCACGATACGTTTGGCAATCTGTGGATTTTCCATGAGGAAATCGGAGAAGGCATCACTGAAGAGGCGATTGGTAATCTTGACCACTTCGCTATTCCCCAATTTGGTCTTTGTTTGTCCTTCAAACTGTGGATTAGGGTGTTTAACTGAGATAACTGCAGTTAATCCTTCGCGAACATCTTCCCCTGTCAGGTTGTCTTCATTGTCTTTTAGTAACTTATTCTTACGAGCATAATCGTTGATAACACGTGTCAAGGCTGTACGGAAACCTTGTTCATGCGTTCCACCTTCATGTGTATGAATATTATTGGCGAAACTCATGACATTTTCATGGTAACCAGTTGTGTACTGCATGGCTACCTCAACTGTGATATCATCCATCTCACCGTCTGTATAGATTGGTGTATCAAAGATAACATCCTTGTTCTCGTTGATATATTCAACATAACTAGCAATCCCACCTTCATAATGGTAATGCTTGGTTTGTTCCAAACCTTGGCGCTTATCTGTGATGGAGATTTGAAGACCGCGATTTAGAAAGGCCAACTCTTGAATCCGTTTATTTAATTTATCAAAATCAAATGTTGTTGTTTCAGTGAAGATTTCTGGGTCCGGAGTAAAATGAACCGTTGTTCCCGTTCTATCCGTATCTCCAACCACTTCAAGATCAGCAACAACATGACCACGACGGTATTCTTGGTAATGAATTTTTCCGTTTTTGTGGACATGAACGTCTAATTGAGTGGAAAGGGCATTAACTACTGATGACCCTACTCCGTGAAGACCACCTGAAACCTTGTAGCCGCCACCGCCGAACTTTCCTCCAGCGTGAAGAACCGTAAAGACTGTCTCAACAGCAGGACGGCCTGTCTTTTCCTGAATATCGACTGGGATACCACGCCCATCATCGACAACAGTAATCGAATCATCTGGCTCAATAAAAACTTGAATATGGCTGGCAAATCCTGCCAAGGCCTCGTCAATTGAGTTATCAACAATTTCCCAGACTAGATGGTGAAGACCTTCTTTTGAGGTTGATCCGATATACATCCCTGGACGCATCCGAACAGCCTCTAAGCCCTCTAAAACTTGAATTTGACTGGCATCATAATCCTGTGCCTGCAGATTTTTGATTTCTTCTGTCATCTTTTTCCTTTTTCTTACATGTCTAATACTTGTCTTAAATTCACGATACTGGTAAACAAGTGGGTATCCAGTCCAGCAGCTTGACCTGCTTCGATATCAATCGACCGATCACCAATAACAAGACCAGAGCTAATCTGATACTTTTCTCTTAAATAAATCATGGACTCAGGATTTGGCTTTCTCTTAAAACCTGAGCTAGAAGTCACTACTTCCGTAAAATAGGTTGCTATAGAAGTTTTTTCTAAAATTTCCAAAACCTGATCATTTCGATGAGAGACCAAAAAATGACGCCCACCTTGTTTTGAAATATCTTCCAATAAGTCAGAAACTCCTTCAAATAAAATCGGGTGTTCTAGCTCTCTGGCTTCATTTTCCTTGTACTTTTCTAAAAAATTCTCTAAGTTGGGAGCGAATGTCTCAATCGCAAAATCAGTAGAAACCTTTAAAGCCTGATAGACACTGTCGTGGTCTTGTGTGATACCATACTGCGCTAAAGTTTCAACAAATGCAGCTGTTGAAGTTTCATAATTATCCAGTAAAGTTCCACCTAAATCCCAGATATAATCGTGATATTTCATATCCTTCATTATAGCATTTTTTTATGAAAAAAGCGATGATTTCCCTGAGTTTTCCACATAAAAAAACGAGAGGGTAACTCCCGTTTTATTGATTTTTACCAAAGACATCTCGATAGAGCATTCCTGTTCGTAAAGTCTCTGCGTCTCCTCCTAATTGCTCCACCAACTCGTAGGCAAAGGCAAGGGCCGTTGAGGGGCCTCGACTAGTTGTCAACTGACCATCTACCACTACTGTTTCCTTGACATATTGACCATCAAGGATTTGCTCTTGAACGCCGTCATAACAAGTAAACTTCTTGTTTTTCAACACTCCTGCTTGATTGAGGGCAATTGGTGCCGCACAAATGGCCGCCAGTTTCTTCCCTTCTTGTTCGAAATTTTGCAACTCTTGCATCAAGGCCTGATTATCACGTAAATGTGCAGAGCCAGGCATCCCTCCAGGAAGAACAATCATGTTATAGTCTGATAAATCACCATCAAAGACACGATCTGCACTTACTTGGATTGCATGCGAACCCGTCACTTGCTCTTCAAACCCAACCATATCACAAGTGATATTTGCACGACGCAAGACATCTACAACTGTCAAGGCTTCAATTTCTTCAAAGCCCTGAGCTAACATAACTGCTACTTTTACCATGATTTTCTCCTTATTTGATTTGTTTTAATACAACCTTTTTCCGTTTGAATGGGACTTTTCCGCTCTTTTCTTCAGCTAGATTAGTCTGGTAACTCATCGATAAAAGCAAGCCAACACCAATCAGATTACTGATAATAGCTGATCCCCCTTGCGAAATGAAAGGCAAGGGAATCCCAGTCAAAGGAAGTAGGCCAGTCACAGCACCGATATTCTCAAAGATGTGGAAGAGTAACATCATAATCAAACCTGTGGAAATATAGGTGTAGAACTGGTTATTTGATTTGAGAGTAATCTTCAACATACGATAAATCAACATGAGATAGAGGGCGATAACAAGGACAGAGCCAATAAAGCCAAAATCTTCTGCAATGACCGTGAAAATCATATCCGACTCTCGAACTGGGATAAGCAGATTAGAAGCATTAAAACCTTGACCAAATAAGCCACCGCTCCCAATGGCAATCTGCCCTTGAGCCTGCTGATAAGTCGTTGTTTGGGCAAACTCAAAGGGATTGAGCCAAGCCAAAATCCGATTGATTTGGTAGGTCGGCATTCCAATCTGGTGAAGAAAAGCTCGTCCGTCCTTGCTAATAAAGATAGCTAAGAAACCAGCAACTCCTGTTACCGCAGTCACAAATACTGGGATAATGATTTTCCAAGAAACCCCTGATAATAAAACGATTCCTGAGAAAATAGCCACAAAAACCAAAGCCGTCCCTAAGTCACTTTGAAGTGCTAAAAGAACTAGTACTGGAATAGTAAAGAGAATCATCCAAAAAATTAACAAAAAGTCCAGCGGAACCGTGCGTCTCCATTCCTTATGTTTTTTAGTAAATTGGACAATGACACGAGCCAACATGAGGATATAGGATATCTTCATAAATTCTGACGGCTGGAACAAGGTAACACCATTTACCGATACCCAGTTTTTGGCACCCGTTGATGCAACTAAGCTTGGATTATAAAAGACAATCGGCAAGACCATAAGTCCCAAGCCTAAAATATACAGAAAGGGGGTCACTTTCCAAAGAAATTCTGTATTAAAGAGCATGACCACAAAACCAATCACAAGCCCCAAGGCAATCCAGGCGACCTGCTGCCCTAAAATGGGCAGAATATTGTTTGGATAATCATGACTAACAGCTATATAGATAGCCACCACGCCGATAACCAGTAGAAAAAATACTGGTAATAGCAAACTATAATCGACTCTAGAGTCGAGAGAACGTTTCATATACACTAACCTTATACTTTCATACAATACTATTTATCAAAGTTCATTTAAAAATTTATCAACAGCCTCATCAACTTCGGATCGAGAGACGGTTTTAACAGTCGCTTCTTTTGCTAGAGAAGTCACTATTTGCTTGCCATATCGTTTTCCGACAATTCTCCTATCCAAAATAAGAGTTAAGGAACGTTGGTGTTCACGTCTCATACTTCTTCCCAAAGCCTGTTTTAAACGAATAATGGCCATTGGCAATTGATAATCATAAAAGGCATTTTCCCCTTCTTGAATTAGTTCCTGATTGATCTTTTTCGTCAAGGGCTCTTGAGGATTTTGGAAAGGAAGTCTTGGTACAACTTGAATCACAAAAGGATGACTTGAAAAATCAACTCCCTCCCAGAAACTTGCTGCACCAAGCAAAATTTGTTGTTCTCCTTTTTCAAAGCGTTTCTTAAGCTGATGAACATCCCCATTTTTATACTGGGCCAAGTGGCTAACTGGAAGTAAATCCGATACTGCTAGAAGCATGTCTTTAGCGGTAAAGAGAACCAAAATCGGTTGCTGGAAAGCTTGAATTTCCATCAGTAAATCAGCTACCTCTTGGGCATAGACTTCTAAGGAAGTTTCTGTTACCAGGGGAAAATCTTTGACCAAGACCACTTCTTGTTCCTGTTTTTTACCAGCTTCAACCTTGACAAATTTGGCTTCAGGATAGCCTAAAAGATCTGCCAAAGAAACTCTCTGACTAATCTCAAGAGTGGCCGACACTCCCAAGACTTGACATGAATTAGGCACTAAAGAAGATAGGAGAATACGGCCTGATTTTGTAGAAGAAATCTGAATTTTCTTTTGACTCGTTTCAATTGCTTGAAGCCAGTAATCTCGGTCAGCTGTAAAATAGCGAACCAGCTCCTCAAAGCCTTCTACTTCTAATTCTGAAAAATACTGATGGAGATTGGCAAGAGAATCTAAGATATTTTTCTTAGATTTTCCAGACTGAAATTGTTCTATCAAGTAGAAGCACTCAAAGCGAATACTTTCTAGTATTCGTTGCTGAACCTTATTTTGCTCCTCCAGTAAAGCCTTATCAAGCAAATCGATAATAGACTGGATATCGTGGGTCTCTTGAAGCAGATTTTCTAGGGCCAACAAGATCTTTTGGACTTCATCAATAATCAGTAAGCGGTCACTGACAAATTCAGGATTATCTTCCAGTCTAGTTACAAGATAGGCATGATTGGTCACTAAAAGCTTGCAAGTCTCTGCCCTTTCTTGACTACGTTTCCAAAAATCTTCCGTCACAAATAAGCTCTGGGATGATAAATCCCCATCATGACGAAGGTCTGCTAGAAAGTGTTGGTAACGGTAGAGTTGCCCAATTTCATCCAAATCCCCGGTTTCTGTCTCTGTCAACCAGACCAAGAGTTGCATTTTAAAACGTCTAAATAAGCGATTTTCATCATTTTCCTGCAAGGAACGATAAAAGGCATCCAACTTCAAATAATTTTGAGGCCCCTTTAAACTATGAATATCTGTATGGAACACTTCCTTGAGACATTTACCTTCTTCTTCCATGATTTGATTTTGAAGAATCTTTGTCGGAACACTAAGAACAATCTGACGATTTTCCACTTGAGATAAAGCGGGTAAGAGATAGCCATAGGTTTTCCCAATCCCAGTTGGAGCTTGAATCAGAGAGACAGGCTCATCTTTCAATAGCAAGCCAACCTCTTTAGCAAAACTTTCTTGCTCCTCCCTCACTTCAAGGTTCAACAAAGAAATATTCTTAGAAAAATCTTGGGATAGTTTTCGTGACTCCAGGGGAGCCGTAGTTTTCTTGAAATACAGTCCTTGAACTTGGACCAAGTCTGGAGAAGTCAGGATAGATTGGTTGCCATAAATTTCTTCAATAACCAGATAGGACTCATATAAGAGAGCGTCAGCCATTTCCAGCAAGCGTTCCAAGAGACCTTTAGGAAGTTGGGCCATCTTTTCCCGTAGAAATAAGAGTAATTCCGCAGTAGCTTGGGCATCTGAAAGTGCTGTGTGAGCATGTTTTAGAGGAATTCCTAATTCTCGACACAATATCGGCAAGCTATATTTTTCCAGTTTAGGGAAAAAGACTTGGGCCAATTCGACCGTGTCAACACGAGGATTTCTTAGTTCATAGCCTTCAAAAAATAAATTTTCCGCCAAGAGATTGGCATCAAACTGAACATTATGGGCTACAAAAATCCCATCCTCCACCAAGTCAAAGATTTTTCTGGCAACTTGCGAAAAATCAGGTGCTTGCGCCAGACGTTGGTCTGTCAATCCTGTCAGTTCTTTGATATGAGCATCCAAGGGTTCATGGGGATTGACATCCGTCGTATAGTGATCGACGATTTTTCCGTCCTCAATCACGACAATTCCCACTTGGATAATTTTAGCCTTACTACCTGTGCTAGTTGCCTCTAAATCCACCACAACATAGCGATTACCAATCGTTTTCATTATAAAAAATTATACCAAAAAAAGGGCCATTTGGCACCTGCAAACATGTGATTAGTTTCAAACTCAAGAAGGTTACTTGCCTTAAAATTCCTATCAAATAGAGCATCCTAGCCTGCTGATTTTTTTAAAATAGTGAAGAAATACGAAAAATTGAGAGAAGAAATTTTAAATCTCCCTTCTCTCAACGAATCATTTGCTTTATTTAACCATATCAGGATCGTAGTCATAGAATCCTGTATCAAGGAAACGGTTTTTAGGGTGTAACTTGCGCACTTCTTCATCCAGCAAGAAGGCTTGGTCATGGCTAAAGTTGCCCTCTTGAATCAAGCTACGCGCTTGGATAAAGAGTTTTGCAATCTCAACAAAATTCTGACCAGGAGTGTAGAGCCCTTCTAGTTTCCAGTGAGTAAAACCATGCTCCACCAATTCTGTCAATTTGGTCATCAAATCAAGGTCATTGTTGGCAAAGATGTGGGTTCCATGATTGTCTTCAAAGATAGAGTAATGGCTCTCTGGGTCACTTGGTTCAGCCAAGAAGAGGTCACGCTTGCGCGTCTTTTCATCATCGATATGTGTAAAGTTATAGTAATTTTGCAAGAGCGGACGTTTAGAATGATGGATGACGCTAGCTCCGTACACCAAAACTTCAGCAGGAATTTCCAAAATCTCTGGCATTTTGAAAAGTTCAGCCGATGGAATTTCACGCGCTAAAACAGCCTCAGAGGCGCCAGCCTTTTGTCCCCAGAAGTTAATCTGGCGACTGCTAGTTACCATAGTCGAAGCATCGTAGATGGTTTTAAAGGAATAACCATCGCGGTTGACTACGTAAAAAACACCTGCATCCCCAATCGTAATGTAATCGGTCTTGATTTCTTCCAAGAAGTCCAGGAAGGGCTTGATATGGTCCATCATATCTTGGTGCATGAGGGCATTAACTGCAACAATCAATTCCTTACCTGCTTCATGAACCAACTTAGCAATTTCACGCAATTGGTCATGACTAAAGGTTGTTGGCAGACGAAGGCCAAAATCTTTCTCACCAACATAGATACGGTCTACGCCAGCTTCGAGCAGTTGTTCAACTTGTTCAATACTTTCAGCAGTTGCTGTAATGATAATCTTTTCCATAAGAAAAATTATACCACATTTCTCCAAAATCAGCTATTCTTTGAAAATGAAAAGGGACTTTATTCTTTTTGTAACCTTTCTGTAATAATTCTCTGCTGAAAAAATGATAAAATAGGTATGTACTGTTAAGGAGAGAATCATGCCCGTAAGAAAATTACAATCCTATGAGGTAGACTATCAAGAAGAATTAAACCAGCAACTTCCTCATTATCAAGCTTATACACCTGAAGCACAAGCTGATAGCAATCTCAAAGAAATTTTATTTTTTGTCAATATCGCTGTTTTTTGTATCTGCATTGCCATCTTTAGTTTTATCTTTTTATCACTAAAATTAACAACTGTGCTCGCCTTACCTGCAGCAATAGTATCCAGCTTACTTGTTTTAAAAGTCCAACGCTCTCTTATCAAACGAAAACTTAAAAAATAAACATATCGCCCCAGCTGGAGCGATATGTTTATTTTTTCTTTTTAGATGGTGTATGAATGGCAATCTTCACTTCAAAGATTGTTCCCTTGGGTTTATTATCTTTAACAGTAATGGTTCCTTTTAGGGCATCTACAATTTGCTTGGCTAGGGACAATCCTAAACCAAAACCACCTTTTTGCCGGGTTCTAGCCTTATCTACTCGATAAAAACGGTCAAAAATTTTCTTTTTATCTTCTGTCGAAATACCTACTCCATTATCAGAAACCAGTAAATACAGATTGCGATCGGTCGCCGAGATAAGAAAATCAATTTCACCATCCTCTTCAGTATACTTCACAGCATTATCAAATAGGATAGTCATCAACTGCTTCAAGAGAAGTTGATCCGTCACAATCGGACGATGGATACGATTTTCAAAACGGAAGACACGGTCATTTTCCGAAGCAATCATCTCATAGTTTGTGAAAGTCGTATTGAAAAAACTGGTTGGAACTTCTGCAAGCTCCGGCTTAATCCCATCATCTCTACGAGCTAAGTTCAACAAGTTCGTTGTCAAAAAACGCATATTTCGGACTTCTTCCAAACTCGATGCAATGCTTTCGCTCACATCCATAATGGTTGCTTCTGGCTTACGGAAAAGGGTCTCTAAGCGATTTTGCAAAACTGCAAGTGGAGTCCGTAACTCATGACTAGCATTTTCCACAAAGGACTGTTGCTTCTGCATGCTCTCAAGCAGGGGCCTAACACTAACCCTAGCTAGATAGAGACTGGCAAGCAAAGACAAAATCCAGAAACTTGCCATCACAACGACAATCAATTGCTCATGCTTTTGACTGGCCTGCTCCAACTGACTGGTATTAATCAAGATAGCTGCATACTTGATATTGGTTGAAACCGAACTGATATTGGTCTCCATCAAAATCATACGATAGATTTCTTCCTGCCCATAGCTATTAAAAACCTGAATCTGGTAGATATGTCCTAGTTCTTTTTTCTCTAACTTAATCTTATCCAATCCCAAAAATCGATTTCCAGAAAGGAGCTGGGTAAAATTCTTATCAAAAAGAATAACCTCCGTATTGGAGCTGACATTGGGTTTCACCTCAGTCTTACTAGTATCTGTAGCCGCATTCTCTAAATCTTTAATCTCTTCTGTTGCCCTATTTACTGCCAGCTGAATAACTGCTTGAGGATTTTCACTCAGTCCGTGGAGCTTATCATCCACCGAAGTATAAAGACTCGAATGCATGACTTGTAAAATAATCAAGGTCATGGTGGAGAAAATCAGAGTGAAGACACCAAAGTTGCGGATAAAATAACTAAAGTCATCCGCATACCATGTTTTTTTTAGTTTACTGAACATCTTTTAAAATATACCCAACACTGCGCAAGGTTTGCAAATTCTCTGCAAAAGTGGTTCCTTTTAATTTCTTACGGACTTTTGAAACATAAACTTCGACAACCGAAATCGTTGTGTCACTATCAAATCCCCATAGACGATCAAAAATCTGAGTCTTAGGCAAAATAACATTTTGATTTTGAAGGAAATAAACTAGTAAATCGAACTCTTTCCCCAGCAATTCGACTGGAGTATCTTCAACCTTAACGGTATTGGTTGACAAATTGATGAGAATATCTCCATAAGATAGCGTATTTTCATTAAACTTGCCTGAACGTTTGAGAAGAGCCTGAATCCGCATTTTGAGTTCTTCTAGGTAGAAAGGCTTGGTCAGATAATCATCCGCTCCCAGTTCAAATCCATGTCCCTTATCATCCAAGCTTTCCTTGGCGGTCATGATCAGAACTGGTGTCGTAATTCCCTTTTCACGCAATTCTTTCAAGACTTGGAAGCCATTTTTTTCTGGTAACATCAAATCGAGCAAAATCAAGTCATAGACACCACTTTCAGCTTCGTAGAGACCCTCTTCCCCATCAAATACCTGCATGACATCCGCAAAATCGTCTAAAAAGTCAAATACTGAATTTGACAGGCCTAGGTCATCCTCAACCAATAAGATTTTTATCATGAGAAACTCCTCCTTATTAAAACCATTATACCAAATTTGCCTTAAAAAAAACTCAACTCTCTGCATTTTATATGAGATAGCTGAGTTTTCTTTTTATTTAGTCTTAATTATTTAGTTCCGTATTGAAGAACAACTGCTTCCACTGCAGCTTTTTCACGGTTAATCAAGTCAACACGCGCTGCAATCTCCTTGATTCCCATACCAATGTTACGGCTAAGAGCAAGGTCAGAAAGTTGCGGTTCAAAGAACTCCTTGTATTCCGCCAAGCGTTGCTGAGTCTTAAATACGTGAGCAGGAAGGATAACAAAGCTATCAAAGCTCATATCTCCACCAAGGGCTGCCTTAATCCAAGCCCAGTTTTCACGCGCCCAAGACCAAGCTGTTTCCTGAGTTGCTTGATGACCTAGGAATTGGTAATACCAAGCAGACAAGTCTTGGGGTTTCACCACAAATTTGTCCTTCCAAGAAGCAATCAAGGTTTGGATATTGTTCGCATCTGTACTGTAAGCAAGAGCAGCTGCCAACTGACGTTTAAAGACAGCATCTGTTGCGTGAGTATAAGTATCAAGATAAAGTGCTAGCAAGTCTTTAGTCTCATGATGTTTCATCTCATTGATAAAGACTTGTGAGCGAATAGCTGCTGGAAGTCCTGCAAGATTCTCCTTGTGAGCCGCGAAGATTTGGCTAGCGACTTGACTAGCTTCTGCATCATTTGAGCGAATCATCATAGAAACAGCCAACTGACGAACCAATTCATCCTCATCTGATTCTCCGTCTTTAGCTGCAAAACCAAGACGGTCATAGTTGTGACGAGCCAATTTAGCAACCAAGGTTTTGAAGGCTCTTTCAGCTTCTGTTCCTTCATCGATAAAGCGCTCAAGAGCAGAAATTACTTGAGAAACAGCTGAAACGACAAGGTAAGACTCTTCCTTGGCAAGTTTATCAAGGACTGGGAACAAGTCAGCATAAGAAATGTGCCCTGCCTCAGCAAGCAAACGACGTTCTTGGACGATTTGCAGTTTGCTTGTGTTATCAAGACTAACTAGGTCAGCAAGAACTGCATCTAACAAGTCTCCTTGATAGTCTGTAATGTAGTGGGCTGTATTTTCTGTGTTGAGACGAAGTGCTGTTTTGTTTTCAGCAAGAAGGGCTGCGTAGCCAGGGATTTCGATACTTTCTGTTTCAAGTGTATCAGGCAAGCCTTTCCAGTTACTATTCAGTGGCACAACCCAGAGACGGTTCTTGTCTTCGTGCTCACCGATGAAGAATTGTTTTTGTGAAATCTTCAAAACATCATTTTCAACTTTAACAGTAAGAACTGGATAACCAGGTTGTTCCAACCAAGAATCCATGAAGGCTGAAACATCACGGCCAGATGCTTGACCAAGAGCATCCCAAAGGTCACGACCAATTGTATTGCTGTATTGATATTTTTCAAAGTAGGCATGCAAACCTTTGGCAAAATCGGCATCACCTAGCCAACGACGAAGCATGTGCATGAGGCGACTTCCTTTGGCATAGACGATAGCGCCATCAAAGAGCGTATTGATTTCATCTGGGTGTTTGACTTCGACGTGAACAGACTGAACACCATCAGTCGCATCACGTTTCAAGGCAGACGGAACACCACCTGTTTGGAAATCTTCAAAGATATTCCAGCTTGGCTCAATGGCATCCACACAGACGTATTCCATCATATTAGCAAAGCTTTCATTGAGCCAAAGGTCATCCCACCATTTCATAGTTACGAGGTTACCAAACCATTGGTGAGCCAATTCATGTGCCACAACTAGGGCAACTTGTTGACGGCTAGCAAAGGTAGAGTTCTCATCCACAACCAAGTAAACTTCACGGTAGGTCACAAGACCCCAGTTTTCCATAGCTCCAGCTGAGAAGTCAGGAAGGGCGATGTGGAGAGATTGAGGAATTGGGTACTTAACTCCATAGTAATCTTCGTAAAACTCGATAGAGCGAACAGCGATATCCAGTGAGAAATCAAGGTTTGATAGTGGATGAGCTTTGGTTGAGTAAACACCTACGAGGGTACCGTTTTTAGTTTTAGCCGTTACACCTTGCAAATCACCCGCAACAAAAGCCAACAAGTAAGAAGACATGCGAGGTGTTGTCTCAAACTTCCAGATGCCTGTTTCCTTACGGTTTTCAACATCGATTTCTGGCATGTTAGACAAGGCCAATTCACCTTCTGCTTGGTCAAAACGTAGAGAGAGGTCAAAAGTTGCTTTGGCTTCTGGCTCATCCACACATGGGAAGGCTTCGCGCGCAAAATGGCTCTCAAATTGAGTAGACAATACTTCCTTCTTGACTCCATCAACTGTGTAATAAGAAGGGTAAATCCCTGTCATGTTGTCTGTAATTTTTCCTGAGAAAGCGATAACCACTTCAACTTGACCAGCCTCAGCCAATTCGATATGAAGGGCTTCATTGTCATGATCAACTGTAAATGGACGAGCTTGACCTGCAACTTCTACAGAAGCGATTTCCAAGTCTTTTTGGTGAAGGGAAATACGGTCACTCTGTGCTTGACCAGTGATGGTCACCTTCCCTGAAAACGTCTTGGTCTCACGACTCAAGTCTAAAAATAAATCATAATGTTCAGGAACAAATTGCTTAATAAAATGTTCAACTGCTTGCATAGTTTTCTCCTATTCTAAGTTTAAGAGCTAGAGCTCTTCTTCAAACAAACTTATTATAACATGTTTTGCCTAAGAAAAAAGGATTGGACAGCGATTTCCAAAACTTTCTTCCGTATAGCAGTCTACAGGGGGTAGACCTTGCGAAATTCTTCTAAAACAACTTTGCTGTCAGGTGTAAAATTCTGTCCTGCCTCCCTCATCCACTCTGTGAAAAAGTCCTCATGAACCTGACGCCAATAGGCTAGGGATTTGTCACCTTCCCCTTCCTTGTAGGCATGGTCAGCAGAAACTTGATTGAAGGGCTGGACAGAAACCTTTGTAATTTCGACAATACAGACAGCCTGATTTTGACTATCTAAAATGACATCAAAAGTTCCTTCTTGAGGAAGAGACTCGGCTTCTAGTGCATAGAGGTCGTAGGCTGATGCTGTTGCCGTCTTTTCGCCTCTTAAAACTAAATCTGCCAAGAGATCGGCTTCCACTCCAAAAGCCCAAGCATCGATTTCATCTCCAATCGAAGGATTGATTTTCTTGTAGGCATTCCACATTTCTTGCGGTGTCATAGGTATCTCCTTTGTAATTTTTTACTTTCTTCTTTTACACGTTTGAGGTGGTCTGGATGGTCAATCTCTAAATTAAAAATCGCTGGAATAGAACGATAGTGGATAATGCACTCAATCCCCATCTGATTCATTTTTTGTATGAAAGAAGTATTCAGATAACCTGCCACAGCAAAATCAATCTTTTTCATCCTTGCTTTATCCTGCATCTGTCTCAACATATCTAACATTATTGGACTTTCCATATCATGCCATTGACTGTTTCTCACAGTGGCAAAAACAAAAGAAGTCAAATCATTCATTCCAACTACAATCTTTGAAATGCCCGTTTCCAGTATCCTATTTAAGTCAAAATACGCTGACGGTAATTCAATCATCGTGCCGACTTTCCCAGTAAAGCCATACTGACTCAATACTCTAATAGCTTGTTTTAATTGGTCTGCATCATTGACAAAAGGAAAAATAAGAGACAGATTGGGATTGTTTTGATAAACTTCTGTAACGACATGTGCTTCAGCCTGAAATTCATCCGGACACGCCAGCAAACGCCTAGTTCCTCTATATCCAAATAAGGGATGATTTTCATCAAAATACTCTTTAGTCCCCTCTAAACAATTGGCTTCTGTATTCGTTAATTCTGAAAAACGATACCAAACTTCTTCATCTGAGTACAGGGAGCAGATAGTCTCTAGATAATCTTTTACAAATTGCTGACAACTTGGTAATAGGATATTTTGATTGAGCTCTCTCAACAAATATTCCCCACGAATCATGCCGACGTGGTGAAATAGTTGAGGATAAATTTTTTCAAGAATTTTTTCGCCACTAAGGGCAAGTTGGTTTTTCATAGCCATTCACCTCGTCTTAAAAGATACAATATCATATATAATTATGTGAAATTTTCCTCTAGTTCAAAAGCTTCATAAGGTTCAGCTAACTCATATCCTAAAAATTCTGCTACTTTTTTGGAAGCCTCGTTATGAGCATCCCAAAGTGGAAACATATCTCTATTTAAACTCTCTAGAATCATTGCAGCACCAAGTTTTTTAGCAAATCCATTTCCTTGTTCGTTTGGTCTAGTTGCAACTTCCACTTCAACTGCTCCACGGTAAACTAACCCTGAGGAAATCCCAGCAATCAGTTCATTATTTTTAAGAATCACAAAGCCAAATCCACCTTTTAAAACAAAATCTTGATAGGACTCAAAATCCCCCTGTAAATCCTGTGACCATTCTTCCGTAGAAAAGCAGTTATAAATATGATTATCAATAGGCACAATATTGTAATCTTCCTCTAAATGAGTAACTAGATCATTTAGAAATTTAACTTGAAAATTTGCCTTATCCTTAAAAGAATAGCGAGTAAAAGAAATTAACTCCACTTGCCGGTGTAGAAAATCTTGCCACTTAGTATCTTCCGAAATAATAATCGTATCATCTAAACCATATTTTCTAACAAAATCTTCCCAAAATCTGGAATCCAACTCCCCTGCTAGGTATAGAAAATTCCCAACATCATAAAAGCTTGTTGTCCTATCATTGTTTCGGTAGACAGTTCCAATTTGAGATTTAAGACCATAGAGAACCATATTTTTCTTCCATGTTTTAAATAGTTCCATTATCCCCCTACTTCACCTTCCAATTTCTATAGCTTGTCATATCTAATTCTAGAAATCCTAATAATTCAGACTTAATCTTCAAGACTAATGGCGATGCATTTTCTTCTGTGATTTCTTGAATATCCATCCAAACATATCCAAGAGAATCATTCGCACCATCAGACACAGCTTCCGAAATCGTAACTTGAGGTGCACTCTCATTCATTTCAACATCATACAAGGCCATGATATGGTGAACCATAAAATTTTTTAACTCTCCCCTGACGAAAACATCGTAGATTCGAGGATTAGAGTAGCTTCTAACAGTAAATCCCGTCTCTTCCAAAACTTCTCTCTTGAGGGTTTCTGTCAACCCCTCACCGAGTTCCTGACTACCACCCGGTAGATCATACCGATGGTGATAAGGGCCTCTCGTTTTTTCAATGCAGAGTAACTTCCCATTTTCAAAGCAAACAGCGTAGACTCCAAAGTGTCTTTTGATTTCCATCAAATCCTCCTATTTCAAAGACCAGCCACCATCTATTGTCAGAATTTGTCCTTGCATGGCGCTTGCTTTTTCACTTGCTAAGAAAAGACTAAGCTCTGCTACTTCCTCTGGTTCAATCCAGCGCTTGATTGGTGTTTCACTAGCCACCCAGTCTGCTAAGCCATCTGGTTCAAAGTCGGCAGCAGTCATAGCTGTCTTGACTGCTCCTGGAGCAATCCCAAAGACCTGAATCCCAGCTCCAGCATAGTCTAGAGCCAACTGCTTGGTGAAGCCAGCTAAGGCATGCTTAGAGGAAGTATAGGCGTGACCACCTCCACCTGCTAGGCTCGAAGCAATAGAGCACATATTGATAATAATTCCCTTTTTATTTTCCAGCATTTGCGTCAAATAATAGCGAGTCAACTCAACAGGAGTCACGTAGTTAATTTCAAAAATCTCTTGAATTTCCTGAGCTGATTGTTCTAAAAGTGGTTTATAATCATCCAAAACTCCAGCAGTATTGCACAAAACATCAACCTGAGGACACCAGTCAAAAATAGGCTCCAAGTCCAAGGTTAAATCTCTCTGTAAAAAGTGGAAATCACCCTCTAAGAGTGGATTTTCACCTTGGTCAACTCCATAAACTTGAAAGCCATTCTCTAAAAAGAGGCGAGCTTGTGCTAGGCCGATTCCTGAACTCACTCCCGTAATCAATACACGTCTAGTCATGCACTTCTACCCAATCCGTCGCCAAAACATCACAAGGTGTCGGACTCCACATGGAAAAACCTTCTCCTTCTCCAGACACGTTGATTAGGAAATAGGGTGTCACTTTAAGTGCAACCCCGTTTTGTTCGATGGTGTCAAAAAGTTGCACATAGTTTTCAGCCCCTCCCCAACCGGTTCGTACATATTTTTTCTTAGCCTTTAACCCAGGCAGGATCTCTTCAAATGTCATATTATTCTCCTTTAATTCTACATTCTTCATTTAATTATAACAAAAAACCGCTTTGCAACGGCTTTTTGACTGTGATTTATTTACATCTGCTTCTACTTACGGCAAATTATTCCCTGCAGCAAGATAAATTTCATACCATTCTTTTCTTGTTAAGCTAAAGTTTGCCGCTTGGCTAACTTCTCTCAAGTGCTTAGGATTTGTTGTACCTACGACTGCCTGCATTTTTGCTGGATAGCGTAATATCCAAGAAATGGCAATAGTTGAAGAGGTTACTCCATATTTAATAGCTAAACGATCAAGTACTTGATTTAAAGCTTGAAATTTCTCATTTCCAACAAAGTTCCCTTTAAAATACCCAAATTGTAAGACAGACCATGCTTGAATGACCACATCGTGTAATTTGCAATATTCAAAAATGCTACCATCTCGCATAGTTGCTTGACTATCTTCCATATTAACATGAAAACCTGATTCGAATCCTGGAGTAAAAGCCGCACTCAATTGTAGCTGATTAACAGCTAACGGCTGATTGACATCTTTTTTAAGTAACTCCATCATCATAGGATTTTGATTAGAAACTCCAAAATTTCGAACCTTACCTTGTTTATAAAGGAAATCAAAGGCTTCTGCTACTTGGTCAGATTCCATCAAAGCATCTGGTCGATGAAGAAGCAAGCTATCTAGATGATCAATCTTCAATCTTTGCAAAATTCCGTCTACAGATTTTATAATATAGTCCTTAGAAAAATCAAAATAGGTAAATTCTTCCATGCGAATTCCACATTTTGACTGAATCCACATCTCTTCTCTTAAATCTGGACGATTTTTTAGGACAAGACCTAACAGTTCTTCACAACGACCACGACCATAAATATCAGCCAAGTCAAAGGCATTGATTCCAACAGAAAGTGCTGTTTCTACAAGCTCTTCAACTTCTTTTACAGACTTATCTTTTATTCTCATCATTCCGAGAACAATTTCTGATAATTCTTTGTCATCTTGACCAAGAGTTATGTATCTCATCAAATTTTTCTCCTTTGATTCTACATTCTTCATTTAATTATAACAAAAAACCGCTTTGCAACGGCTTTTTGACTATATTTCACTCCATTTTATCTTCTTAAACCCACGGAACAAGAGAAAAATGCCAATAAAAAGAACAGCTAAAGGAATGAATTTTGTAAGAAAAACATTTGAAATTCCCATCCACTCATAGTAACGGAGCAGAGAGCCTACCACAAGATGGGCAACAATCATACTGACAAAGGGACGAAAAATCGCTTCTTTCCAATTCCAAATACTGATGACTAGAGAAAGCGTAAAAACAAGGAAACTATCCCAGGGAGCAGGAAGATAAAATGCTCCTTCTTGTACAAAACTTCCTATTCCTACATATCCCAGAACAACTAGCAGAACAAGAATCCCAACGACAATATAGGTGCCAATTTTCATCTTAGGAGAATCTTGGACTAGCCCCCAACGTAAGATTGTGGCCACAAGAGCAAATCCAATCAGAAAAAGAAGAAGTTGCCCTAAAAAAGTAAGCAAATTGACTGTTAAGAGAGGACCTTTAGAAAAATCACCCAGTAGATGATAGTAACGTAATATCGCTAGGACAAAAATTGGCGTCAAAAGGGACTCCTTGATAGAACTGCGTGGTGCTTCCTTGAGAATCTCTTTCATTATTTTTTTAGGATTCTTACCTAGATAATCCTCTGCACTCATGCCATCTCGTTCTACTTCTGAGAAATCTAACATCATCAAATAAATCTGCTCTCTGAGATAGTCTTCATCATAGAGAAATCCAGCAAGATTAAAACTATCCCACAGTTCCTCAAAATACTGCTGATTCTCCTCAGAAAACTCATGCAGCAAAGCGCTTGTTTCTTCGTAATACTTCATTTTCTTCATTGTTTAACCCCCATTCTTAATTCCTTCTACTTTTTGACTCAAATCGTCCCATTGTTTCCAAAAGACCGCGACACGCTCTTCTCCTTCTTTGGTTAACGAAAAATACTTCCGATCTGGACCATCTGGCGACGGGCGCATGTCGCCTCTTATCCATTGATTTTTTTCTAACTTTTGCAACAAAGGATAAATAGTTCCTGGAACGATAGTGTCAAATCCAGCCTCTCGCAAAGTCTGAACCAACTCATAACCATACCGCTCTTTTTGACCAATCATATCCAAGACACAACCTTCAAGAACACCTTTTAATAGTTGAGTTTCTTTCATCCCTTCTCCCTTCTAATCTATTCTGTAATACCTACTAGTAGACCCACCTATAGTATACCACTTCCACACTAGTTTGTAAAACAAAATAGTTAACACTCTTCGAAAATCTCTTCAAACCACATCAGCGTCGCCTTACCGTATATATATGTAACTGACTTCGTCAGTCTTATCTACTACCTCAAAACGGTGTTTTGAGCTGACTTCGTCAGTTTTATCCACAACCTCAAAACAGTGTTTTGAGCTGACTTCGTCAGTTTCATCTACAACCTCAAAGCAGTGTTTTGAGCAACCTGCGGCTAGCTTCCTAGTTTGCTCTTTTATTTTCATTTAGTATAAATAAAAAACAGAACTAGCATGAACTAGTCCTGTCTATTTTTACCCAATCACACTTCCGTTTGGTACAGCTGGATCAACTGTAAGAAGGGTTAATTGTCCATCATGTTCAGCTGAGAGAATCATCCCTTGGCTGACATATTTTTTCATCATTTTACGTGGTTTGAGATTGGCAACGATTTGAACTTTCTTGCCGACCAATTCTTGTTCATTTGGATAGTATTTTGCAATTCCTGAGAGGATTTGACGATCTTCACCATCACCAGCATCCAAGCGGAATTGGAGCAACTTATCAGAACCTTCTACTTTAGACACTTCTTTGACTTCTGCGACACGGATTTCGACCTTGTCAAAGTCTTCAAACTTGATTTCATCCTTGTTGAGTTTGAGTTCGACTTCGTCCGGATTCCATTCTTTTTCGACAGCTGGCTTGTTGCCTTCCATTTGTTCCTTGATATAGGCGATTTCTTCTTCCATATCCAGACGTGGGAAGATTGGTGTTCCTTTGGCAACTACAGTCACATCTGCTGGGAAGTCAGCCAAGCTCAAGTTTTCAAGGCTCGCTACTTCTTCCAAGCCAAGTTGATTCAAGACTGCACGACTGGTTTCCATCATAAACGGCTCAATCAAGTGAGCTACAACACGAAGGCTAGCTGCCAAGTGGCTCATAACACTTGCCAATTGGTCACGAAGAGCTTCATCCTTAGCCAAGATCCATGGAGCTGTCTCATCGATGTATTTGTTAGTACGAGAGATCAGAGTCCAGACTGCTTCAAGGGCACGTGGATAGTCAACTGCTTCCATGTAGGTGTGGTAGTCAGCGATTGATTGTTCTGCAACGTCAGCAAGAGCGTGGTCAAACTCTGTCACCCCTTCTACATAGGCAGGAATTTGGCCATCAAAATACTTGTTAATCATAGAAACCGTACGGTTGAGGAGGTTCCCAAGGTCATTTGCCAATTCATAGTTGATACGGCCTACATAGTCTTCAGGAGTAAAGGTTCCGTCTGAACCAACTGGAAGGCTACGCATGAGGTAGTAACGAAGTGGATCCAGTCCATAACGCTCTACCAACATTTCAGGGTAAACGACATTTCCTTTAGACTTAGACATCTTGCCGTCTTTCATGACGAACCAACCGTGGGCAATCAAACGATCTGGTAATTTGATATCTAACATCATAAGAAGGATTGGCCAGTAGATTGAGTGGAAACGAAGGATGTCTTTTCCTACCATGTGGAAGACTGTTCCATTCCAGAACTTGTCAAAGTTACCATGTTCGTCTTGACCGTAGCCAAGAGCTGTCACATAGTTGAGCAGAGCATCAATCCAAACATAGACAACGTGTTTAGGATTTGATGGTACTGGTACACCCCATGTAAAGGTTGTACGAGAAACTGCCAAATCCTCTAAACCTGGCTCGATGAAGTTGCGTAACATTTCATTCAGACGACCATCTGGAGTGATGAATTCAGGATGAGCTTTGAAAAAGTCTACCAAACGATCTTGGTATTTGCTGAGGCGAAGGAAGTATGATTCTTCAGAAACCCATTCAACCTCGTGACCTGATGGAGCAATACCGCCAGTCACATTTCCAGCTTCGTCACGGAAAACTTCCGCAAGCTGGCTTTCTGTAAAGAATTCCTCATCTGAGACTGAGTACCAACCAGAGTATTCACCCAAATAGATATCATCTTGAGCCAGCAAGCGCTCAAAGACCTGTGCGACAACTTTTTCATGGTAGTCATCCGTTGTACGGATAAATTTATCATATGAGATATCGAGTAATTGCCAGAGTTCTTTAACTCCAACTGCCATCCCATCAACATAAGCTTGAGGTGTGATGCCAGCTTCTTCAGCTTTCTGCTGGATTTTCTGACCGTGCTCATCAAGACCAGTCAAATAAAAGACATCGTAGCCCATCAGGCGTTTGTAACGTGCTAGGACATCACAAGCGATGGTTGTGTAGGCAGAACCGATATGAAGTTTTCCAGATGGATAGTAAATCGGCGTTGTAATATAAAAATTCTTTTCAGACATAATTTTTCCTTTCCAGGCAAATGAAACCTGTTTTTCTAACACTTCATTATATCACATTTTTAAGGATTTTCGATAGGGAAATCCATACAAAAACAAGATAGACGAGTGTCCATCTTGTTGATCTTATTCATAACGAAGGGCTTCGATTGGGTCAAGTTTCGATGCCTTGTTGGCTGGCAAGACTCCAAAAACTATACCCACGCTAGCCGAAACTGCAAGACTAAATAGGGCAACTGGGATCGATACTCCAACTTCTATACCCGTAATCAAACCTTGCAGTAACAAACCTGCTAAGGCAGTTAAACCACTTGCAATTGTCAAGCCAATCAAGCCACCTAACAAGGTCAAAATCATGGATTCAATCAAAAACTGGATTAAAATATTGGCACGCGTTGCACCCAAAGCCTTACGAAGACCAATCTCACGAGTGCGCTCTGTCACCGAAACCAGCATGATGTTCATAACACCAGTTCCTCCAACAAAGAGGGAAATCCCTGCGATGGAACTGATAATCGTCGTCATAAAACTAAACGATTGTTGAATTTCTGCAAATGTAAGCGACTCATCTGCCACCTGATATTCTCCCTGTTGCAAGCCTGCAAGTTCTGTCATTTTTCGTGCCAGTTCTGGACCCAGAGTTGGAGTTAAACTGGTATCATTCACTCGAAAGACAATACTAGCTATTTCATCTACATTAAAATTCGCAGCAAGGGAGATATTGGTAGTAATAGGCAAGCCACCAAACCCATATATTTTTGACCTTTTAGCCTCTGGACTAGTATAAACCCCAATGACTCGGTAACTAAAATCATTGACTTCTACAACCTTGTTAATAGCCTCTTGTGGAGAGCCAAATAAACTAATGGACAATTCCTCATCTAGCAAAATGACACTTGCAAACTCTTTGAAATCTTGCTCTCTTAGACTACGACCTGCAATAATTTCATTCTTAACAGCGTCCATGTAAGTTCTGTTTCCACCTGTCAAATTAGCATTCTCAACCTTTTTATCTTGATAGGTCAAGATGGCATTCGTTGAATTGGTTACATAGTAACTATCCACTCCCTTGAGTTTGGCTGCCTCCTTGACCCAAGATTCTTGCGGTTTTGGTGGTTCAACATGAACTTCCTCTTCTTTTCCAGAAACCGTAAAAGCTGATTGTTTCTGAGTAAAAGACCCATCTTTACTTTTTTTAGGAGAGAAGAAGACGCTAATATTTTTCTGAGATTTGGTCATATCTTTATTGACTTGACGAGATAGGGAATCTCCCAAAGCCATAATCACAACAACCGATGAAACACCGATAATAATCCCAATCATGGTAAGCAAAGAACGCATCTTGTGAGCCATAATAGATGAAAAGGCAAATTTCAGATTCTGCATCTTAGTTTTCCTCCTTTTCTAACTGAGCACTATCAGATGAAATAACTCCATCGCGAATGACAATCTGACGTTTGGCATAAGCAGCTATTTCAGGCTCATGCGTTACCATGATAATGGTTTTTCCTTCTTTATTCAAATCAACCAATAGTTGCATAATTTGGTTACCTGTTTTGGTATCCAAGGCTCCTGTCGGTTCGTCTGCTAGGATAATAGAAGGATTGTTTACCAAGGCACGCGCAATAGCCACACGTTGCTTTTGACCACCAGATAATTCCGAAGGCAAATGATGACTACGTTCTGTCAATTCAACCTTGTCTAAATACTCCTCAGCCAACTTGCGACGTTTTGAAGACGAAACTCCTGCGTAAATCAAGGGCAATTCTACATTTTGCAGAGCATTGAGCTTCGATAGAAGAAAGAACTGCTGAAAGACAAAACCGATTTGTTGGTTACGGACCTTGGCAAGTTGTTTTTCACCTAGTCCAGCCACTTCTTGACCTTCAAGATAATACTCTCCACTGGTTGGTGTATCCAACATGCCAATCGTATTCATGAGAGTGGACTTCCCAGAACCAGATGGTCCCATGATGGCTACAAATTCACCCTCATTCACTTCTAGGTTGATATTTTTGAGAACCTGCAGCTCTTGGTCACCATTGCGATAGCTTCTGCAGATATTTTTTAGACTAATTAGTTGCTTCATCAGCCTTCACCTCTTTTCCTTCTTCCAAGGAAGACGTTGGGTTACTGATGACTTTGACTCCATTTGTCAGACCTGAAGTGATTTCTTGGTTGTCTGCATCAGCATTGCCCAAACCAACTTCCACTTTCTTGGCCTTTTTCTGCTCGTCAAGCACCCAGACATAGTTCTTATCATTTTCAGTCACAACACTTGTTAGAGGAACCAAAATGGCTTTACTCTTATTTTTGACCTCAACACTTACTGAGAATCCTTGTTTCAAGTCACCGATTTCACTTGTAACATCAATGGTATATGGATATTTAGAACCAGAGTTACCGCCTGCTGCTACAGCTGTACTTGCTGCTTCGCCATTGTTTTTAGGGTAATCAGAGATATAGCTAATCTTACCAGTCCAGCTCTTATCTTGGTAAACTTTAGAAGTAAAAGTTACTTCTTGACCTACAGATAGGTTGGCGAGGTTATATTCAGACAGTTCTCCCTTAACTTGCAAGTTTTCATTACTTACGACATGAACGACTACTTGGCTATCTCCTGTTGGAGATTTAGAAACATTGTGGTTGACTTCGACCACAGTTCCCTCTAGGGTACTGAGAACCGTCATTGCATCTAACTGACTTTGAGCCTTACTTAATTGTGCTGCTGCATCTGCACGAGCATCACGGGCATCACCCAACTGAGCGTCAATAGAAGCAACAGAATTTCCAGCCACTGGAGTTGGGCTTTGCACCGTTGCATCTTCTCCTCCTGCTGGCGCAGAGGCTTGAGGAGCTGGAGCTGAAATGGCTTCATTTCGTGCTTGATTGAGTTCATTGATATGACGATCTGCCTTAGCTACCGCCCGACTAGCTGAATCATAGGCCGCCTGCGCTTCTGAACTACTGTACTTGACTAAAGCCTGCCCTTCGCTGACCTTATCCCCCACAGAAACAAGGATTTCATCTAAATCTCCCTTGCTAGCATCAAAATAAACGTATTGTTCATTTTTTGCCGTTACTGTTCCTGACAATAAAACTGACGAAGCAACAGTTCCCTCTTTTGCCACTACTAGATGTGGCGTTTCATCCTTAACATCAGTTTGCGAAGGTTGTCTAAAGAGTAAAATCCCCCCAGCCCCCAATACAACTACACTGGCAGCACCGATTGCTGCATACAGTTGCCACTTTTTAGCTTTACCATTCTTTTTCTTCATAATGAAACTCCTTTTCTTTTTTACAATACTTTGCTATTATACCAAATTTCCCTCCAGCAAACAATGCAGTTCAGATGGAAATAATGACAGTTCAGGATTAAACAATCGTTCGGAATTATGCTTTTCTATTGTACTAGTTATATAATACATTATTTTGACTTATTTGGCAAGCTTTTTTGCAATTTTTTGTGCGTAGCAGATTTTTGCAATCAAATCAAAAAAAAGATAGAATATGACTATCAAAAAAGACACTCGACTATTTAAAAGAGTACAAAGGAGTTTTCAATGAGAGAATACGATATCATCGCTATCGGTGGAGGTAGCGGAGGAATTGCTACCATGAACCGAGCTGGTGAGCATGGAGCCAAAGCGGCCGTTATTGAGGAAAAGAAATTAGGTGGAACCTGTGTTAACGTCGGTTGTGTTCCGAAAAAAATCATGTGGTACGGGGCGCAAATCGCTGAGACTTTCCATCAATTTGGAGAAGACTACGGCTTTAAGACTACTAATCTTTACTTTGACTTTGCAACCCTACGTCGCAATCGTGAAGCCTACATTGATCGCGCTCGTTCTTCTTATGATGGCAGTTTTAAACGCAACGGTGTAGACTTGATTGAAGGCCATGCTGAATTTGTAGATTCTCATACTGTTAGCGTAAATGGTGAACTGATTCGTGCTAAGCATATCGTGATTGCGACTGGTGCTCATCCAAGTATTCCAAATATTCCTGGTGCTGAGCTAGGTGGCTCTTCTGATGATGTATTTGCCTGGGAAGAATTGCCAGAGTCAGTTGCTATTCTAGGCGCTGGTTATATCGCCGTTGAATTGGCTGGCGTACTCCACACTTTTGGTGTCAAGACAGACCTCTTTGTTCGCCGCGATCGTCCTTTACGTGGTTTTGATTCTTACATCGTTGAAGGTCTGGTCAAGGAAATGGAAAGAACAAACTTGCCACTTCATACTCACAAAGTCCCTGCCAAGTTAGAAAAAACTGCTGAAGGCATTACCATTCATTTCGAAGATGGTACTAGTCACACAGCTAGCCAAGTTATCTGGGCTACGGGTCGACGTCCAAACGTTAAGGGCTTGCAACTTGAAAAAGCTGGAGTAACTCTGAACGAACGTGGCTTTATCCAAGTGGATGAATACCAAAATACTGTTGTTGAAGGAATCTACGCTCTAGGTGATGTAACAGGTGAAAAAGAACTGACTCCAGTTGCAATCAAGGCTGGACGTACTTTATCTGAACGTCTCTTTAACGGCAAAACAACTGCTAAAATGGACTACACAACTATTCCAACCGTTGTCTTTTCACACCCTGCTATCGGAACTGTCGGATTGACAGAAGAGCAAGCTATCAAAAAATATGGTCAAGACCAAATCAAGGTTTACAAATCAAGCTTTGCATCTATGTACTCTGCCGTTACTAGCAATAGACAAGAATCCCGTTTCAAATTGATAACAGCTGGTTCAGAAGAAAAAGTTGTCGGACTTCATGGAATTGGCTACGGCGTTGATGAAATGATCCAAGGATTTGCTGTTGCTATCAAAATGGGAGCAACCAAGGCTGACTTTGATGCAACTGTGGCAATTCACCCAACTGCATCTGAAGAATTTGTAACTATGCGTTAATCGAAATAAAAGAAGCAGAGCAAGAAACACTTCTAAATATCAAAAAGCGAGTATTTCCGTAGTTGGAGATACTCGTTTTCTTATGTTTTATTTTATAGTATGTTGAAGTAAGATATGCAAAAATCAATTAACAAACCATAGCAAAATACAAGGATTATAATACAATCATTTATTCTTTTCTTTAAAAGATTCATATATTTTTTTATATAACTCTTTTATATCTTTTTTCTGAGAATTCAACTCTTCTTTACCGTAGTCAAAGTTTGCTACCACAAATCCCTCGCCATCATCAGAAAAAGTAAAAAATTCTATTTCAATTAGTTTATTATGCTTAGAGTCCTCTATAGTGTCTCCTAAACCATTATTGAATTTCTTCACTTCTTCTTCACGAACTCCGAACCCCGTAGCAGCTCCATTTGCAATGATGTTTGAAAATACTTCTTCTGAAGATGATACTTCTTTCACAGTTATGAAGTATATAGCTTCTTCCGTTTCTACTTGTCTCACTTTATTCCATTTTTCTGTATCACTAGAAGAAAGCGTATAGACTGTTAACTCTACCGTTGGCTTATTGATATTTTCTTTTGTAATCATTTGTTTTCCAAAGAAGAAAATGGCAAGTGCTCCAGTTACAAAGATCAAAGCAATATAAATTTTCTTTTTCATACCATATACCCTATATCTTTCATGTCAATTATCACATCAACTTCGTTATAGACAGCTGGATCATGCGTCGCTATTATAACATATTTGTCTTCATCTTTTTCATTTAATAACAAACGAATGATTTCTTTTCCAATCTCACCATCTAAAGCTCCTGTGGGCTCATCTGCTAAGATAATTTTACGTGGTTTCATTAACATTCTGGCAATAGCTACACGTTGAGCCTGCCCTCCAGACAATTCATATATTTTTTGATGTAAATAGTCACTTGACAGTCCTACTTTTTCAAGTACGTCAGTTATTGTTTTTTTGTCTTTAGTAATAAGGCTCAGATTATCATATACTGTTTTGTTATCTATTAAAGAATAATTCTGAAATACATATCCAACAGTATTTTTAAAAAAAGTTCTTTCTTTTATCTTCCAAATATCTTGTTTATCAACTAAAACATTCCCACTGTCAATTTTTTCTAATCTTCCTATAATATTAAGAAGGGTACTTTTACCGGAGCCAGAACCTCCAATCAATGCATAGCTTTTTCCAGATTCAAATATTAAATTTAAGTCTGTAAAGATCTTCTTTGAGCCGAAACTTTTTGAAACGTTCAAAAGGTCAATTGTCATGATTCATCTCCTTTTAAAATTTTAGTGTAGCTTTCAGATAATTTCCTAAAACTCATTATGATTGACAACATCAAAACTAGCAGAGAAGCCGCTCCAATATATAACAACTCTATTTGCCCTGTCATAAGAAATGTAAATAGAATAACCATTGTAATAGTCATCATAAAATATTTGAGACTTGAAATTGCTATATATGTTTTCGACAGACCCAAAATGATTTTTTTCACATATTCATTCTGTTTTAGAGTAATAAAAAGTTGGACATATTGATAAATGAGTATAAAGACAATACTATAAATTATCTTCTGCAAGATTTGTGAAAGTAGAATTTGGTGCTCTAAGGATTGGATCTTTAATTTCACAATTTGGTAAACATCTACTGGATTCATTGAGAAATTCAACGGGACAGTCATCTCATTTATTTTTTTTACCGCTTCAGGACTAAAAAGAGATTTATATAGTATGTTACTAGCCAAAGAAAACTTATTATTTTCCATCATTTTGTCCGTATCTAAAACAACAACTATATTATCTTTGCTATCTGCTACATTTGCCAGCGGTAAAATATCTTTCATTTTAAGATTATTATCAGCATCCTCATTAAAATAAAAAATTTTTTCCCCATCAGGAATTATTTGTACTGCAAGCTGTTCTTTTGTATAGTTTGTTCCAATAAATTGTTCTGCTACAACTGTATTCTCAATAGATTTCTGGTTTTCTTTCCACTTCTCAGGAATATAGATGGTTGCTATCTTATTATCTAAAAGATGATAGTTTGTTCCATTCACTTTATTTTGTAAGTTAGCACCCGTTTGGTTGATATAAATTAACTCTTTATTTATTTCTGGATTCGTTATCCCGTCATTTTCTAATTGTTTAGAAAAATTTTCCATAACATGCGAAGTTTTCATGAAATCTGGAACATATGCCGAAGATCGTTCTATATATAAAAAATCTAAGTTTTTTAAGGCAGCAACTATCTGTAGATACTTACCATCTGAATCACTAACTTCTCCATTTTTAGCAGAGTTACTTTCAATTCCAAGGAATTCAATCCTTCTCCAGTCTTTTACTGTGTCCCATGGTACTAAATTCTGTATTTGTATGTTAATACTAGATTGACTACTCTTTGTTTCTTGTAAAAAAATTCCTGAGACAAGGATGATAATCGAAATGATGACAAGCCATACGACAAAAATAAGTTTATTTTTCGCCTTGTTTTTGATAATTTCAATGGGCTTTTCAATCTGAATCGTCAACCAAAATAAAACAAAAGTAATAAGATCAATGATTTGAAATAGTATAAAATTCGTTAAAAGCAGAGAGAAAAATAACTTAGAACTATAGGTGAAGAAACCATTACCCAAAAAAGAGCTGTAAGAAATCATCAATAAAGCCATCATAATCAGTTCAAAAATAATAGAAATGACATACTCTCTTCTAAGGTCGTATACAGGCAAGCCCAAAGAACGTCGTATCACTCCTTCTTTGATCTGCCTCGTTCTAACAACAAATAAAACAACTAATAAAGTTAAGTAAATGGAACCCATTAACAGTATTCTTAAAGTTCCAGTAAATTGTAATATTCCTCCTATATACCAAGGATAAGCCATATATACTGTTTGTAGTCCAGTCATCGTAAGTGGTTTCAAACTGTCTACATCCATTTTCCCAAGTGTGTAATACATCCCTACTATTGGTGCTGACTTTAATTGTTCATTATTTACATCATCAAAATTTACATACTTCAACTGACCCGAACTCTGAACGATTGGCTTGTAAATGGTAACCTTTTCCGTTTTTGATAAGTCACGAACCATTTCGTATATTTCATTATTAGAAAGATTACTTTTTCCTTGGATAGAAAAAGCACCATCAATTGGTAAAGGTATGGGGATTTCGGTATCACTAATAGTGACCAGACCAATTGTAGCAATCAAACAAAAGAAGAATCCAATGATACATAATTTTAATTTCATAAGCAATTACCATATTACAAAAGACCCTATTTTATAATTGGGTCTCTTGTTTTCATAAATTATTTTTTAAAATCTATAATAATCCCAATATGCATTTAAGCGAACATCGTTCCAAGATTTTGTTGCACTTGAATATGCCCATCCATAATCTTTTTTATCCTGAGCTTTAACTGTCCCCCAAAAATTCGTTACTGAAGATTTTGATCCAATATTATCTGGAGAACTAACAAAGTAATTCGAATAACCATAGTTATCATTTACACCATATTCCCATACATCAATAATGGGACTTGGAGCAGGGTGTGCTGTAGTTGCACTAACAACACTAGCTACAGTAGCAAATCCAAAACTGAAAAAACTTGCAACTAGAAAAACAGATGCTTTCTTATTAATTCTTTTTTTCATTTTACTTCTCCTTGAATTTAAATATTTGATGAAGATTAAATAATAGTCCCTTTTTAGTCCCTCCATATTACTTTAATATGAATTGATTATATTTAGGTTTTTAATCACCGTTATGGTATCTAGAGTCGTTAAAATATCTCATAACTACCCCTCCTTTTAAAATTGAACATACCCAAATGTATCCGATTACATTTATTATTATAACTCTTATTTTTTAGTTTGTCAAGTATTTATAGTATATTTTTTATTGATAAAATGGGATTATCTATAAAGGCGATTTTCGAATCAACAAAACAATTACCCACCTTAACCAGTAAGCAAAATCGGCCGTTACAATGTTTG
Source organism: Streptococcus pneumoniae (assembly GCF_001113365.1). Classification (GTDB taxonomy): domain Bacteria; phylum Bacillota; class Bacilli; order Lactobacillales; family Streptococcaceae; genus Streptococcus; species Streptococcus pneumoniae_C. The sequence goes on along the minus strand of NZ_CKYA01000002.1, from coordinate 339,654 downwards.
TTATCTTATCTTTAAAAATCGGTTGACAATCATTTCTCTGCGAGTATAATAGTTACTATACATCAGAAAAGAGGTTAACTATTTTGAAGAAAGCTCACGTTTATGCTATCCCTGCTATTGGGGCTGCTCTCATTGCTGTTTTGGCACAAATCAGTCTTCCAATTGGACCTGTCCCCTTCACTTTGCAAAACTTTGCAATCGGCCTGATTGCTACTGTCTTTAGACCGAGAGAGGCTGTACTTTCTGTTGGACTTTATCTTCTTCTAGGTGCTATCGGTCTTCCTGTCTTTGCAGGAGGTGGAGCTGGTTTTCAGGCTTTAGTTGGCCCTACTGCGGGTTATCTTTGGTTTTATCTTGTTTACTCTGGACTTACTTCCTCTCTAACCAACAGCAAGAGTGGGATTGTGACCATTTTTCTTGCAAACCTCTTGGGTGATGCCCTTGTCTTTGTCGGTGGGATTCTCAGCTTGCATTTCCTAGCTGGAATGGCATTTGAAAAAGCTCTTGTTGTGGGGGTCATTCCCTTTATCATCCCAGATATTGGTAAAATTATTACTATTAGTTTTATTAGCCATCCATTACTTCAACGCCTTAAAAATCAGGCTTACTTTGCTAACTAAAAAAGGATACCGAGTTATCATGACTCAGTATCCTTTTCTTTCATTTTGAAAACTTATACTCTTCGAAAATCAAATTCAAACCACGTCAGCTTCGCCTTGCCGTACTCAAGTACTGCCTACGGCTAGCTTCCTAGTTTGCTCTTTGATTTTCATTAAGTATTAGTTGCCTTTAAAGGCATCCACCATGGTTTGAAATTCTTCATTGGAGAGAGTAATCCCTTTGCCCATTTTAGTATGATCTGGACTCCAAGCACGAATATCAAACTTTGCAGGAGCACCATTAAAGCTTACACGGTTGATTTCCTTGGTCCAACCTTTTTCGTTTTCAGAAAGAGTCAACAAGTGCTCTTCGATTTTAAATGTAAATTCTGCCATTTTCTTCTCCTTTTTAGCTTTCATCTGATTATTCGTAAAATCTTGTAGATTTTAGGAAAATTTTATATAATATTGATATAAATGAAGGGAGGCTAATATGAGACATAAATTCCAGCAAGTTCTAGATAAAATACATGACTTTTTAAATGGACATGACCAACCAGACCAGACTGAAAGCAACTCCCTTACAGTCACTATTGAAGAGGCTATCCAGAAACAAACCGCTGTTCACCTTATCTTGTCAGAGACAAGTTTTACAGGTGACATCATCAAATACGATCAGCAAGGACAGCAAATTATTGTGAAAAATTTTGCCAAAAATGTGACCCGTATTATCCGCATAAGCGATATTCAACGCCTGCGATTTGTCCCTTCAACTGTCCAAACAGCCCAAAAAAATAGATTTAAGAAAGAGTGAGATGTAGTTGCTTCATCCCACTCTTTTTTCTTAGCGAACTTGTTCAAAATGTAAATGAACTGCGATATGATCTCCATAACCACTTCTTTCCAAGTCACGTTGTAGACGATAGGAAATGTAGTGTTCTGCAATGGTAATGTAACCTGCACCCAGCAAACGATGTTCAACAATAGACTGAATCATGCTAATGGTAGCACGTTCCACCTTGGCTTCTTCCAAATCCAAAACCACTTTCTTAGTGACTTGTGCAAGGTTTTGACGTAAATCATCTGTCAATACATAGACAGTCTGGGCTGCCTTTAAGATAGCTTGGTAAATCTTATCTGGATTAAATTCAGCAATTTCTCCATCACGTTTGATTACTTGCATAGGTTTCTCCTTTATTCTTTGTTTTCTTTGATTTCTGCCAGCATTTTTTCTTCTTCTGCTGTCAGTTGATAATCTTCAAGCAAATCCGGTCTGCGCTCGTAGGTTTTCTTTAAACTCTCATACAGACGCCACTGACGAATCTTTTCATGGTGTCCGCTCATCAGTACGTCTGGCACGACCATACCTCGATAATCGTAGGGGCGTGTGTACTGAGGGTATTCGAGAAGGCCTGAAGAAAAACTATCATCTTGGTGGCTAGACTCCTTGCCAATCACTTCTGGAATCAGGCGAACCGTCGCATCAATCATGGTCATGGCCGCCAATTCTCCACCAGTCAGGACATAGTCCCCCAGGGAAATCTCATCTGTTACTAAGGTCTTAATGCGCTCATCATAACCCTCGTAGTGCCCACAGATAAAGATTAACTCTTCCTCTTGAGCCAAATCTTCAGCGTAAGTCTGATCGAACTGCTTTCCAGCAGGATCGAGGAGAATGACGCGCGGATTTTTCTTTTCAATAGCATCAAAGGCATCGAAAATGGGTTGAGCTCGGAGCAACATCCCCTGACCGCCTCCGTAGGGCTCATCATCTACATGGCGGGCCTTTTCAGCATATTCTCGAAAATTATGATACTGGATATCCAAAAGCCCTTTTTCTCGAGCCTTTCCAACAATTGAGTGCTCCAGTGGAGAAAACATCTCTGGAAAGAGGGTTAAAATATCAATCTTCATCATCTAACCCTTCTAAGATTTCCACATCAACCCGTTTATTTGGAATATCAACATCGAGAATCACTGGTGGGATATAAGGCAAGAGCAAGTCACGTTTACCTTTTCGCTTGACCACCCAGACATCGTTAGCACCTGGTTGCAGGATTTCTTTGATGGTCCCAATCAAGTTATCTCCCTCATAGACTTCTAAACCGATAATCTCGTGATAATAAAATTCACCATCGTCTAGGTCATTCAAATCTTCCTCAGCAACCTTGAGACTGTATCCCTTGTACTTTTCGATAGCGTTGATATGGTACATATCTTTGAATTTAATAATGTCAAAGTTCTTCTGTTTACGGTGGCTAGCGATGGTCACTGTTTGAACAAACTGATCTTTTTCATCAAACAAGGCCAGCTCAGTACCTTTTTTAAACCGTTCTTCTGCAAAATCCGTCACAGACAAGACTCGCATCTCACCCTGCAACCCCTGCGTATTAACGATTTTCCCAACATTAAAGTAGTTCATCTTGTCTCCCGTACTCTCCTTCTTTCCATCTTATTCGGACAATTCTCGAATAATCGTCGCAATTTTTTCGGATTCAGACCACTGTAAATAATGGTGATTCCCTCCTAAAATGAGTCTAGCATTGGAAGTCCAATATTCTGATTCTCTGTACTCTTTTTCTCTATAAGGCTGACAAAAAACAAATACAGGGATACAATCTGGTATTGATACATCCTCAAAATCTTCCTCAGTAATCTCTCCAGATATCTGAAATCCTGGATTTTGCTTTTCTAACTCTAAGCCTTTTTCTTGCATTATTTCCCAGATTTCTTTATTCGTTTCAGGGCTAAATGTGGCTTGAGTTAAGTTCTTAAAATAAAGTTCAGGACCACACTCCTCAATCAGCCTCATCTGCTCTTCCATTTCTGGATAAGGATTTTCTGAAAAATCAGCAAACATGACGTTTTTAGTTGTCGGTTCAATTGCTACTAAAGCCTGACACTTAATTGGTTTCTTGAGTAATTTGCAAGCTAAAATTCCACTCAAACTATGTACACAAAGTATATATTCAGAAATCGCCAATTCTTCAAGTACTTCATAAACTGCATCTACAAGATTATCCAGATTTTTGTCAGATTGGTCATGAATCGGACTCCTACCTGTGTTTGGAAAATCAATTGTCAAGTAACCAATTGTGGGCGGAAGTTTTTCAAGTATAAGTGAAAAATTTTCATAACTTGGTAACAAACCTGCTCCATTTAAACAAACTAGCACTTTCTTTTGCTTTCGATAAGTAACAGAGAGACTACCAATTTTCGTATATACTTCAATCCTCTTCATAAAGAAATCCACTCGTTCTATATAATGAATTATTAAAAATCCTTATCCTTTATTTTATCACGTTCCAAGGATTTTCACAAGTTGAAGAACAGTGACTGCAATTAGCTTTGAGCGTCTAAAAACTTTTCTAAATCTCGTTCATGTTGATACTTGATGGCAGCTTCTTTATCTTTCTCAAAGATGGCTTTGGTTAGATCAATATGGTTGATGGCCGCAATTGCGACAGTGTAGTGAATAATATCAGCTAGTTCTTTGGCTAGTTCGTCGTTTGAGTCCTGAACGCCCTCTTTTCGACCAGAGCGCCCATTCAAGACCTCGGCTACTTCTCCGACTTCCTCCACTAGCTTGATAAAGAGGCCTTCCTCAGTTCGAGATTGCTGGTAATGTTCGAGTAAATAATCTTGTAATTGTCTAAACGTTAAATCCTTCATCTTCTCCTCCTCACAAAAAAGCGAGACATCTGTCCCGCTTTCTTTATTTTTCATCGATAACGATTCTTACTTTTTTGTCTTCAGTTGGGACAGAGTAGACAATCGTTCTTATCGCAGAAATAGTGCGACCCTTACGACCGATTACACGACCCACATCGCTTTGATCAAGATTCAAATGATATTCCAAAAATTCTGGTGTATCTTCAATCTTGATAGTTAAGGCATCTGGTTGTGAAATCAAGGGTTTCACAATTGCAATAATGAGATTTTCAATCGTATCCATCTGTCAACCTACTTTAAACTTATTTTGAGAATTTAGAATCGTGGAATTTTTTCAATACGCCTTCTTTTGAAAGGATGTTACGTACTGTATCTGAAGGTTGAGCTCCATCAGCCAACCATGCAAGAACGCGGTCTTCTTTCAAAGTTACTTGGTTTTCAGCAACAAGTGGGTTGTAAGTTCCAACTGTTTCGATGAAACGTCCGTCACGTGGTGAACGTGAATCTGCTACGTTGATACGGTAGAAAGGTTTTTTCTTAGAACCCATACGAGTCAAACGGATTTTAACTGCCATTTTTAAAGTCTCTTTTCTTATTTTTTATTTGAGTGAAATAGCTGAGCTATTTAGCACATGTTCTATTATAGCAGATTTCTGACAGGTGTCAAGAAAAAAACTTGACAGACTATAAAATTTTTAAACCAGTTAGAAATTTGTTATAACTTTAAAGAAAAATCAGAAAGAGAATGTCATGAATACTATTTTAGAAACATTTTATAAAGACCACAAAGTCAAGCCCCTCATCTCACCTGAACGTGATTTGGATACTTGGCTCCAAAATCCCAAACCCGTTCCCAAGCGAAACATCAGGGATTTTAAGAATGATATCTACTAATTAATTTATAAAATATGAATCAATAGATTCTAAATAGGGGAATAATTTAGTTCTATAAAAATTAACTTCTACACCTACAACGCCTATTCTGACAGACTTTGTAACAGTCTAAGAAAAAAAGTAGATATTCATACAGTATCTAGATTTTTCAAAAATTCTTTATCATCAAATATTATTAACGAAACTATCCAAATCAAATCCGATGCATTACTTCAAAGAATTCTTTAGTTGTTTGACTATCGAGGGCTTTTATTAAAAAATTTTTTCAAATAATTGCCACCTTGGCACATAAATTCTTGCTTTCTAAATTTAAATGTGATATATTTATAACATAAAATTTAAGTGTTATATATTTATAACATAAAAAAGGAGTCTATCATGAAAAAAAGTCAAAAAATGCGTGGCCTCATTGCAATGATTGCCGTAGCTCTCTTTATTGATTTTATTGTTTTATTTGGTTCTAATCTTAGTTGGGGACCCAAGTTAGTTATTACTGGTATTTCAGTACCAGGTCAAATTGTAGCTATTTGGAGCTGGCTACATAAGAGTCAGAAAGGTAAGGGAAAGATTATTTTTGACTTGTCTGCTAAGCTTTACACGATACTTATATTTGCAGCAAGCATTTTTTATACAGTAGGAATTTGGATTGCGACCCCAAGCGTAAGTTCTGGTATTAAAGAATGGATTTTGGGAATTATCCTCGTTATTGAAGTGATTGCATTTGGTTTTTTCTCTTTAAAAAATGTCAAGGAAACTCCGGACGAACGCTTTTATGCTAATTTAGCAAAGGCAGCTAGCTTGATGTTGGTTTTTATACTAGGCACACTGATGATCCTAGCAGTTATCATTGGGTATATGGGGCCTCTCACTCTTTACATGGGACAGATATTTATTAGCATAGCTGCCTTGATTTGCATCTTTGCGGTTGTCTATTTTATCTTGGAACGGAAAGGATAAGCATGGCCAAAGAAAGCAAAATTATTACTAATCTCAAATCTGTTCGTGAGTCCACAGGCATGACCCAGCAGGAGTTAGCCGACCTCATCGGCATGCGACGCGAGACAATTCTGCACTTGGAAAATAATCGTTACAACCCTTCGCTGGAAATGGCTCTTAAAATTGCTCAAGTTTTTAATCTGAAAGTAGAAGACCTCTTTGAACTCAGACAGCAAGAGGAAGCATAATTCTTTTCGAGACCTAGTATTAAGTTCATTGATTAATTAGGAATTGAATCCAAAAGAAAAAATCCTTTGAAAATGTGCTCTTTTAAAATATGGTAATTCTTTCGAATTAACCTTTACTAATTGTGATGCTTTACGAGCCTTCTTAAGATCTGGTTTCCTAAATACTTCGAGTACACTTATGGCATTGATGCCTCTAAACAAGCTACTTTCTGATTGGCTTCCTCTTAAACTGTCTTGTCACTAACATTTGAAATCCACTTCCTTTTAGGGTACAATGGTAGAAATGAATTTTTGAGAGGATCAGAATGAAAAAACTAGCAACCCTTCTTTTACTATCCACTGTAGCCCTAGCTGGATGTAGCAGCATCCAACGCAGTCTACGTGGTGATGACTATGTAGATTCTAGCTTGGCCGCTGAGGAAAGCTCCAAAGCAGCAGCCCAATCAGCCAAGGAGTTAAACGATGCTTTAACAAACGAAAACGCCAATTTCCCACAACTATCTAAAGAAGTTGCTGAAGACGAGGCTGAAGTGATTCTCCACACAAGCCAAGGTGATATTCGCATTAAACTCTTCCCTAAACTCGCTCCTCTAGCGGTTGAAAACTTCCTCACTCATGCCAAAGAAGGCTACTATAACGGCATTACCTTCCACCGTGTCATCGATGGCTTCATGGTTCAAACTGGAGATCCAAAAGGGGACGGTACAGGTGGTCAGTCCATCTGGCATGACAAGGATAAGACTAAAGACAAGGGAACTGGTTTCAAAAACGAGATTACTCCTTATCTCTATAACATCCGTGGTGCTCTTGCTATGGCTAATACTGGTCAACCAAACACCAATGGCAGCCAGTTCTTCATCAACCAAAACTCTACAGATACCTCTGCTAAACTCCCTACAAGCAAGTATCCCAAGAAAATCATCGAAGCCTATAAAGAAGGGGGAAACCCTAGTCTAGATGGCAAACACCCAGTCTTTGGTCAAGTGATTGACGGTATGGATGTTGTAGATAAAATTGCTAAAGCCGAAAAAGATGAAAAAGACAAGCCAACGACTGCTATCACAATCAATAGCATCGAAGTGGTGAAAGACTACGATTTTAAATCTTAATACTCTTCGAAAATCAAATTCAAACCACGTCAGCGTCGCCTTACCGTACTCAAGTACAGCTTGCGGCTAGCTTCCTAGTTTGCTCTTTGATTTTCATTGAGTACAAAAACAAAAAATACAGTATCCACATTCGGTACTGTATTTCTTTTACTCTCATTCTTAAGTTAAATTATTAAAATCCCATATTTGATCCATCCATCCTTCATAGAAGTCTGGCTCGTGGCAGACCATTAGAATAGATCCCTTGTATTCTTTGAGAGCGCGTTTGAGTTCATCCTTGGCATCCACATCCAAATGGTTGGTCGGCTCGTCCAGCACTAAAACATTATTTTCACGATTCATCAAGAGACAGAAACGCACCTTGGCTTGTTCCCCACCTGACAAAACCTGAACTTGACTTTCGATATGCTTTGTTGTCAAACCACAACGGGCAAGGGCTGCACGAACTTCTGCTTGGTTGAGAGCTGGAAAGGCATTCCAGACAGCTTCAAGAGGAGTTTGGCGATTACCGCCTTCTACTTCCTGTTCAAAGTAACCGAGTTCTAGGTAGTCACCGCGCTCCACTTCCCCAGCGATTGGTGGGATAATTCCCAAAAGACTCTTCAAGAGAGTTGTTTTCCCGATACCATTTGCCCCGATAATCGCAACCTTTTGATTGCGTTCAAAGGTAAGATTTAAAGGCTTTGTAAGTGGACGGTCATAACCAATTTGCAAATCTTTAGCCTGGAAGATAAAGCGCCCTGGTGTACGAGCTGGTTTGAAATCAAAGGATGGTTTTGGTTTCTCACTTTGCAGTTCGATAATATCCATCTTATCCAATTTCTTTTGACGAGACATGGCCATGTTTCGTGTTGCAACACGCGCTTTGTTCCGTGCGACGAAGTCCTTGAGGTCCGCAATCTCTTTCTGCTGACGTTCGTAGGCTGCCTCTAGCTGAGATTTCTTCATAGCATAGACTTCTTGGAACTGGTAGTAGTCACCAGAATAACGCGTCAACTGTTGATTTTCCACATGATAGACGATATTGATAACATCATTGAGGAATGGAATATCGTGTGAAATAAGGACAAAGGCATTCTCATAGTTTTGGAGATAGCGCTTGAGCCAGTCAATATGCTCAGCATCCAAGTAGTTGGTCGGCTCATCCAAAAGCAAGATATCAGGCTTTTCAAGGAGAAGTTTTGCCAAAAGCACCTTGGTTCTTTGCCCACCTGACAAAGAGGTCACATCCGTATCCATGCCAAAGTCCATGACACCAAGGGCACGCGCTACTTCGTCAATCTTAGCATCCAAGGTATAGAAATCACGACTCTCTAAACGGTCTTGAAGTTCGCCAACTTCTTCCATGAGAGCATCAACATCCGCACCGTCTTCAGCCATTTCCATATAAAGGTCATTGATACGAGCTTCCGCTTTAAAAAGCTCATCAAAGGCTGTACGGAGCACATCACGCACCGACTGCCCTTCAGCAAGGACGGAGTGCTGATCCAAGTAACCTGCCGTCACATATTTGGACCACTCAACCTTCCCTTCATCTGGCAGCATTTTGCCAGTAACGATGCTCATAAAGGTTGATTTCCCTTCACCATTGGCACCGACCAGACCGATATGTTCTCCCTTGAGGAGACGGAAGGACACATCTTCAAAAATTGCACGGTCACCAAAACCGTGACTCAGATTTTTAACTTCTAAAATACTCATTTTAATTCCTTATCTTGTTTTTATACTCTTCGAAAATCAAATTCAAACCACGTCAGCTTCACCTTGCCGTATATATGTTACTGACTTCGTCAGTTCTATCTACAACCTCAAAGCAGTGCTTTGAGCAGCCTGCGGCTAGCTTCCTAGTTTGCTCTTTGATTTTCATTGAGTATTATGTAATTGTTTATAGAGGAGCCAAGCCAGATAGCCACCCAAGCTATTGGTCCACAAATCATCAACCTCAAAGACGCGATTAAAATCAAAGAAAAAATCCAAGACTAACTGCGTACACTCGATTCCAAAACTCACTAGAAAACTAAAAAGAAGGACCTTTTTTGTTTTCCGCAAGTTTGGAAGGAGATAAAGGAGTTGGAAAATCAGAGGAAAAAGCAAGAAGACATTGAGGATATTTTGTAAAAAAATCCAACATAATTGCCCAATGTCACTCACTTGGCCCAGTTTCCACAGGGAGTTTAAAGGAGTCAAAAGAAAAACCAGGCGTCCAAGATGCTGAATACCTGGAGTTTCCACCCCCACGGGAGAATGTTCTTGAGGAGTAAAGCAAAAATAGACGATACAAATACTATAGAAAATGACTCCCCAGACCAAAACATGATTATAAGTTTTCTTCATCATTAAGGATTGACTGCTACGACTGCTTTCTGGCGGTCACGTTTCATTGTATTAGAGCGCAATTGCCCACAAGCTGCATCAATATCTGTACCATGCTCTTGACGGACGACACAGTTGACCCCTTTTTTCTTAAGCGTATCATAGAAGGCCATCACTCGCTCTTTAGGACTACGGCTATATTGGTCATGCTCACTAACTGGGTTATAAGGAATCAAGTTTACATAAGACAATTTCTTGATGTTCTTGAGCAATTCAGCCAATTCCAAGGCTTGTTCTACACCGTCATTGACTTCATTGAGCATGATATATTCAAAAGTCACACGACGATTGGTTGTTTCGATATAATACTCAATAGCAGCAAAAAGTTTTTCAATCGGAAAGGCACGGTTAATCTTCATGATGCTTGAGCGAAGTTCATTATTAGGAGCGTGAAGTGACACGGCAAGATTGACCTGAACCCCTTCATTAGCAAAATCACGAATTTTATGGGCCAAACCTGAGGTTGAAACCGTGATGTGACGAGCACCGATGGCCATTCCTTTATCATCATTGATAGTACGAACGAAATTCAAGACATTATTGTAATTATCAAATGGTTCACCAATTCCCATGACAACGATATGGCTGACGCGTTCATCCTGACCACGCTCATCAAAGTATTTCTGAACCAGCATGATTTGCGCTACGATTTCCCCATTATTGAGGTCACGTTGTTTCTTGATCAAACCAGAAGCACAGAAGGTACAACCGATATTACAGCCGACCTGAGTGGTCACACAGACAGATAAACCGTAGTGTTGACGCATAAGTACCGTCTCAATCAACATACCATCTGGCAATTCAAAAAGATATTTAACTGTCCCATCAGCAGACTCTTGCACGATACGCTGTTTCAAGGGATTGACCACAAACTGGTCATTAAGCTTAGCAATCAAATCCTTGGACAGGTTGGTCATTTCTTCAAATGACTGGACACGTTTACGGTAAAGCCATTCCCAGATTTGATCTGCACGGAATTTCTTTTCTCCCTGCTCCAAAACCCATTCCTGCATGGTTTGACGTGTTAAACTATAAATTGACGGTTTCATTTCTTCTCCTTATTCTCTACTCACTTCTGACGAATGACAAAATGACGTTGCCCCTTGTCCTCTTTCTGAGAATGCTGGTCTTTCTGACGACGTCTATTTTTCTTATCTGCATTCGGTTTTCGTTTGGTTTGAGTCGGCTTCTTTCCTTTTTTAGAAGGTGTTTCTTCTTCCTTCTTACGCATTTTCTTGTCAAATGATGCTCGCTTAGGGGCTTCATTTTCTAAGACAAAATAGGCACAACCATAACTACAATACTCTAAAAGGTAGTCTTGTAAACGACTGATTTTTTCAAGTTTTTCTTCTGTTCGATCATCCTTGTAAAAACCTCGTAGACGAAGCTGTTCGTTGCTCCAGTCTCCCACGATATAATCAAACTTGGTTAAGACTTCTGAAAAACGCTGATTAAAAGCCGTCACATCAAAGGCATCCTTGATATTTTCCACCAAGGAAAAAGCTATCCCTTCCGTTTCGACCTTGTCCCCGTGTAAATGAAACTCAGGACCAGGAAACTTGTTATAGTTGTATAATTCAGGTGCAATTTCTTTTCGCATAGATATCCTTTTTTCACGATTACTTAATACTTTATTCTACCATAATTTCTAGCACTTAGCACGTTTCTCATAAAAATGAAAAAAGTCTGACGATTTTGTCAGACCAAAATAATATAACCTAAAAAGAGAAGAACAATTCTTCCCTCCAACTATCATTATTTAGCAGCTGCGTACAATTCATCTACTTTGTTCCAGTTGATCACTGAGAAGAAAGCTTTGATGTAGTCAGGACGCACGTTGCGGTATTTCACGTAGTAAGCATGTTCCCAAACGTCCAAGCCCAAGATTGGTTTTTTACCTTCTGAGATTGGTGTGTCTTGGTTTGCTGTTGAAGTCACTTCAAGTTTCCCTTCTTTGTTGACAACCAACCATGCCCAACCTGAACCAAAACGAGTTGTTGCTGCTGCAGTGAAGGCTGCTTGGAATTCTTCAAATGAACCAAATGTTGCATCGATTGCTGCTGCCAGTTCTGCTGAAGGAGCTGTTTTCTCGGGAGTCATCAATTCCCAGAAAAGAGCGTGGTTCAAGTGTCCGCCACCATTGTTGATAAGTGCTTGACGGATATCAGCTGGGATAGATTCTACATCAGCAAGCAAGGCTTCAAGGTCTTCACCGATTTCAGGGTGTTTTTCTAAAGCTGCATTGGCATTGTTGACATAAGTTTGATGGTGTTTGTCATGGTGCAAGTGCATTGTTTCCGCATCGATGTATGGTTCCAAAGCGTCGTATGCATATGGAAGTTCTGGTAAGATAATAGCCATCTGTAATACCTCTTTTTCTTTCTATATGAAAATGATAACGCAAACATTCACTTTTTTCAAGTTTTTTGCTTATAGATGAGGAAATCACTGAGATACTTTCGAATAATACTCTTCGAAAATCTCTTCAAACCGCGTCAACGTCGCCTTGCCGTAGGTATATGTTACTGACTTCGTCAGTCTTATCCGGCAACCTCAAAACGGTGTTTTGAGCTGACTTCGTCAGTCTTATCCGGCAACCTCAAAACGGTGTTTTGAGCTGACTTCGTCAGTTCTATCTGCAACCTCAAAACGGTGTTTTGAGCTGACTTCGTCAGTTCTATCTGCAACCTCAAAGCAGTGCTTTGAGCTGACTTTGTCAGTTCTATCTGCAACCTCAAAGCAGTGCTTTGAGCAGCCTGCAGCTAGTTTCCTAGTTTGCTCTTTGATTTTCATTGAGTATAAAATAAGCAAATCAGTAAGAAACCCACGACAAGATAATCCTGACGCGGGTTGTAGTTTCAACAAATGTCAATTGACCTGACTAGCAATCTGTAAGAGTGCCTTTTCAAAAAGGAAACCTTTTTCATAGAGTCCTGTCTTAATCTGATAGTCTGTCTCAATCAAGTAGGAAATTACTTGCTTCAAAAAGCTCAAAGAAAGTCCTCTTGAATCTCTCAGCGCAAACTTGATTTGATAGGGATTAGGATTGCGTCCGAGAAAACTTCCTAGACTACTTGCAATCTGAGATTCTGTTTGCCCAGACTCCGCCAAAATCTTCACCTGAGTAAAAGTCCGAAATTGTCCTAGCATGACTGCAATCAGTTTGATTTCATCTTCACCTTGCAAGGTCAAATCTCTAACCAAATCGCGCGCCTGATCCATCTTTTTAGTCAGAATAAACTGAGTTAAATCAAAAATATTGTCCTGTAAGGTCTTGGGAATTGCGTTAACAATATCCTCTTCCTCGATAACAGAGTCTTCCTTATAGGACTGTAAAAAGAGGAGATTTTTCTGGATTTCGCTAAATTGAAAACCCGACTTGACGAGAAGATTTTCAAAAGAATTATTGGTAAACTGCAGACCTTCTTTCTGGCTCCACTTTTGGAAATACTGGCGTAATTCTTGTTCTTTGGCTTCTACTGCATCAAAGACCTTGGCATCACGCTTAAGTAATTTTACCAGCCGTCTTTTGCTATCCAGCTTTCCTTCCGCAAAGATCAACAACTTGGTTGTTGGTGAAGGGTTATCAAGGTATTCCTCAAACGACTTGAGTTCATCATCTGTTAAAAAGCGTTTCTTGGCTGTTGTGATATCTACAAAATGGTCTAATATCACGATTTTCTCATCCGCAAAGAAAGGAAGGCTGACTAACTCCAGTTCCACATCCTTGTAGACCACTTCTTTCATATCAAAGTAGGCAAAGTTGAGATCAGCAGAATCATAGCCAATCTGTTTCAATACTTGACTCTTCATCACTTCAAACTGACCCTGATCTGTCCCTGTAAAAAGGCTCAGGCTAGGTAAATTTGATAAAGTCAACTTCTGACTCTCTTCAATGGCTCGCATCTTCTCTCCTTTCTTCTGATTTTTCGATTTAATTTAGTCAATATAGCGCAATTTCCCACGGAAATCTTCTAAGCTCTCGTATCCTTTTTCCGCCATGATTGCTTTTAGTTCATTGGTAATGCGGTCAAAGGCACCGACGCCTTCTTTGTGAAGGGTGGTTCCCACCTGCACCATACTCGCTCCACAGAGAATATGTTCAAAGGCATCACGACCAGTCAACACGCCACCTGTTCCAATGATTTGGATCTGGGGATTTAAGCGTTGATAAAAGGCGTGAACATTAGCTAAAGCAGTTGGTTTGATGTATTCTCCACCAATTCCACCAAAACCATTCTTAGGCCGAATAACGACAGATTCGTCTTCTATATAGAGGCCGTTTCCGATAGAGTTAACGCAGTTGACAAACTTGAGCGGATACTTGTTGAAAATAGCTGCCGCTTGGTCAAAGTGAACAATATCAAAATATGGTGGCAATTTAATTCCAAGAGGTTTGGTGAAGTAGGCAAACACCTCTGCCAAAATCCGGTCTGTTGTCTCAAAATCATAGGCAATCTGAGGTTTACCTGGAACATTTGGACAGGAAAGATTTAGCTCAGTCAGACCACGAAAATCACTCTCTTGGACTTTTTTCAAGATAGTATGGGTTTCCTCTGGAGACATTCCAACCAGAGATAAGAAGAAAGTTCGGTTTGGCTCTTTTTCCTGTAAATCCAAAAGATAATCCAAATAATAGTCTAAGCTCTTATTTGGCAAGCCCATAGAATTGATAGAACCAAGTGGGACATCTTGATAGCGTGGCTCAGGATTTCCCTGACGAAAGTCCAAGGTTGCTGTCTTAGTAACAAAGGTTCCTGCCGCTGAGTTTTTGACCTCTTCTAACTCCTCTATCGTCATACAAGCCACACCTGCTGCATTCATCAAGCAATTGTCAAACTCAAAACCAGCAATTTGTGTTTTCGTTGATACCATGATTCTAATCCTCCAGATTCTTTTTATTGCTAATATTATACCATAATTTTAATTCTAGGTTTACTAGATTCTGTGGTTCTATCTATTTATTCGGAAAAGAAAGTCTAGTGCAGAAGTCATGTTATGGAAACAGCTAGTGTATTGGAAGTTTGAACAAGACTTGGGTCACAGACTTTTGAATGAAGTCCAAGCAACAAGGAGAAATCTCAACCATGAGTCCATTCCATGACTCTGTTGCTCTAGAAAACCTTGCAATAGTCAAGTGATAACGAATAAAACTTTGGATTGAAATATCTCCATGATTATCTATTACGAGGAGAAATCTCAACCTTTGGCATTTTTAAAGAAATACATGTAAATCTCTACTTTCGCAAAATGGATTTTCAGAACAGTATCCCAGTATAGTTAAAAACTATAAAAAAGAGAGGAAGTCCCCCTCTTAAGATTTTATTTGACTGCTTCTTTTAAAGCGTCTACCTTGTCCAAACGTTCCCATGGAAGGTCAATATCTGTACGTCCCATGTGTCCATAAGCTGCTGTTTGACGGTAAATTGGACGCTTGAGGTCCAGCATTTGGATAATTCCTGCAGGGCGAAGGTCAAAGATTTGACGGGCTGCTTTTTCAAGCTTGCTTTCAGCTACTGTTCCTGTACCGAAAGTATCGATACGAACAGAAACAGGTTGGGCAACACCGATAGCGTAGGCCAATTGAACTTCTGCCTTCTTAGCAAGACCGGCTGCAACGAAGTTCTTGGCAATATAGCGAGCTGCATATGAGGCAGAACGGTCCACCTTAGTCGCATCCTTACCAGAGAAGGCACCACCACCATGACGAGAGTAGCCACCATAAGTATCTACAATAATCTTACGACCAGTCAAACCTGAGTCCCCTTGAGGACCACCGATTACAAAACGACCTGTCGGATTGATAAAGAATTTTGTCTTATCATCGAGATAAGAAGATGGAATAACTTCTTTGATGACCTTGTCAATCACATCTTGATGGATTTGTTCATTAGTAGCCTCTGGATCATGCTGAGTAGAAATAACGACTGTATCTACACGTACTGGACGGTCATTCTCATCATACTCAACTGTAACTTGTGATTTAGCATCTGGGCGAAGATAGCTGATTTCACCAGATTTACGAAGTTCTGCCAGACGACGAACCAATTTATGACTGAGTGAAATTGGCAAAGGCATGAGCTCTTCTGTCTCATCCACAGCAAATCCAAACATGAGACCTTGGTCTCCAGCACCAATCAAGTCCAGTGGATCTTGATTTGCATTCCCACGAACCTCCAAGGCTTCATTAACACCTTGAGCGATATCAGGAGATTGCTCAACAAGTGACGGATGGACTCCCACCGTCTCAGCAGAAAAACCATACTCTGTATTGGTGTAACCAATCTCTGCAATAGTATCACGAACCACACGGTTAATATCCACATAGGCATTTGTAGAAATTTCACCAAAAACGTGGACAGAACCAGTATATACAGCTGTCTCAGCAGCAACGTGCGCCTCTGGATCCTTAGCTAAAATAGCATCCAAAATCGCATCTGAAATTTGGTCTGCAATCTTATCTGGATGCCCCTCAGATACAGATTCAGACGTGAATAATTTACGTTCTGACATAAAAATGTCCCCCCTTAAAAATAGTGTTATAGAGTTACAAAGTACTGGTAGGAAAACTCTTAGTGATAAATGCCTACCATCTTATCGGGACTATATAACTTTATCATTATACCATTTTTTAGCGCAATTTGCAGTCTTTAATGTGATATTTCGGTTTAGATAGTTCGTTCTCATAAAGCAAAAAGTTGGAGTTCAGTACTCCAACAATTTCTATTAAAATGTTTGGCGTTTCGCTTTACGCTCTGCACGACCGCGAGCGCGATTTTCAGCACGCTTGGTTTTGCGGCGCTTTTCATCAACCGCCCATTGAATTTTCTTCTTATAACCCGGTTTGACTTTTTTCTTTTTCTTTTTAACCAGACCAATCATTTCAATATCAAGCTTATCTTGCTTCTTCTCACGATTAGCACGACGATCACGGTCATAGGTATCTTGAAATTCCCCGTCTTTGACCATCTTAGGAGTAAACTTGATTCCCAATTTCTCCAACTCACGGATATCCGAGTCATCGCTTGGTTGATAAAGGGTAATGGCTGTGCCTGGTAGGCCATTGCGTCCGGTACGACCAACACGGTGCACGAAGAAGGATAAGTCTTGCGGAATGGCATCATTGATGACATGGCTAACACCTTCAATGTCAATCCCACGCGCTGCCAAGTCTGTTGCGACAATATACTCAAAATCCAGATTTTTCACCTGATTCATGATACGCTTGCGCTCACGAGGTGCAATATCCCCATGGATTTTTGCCACCTTCAAGCCTTGAGCAGTCAGATATGAATGCAATTCATCAGCACGCGTTTTAGTGTTAACAAAAATCATTGCCAAATACGGTTGCATCAACTGAGTTAACTGGTAAATTTGAGCATTCTTATCTCGGCCCTTGGTCGAAATCAACCAATTATCAATAGTATCAGAAATGACCGTTTTGGTCTTGATTTTCTCCATAACAGGATTTGATAAGTATTTTTTCAAGAATGGTTGCAGTTTTTGTGGAATAGTCGCTGAGAAGACCATGAATTGCAGATCTTTTGGAAGGCTTCCAGCAATCTTATCAACAGTTTCCAAGAATCCCATATCCAAGGTCATGTCTGCCTCATCAATCACAAAGGTCTTAGCCTTGTGAATAGCTAGGTCACCAGACTTAACTAAGTCGTAGATACGGCCTGGTGTTCCAATAACAATATGAGGTTGATTGCTTGCCAATTTCTCAATCTGGCGAGCCTTATCCGTACCACCCACATAATTAACCACACGAACTTCGACATCTGAGTGAGATGAAATCTGACGCGCTGCTTGGTAAATTTGAGTAGCCAACTCACGACTCGGTGCCGTAATCACTGCCTGTACACTATCGCTGGCTTCATCTAATTGCTGAAAAATCGGTAACAAGAAAGTGTGAGTCTTACCCGAACCTGTTTTTGATTCTCCAACCAAATCTCTACCTGCCAAAACAATAGGAATCAACTTGTCTTGCACCTCTGTTGGAGTTGTAAATTTCAACTCCTCCAAGGCTTCTCTAATATAGTGTTTAAATTGAAATTTCGTAAATGACATACTATCCTCGATTCTATCTATCCTATCAATTATACCATATTTTATTTTATTTCAGTAGTCTCACTTATAGAGCTTACTTTCAGTAGCTTATCTAATCAAAAAAAGGCTGGAATTTGAGAATTCCAACCTCTTTTCATACTCAATGAAAATCAAAGAGCAAACTAGGAAACTAGCCGCAGGCTGTACTTGAGTACGGCAAGGCGACGTTGACGTGGTTTGAATTTGATTTTCGAAGAGTATCAGTTATTATTTCCAGTTTAAAATAGCACTCAAGCCATAGTGATCACTCACTTGCGGACTCGTGTTACCATCAAATACGACATGTAAATTTTCCACCGCTAACTCTTTGGTAGTAAAGACATAATCGATTCGAAGGGGGTCAGTGTTCCCTTTCCAGCCATCAATTTCTGGTGGAACAGTATAGCTACCGCTTTTCTCTTGAGCAACTTCAAAGGCATCTTCTAATCCTAATGGACTAGCTAAAATAGCTTGGTAGCCTTCCTGTCCAGCTGGGTTGTTGAAATCTCCAGCTAGCAAAAGTTGCTTGTTCAATTCTTTCAAGACAGCCTCAAATCGCGCCCATTCTTCTTGAAAACCTTTATCCCACCAAGAAAGGTGGACACTTGCAACTGCAAGCTCCTTACCATCAACTACAGTTTCAGCCAAGGCAACACGGCGAGTATGATAGTCTGTTGGATCATCCACATCTGAAACCAAAATTTCTCTGGCTTTAATAGGTGTTTTAGACAAGATAGCCACACCTTCGTGGTAGCGGTCATAGCCGATATGGTTATAGGCCCAAGTCCAATAGTAATTTTTCCCTTGCTCAGACAACTTTTCAACCAAGAGTCTAACATAGTGATCTTGGTGAATAGGCTCAGCTGATGGCAAAGCTTGATAAAGGTCATTAACCTCCACCTCTGACGAGGTGATCTCCTGATTGATTTCTTGGAAACAAATCAAATCATAATCCTTTTCAAGAATGTCCTCAAACAAAATCTGGAATTTTTCCTCAGCTTCTTTCTCCATCCAACTGTGAGTATTGAGTGTTAAAAATTTCATTCTTTTCTCCCAAAATAAGAGGTTGGAATACAGTTTCCAACCTCAAGTATATTACAATTCTACTTTAGCAACTGCGGTTTTAGCTGCAAGAGAACCTGTTTTTTCTAATTTAACTGATTTAATTGCATCACCATTTGTGAAGACAACTACTGTTGAAGTTTCACGTCCTGCTGCACGGATAGCATCCAAGTCAGCTGTGACAAGGAGATCTCCTGCTGCAACTTTTTGTCCTTCAGCAACATGAACTGTAAATGGTTTACCTTCAAGACTTACTGTGTCCAAACCAATGTGAACCAATACTTCAAGACCTGCTTCAGTCACAATACCAAGAGCATGTTTTGTTGGGAAGATGCTTGATACAGTACCTGAAACTGGAGATACAATGTTTCCATTTGCAGGTTCTACTGCAAATCCATCACCCATCATTTTTTGAGCAAATACTGGATCTTTTACTTGTTCCAAAGCAACAACTTGACCGTCTGCTACTGAGTAAACTTCCTCAGTAAGACCTTTGAAGTGAACAGTGTTTTGTTGTGCTTCTGTCATTTGGCTTGGAAGAGTTTCAGGAATGATTTCACCTGAATCAAGGATATCTTGGATATCAGATTTCAATACGTCAGCTTTTGGTCCGTAGATAGCTTGAACCCCTTGTCCTTTCATGACAAGACCCATAGCCCCTTCTGCTTTCCATTGCTCTGCATTTCCTACTTTATCTGCATCTTTAACAGTTACACGAAGACGAGTCATACATGCGTCAACATCAACGATGTTTGCACGTCCACCAAGAAGGTTAATAATGTTTACAGCTTGAGAACCAGCTGCAACTTTCACTTCGCTGCTAGATTCTTCTGAACCTTCAGCAGTTTCGTAGTTTCCGTTACGCCCTGGAGTTGCGTAGTTGAATTTTTGAATCATGAAGTTTGCGATAAAGTACATGATTACAGCAAAGAGAACAGTTACCCAAACGAAGTTAATGATATCCATACCGATACCAGCACTGATTGCAATAGGTGTACGAGTCAAGAACTCGATTGAACCGAATGAGTGCATACGTAGGTTTACAACGTCAGCCATAGCGAAGGCAGCACCTTGAACAAGTGAGTAAACAAGATACATAGGTGTTGCAACGAACATGAACATGTATTCGATTGGTTCAGTAACCCCTGTCAAGAATGTTGCAAGAGCTGTCGCAATCATCATACCTTTGTATTTGTGTTTCTTGTCAGCATCAACATTACGGTAGATAGCCACAACCACACCCATCAAGATACCGAATGAACCAATCATTTGTCCAACTTTGAAACGAGCTGGGTGAACAGTATCTAACAAGTGTTGGTATTGACTAGCATCAGTACCTTTAAGGTTTACAAGGTCTGTTACCCATGCAAGCCAAAGTGGATCTTGACCAAATACTTGGCTACCTTTTGCTGCACCAGTTAAGACCTCATAAGTACCACCAAGAGCTGTGTAGTTCATTGGGATAGTCAACATGTGGTGAAGACCAAATGGCAAGAGCAAACGTTCCAATGTACCATACAAGAATGGTGCAAGGATTGGAGCAGTTTCTTGTGAGTTGGCAATCCAGATACCAAAGCTATTGATACCAGTTTGCACAAGTGGCCAGAAAGCAGCAAGTACAATTGCAGCAATTATTGAACGAAGAATAACTACAAACGGTACAAAACGTTTTCCGTTAAAGAATGAAAGTGCATCAGGAAGCTTACGGAAGTTATAGTATTTATTGTAAGCAGTTGCTCCAATAAAACCAGAAATAATCCCTACGAACACACCCATGTTCAAGGCTGGAGCTTCCATAACACTAATGAAGTAATCAGCAACTTTGATTGATCCACCGAAGAGAGTAGTTACCATAGCATCTGGATTTTTCAACATATCGCCTGACACACCAAAGATTGTACCAGTGATACGGTTAATCAAGATGAAGGCAAGACCAGCGGCGAAAGCACCACCAGCGCGTTCTTTAGCCCAGCTTCCTCCAATAGCGAGGGCGAACAAGATATGAAGGTTAACGATAACTCCCCAACCGATTTGCTCTAGTACACCACCAGTAATAACGAGTGGTGCAAAGGTTGGGTTAATCATCACGATAGACTTACCGATTGAAATCATCAAACCAGCAGCCGGCATAACCGCGATAACCACCATCAAAGCCTTACCGAATTTTTGCCAAAATTCGAAAGACAAGACATTTTTGAATGTATCTTTCATCATTCAAATCTCCTTTATTTTTATTTAGGCAAACGTTTTACGAAAACGTTTGCACCTTTTATGATTTAATTATACCACTTTAATTTTTTTTGTAAAGGCTTTTACAAAAAAAATTACACTTTTTTCAAAAAATTTTCTAGTGCCAAATTTCAAGTTCAAATTAGCCATCAAGAAGTTTTCTCTGGGGGACTTCTTTATACTCTTCGAAAATCTCTTCAAACCACGTCAGCGTCGCCTTACCGTATATATGTAACTGACTTCGTCAGTCTTATCTACAACCTCAAAACAGTATTTTGAGCATCCTGTGGCGAGCTACCTAGTTTGCTCTTTGATTTTCATTGAGTATTAGAAGTCCCTTTTCTAAAATTTTTGTAGCAAAAAAGGAGATTTTACAATCTCCTCATAAAAATAATTATTTTACCTAAATCTTCAAGAATCGGCGCATGGAAATTCCTGACCCCAGTGAACCAATGAAAATCCCAATCACAAATAGTAGGGCAATCATCAAAGGACTAAATAAATCTGGACTAATCATGGATAGATTTTGTCCTACCAACGATTTGTTGACAGATTGGTAAACCATTTGATAAACAATAAAGACTAAAACAGATGGTGCGATAGCTCCCAATAAACCGATAAAGGCTCCTTCTAACAAGAACGGTCCACGAATATAACTGTTTTTAGCTCCGACCAAGCGCATGATTTGAATTTCGCGACTGCGGGAAATAATGGTAATACGAATGGTATTTGAAATCAAGAAAACTGCGACAAAAATTAACAAAGCAGCAATCCCTAGTCCCCAAACACGGATAAATGAAGCTAACTTGAAGAGTCTTTCTGTATTGGCACCGCCATCTTGAACTTCAGAGACACCTTCAATTTTTTTAGCATCTTCGGCTATAGTTTTTACATCATTTGGAGTATTTGCCTCTACAATATAGGCATCATAGAGAGGATTGGCATCTCCTTCAAAGATTTTCCAGTTATCTCCCATTGTCTCGGTTAATTTTTCATATTGTTCTTCTTTACTTGAAAAGGTAACACTCTTAACCGTAGACATGTTCTTCAAAGAATCATATACCTTGTGGTAGTCATTATTTGTAACAGTTTGACCTTCTTTTTCAATTGTCTGACTGTTATCTTCCACATCCTTTCGGATATAAACTACTACACGGACATTATTTTCAATATCTGTAGCTAGTTTCGCTGTATTGAAAATAACAGAAGCAAATATTGCCACCAAGGTCAAAGTAATCATGACTGAACTGACAGCAGCTACTGTCATCCAACCATTTCGTTTCAAACTTTTTAAGGCTTCAAATAAATGGCGAAAAAATCTACTAATCATCGTATCCATACTCTCCTTTTGATTCGTCACGAACGACACGGCCATTTTCAATGGCAATGACACGGTGGCGCAAGGTATTTACAATCTGGCTATTATGAGTCGCCATCAAAATAGTTGTCCCTTGTAGGTTAATCCGTTCCAAGAGATTCATAATTTCCCATGAATTATCAGGATCCAGGTTTCCTGTTGGTTCATCGGCTATCAATACTTTTGGATTGTTTACAATAGCGCGCGCAATCGCAATCCGCTGTTGCTCTCCACCTGAGAGCTCATTTGGGAAAGAACGAACCTTGTGCTTCAATCCAACCAAATCCAAAACTTCCATCACTCGTTTTTTGATATTACGGCGATTTTCCCCGATTACTTCCATAGCGTAAGCAATATTTTCATAGACAGTTTTCTTTGGCAAGAGTTTATAATCCTGGAAGACAACCCCAACACTACGACGTAGAAGCGGGACGTCTTTCTTTTTGATCTTAACCAGATTAAAACCAGCAACTGATAGGCTTCCTTTATCGATTTTTACTTCACGATACAGAGAACGAATAAAGGTTGACTTCCCTGCTCCTGAAGGTCCTACGATGTAAGCAAATTCCCCCGGTTGAACGCTGACCGAAACACCGCGTAGGGCAGTCGTTCCATTGTCGTATTTTTTGACGACATCTCTCATTTCAATGATTGACATGTGACTTCCTTTCTATATTAGCTAATTCGCCACTTGAGATAGGCATCGATAAAACCATCTAGGTCCCCATCCATAACCTTATCTACCTGAGCAACCTCAAAGCTAGTTCGGTGGTCTTTTACCATAGTATAAGGTGTGAAGACATAAGAACGGATTTGGCTTCCCCATGTGATTTCCTTTTTCTCACCCTTGAGAGAATCTACCTCCGCAGCCTTCTTCTCTTGCTCCATTTGATAAAGCTTAGCCTGCAACATCTTCATGGCACGATCTCTATTTCCATACTGGGTCCGATCCACTGTTGATTGGACAACAATTCCAGTTGGAATGTGGGTTAAACGTACACCTGTTGAAACCTTGTTGACGTTTTGTCCACCGGCACCACCTGAACGGAAGGTATCCATCTTGATGTCATCTTCCCGGATTTCCACTTCAATAGTATCATCCAACTCAGGCATCACTTCTACAGATGTGAAAGAGGTATGGCGACGTTTGGCAGAGTCGAATGGTGAAATTCGCACCAAACGGTGCACACCCATTTCTGACTTGAGAAGACCATAGGCATTAGGTCCTTCAAATGATAAGGTTACTGACTTGATACCAGCTTCATCTCCTGCTTGGTAATCCAATACTTCCACTTTAAAGCCTTTAGCATTACCATAACGAGTATACATACGAAGCAACATATCACCCCAGTCCTGAGCCTCAGTACCACCAGAACCTGGATGGATTTCCAAGATGGCATTATTATGGTCATAAGGTTCTGACAAGAGCAAGGTCATCTCGTAACTGGTCATCATCTTATCAAGTTCGGCTAACTGCGCTACCAGTTCTTCTTGAACTGACGCGTCTTCTGCTAAGAAGTCCAATAAAATTTCGACTTCATCCTGTAACTCTTCCATTTTGTGGAAAGTGTTATAGGTGTTTTTTAATTCATTTAATTCTTGCGACGTTTTTTGGGCCGCGATATTATCGTTCCAAAAATCAGGTTCTGTCATCTTGTTTTCCAAGATGGCAATCTCTTCCTCTAGCCCTTCGAGGTCAAAGAGACCCCCTGAAAGAAGCTAATTTTTCACGATTTGCGTCAATTTTCTGACGAATTACTGAAATATCCATAAATACTCCTTTTTGCATCATTTCATTATAGCATATTTTATCATTTCTTTCCATCTTTTGCTATAATCCCTTTTTTATGAAAAAAGAAGCCTTTCGGCTTCCCTTCTTACAAGACTTTTGCTGAAGTGCGAGTGATTTCTTCCACTTGAATACCATTTGCTTCAAATTTTTCTTTCAAAGCTGGTAAATCAATTGATCCATCGATTTGCACTTCGATAATGACCTTACCATCCTTACGCGGAATATTGACTGTATGGGAGATATTCAAATTTTCTTCAACGATTAGAGAAACAATCTTACCAAGAACGCCAACTTCATCTTCTGTAATAAAGCGCACACGAATTCCTTCCTCACCATAACCAGCAATTTCGAGAAAGGCTTGGAAAACGTCACGATCCGTAATAACACCATAGACTTGATGATTATCTACTACAGGAAGAATACCAATCTTGTTTTTCAACATCAGATAAGTTGCATCTTCTAAACTAGCATAGCCTGAGACAGTGACAACATCGCGAATCATGACATCTTTTACTTTTGTCTTATTCAGAAGATAATTCATCTCATAGATAGAAAGACTTGTTGCTTTCGATGGACTTGCTTGTGCAATGGTTCCCTCAGTCACCAAACCAACTAATTGATCATTTTCGATAACAGGCAAGCGATGCAACCCTTGCTCTCTCATCAAATCTGCTGCATAAGATACTGTTGTATCTGGACTAATATAAACTACCTTGCGGGTCATAAAATCTTTAACTGCCATGAGACTTCTCCTTTTCTATTCTTATCCCTATTATACAATCTTTTTGCAAATCTATCAAACGCTTACATTTCTTTTTCAAAATTCAGAAAAGTATGAATAAGCTAGCAAAAAGAGCTCTGAAATCGAGCTCTGTGAATGAAGGTAAGATACGTTTCATTCGATTTTATTTCAATTATTAGAAATTCATCTTTCAGTGTAGATCTAGATTTGTTTGCAATCTAAATATGCCAACTAAAATAATCCACTGGATAAGATAATTGCTTCGCAATCTTTATCTACAACCTAAACTAGTCTCCCAGACTATGCTATGATTGCTTCGCAATCTCTATCCACCGATTAAAAAGGTCCCCCGGACCTTTTTAACCACCCAGATATGCTTTTCTGACTTCTTCTGATGAGGCGAGTTCTTTTCCTGTTCCGGATAGGACGATTTTCCCTGTTTCCAATACATATCCTCGGTCAGAGATTGCGAGTGCTTTATTGGCATTTTGTTCAATCAAGAGGACAGTTGTCCCTTGCTTCTGAATATCTTGAATGATATCAAAAATCTCTTGGATAAAGATTGGGGCAAGTCCCATTGATGGTTCATCTAAAAGAAGAAGTTTTGGTGTTGACATAAGAGCGCGTCCCATGGCAAGCATTTGTTGCTCACCACCTGAAAGAGTGGCTGCGTCTTGGTTCTTCCGTTCTTCAAGACGAGGAAAACGTGAGAAAACTTTTTTCAAGTTAGCTTGATTTTCTTCACGATTTTTCTTTAAGAAAGCTCCCATCTCAAGATTTTCCATAACAGTCAAACCAGGGAAAACATGGCGTCCTTCTGGTACTTGTGAAAGACCACCTGCCACGATTTTCTGAGCTGGCATTTTTTGGATTTCTTGACCTAAAAATTCAATCTTTCCTGAACTTGGTCTAACCAAACCAGACAAGGTACGGAGAATAGTTGTCTTACCTGCACCATTGGCACCGATAAGGGAAACAACTTCTCCTTCATTCACTTCAAAGCTTACATCACGGACTGCTTGGATCATACCGTAATGTACAGAAAGATTTTCAACTTTTAACATAGACATTAGGATTCACCTCCTAGATAAGCTTCGATAACACGTTTATTGGTCTTAATTTCGTCTGGAGTTCCTTGAGCAATCAAACGACCATATTCAAGTACGTAGATACGTTCTGTTACTTCCATGACCAGATTCATATCGTGTTCAATCAGCATGATCGTAATCTTAAATTCATCTTTGATACGACGAATTAACTCAGTCAATTCGGCTGTTTCCTGCGGGTTCATACCTGCTGCTGGTTCATCTAAAAAGAGAATTTTAGGTTCCGTAGCGAGGGCACGAACAATTTCCAAACGACGTTGTTGTCCGTAGGCAAGATTTTTAGCAAGAGTTTCTGCATCACCATCTAAATCAAAGATTTTCAACAATTCCAAAGCCTTAGCTTTTAATTCTTTTTCA
The DNA here is from genome assembly GCF_001113365.1 of Streptococcus pneumoniae. Lineage (GTDB taxonomy): Bacteria > Bacillota > Bacilli > Lactobacillales > Streptococcaceae > Streptococcus > Streptococcus pneumoniae_C. The sequence continues at coordinate 313,090 of NZ_CKYA01000002.1, read as the reverse complement.
CTCTTGTAAAAAGCTGGTAAGCGTAAGAAACTAGCAAAAACATGTTGTTTGTGATGGTTACCAAAAGCAATCAAAACATTGTCCAAAACTGTTAAATCTTTAAAGAGACGGATATTTTGGAAAGTACGTCCAAGTCCTAAAGAAGCAATCTTATAAGGTGACTTCCCATTCAAAAGGTGACCATCTAAGGTTACTGTGCCCTCACTTGGTTCATAAACACCTGTCAAAAGGTTGAAAAGGGTGGTTTTCCCAGCTCCATTTGGACCGATTAGTCCAACCAATTCCCCTTCGTTCAATTCAAGAGTCACATCTCCAACAGCTGTTAGACCGCCAAAATGTTTGGTTAACTGTTTTACTTCAAGTAATGCCATTAGTTTTGTTCCTCCTTCTTAGATTTTTTAAAGAAACGTGATAGGCTCAATTCCCATGTTCCAAGAAGTCCACCTGGTCTGAAAATCATTACCAAGACCAAGGCCAAAGCGTAAATAATCATACGCACGCTGGCAACATCTTGGAGAAGCATATTCAAAATTCCAAGAACAATGGCTGAAACAATGGCACCTGTAATGGAACCAAGGCCACCAAAGACAACAATGATCAAAACGTTGATTGAGTTGATGAAGGTGTAATCTTTCGGTACAACTGAACCGATAAATCCTGCCTGAAGTGACCCTGCAATACTTGCAGTAATGGCACCAAAGACAAAGGCGATGATTTTAATTTTAGTTGTATTAACACCAACTGACTCTGCAGCGATTTCATCTTCACGAACGGAGAGGGTTGAACGTCCAATTGGACTACGCAAGAAGTTCAATGTTGCAATGGTTGTGATCACGACAAAGAAGTAAACCATTTGCCAAGTTGTAAAGTTAGGAATTCCCAAGATACCTGCTGCACCATTTGTAAGGCTTCCGCCATTGATGATAAAGATACGGATAATTTCAGAAACACCTAGAGTAGCTACCGCAAGATAGTCCCCCTTCAAACGCAAGGTTGGAATGCCGACAAGCAAGGCAACCGCTCCTGAAAGCAAAGCCCCTATCAGCATAGCTCCAAAGAAGGCACCGTAGGTCGGTGATTTAGAACCAATAATAGCTGCTGCATAGGCACCAATCGCCATGAAACCAGCATGACCAAGTGAAAATTGTCCTGAAAAACCAACGATTAAGTTGAGACCAACAGCCAGAATAATATTGATTCCAATTTGTTGTAAAATCTGAACATAGAATAGATTGAGTACTCCGACTGAAACCAATACACTAATCAAGCCATAGCCAGCTAGCAAAAGGAGTAACCATAGAATATTAACTTTTAAATTTTCTTTCATCGTTTACACCTTCTCTTTCACATTTTTACCAAGGATACCAGCTGGGCGGACAATCAAGATCAACAACAAGATCCCATAAACAATGGCATCACGGAAGTCTGACATCCCAAAGGCTGTCGCAAAGGTTTCCAATAGACCAATCACAAAACCACCAAGAGCCGCACCAGGAATAATTCCGATACCACCAAGTACTGCGGCAACGAAAGATTTAAGACCTGGAGTAACCCCCATCAAAGGCTCAAGAGAGTTATAATAAAGAGCAATCAGAACACCAGCCGCACCCGCAAGAGCTGAACCCAAAGCGAAGGTAAAGCTGATAGTACGGTTTACATTGATTCCCATCAATTGTGCTGCATCGCTATCTACGGATACTGCACGCATGGCTTTCCCCATCTTAGTCTTTTGGACAATGACTTGTAACAAAATCATCAAAATCAAGGAAATAGCCAAGATCATTAACTGCACGTTTGTTAGGCTAACTGGTCCCAAATCATAGCGAACTGTTTGAATCGCTTGAGGGAAGGCACGGGTATTGGCACCAACCAGATAGACCATTCCATACTCCAATAGGAATGAAACCCCAATAGCTGTAATCAAAACAGCAATACGAGTAGAGTGACGCAAAGGTCGGTAAGCAAGGAACTCAATCACGACACCCAGAATGGCTGTCGCTAGCATAGCTACAATAAGAGCTACAAAGAAATTCATTTGGAAAGAATTGATCAAGAAATAACCGATAAAGGCTCCCATCATATAAATATCACCGTGGGCGAAGTTGATGAGCTTGATAATTCCGTAAACCATGGTATATCCTAGGGCTAACAGCGCATAAACACTACCTAGAATCAAACCATTTACTAGTTGTTGGAGCATAAGATTCACTCTTTCTATTTATAATTTTGAGGGTTGCCCCTCACTTTTTGATAGGTTCTTAAACATCGAAACAGGGAGTGAGTCCGAGGCTCATTCCCTATTTCAACATTTTCTATTATGGTTTTACAACTTCTGCTGCTTCAACCTTACCATTGTTCATGGTCATCATGTAAGCAGTTTTGACTGTGTTGTGGTCTGCATCGAAGCTTGTTTGACCAGTTACACCTTCAAAGTCTTTTGTTTTAGCAAGGTTATCCTTGATTTCACCAGAGTTTTTAGCACCTTTTGCTGCGTTTGCTACAAGGTGAACTGAGTCATAAGCCAAGGCTGCAAATGTTGAAGGCTCTTCATTGTACTTAGCACGGTATGCGTCAAGGAAGGCTTTTGCTTTAGCTGAAACTTCTACAGTAGTTGAGAAGCCTGAGATAAAGTAGATGTTTGATGCTTTTTCAGGAGTTGCTTGTTGTACAAACTCTTCACCGTTGAATCCATCACCACCAACGATTGGTTTGTCAATTCCCATACCACGCGCTTGGTTTACAATTTTACCAGCTTCAGTGTAGTAACCAGGGACGATGATAGCATCAAAGTCTTTTCCTTTCATTTTTGTAAGGGCTGCTTGGAAGTCTGTGTCACCTGCTACAAAAGTTTCATCTGCAACGATTTCACCCTTGTAAGCTTCACGGAAAGCTTTAGCAATCCCTTTAGCATAGTCGCTGGCATTGTCAGTGTAAAGAACAACTTTCTTAGCATTTAATTTTTCAGAAACATAGTTTGAGATAATTTTTCCTTGGAAGCTATCTTGGAAAGTTCCAATAAAGAGGTAATCTTGACCTTTAGTCAGTCCATCTTGAGTCGCACTTGGTGAGATCAATGGAACACCTGCTTTTGTAGCGTTCGCTACCGCAGCTGCAGTTGCACCAGATGTCGCAGGTCCTACGATTGCTGATACTTTAGATTGGGTTACAAGGTTAGTTGTTACTGAAGCCGCTTCAGCTGTTTCAGACTTGTTATCTTTATCGACTACTTCGATTTGTTTTCCGTCGATACCACCTGCTGCATTGATTTCATCAACAGCCAATTGGGCACCTTTTTGTTCAGATGTTCCGTAGGCAGCTACGGCACCAGTTTCTTCGAAGTTAAATCCGATTTTAATTGTCTTTTCCTCTACTGAGTTACCAGCAGTGTTGACTGCTCCAGACTTCACTTCTCCACAGGCTGCAAGAAGTGCTACACTTGCAAGCGCCACAAACGATAGGGCAAATTTTTTCTTCATCTTTTTTGTCTCCTTATTTCTTAAATAGTCTGTTAAGAATATACCGAATTATCAGAAAATTGTCAACACTTTTCTTTAAATTTTTATCTGATAACGTTTTCTTCTCGGTAAAGGTTGCCCACAAAGGGTGTTTCCAGTTCTTGGATATGACAAACTCTGACTTTTTTGATAAACTTTTCCTTGCTCAAGCGCCCGACCAATTGCTCCACTTCTTGAGTTGGAACATAAAGTTGTAAGTAACGATGTTTCTTGGAATGATAGGTAATATCTCCATAATCCTGAAGTTTTTTGGCATCACGATTATAATAAAGATAGATAATCAAGCCAGATCGATTGACTTTTTCAAACATGATAAATCCTCTTTCTAAGAAATCTCTCCCTATTATACCAAAAAAAGCAAACCCAGTCGAGTTTGCCTTCTATCATCATTAGTTCAATGAATTGTTAGCCATGATTTCATCAATGAAGCCATATTCAAGTGTTTCTTGGGCGCTCATCCAGTTATCACGTTCTGCATCTGCATGAACTTTTTCGATTGACTGACCTGAATTTTCAGCCAAGATTTTTTCCAAGGTATGACGAGTTTTAAGCAAGTGTTCTGCAGCGATCGCCATATCAGTTTGTTGAGTACCTCCACCTGTACCGCCCATTGGTTGGTGAATCATATACTCTGCATTTGGAAGCATGAAACGTTTGCCTTTTGCTCCACTTGATGCAATGACCGTCCCCATAGATGCAGCCATTCCCATAACGATAGTTTGGACATCTGCTTTGATAAAGTTCATAGTATCAACGATTGCCAAACCAGCTGAAACGGAACCACCAGGTGTATTGACATAAAGGTAAATATCTTTTGTACTATCTTGGGCATCCAAGAAAAGCAATTGGGCAATAACAGAGTTAGCCATATTGTCTTCAACTGGACCAGTCAGCATAATGATGCGGTCTTTGAGAAGACGTGAGTAAATATCGTAGGAACGTTCTCCACGGCTTGTTTGTTCAATAACGACAGGAATCATTCATTTCTCCTTTTGAGTTTTATTTTTGTTGGTCAAATGACTGAAGATAAGACTATTATAATATCTTGGTCAAAAAAGGTCAAATTTTTGCTCTGCTTTCATTAGACAGAAACAAAAACCCAACCTCCTTTCGTGACTGGAAATACTTTTCCAAGTCAATCTTCTTTTCGATCTTATTTTGTACCGAACAAGCGGTCTCCAGCATCTCCAAGACCTGGAACGATATAACCGTGTTCGTTCAAACGTTCATCCAAGGCTGCTGTAAAGATTTCTACATCCGGATGAGCTTCTTGAAGGGCTTTTACACCTTCTGGAGCAGATACAAGGCAGACAAATTTAATATTTGATGCGCCACGTTTTTTAAGAGAATCAACAGCCAAGATTGCTGAGCCACCTGTTGCTAACATTGGGTCTACTACAAAAATTTGACGTTGGTCAATGTCCTCAGGCAATTTTACCAAGTACTCAACTGGTTGAAGTGTTTCTTCATCACGGTACATACCGATGTGACCAACTTTAGCAGCTGGAACCAAGCTCAAGAGACCATCAACCATCCCGATACCCGCACGCAAGATTGGAACGATGGCCAATTTCTTACCTGCCAATTGTTTTTGAACTGTTTTTGTGATTGGTGTTTCGATTTCCACATCTTCTAGTGGAAGATCACGAAGTACTTCATACCCCATCAACATTGCAATCTCATCTACTAGCTCACGAAAAGCTTTTGTAGAAGTATCTGTACGACGCAAGATTGACAATTTGTGTTGAATCAGCGGGTGATTAATAACTTCAATTTTTCCCATTTTTGGAATTCCTTCTTTCAATTTATTCTTCTTATTATACCAAAAAACGGTTTAAAAATCTTTCTAAACCATTTATTTTTGATAAATTTTACATTAGATCAGCCTCTTTAAGAGCAGCCTGTACTGTCTCAAGTGGTAGATGGGTCAATTCTGTCCCTTTTTCTTGATAAAGGTATTGGGCATAGTCATCCATTCGGTACTGGTTGATATAAACCACGCGCTTGCAGCCGACCTGAAGCAATTGTTTGGTACAGTTCAGACAAGGAAAATGGGTTACATAGGCTGTAAAACCTTTAGGAACACCACGCTCAGCCCCTTGGAGAATGGCATTAACCTCAGCATGAAGGGTGCGAACACAGTGGCCTTCGATGACCAGACATTCGTGATCAATACAATGCTCGGTACCTGACACCGAACCATTGTAACCAGTGGAAATAACCTTATTATCCTTAACCAGAATTGCGCCCACTTTGGCACGTTTACAAGTGGAACGATTGGCAATTAGTAATGCTTGGGCTGCAAAGTACTCATCCCATGCCAGTCTTTTTTCAGTCATATCTCTTCTCCTTTTTCTCTATTTTTTAAAAAATGGTAACCGTAAATCCGCTATCTTTTCAGCTGGTACCTTCATGCCATCCTTGATCCATTTTAAAAGGACAGAAACGATGGCTGAGCTCCAGAAGGAATGAAGATAAGAGCTGACACCTTTTGATTTTCCATGGTATTTTTCTAGAAATTCCTGCATGGCTTGGACAAAGATTTTTTCCAGATGGTAATCTAAGGCCAATTGAATCACTCTGGCTTCTTTTCTTGCCTCTCGGAAAAGGTGAACCCAGACCAGATAAAGGTCTGTCTTTAAATCATAATGATGCAGCTGTTCCATAATATTGTGGACAGTTCGTTTAAATACGCTTTCTAAAATCTCCTCTTTGGAATCATAATTGCGATAAAAGGCCGCACGAGAAACGCCTGCACGTTTGACCAATTCAGAAATACTAATCTTGGTCAAGTCCTTTTTTTCCAAGAGTTGCAAGAGGGCTGTTTCGATGGCTTCTCTGGTTAATAAATTGGATTCTTGGTTTGATTTTCTGAGATTTTCAAGAGACTTTTCAGAGATTCTACGTTCAGACATAACATTTTCTTTCTACTTGTCACAACAGACGGATGAGGCTTTTGTTTCAAGGGCTTTCATGATATAATTGTAAAAAAAGACAGAACCTTTGTCAATGTATAACTGACAAAGATGGAGAATTTCTATGACTTGGAAGATTATTGCTGACTCTGGTTGTGATTATCGTCAGCTGGCAACACCAGCTATTGATACGACCTTTGTGAGTGTTCCCTTAACCATTCAAGTAGCTGATCAGGTCTTTGTTGATGATGCCAGTCTTGACATTGACCAAATGATGGAAACCATGTATGCAACCGCAGAAGCTTCAAAATCAGCTTGTCCAAGCCCAGATGATTATTTGCGAGCATTTGAAGGTGCCAAAAATATTTTCCTAGTAACCATCACTGGTACTCTCTCTGGCAGCCACAATAGTGCTCAACTAGCAAAAAATATTTATCTGGAAGAACATCCTGATACTAAAATTCATGTAATTGATAGTTTGTCTGCTGGTGGGGAAGTTGACTTGCTCGTAGAAAAATTGAATGACTTGATCGACCAGGGCTTATCTTTTGAAGAAGTGGTTGAAGCTATCACTGCCTATCAAGAAAAAACCAAGTTACTTTTTGTCCTAGCCAAAGTCGATAACTTGGTGAAGAACGGCCGTTTGAGCAAGCTTATCGGTACGGTCGTTGGCCTTCTAAATATCCGTATGGTCGGAGAAGCTAGTGAAACTGGAACCCTTGAATTGCTACAAAAAGCAAGAGGACCAAAGAAATCAGTTCAAGCAGCCTATGAAGAGCTAGTGAAAGCAGGATATACTGGTGGCCGTATCGTCATGGCCCAACGTAATAACGAGAAATGTTGTCAACAGCTCTCAGAGCGAATTCGAGAAACCTTCCCACAGGCGGATATTAAAATTCTCCCGACATCTGGTCTCTGCAGTTTCTATGCAGAAGATGGCGGTTTGTTGATGGGATATGAAATCAACTAAGATCATTAGCAACAAGAGATGTCGAGCATCTCTTGTTTTTTGTGGTACAATAGATCTATGAAACATTTTGATACTATTGTCATCGGTGGAGGGCCTGCGGGCATGATGGCTACCATTTCCAGTAGCTTTTATGGTCAGAAAACTCTTCTCATCGAAAAAAATCGGAAACTCGGAAAAAAATTAGCTGGTACTGGTGGTGGTCGTTGCAATGTAACCAACAATGGTAGTTTGGATGACCTGCTAGCTGGAATTCCTGGAAATGGACGCTTTTTATACAGTGTCTTCTCCCAGTTTGATAACCATGATATCATTAACTTTTTTACGGAAAATGGGGTTAAACTTAAAGTCGAGGACCACGGACGCGTCTTTCCTGCTAGTGACAAATCTCGAACCATTATCGAGGCCTTAGAAAAGAAAATCACTGAGCTAGGCGGCCAAGTTGCTACTCAAATAGAAATCGTTTCTGTTAAAAAAGTAGATGATCAGTTTATCCTTAAGTCCGCAGACCAAAGCTTCACTTGTAATAAACTCATTGTCACAACTGGTGGGAAATCCTATCCTTCTACTGGTTCGACTGGTTTTGGTCACGAGATTGCCCGCCATTTCAAACATACCATCACCGAGCTTGAAGCTGCTGAAAGTCCTTTGTTGACAGATTTTCCACACAAGGCCTTGCAAGGAATTTCATTGGACGATGTGACCTTAAGCTATGGAAAACATGTCATCACACACGATCTGCTTTTTACCCACTTTGGTTTGTCTGGCCCTGCTGCTCTGCGTATGTCTAGCTTTGTCAAGGGTGGGGAGGTTCTCTCACTGGATGTTTTCCCTCAACTTTCTGAGAAGGACTTGGCTGCATTCCTAGAAGAAAATCGTGAAAAATCCTTGAAAAACGCTTTAAAAACTTTGCTTCCAGAACGCTTGGCAGAATTTTTTGTGCAAGGCTATCCTGAAAAAGTCAAACAACTGACTGAAAAGGAAGGTGAGCAACTTATCCAGTCTATCAAGGAACTTAAAATTCCTGTAACTGGTAAAATGTCTCTTGCCAAGTCCTTTGTCACCAAGGGTGGTGTCAGTCTTAAGGAAATCAACCCTAAAACCCTTGAAAGTAAGCTGGTACCTGGACTCCACTTTGCAGGCGAGGTCATGGATATTAACGCCCACACAGGTGGGTTTAACATCACTTCTGCTCTCTGCACTGGCTGGGTGGCGGGGGCAAATCCAATCTAAATCTAAATTATTCAATGGCTAAATCAGCCCCAAAAGAAAGGAAGTCCTTTGGAACATATTATCTTGCTAAGGGGAGTGACTCCTAATGGAAAAAATGCTATCCCTAAAATGTCTTATCTAGTAGATATCTTGACAGAAGCTGGTTTTCAACAAGTTCGAACTTATATTCAAAGTGGAAATATTATTCTTGAAAGTAACTTAGCTCTCGAAGAAATACGAGAACAGGTTCATACTCTAATAAAGGAAAAGATTGGAGCCAATCTCAAAATAATCATTAAGAATAAGGATATTTTTAAAAACATTGTCCAAGAAAACCCGTTTGGAGAACACTATCTTTATGACCGTATACACGTGATTTTTTATCAAGAATCTATTCAAAGTCTCCCTTTAGAAAAATTGAAAATTGATTACGGTGAAGAAGAAATTTGTATCGGTAACCACTGTCTCTACCTCTATCTCCCTAGAACTGCAAAACGAAAAAAGCTCAGTACTAACTATCTTGAAAAGCTTTTCAATGTAGATTTGACCATGCGAAAACTAAATGTAGTAGAAAAATTATTAAGCAAGTAGTGCTTGAATTTAGTAAAAATCGGAAGAATACTCCTCCGATTTTATTTTGTCTGAGTTTGGACATAGTGAGCAATGACATCTGATGTGTACTGGGCTGTTCCAGATCCAAACTTGTCAATGTTTTCCTTAAACTCTGGGTTGTAGACGTAGCCTTTACCGATATGACCGAAGACTTCAATAGTACAGTCGAATCCATAAGTACGAATGGCTTGCAAGAGTTTAGCAGCTTCTTCTTGATTTTCGGTTGCTGTTACAGGTAGACCAGCTTGAAGATTTTGTGCCAATGCTTGAAAAACTTGGTTGAAGGCAGCCGTAGCCTCATCTTCGTGACCTTTTTGGCGTTCGAGAGCTTGGTCCATGACTTCTTGTCCATACTTCTCTACCGCCTCTTGGTGGTATTTTTGATGGTCTTGGTAGTTAAATCCAGCAAATTTCTCTTGAATGCTCATTTCTCTTTCTCCTTTTTGTTCTTGAATGGTTTTTTGCAATGTGGAAATCAAGGTATCCAGATGTTGCCTTTCTCGAGTCAAATAGTCCAACTGCCTGGTCAAATGAGGCAACAAATCTGTCCTTTCTTCCTTTAATAGCTCTGCTATCTTTTCTAAAGAAAAGCCTAGATATTTGTAGTAAAGAATGACCTGAAGGCGTTCCAAATCCTCCTGATTATAGGTTCGATAGCCGTTTTCCGACTTTAAAGGAACCAAAAGCCCTATCTTGTCGTAGTGGTGCAGAGTCTTGACAGAGACACCCGAAAGCTGGGCAGCTTCTTTTATATGGTACATGATTTCCTCCTTATACTCAATGAAAATCAAAGAGCAAACTAGGAAGCTAGCCGCAGGTTGCTCAAAGCACAGCTTTGAGGTTGCAGATAAAGCTGACGTGGTTTGAAGAGATTTTCGAAGAGTATTACAATGATAGTATAACCCCTCCCCTTAGGTTAGAGTCAAGCGTTTTTGCGAAATTTTTTTACTTTATCATAACATGAAAATGGTTTTCTTGACAGACCTTAGAAAACATGATAGGATAGTCAAGTCTATCAATCAAAAGAAACGCTCACTTTGAGTACTGATGAGGCTATTTGTCAAGGGCAGTAGCTTTTTCTTTTGTAACACTAATTTTAGGAGTTTAACTATGTCTGAAAAATCGCAATGGGGTTCTAAACTGGGCTTTATCCTAGCATCTGCTGGTTCAGCCATCGGACTTGGAGCCGTTTGGAAATTCCCCTACATGACTGCTGCTAACGGTGGAGGAGGCTTTTTACTAGTCTTTCTCATTTCCACTATTTTAATCGGTTTCCCCCTATTGCTGGCTGAATTTGCTCTCGGCCGAAGTGCTGGTGTCTCAGCTATCAAAACCTTTGGAAAACTAGGCAAGAATAGTAAGTACAACTTTATCGGTTGGATTGGTGCCTTTGCCCTCTTTATCCTCTTATCTTTCTACAGTGTTATTGGAGGCTGGATTTTAGTCTATCTAGGCATTGAGTTTGGAAAATTGTTCCAACTTAGCGGAACTGGTGATTATGCTCAGTTATTTACTTCAATCATTTCAAATCCAGCCATTGCTCTAGGAGCTCAAGCTGCTTTTATCTTATTGAATATCTTTATTGTATCACGTGGTGTTCAAAAAGGGATTGAAAGAGCTTCGAAAGTCATGATGCCTCTGCTCTTTATCATCTTTGTCGTCATCATTGGACGCTCTCTCAGTTTGCCAAATGCCATGGAAGGGGTTCTTTACTTCCTCAAACCAGACTTCTCTAAGCTGACAAGTGCTGGTCTCCTCTATGCTCTGGGACAATCTTTCTTTGCCCTCTCATTAGGGGTTACAGCCATGCTGACCTATGCTTCTTATTTGGATAAGAAAACCAATCTAGTCCAGTCAGGAATCTCCATCGTAGCCATGAATATCTCGGTATCCATCATGGCAGGTCTCGCCATTTTCCCAGCTATGTCAGCCTTCAATATCCAGTCTGAAGGGGGACCGAGCTTACTCTTTATCGTCTTGCCTCAACTCTTTGACAAGATGCCTTTTGGAACCATTTTCTACATCCTCTTCCTCTTGCTCTTCCTCTTTGCGACGGTCACTTCTTCCGTCGTTATGCTGGAAATCAATGTGGGCAATATCACCAACCAGGACAACAGCAAACGTGCCAAATGGAGCACCATTTTAGGAATCTTGACCTTTGTCTTTGGAATTCCTTCAGCCCTATCTTACGGTGTCATGGCGGATGTTCACATCTTTGGGAAGACCTTCTTTGACGCTATGGACTTCTTGGTTTCCAATCTCCTCATGCCATTTGGAGCTCTCTGCCTTTCACTTTTTACAGGCTATATCTTTAAAAAGGCTCTTGCAATGGAGGAACTCCATCTCGATGAAAGAGCATGGAAACAGGGACTGTTCCAAGTCTGGCTCTTCCTTCTTCGTTTCGTCATTCCAATCATCATCATCGTGGTCTTTATCGCCCAATTTATGTAATCAAAAAGGACTTGAGTATGAACTCAGGCCCTTTCTTTTTTATGGATGACTAACAATCAATTCCAAACCTTGCCCTTCCAGAGTCCAAGCTTCAACATCACTTGGTAGGATAAAGTGGCTGCCTTTTTGGATTGGATAGTTTTTTCCGTCAACAGTCAGTTGACCTTGACCAGCTAAGACACTGAATAAGCTGTAGTCAGCTGTCTTTTTGAAGTCAACTTTTCCAGTAATTTCCCACTTGTAAACTGCAAAGAAATCATTGGATACAAGGAGAGTGGAACGCAAATCATCTGCTTTAACAGTTACAGGACGGCTATTTGCAGGCTCACCAATGTTCAATACATCAATGGATTTTTCAAGGTGAAGTTCACGCAAGTTGCCCTTATCATCCTTACGGTCAAAGTCATAGACGCGATAGGTGGTGTCACTAGATTGTTGGGTTTCAAGGATCAAAATTCCTGATCCGATAGCGTGCATGGTGCCGCTTGGTACATAGAAGAAATCTCCAGCTTTAACTGGTACTTTTGTCAACAAAGCATCCCAATTCTTGTCCTTGATTTGCTGGCGGAGTTCTTCTTTTGATTTGGCATTATGCCCGTAGATAATCTCTGAACCTTCATCCGCTGCAATAATGTACCAGCACTCTGTTTTACCTAGTTCACCTTCATGTTCTAACCCATATGCATCGTCTGGATGAACTTGAACACTGAGCCAGTCGTTGGCATCGAGGATTTTGGTCAAAAGCGGAAATACAGGCTCTGGACGGTTGCCAAACAATTCGCGGTGTTCCGCATACAAACTAGCTAGATCTGTTCCCTCGTAGCGACCATTGGCAACTTTAGAGACTCCATTTGGATGGGCTGAGATGGCCCAATATTCTCCGATTTTTTCACTTGGGATGTCGTAGACAAACTCATCACGTAGCTTGGTTCCCCCCCAGATTTTTTCTTGCATAACTGATTGTAAAAATAATGGTTCTGACATCTTGATCTCCTGTCTGATTTTTCTTCCTTCATTATAGCAAAAAAAGAGTTCGAATTGAACTCTTTTTAACATCTTATAAAGTAGGGAGAATATTTTATAAAAATAGTAACGATATACTTTTTTCTTTGATAGAGACGAACATAAAAGACTCTCGTAAAGCTAGCTGTCACTGGACTTTTTCCCTCAACTCTCATTCAAAAATTACTTTAATGAAGCATCTATTTTCATAAACGAACAAAACTGAAACCAGTCTTCTTTTTAAATCAATGCCGTAATAGCTGTTACTAAACCAAAAACGATACCTGGTGCATTAGCAGCTGCAAGTGGAATATCTCTTTCCTTCTTGAAAAGACCATAGTAAACCCAGAGACTACAGTTGATAGCTGCGACTAGGGGTTGAATGAAGTTGCCTTTTTGACCGGCAAGATTATTCATGATTTGTGGGAAATATGACACATACATCATAACAGACATAAATGTCGCTGCCCAGCCCAACACTTTCATTTGTTTTTCAGACATTTTCAAAACCTCTTTTATTCTTTTATACTTTCTATTTTATAATTTAATACAAAAATAAGCAAGACTTTAAGACTTTTATTATAAAAATGTAAACTATCACAGTCTTGTAATAAGAAACAGACCGGATTGCTCCGATCTGTTTGATCCATAAAATGTAAAAATGAATAGCTCTTGTCAATCAATGGATAGATTGATTGATTATCAGCAAGCCGTGGTTAATGATGTCAGCAATATCTTCAAGACCATGCAAAATAAAACTTCCTATAATCAACCCTATAATAATTGAACAGATAATCATGGTCACACAGATTAGATAAACATCCTTTTTTTGCATCTCTTTCCTCCTACTATCTATTCATGGAGATATATCAATCCCAACTTCCAATGAAATAATAAAATCCACTTACAACAGCTGTTTAATCATATTTCTCCTTTCCATATCAGTTTTATTTTCTACTGTTATATTTTTATTATAAGACTTTAAGAAAACGCTGTCAACTATTTATATGCAATTTCTTTATATATGCAATTTCTTTATATAAAAAGACCGGATTGCTCCGATCTTTCAATAGTTCCTATCCTCAATTTCTGTTTTAAAAATAGCTAAGGTTAACGTCAAATGACTGAGCTCCTTATTTCATACGATAAAAATCAATCACTAGACCAGCTGGACCTTTAACTAATAAGGACTCTGTTCCCCAATCCGTTTCACAAATACCGTTTAAAATCTCGACACCGATCTCTTTTAAACGTTGGTAATTCTGATCTACATCCTCAACCTCGATATGAATAATGATTCCTGACTGAAAATCTTCCAAAGGAATCAAATGATTTTGGGACAACATCAGACAGTGACTGCCAATCGTAAACTGAGCAAAACTGTCATCAACATAATCGGACTTTTTATCCAAAATACGCTCCAAGTCAGCACAGACTTGGGGAACATCTGAAACGATAATATCTAATTGATTTAAATTCATTTACTATCCTCCATAAAAAGACCGGATTTCTCCGATCTTTTCAAGTTCTGCTCTATGAAAATCAAAGCATAAAATCTACAAGTTTTATATTTGATTTTCGACGAGAGGAATTATTTAATTGCGCGTGATTGCAATCCTTCTTCTTCCAAGAAGAGACGGAATGGTACGAGTTCTTCTGCTTCGTATTTTTCTTTGAAGGCTTTGATAGCTTCTTCTGAGTGAAGTTTTGGATCCAATTCAAGTACTTCTACTGGAAGTGGACGGTGTGGAGTGATACGAGCATCGATCACAACAGTTTTACCTTCTTTGTTCAATTTAACAGCTTCTGCAACAACTGCATCGATGTCTTCGATACGGTCAACTGTAAATCCAACAGCTCCTTGCGCTTCAGCGATTTTCGCATAGTCAGCATTAGAGAAGTCACAACCAAACAAGTGTTTGTTTGTGTCTTCGTATTTGTCCTTGATGAAGGCATATTTACCATTTGAGAAGACAAGGTTGATAACTGGAAGGTCGTATTGAACGTTTGTGATAACGTCTGGGTAGCACATATTGAATGCACCGTCACCCATGATGTTCCATACTTGGCGATCTGGATTGTCTTTCTTAGCAGCGATACCACCAGGAAGGGCAATACCCATTGTCGCAAAGAGTGGAGATGTACGCCACATGTTCTTAGGTGTCATGTGAAGGTGACGAGTAGATGTTTGAGTAGTGTCACCTACGTCGATTGAGTAGATAGCGTCTTGATCAGCATGTTTGTTGATTGCATTGTAAACTTGATACAATTGCAATTCACCCTCAGTTTTACCTTCGAGTTTGTTCATGTAATCACGCCAGTTTTGGTTGTTCTTAACGTTTGCACGCCACCATGGAGTAGATTCAACTGGGTTCACTTTGTCAAGGATAGCTTTAGCTGCTTGACCTGCGTCACCAAGGATTGAAGCGTCAAGGGCGTGACGTTTACCAAGTTTGTAAGGGTCAATATCAACTTGGATGAATTTTTCAGTGTTCTTGAATGCTTCGTAAACTTCAGCAAATGGGAAGTTTGAACCAAGGAAAAGAACTGTGTCTGCTTCAAAGACCACTTCGTTGGCTGGTTTCCAACCAACACGGTAAGCAGAACCTGTCAAACCTTCATAGTTCCATTCGAAAGCTTCAAAGTTTTTACCAGTTGTGATGATTGGTGCTTTGATTTTACGTGACAATTCAGTAATCACTTCACCAGCTTTAACACCACCGTAACCAGCATAGATAACTGGACGTTCAGCATTGTTCAAGATTTCAACAGCTTTGTCGATTTCAACTTCGTTCAAAGCAGGAGCGATGAATGAGCGTTCGTATGAACCTGATCCATAGTATGAGTTTTCGTCGATTTCTTGGAAACCGAAGTTTACTGGGATTTCAACAACAGCTGGACCTTTTTTAGAAACTGCAGCACGGCAAGCTTCGTCGATTACTTTTGGCAATTGCTCAGCGTAAGCTACACGTTTGTTGTATACAGCGATACCGTTGTACATTGGGTTTTGATTCAATTCTTGGAAAGCATCCATGTTCAATTCGTTAACTGGACGTGATCCAAGGATCGCTAGGAATGGAGTGTTATCCATAGCTGCATCGTAAACACCGTTAATCAAGTGAGTCGCACCTGGACCACCTGAACCAACTGCAACCCCGATTGAGCCGCCGAATTTAGCTTGCATAACCGCTGCAAGAGCACCTGTTTCTTCGTGGCGAACTTGCAAGAAGCGGATATCTTTTTCTTCAGCCAAAGCGTCCATCAATGAGCTGAGTGTTCCTGATGGGATACCGTAGATTGTGTCTACGCCCCATGTTTTCAATACGTTAAGCATTGCTGCAGATGCAGTAATTTTCCCTTGAGTCATAGTGATAACTCTCCTTCAATTTTTTTAGATTTGGAGAATACGATTACATAGAATTGGAAACGTTCTCCAAACTTTTACTATTCCACTGTATCATATTTATGTTGACTTTTCTAAAAATCTGCTCAAAACTCTCTATTCTCTATTCTAATACAGTTTTGAAAGTGCTGTCACTCCTGTTTTATAACAAAGAAATCCAGTCATTACTTTTAGTCTATTTTAGTAAAGTTTAAGAGAAGAGAACTGGTCAAAACAGATACAGAACTAAAGGCCATAGCTAGACCTGCTAATTCTGGATTGAGAGCCAGTCCAACACCTGAAAAGACTCCTGCTGCAATCGGAATTCCGACGACATTGTAGATAAAGGCCCAGAAAAGATTGAGCAGAATACGATGAAAAGTTTTCTTACTCATATCAAAGGCACGAACCACTCCTAAAAGATTATTGGTTGTCAACACTAAATCTGCTGACTCGATGGCAATATCTGTTCCAGCTCCCATAGCAATCCCCACATCTGCTACACTGAGAGCAGGAGCGTCATTGATACCATCCCCAACAAAGGCTACTTTTCCAGTCGCTTGTAGTTTATGGATTTCATGGGCTTTTTCTTCTGGTAAGACACCTGCAATGACCTCTTCGATTCCGATCTGATCGGCAATAGCACGCGCCACACCTGCATTGTCTCCTGTCAGCATGACTGTTTTAAGACCTCGTTTTTTCAACTGACTGATGGCAAGCTTAGCATTTTCCTTAGGGATATCTTGCAAAGCAAGCAAGCCTTTGATTTCATTGTCCACAGCCAAAAACACAACTGTCTTAGCTTCTTTTTCCAGTTCTTCTAGTTTATCTTGATAAGTGCTAGAAATATCCATGCCATCCAGCATTTTAGCATTTCCAAGTAAAACTTGTTTTCCATTGATTTTCCCTGAAACACCTTTTCCGTGCAAGGCTTGGAAATTTTCCACAGTGTGAAGCACAAGTCCAGTTTCAGTCGCTCGCTTAACAATAGCCTCAGCCAGTGGGTGTTGAGAAGCTTCTTCCAAGGAAGCTGCCAATCCAAGGACTTCTACTTCGTCGCCGATGATATCTGTGACCACAGGTTTCCCTTCTGTTAAAGTCCCGGTCTTATCAAAGACGATAGTTTGAACTTTCTGGATTTCCTGTAGAACCGTTCCATTTTTGAGGAGAACTCCCATCTTGGCACTGCGACCTGTCCCCACCATAAGGGCTGTCGGTGTTGCAAGTCCCAAGGCACAAGGGCAGGCAATAATCAGAACTGCTACTCCATAGAGAAGCGAAGACACAAAGCTCGCTCCAAGCACAACTACACTATCCCTGAGCAAGACGAACCAAACCCAAAAGGTCACAATCCCTAAAATGACAACTGCTGGGACAAAAATCCCTGAAATTTTATCCGTCAAGTCCTGAATCGGCGCACGACTTGTCTGAGCTTTCTTCACAAAATCCACAATCTGAGCCAAAACAGTCTCTGAACCAACTTTTTCTGCTCTAAAAACAAGTGTTCCACTATTATTGATGGTTGAACCAATGACGGTATCTCCAACTGTCTTGTCCACAGGCAGACTCTCACCTGTCACCATAGACTCATCAATACTGGAGACACCTTCCACTACGATACCATCAACCGCAATCTTTTCACCGGGACGCACTCGAATCAGGTCACCTACCTTGACTTGCTCCAAAGGAACTTGAACATAGTTATCCTCACGCAAGACTTCTGCAGTTTTAGCCTGCAAGTCAAGTAATTTCTCCACAGCTTGGGAAGTATTTTTCCGCATTTTCTCCTCAAAAACGGCTCCCATAAGAACGAAGAAGAAGATAAAGGCAGCACTTTCAAAGTAAACGGGGAGGCCAGCGAAGAGGGCAACTAAGCTATAGAAATAGGCCACTAGGGTTCCCAGAGCAACCAAGGTATCCATGTTGGCATTGTGCTTTTTAAAACTAGCCCAAGCACTTTGGATATAAGGACCACCTGCTACTAGCATAATCGGTGTTGTGGCTAAAAAGGTGCCCCAACGCATGACTTGGTGACTAATTCCTCCTGTCGACATCCCAATCATGAGGATCACAAGAGGCACAGTAAAGATACTAGTAATCCAAAAACGCTGTAAAAGTGATAGAGATTTTCGAGTCTTCTCAACTACGGTATAACTCCCCTTTTGCATCTTCATGCCACAAGAAAATTCATGTTGGCCTAATTCTTGAGGGGTAAAACGAATGACTTTCTCCTCATCTACGCCGATTGGTTCCAAGATGCCTTCTTCTTCAAACAGAATTTCCTTATAACAGTTTGAAGGCGTAGCACGATGAAAGGTAATCTCAGCTGGAATTCCCTTTTGAAGCTGGATATGGGCTGGATGATAGCCTTTGTCTGCCGTGATACGAATTTTTTGAACACCATTTTCAAGACTTGCTTTTACAATTTCAGTCATATCATTCTCCTATTCTACAATCATCTTGCCGTGCATCATATTCATGCCACAAGAGAAACCATACTCTCCAGCCTGCTCAGGCGTGATTTCCACTACATACTCTTCGCCCATAGGCAGGTCCGCATGTACACCAAAATCTGGAAAAACAATTTGGTCCAGACAGGGTGAAGGGTCCTTGCGGTCAAAGACAATGCGTGCTGGCACTGATTTCTTGAGGATAATCAACTCAGGCGTATAGCCCCCCATGACCTCCACTCGAATCTCTTGGTAGCCGTTTTTTTGCTGGGCCTTTTGTCCAGATTTTTCAGGCTTTTTGAAAAACCAAAACAAGATAAATGCGATAAGGGCAATACAAACAATGGTTACAATACTATTTAACATGACGTCTCCTTTACATACAATTACATTTTACTTTTGTTACAGCGCTTGATTTCTTCTCAGAAATCACAGCTTCCAAGTCTTCCAAGTCAGCCTGAGTAAAATCACATTCAGTAATCAAATCAGCCAACAAGTTCTTAATCCTACGAGAACAAACCTTGTCCTTGATATCTTGGACAAGTAAATCCCGACTTTGGTCCAAAGTTAAAAGGGCTGAATAGACAAAGAACTTGCCTTCTTTTTTCCTTGTCAGACACTCTTTCTCAACCAAACGAACCAAAAGAGTTTGAATGGTTGACTTGGACCAGTCGAATCGCTCCGCCAGAACCCTAATCAAATCCGTACTAGTCTGCTCTCCTTGCATCCAAATAATCTTCATGACCTGCCATTCTGCATCTGAAATCTGCATCATCACACCTCCTAAATCTACATTCGTCAATTACAGTTATTAGTATACTCGGAAAATCTACATTTGTCAATTATAAAATCAATCTTTTTGTCGAAAAATAGGATTTTAATCATTTGAAAAGCGATTTGCAGTCAAATATTACTATATAAACAATAAAAATATGCTATACTAAAGAAAAAAGAAAACAACCACTAGGGGTGCGTAAAGCTGAGATTAACGACTGTTAGACCCTTTGACTCAATCTAGGTAATGCTAGCTGATGGAAGTGGAAATGATAATGGGGACTAGCAGTCTTCTATTGCCTTCCTGAAACAGATTAGCTTGTTCTTAAGAATACAAACTTCAGTTGGTTGGGAGGTTTTAGATGACTTATTTACCCGTTGCTTTGACCATTGCAGGAACTGACCCAAGTGGCGGTGCTGGCGTTATGGCTGATTTAAAGTCATTCCAAGCGAGAGATGTCTATGGAATGGCCGTTGTGACTAGCCTTGTTGCTCAAAATACCAGAGGTGTTCAGCTAATCGAGCACGTTTCTCCTCAAATGTTGGAAGCCCAATTGGACAGTGTCTTTTCTGATATTCCACCTCAGGCTGTAAAAACTGGGATGTTGGCAACTACCGAAATCATGGAAATCATCCAACCCTATCTTAAAAAACTGGATTGTCCCTATGTCCTTGATCCTGTTATGGTTGCTACAAGTGGAGATGCCTTGATCGACTCAGTTGCTAGAGACTATCTCAAAACAAACTTACTACCTCTAGCAACGATTATTACGCCAAATCTTCCTGAGGCAGAAGAGATTGTTGGTTTTTCAATCCATGATCCTGAAGACATGCAGCGTGCTGGTCGCCTAATTTTAAAAGAATTTGGTCCTCAGTCTGTCGTCATCAAAGGTGGGCATCTCGAAGGCGGTGCCAAGGATTTCCTCTTTACCAAGGATGACCAATTTTTCTGGGAAAGCCCAAGAATTCAAACCTGTCACACCCATGGTACTGGATGTACCTTTGCTGCAGTAATTACGGCTGAACTAGCCAAGGGCAAGACTCTCTATCAGGCAGTTGATAAGGCCAAGGCCTTTATTACGAAAGCCATCCAAGATGCTCCGCAACTCGGTCATGGTTCTGGCCCAGTCAACCATACAACTTTTAAAGATTAAGAAAAAACTCTCTAGTTCCCACTTTAAGGGAATTAGAGAGTTTTTATACTCTTCGAAAATCTCTTCAAACTACGTCAGCTTCCATCTGCAACCTCAAAACACTATTTTGAGCTGACTTCATCAATCTTATCTAAAACCTCAAGGCAGGGCTTTGAGCAACCTGCGGCTAGCTTCCTAGTTTGCTCTTTAATTTTCATTGAGTATTAGTTAGGAAATAATGTCATCCAGCTTTGATAAAAAGGCTTGGGTTTTTGCCTCAATATCTTCCGCCTGCATCAGATCGCGTACGACTGCTACTCCAGCTATACCCGTGCCGATAAGTTGGTCAATATTCTCTGAAGTCAAGCCTCCAATAGCAACTACTGGAATGGCAACCGTTTGGCAAATTGTTTTCAAGGTCGATATCAGAGTGATGGGCGCATTTTCCTTGGTGGTAGTTGGGAAAATGGCTCCTGTACCCAAGTAATCTGCACCTGATTTCTCCGCTTCCAGAGCTCTTTTAACCGTTTTAGCGGTGACACCGAGGATTTTGTCAGGGCCCAAGACTTGTCGGGCAACCGAAACTGGTAATTCATCATCTCCGATATGCAGACCTGCTGCATCGACTGCAAGACAGATATCCAACCGATCATCGATTATCAAGGGTACCTGATAGGCATCTGTTATTTCCTTGACTTGTTTTGCCAGTTGATAATATTGATTGGTTGTGAGATTTTTTTCTCGTAATTGGACTATGGTAACCCCTGAACGGCAGGCTGTCTCAACCTTTTCAAGAAAGCTTTCCACGGAATCTTGATAGCGATTGGTTACCAGATATAGTCTAAGTGCTTCTCTATTCATAAACATCTCCTTTGATGGCATCTAACCAGTTTTTATCTCTTCTTAGAAGCGAAAGCTGATTGAGTACTCGGTAACGAAATTCTTCCAATCCCATTCCTTGAACAACTATTCTCTCAGCAGCAATATTAAGATAAGAGACTGCTAAGCAAGAAGCTTCAAAACCAGTCTTTCCTTGGCTGAGAAAAACGGCTGTTAAGGCTCCAACCAAATCTCCTGTCCCTGTTATCCAGTCTAATTCTGCACAGCCATTTCCCAGTACAGCAACTTGATTCTCCGAAACGATGAGATCTCTGGAGCCTGTGACTAAGAATGATATACCAGGATAGGTCTGACACCAGTCTTTCAAGACTTGAAGTAAATCCTCAGTTTCTTGGTCTTTAGCACTCGCATCGACCCCAACGCCGTGATGTTTTAATCCAACAAGACTTCGAATTTCTGACATGTTTCCTTTAAGGACCGTAGGTCTATAGTCTAAAAGGTCTTTAACTAAGCTCTTACGAATGGGCGACGCTGATACACCAACCGCATCTACTACCATTGGGAGAGAAACTTGAGTTGCATAAGAAGCTGCCATGCGGATTGCTTTTTCCTTCTCAGCTGACAAATGCCCTAAATTGATGAAGAGAGCCTGGCTTTGCTTAGTAAAATCAAGAACCTCACGGGGATCATCTGCCATGACAGGTTTGCATCCCAGAGCCAAAATCCCATTTGCCAGCATCTCACAAGAAATCTCATTGGTAATACAGTGAATGAGGGAACTAGAGCCTATAGGAAAAGGATTTGTCAATGCCTGCATCAGTCTATCCTTTCAGCAAAGAAATATCCTTGCACTTTTTTAAAGAATTCCTGCTTGATTAAAAATCGAAAGGCAATAAAGGAAATCGCTGTACCAATCAAGGTTGCTCCGAAAAATCGAGGAGTGTAGATAAACCAGCTAAGCTTAGCAGCTGATCCTGTAAAGAGTACCATAACAGGATAGGAAACAATAGAACCAATGATACCTGTTCCCAAAATTTCTCCCAAGGCAGAAAAGTAAAATTTTCGACCATACTTATAAAAGAGACCTGCAAGGAGGGCTCCAAAAGTCGCTCCTGTGAGAGCTAAAGGCGGAATCCCTTGAGTCGTCATACGGATAAAGGCTGTGACTGTAGCCATAACCAACGTATAAACAGGTCCCATCATGATTCCTGCTAGAATATTGACTACACTGGACATCGGTGCCATTCCCTCAATCCGAAAGATAGGCGTAAGGACTACATCAAGGGCAATCATCATGGATAAAATGGTTAATTTGTGAACTTGCAATTGGTGCTTTCTCATGTTTCTATTCTTCTCCTTTTTCTAAAGACTGTAAATCACTCTTCCATGTCTGGTGTTGGTAGGCCATTTGCCAAAACTTGGCTTCCATGTGAACACTGATGTGGAAGGCATCTAGCATTTTTTTCTTGTCTGTCTCATCACTTTCGCGATAGAGTTGATTGACTAGCGCTCCCTCCTCTCTGATCTGCTGCTCTAACTCATCCGTAATATAAGTTTCAATCCATTGTTGGTAGAGAGGATTTGGTGATGGTTTAAGATTAAGTGATTTGCCTATATCATGGTATAGCCAAGGACAAGGCAGCAAGCTTGCAAAAGCAATGCCCAAGTTTGGCTCTGCAAATTGCCGATAAATATGAGAAATGTAATGATAACAGGTTGGAGCGATTGGATGTTGCTCCATTTCCTGATCGCTGATTTCCAATTCCTTGAAAAATTGTTGGCGGATAAACAACTCACCCTCCACTAGACTCTGAGCATTTTGTTTCAAGAGTCTTTTCATCTCTTGGTTTGAAGTCTTATCAGCCAAAAGGTGATAGATTTCTGAGAAGGCCTTCAGATAGTAGGCATCCTGAATCAGGTAATAGCGGAAAATGGCAGGGTCTAAATTTCCCTCTTGTAATTGTAAAATAAAGGGATGATGAAAAGAAGTCTGCCAAGCTTCCCTGGATAATTCCATCGCAATATCTGTAAATTCCATAATAACTCCTTTATAAAAATAGACTGGTTTGAAGCAATAAAAAGAACAGCAGGTAGATGAATATTGTCCTTTTAGGAATATAAAAAGTCCGATAGCTATTCTCCACCTGTGCATGTTCGTCATATCCATGCGCCGATAGAGCTCTCAGGTAAAGATGGCGCCACCTAAAGACTGTCATCAGAACCTTGCTGTAAATCAAGGGCGACCAAAAATGCAGTTCTTGACCGCGTAATAAGCAAGCTTCCTTGAGAGACTTGATTTCTTGCTGAATAAGGGGAAAGGAATTGAATACCACAATCAAGGCATAGGCCCATGACCGTGATAACCCCTTTTGAGCCAAGTACAAGAGAAGCTCTTTTAGTGAGATGCTTGAGATAAATACAACCCCTATACAAACTGTCACAAAAGCTCTGGTTCCAAGTATGACTGCCTGCGAAGCATCCCCATGTAACTGAACTGCCCAGTAGTTGGCAAAGGATGGCAAAATGGCAAGTATGATCATCCAAGCTAACATTTTAAATCGCCGGTAATAGAGCATAAAGAGAATACAGAATGCGACTACCGAAAGATTCAGAGCAATCGAAGGAATAAAAGATGTTTCCAAGGATAAAATCAGCAAAAAGAGACTGATAATCGGTGTCTGGGTTGCTACTTTGACCATACTATCTCACCTCCCCTTGGATATTGCTACTCTGAGATGTAAGTGGTTTGGTAATGGTCACTTCTTTCACATGACGAAGACCCTGACTAGTCATCTCAATCCAATAATCAACCACAGAGATCAAGGGATCCAAACGATGGCTAATGATCAGAAAACTTCTTCCTTGATTTCTCTCCTCCAGAATCCAATGACAAAAATAATGGCAGGCTCTATCATCCAAACCTGCAAAAGGTTCATCTAGCAAGATCACAGAAGCCTTGCTGGTCAAGATGGTCAAGAGCTGAAGAATCTTTTGCTGGCCACCACTTAATTGATAGGGACTCTTATCGAGTGCCTGCTCCAAATCAAAATATCGTAAAGCTTGGAAAATTCGTTGATTTCTTTCAGAATCAGGTCCATCTAATTGCAGTTCTTCTCGCAGACTGGCTCTGATAAACTGCTTCTCAGCTTCCTGAACAACACCCGTCAGGTCATGATACAAGCTCTTTTTCTTTTTCAGGACTGTCCCCCTCCAAGTAATTCGTCCTTTATACTTTTGAAATTGAAGAATAGACCGAAAGAGGGTTGATTTCCCGACACCATTGTCACCCAAGATACAGGAAATTCCTTGGTAAAATGTAAAATCCGCAATCGAAAAGAGGGAGCGCTTATCCAGCTCACAAGTCATTCGATCCATATGGAATAGTTCTGGACTAGAAGCAACTTCCTTTGAAGTAACCTGGGTCATATCAGAGGTAGGGATTTGAAACACTTCCCTTAGTTGTCCGTCTCTTAGCTCCACCATATGGTCGATATAGGCTTCATAATCAGATAAATCATGGTCGCACAAAATAACTGTCTTCCCATTAGAGACCAACTCTTTTAGAATCTCCAATATCTCTATCCTACTCTTGCGATCAATGGAAGCAAAGGGCTCATCCAAAAGATAGACCCTAGGATTCATAGCAAAGAGAACAGCCAAAGCAGCCTTTTGCTTTTCCCCACCTGATAAGTGATGAATTGGACGGTGCAAGATGTCCTTGCAACGACATTGCTGGACAACCTCTGCTATTTTAGAGTCAATTTCCTGAACGGGATGCCCAATATTTTCCAAGGTAAAAACCAGCTCCTCAAACAAATTCTCCATGGTAAACTGATGATTGGGATTTTGAAAGAGAATACCAACCGTTTGGACACGTTCGATGATAGAAAGCTGACTGACTTCGCTCCCATCTATCAGTACTTGACCGCTATAGGGAAGAGAACTAACTTGGGCAATAACTTGAAAGAGGCTGGATTTTCCTGAACCACTGCTCCCAACTAACAAGGTAAAGGCTTGCGCATGAAAAGTAAAATCAAGCGGTTCCGAAAAAATTGGGGACTGAATCTCCCGTAATTCCAGCTCCATCTATGCCTTTCCTCCAGTTGCAAACTGATGATAGAGTTTGACAATGGCACGAACCAAAATGGTACAGAAGAAATAAACAGAAATAAAACGTACCACAAGCAAGGAAAGGACAAACGGAAGAGAAAAGGCGTAGTAACCTAACTTAATGTATTCATAGACAAAGCTAACAAGCGTAATCCCAATACTATTAGCAGTTAGAGAGAGCCAACTTTCATAGCGATTTCTAGTTACGATAAAACCAAGTTCACTTCCCAAACCTTGAACCAAGCCAGACAAAAGAGCTCCTAGACCAAATTGGCTACCATAAAGGACTTCAGCAAGCGCAGCTAGCACTTCTCCAATCGTCGCACTTCCGACTCTCGGAACAAAGATGGCAGCAATGGGCGCAGCCATACACCAGAGTCCAAAGAGGATTTCATTGGCAAAAGCCTGTAAACCAAGAGGTGTTAAGAGTAGGCTGAGAATATTATACACATATCCTGAACCAACGAAAACCCCACCAAAAAAGATAGACAAGAAAGCAAGCAAAATAACATCTTTTAACTGCCATTTTTTCAACATAAAAAAACTCCTTTTTAAAGAAAAGTGGGGTGCTCAAGGTGAGCTGCCAAAAGGCTTATACTCTTCGAAAATCAAATTCAAACCACGTCAACGTCGCCTTGCCGTACTCAAGTACAGCCTGCGGCCAGTTTCCTAGTTTGCTCTTTGATTTTCATTGAGTATTAACGTCCAGACTATCCTCTTTTAATAAACAAAAAAACTCCAATTACAAACGAGAATTAGAGTTCAGCTTACAAGATTAGACCGTTCTTTTCGACATACGAAAAAACATTTCACATTTCCCTTCGCCAGTATTAACTGTATCAGGTTCAATGGGTATCATCTCAGCCTAAAGCACCCCAAATGTCTTTATTATTTAATTATGTGATTATTATAACACACATTTTATACTAGTTCAAGAAATTGAACTGGAAATATAGCCTTGCACTCACAAAGACAGCAGATCTTTCTTTTGCAAAAAACAAATGACCTGTTTGATGAATTAGCCATTCAAGATGAATCCGGACATAGCTTTTTAAAAAAGGAAAATCCTACTTACTTAGAATCCAAGGATAGATATCTATTGTTCACTCATTTCCCGAACAGTTTTTTCTATATTTTTTGCATACGATATTGCTGAAATGATTGAAACACCATCTATATTGGTCTGTATAATGTCTTTAATATGTTGCGTCTGTATCCCACCGATTGCAACCAAGGGCATTTGTGGCAATAGTTTTCTCATCAATTTAAGACCTTCATAACCTATAGCACCACCAGCATCATCCTTTGACTGGGTATCAAATACAGGACCAACACCAACATAATCTACATATTCAACTTTTGATTGTTGAAATTCTTCCTCGTTTTTTATAGAAAGACCAATTATTTTATCTGGCATCAATTTTCTAATTTCATCAACTCCAAGGTCATCTTGTCCTACATGTACGCCATCAGCGTCTATTTCTAATGCTAACTCAATATCATCATTAACGATAAATGGAACATTGTATTTTTTACAAAGATCCTGTAGTTTAATTGCTACTTCGACTTTTTCTTTACCTTCTAAGGCTCCCTCCCCTTTTTCACGAAATTGAAATAAGGTTATACCACCTTTTAAGGCTTCCTCAACGACTCTATATAGATCTTTACCTTGGCAAGTAGTCGTTCCACAAATAAAATATAGTTTTAGTAATTCTTTATGAAACATTTTACTTCACTCTTTTGAATTCCTTTACATCTTCATCTGTAATCTCATATAAGGCATTTATAAATTCAACTTTAAATGTCCCAGGAAGATGCCCATTGGGGCGTTTTTCTGCCATTTCTCCAGCGATATTGTAAACCAACATTGCTGTTTCTAATGATTTCAATTCTTGACCTTTTTCAAGTCCGATAAAGCTTGCTATTACAGCACCTAATAAGCATCCTGTCCCAATAACTTTTGGCATCATGGCACTACCATTATGAATCGTTACCACTTCTCCATTTACCGCAATAGCATCCACTTCACCTGTTACTACTATTGGAATATGAAACTTAGCGTTTGCTGCTAGAGCAATTTCGTCAATATTATCTACGCCAGCACTATCTACTCCTTTAGATGCCACATTTATACCTACTAAAGAAGCAATCTCTCCAGCATTCCCCCTAATCGCAGCTAGTTTGTAATTGTTGATTAAATCTTCGGATACTTTTTTTCTATAAGATCCTGCTCCACAAGCTACTGGATCTAATACTGCAGGTACATTATATTTTTCAGCAATTTTTAATGCCTCTTGGTACAGCTTCCAATTATCATCCGTTAAAGTCCCAATGTTAATCAATAATCCTCCAGCATATTTTAATAGATCTTCTAAGTCTGCTGGGTACTCGCTCATAGCTGGTGAGGCACCCAGTGCTACTAATCCATTTGCTGTGAAATTTTTTACTACATCATTGGTTATGCAAATGACCAAAGGTGCTTTTTCTTTTAATAATTTTAAACTTGTCATATTGAAATCCTTCCTTTTCACTTTATACGATATACTGATTTCGATTTATCTCTATCTTTTGTTAAGAAATTTTTTTCATTTACATTGAATGATTTACCTCATCAAATTTGTAAATATCCTAAACTTTCTCTAGGCGTCATAACCAATATCAAAAAAGGCTAATTCTAAAGCGACCGCTTGATTCCAGCGTTCTTGAAGCTCTGTCAAATCTTCTCGATTTTTCCCGATACGATTAAGTTCGTCAACCAGAAATTGAACCCACTCTGCAAAGAAAGGACCTCTGTGTAAATTGATCCATTCCGAATGAATATAGCCTTCAGATATAGGCAGATCTTTAGAACCCCAGTCTAAATAGAGACCTTCTGCAATGACCAGCATGACCAAAAGATGGGCATAGTCTGATGAAGCCACTGCCGAATACATTAGATCCTGAAAGGCTTTTGTTACAGGATGCAAGGTCACTTCCAGATAGTCATTCTCTGCTACTTTTAATTCTTTAAAAGTCTTTTGGAAATAACCATCTTCATCTGCTTCAAGAAAGCCTAGTTGCTTGGCAAAACGAAGCTTGGATTCAAGCTGGTCTGCGTGGGCTACGCAGGCACCCAACATGGATAGGAAGGCATCAAAGAAGTGATAATCTTGAATTAGGTATTCTTTTAAGACCTTATTCTCAATTGTCCCCGCAAAAAGTTCCTTGACAAAACGATGATTGATTGCAGCCTGCTAATCCTTCTGACTGCTTTTTAATAATTCTCCAACAGTCAAACCTGGCTCAAATACATAAACCTGTGTTTCCATATTTATTTTTCCTCTCTTTACTCCTTAGTAATCAATAAAATACCAAGAGATACCAAGCAAAATCCTAGTTTCACTTGATCCTTTTAAAGAACACCGAGGGTATTTGCAGAGAGCTACCTAAACAAGACTATCCAGTTTATATAAACAAAAAAACTCCAATTACAATCAAGAATTAGAGTTGACTTACAAGATTAGATCGTTCATTTCGCCATACGAAAAAAACTGTTCACATTTCCCTTCGCCAGTCTTAACTGTATCAGGTTCAATGGGTATCATCTCAGCCTAAAGCACCCCAAATGTCTTTATTATTTAATTACTGCACCAGTATAGCAAAAAATGAAAGCCCTAGCAAGATATTTGACCGAAAAATATTTTCATATAGTTTTTGATAGCGATTTATTCTTCCAATACACGAAGAAAAACCTCCACATCAAGTGGAGGCAAGCTGTTTTATCAATACAATTTTAAGTCGCGTGGGTCAACTGGGAAGGTTGGGTTGTATGGGTTGTGACGAAGCTTGAAGTGTTTGACATCTTCAATAGTCTGGGTTCCAGACAACTGCATGACTGTCTTCAATTCCGCATTCAAGTGTTCAAAGACTTGACGCACACCAACACTACCGCCGAGAGCCAAGCCATAGATAACCGGGCGACCAATAGCTACTAAGTCTGCTCCTGAAGCCAAGGCTTTAAAGACATGTTGACCACGACGAACACCAGAGTCAAAGACAATTGGCACACGTTTATCAACTGCTTCTGCCACTTCTTGAAGCGAGTCAAAGGCAGCTGGTCCACCGTCGATTTGACGACCACCGTGGTTGGTTACCCAGATACCAGAAGCTCCTGCAGCAAGCGAACGTTCAACGTCCTCACGGCATTGTGGTCCCTTGACATAGACAGGAAGTCCTGAGTATTCAGCGATAAATTCTACATCGCGTGGAGACAAGCGTTGTTTAGCTGATTTGTAAACAAAGTCCATTGATTTACCAGCACCTTCTGGCAGGTATTCTTCAACAATCGGCATGCCAACTGGGAAGACAAACCCATTACGCTTATCCACTTCACGATTACCCCCTACAGTAGCATCTGCCGTCAAGACAATAGCTTTATAACCTTCAGCCTTCACACGGTCCATGATGTGGCGGTTGATACCGTCATCCTTACTAAAGTAAAACTGGAACCAATGTGGTGTCCCTTGAAGGGCTTCCGTAATTTCTGGAAGGTCGACAGTAGAGTAAGAGCTAGTTGTATAAAGCGAACCGAACTCATGCACACCACGCGCAGTTGCCACTTCACCCTGTTCATTCGCTAATTTATGGGCCGCAACAGGCGCCATAATGATTGGTGAAGACAATTTTTCACCTGCAAATTCAATCTCTGTACTTGGATTTTCAACATTGCAAAGTGTATGCGGAACGATGAGTTTGTGGTTAAAGGCACGGATATTCTCACGTAAAGTAAAAGTATCTTCCGCCCCACTGGCGATATAGCCAAAGGCTGCTTTAGGGATCACTTTTTGCGCCATGGGCTCCAAATCATAGGTATTGATGAAATCTACATGACCTTCTGCATTGCTTGTTTTGTATGACATAAACTGTCCTCCTTGATTAAGTAAGCGTTTGCTTTTTACTATACAACTATAATAACTCTTTTTTCAATCATTTTCAAGAGTTTTGCTTAAAAACCATCTTATTTTTTCATACAATATACTATCCCTACTTTCCTTAAACTCTAAACTTTAGTCTATATTAAGTGAATCGTTAAGATTTTTTGCTACCAGGCATTTGAACTACTTTTTTATTTGCTGATTCTATCTACTAATGCTATAAAAAAACAAGTGAATAAGACACCAGAACATCCTCTAATAGGGCCTATGGACTTATATCAGTCCCATATATACTGTTTAAGCAAGATACTATCCTAGTTGACGCTAACTTCCTATCCCACTTATTAATTTTTTATTTATAGTGAATCTGAACAAATCAATTGGGGAATCCAAGTCAATTTCTAGTACTTTTTGAAAAGTTTCAGCGTACTATCGTAAAATGAAATAAAACATGCGCAAATTGATTAGGGAATTTAAACCAATTTCTAACAATATCTTAGAAATCAAAGTGTACTATTTCAACTTCAATACACTATACTTCATTTTCTCCTTAAATTCAGTCTCTTTTTGAATCAAAAAATCCCCTGGCAAGTACCAGAGGATAAGAGCTTATTTCATTGTTGGGAAGAGCAATACATCACGGATAGTTGTTGTATCAGTGAGGAGCATGCAGAGACGGTCGATACCGATTCCCAAACCACCTGTTGGTGGCATACCGTATTCAAGAGCCTCGATGTAGTCATAGTCGATACCGGTCGCTTCATCGTCACCAAGTTCTTTGGCTTTAGCTTGGGCTTCAAAACGGCTAAGCTGGTCGATTGGATCGTTGAGCTCAGTAAAGGCATTACCGTACTCCTTAGTCATGATGAAGAGCTCGAAACGGTCAGTAAAGCGTTGGTCTTCAGGATTTTTCTTAGCCAGTGGAGATACAGCTACTGGATGTCCATAGACAAAGGTTGGTTGGATCAAGGTTTCTTCAACAAACTCTTCAAAGAAGGCATTGATAATGTGACCAACCTCAGTGTAGTGTCTCTCAACTGGAACTTTCTTCTCAGCAGCGATAGCTTTAGCTTCTTCCAAAGTCATATCTTGCCAGAAATCGACACCAGTAATTTCTTTGATAGCATCCACCATATGAACACGTTTAAATGGTTCGTTAATCTTGATTTCAGTACCTTGATAGTTGACTGGACCATCACCTTTAACAGCTTTAGCAGCATGTTGGATAATGCCTTCCGTCAAGTCCATGATATCTTGGAAGTCTGCGTATGCTTGGTAAACTTCGATAGAAGTGAACTCAGGGTTGTGAGTAGCATCCATTCCTTCGTTACGGAAGATACGGCCAATTTCATAAACGCGTTCCATACCGCCAACGATAAGGCGTTTCAAGTGAAGCTCAGTCGCGATACGAAGCACCATGTCAATGTTTTGGGCATTGTGGTGGGTGATAAATGGACGGGCAGAAGCACCACCAGCTTCGTTGTGAAGAACAGGTGTTTCCACTTCAAGGAAACCTTTTTGGTCAAGGTAACGACGGATTTCAGAGATGATTTTTGAACGAGTGACAAAGCGTTCAAAGCTTTCACGGTTAGAAATCAAGTCAAGGTAACGTTTACGGTAAATTGTCTCAACGTCTGTCAAACCATGGAATTTCTCAGGAAGAGGACGAAGAGCCTTAGACAAGTGTGTGATGTGAGTAGCCTTGATAGAGAGTTCTCCCATATCCGTACGCATCACTTCACCTTCGACACCAAGGAAGTCACCAAGGTCTGCTTTTTTGAAGATTTCGTAGTTTTCTTCACCGACAGCATCCTTACGAACGTAGATCTGGATTTGACCTTCACGGTCTTGAAGGTGGGCAAAACCTACTTTACCTTTACCACGTTTGGTTACCAAGCGTCCTGCGATAGTAGCTGTTTCGTTTTTATCATGTAATTGTTCTTTATCGAGGTCAGCAAATTTATCTTTTAATTCTTGTGAATTTGCAGTGCGTTCAAAGCGTTTTCCAAAGGGATCGATTCCTTGTTCACGGAGCGCAGCCATTTTTTCACGGCGAACGATCTGCTGGTCATTTAGTTCTTCCATATGTTCTGTTGACATGGGATCCTCCTAGATTTACTCAAAATTGAATACGATGAGTCATTTTTGCGATACTCCCATTTTATCATAAATAAGCAAGAAATTCACGGATAATCTTTAAAAACTACAAAGAACTTGGCGCCAAAATCACTGAAAAAACTGGGATAAGCAAGAAATTTCAACATCTCAGAAAAGGAATCTGACCATGTTTATGGATTATACCTTAACCCTTGTAACTTTCATGACGTGTGCTACTTTTTATATAAGAGCAAGCCAAGCAAATCTAAAACTGAAACAATTGACGTAAAAAACATTAACAACTTGAATCTTGTCATTCATACACCTGATATGACAGAATAGTATAATTTTTAACCTTTTAGTCTTTTGATTTTTTACACCTCTTGCCAAGTTTCTTGGTCTTCTTTAAAGCGTTTTAGAAGATCAAGGCCTTCTGGTGTGATATACCCTTCTTCTTGGGCTAGGTGGATGAGTTCACTGTAGTTAGAAAGCGTCACAAGTTTAACACCAGCATCTGCAAAGTTCTTATCTGCTTTTGGCAATTGGTAGCTGAAAATCGCTACAACTCCAAGCACATCTGCTCCTTCTCGCTTGGCTGCTGCTACAGCTTCAAGAACTGAACCACCCGTTGAAATAAGGTCTTCAACCACTACCATTTTTTGACCTTGAGCTACGCGACCTTCGATTTGATTACCAGCTCCATGGTCTTTTGGTTTGCTACGGATGTAGGCAAAAGGCAAGTCCATCTTATCAGCAATAATGGCTCCGTGTGGAATTCCTGCTGTTGCAGTTCCTGCAATCACTTCAACCTCTGGAAAGGCTTCTTTGATAGCATCCACAAAACCATTTTCAATGAGAGTACGAGTTTCTGGATAGGTAAGAGTTACACGGTTATCCGTGTAAATCGGCGACTTGATACCAGATGCCCAAGTGAAAGGCTCCTCTGGTTTGAGGTAAACGGCTTGGATTTTCAAGAGGTGGCTAGCGATATCTTTAGCAAGTGTCATGGTCTTCTCCTTTTGTTTTTCTAATCTATTCTTTAATTCTAGTCTTGGTTCCATTCATCCTTGATAGCATGATAAGCTACAACAGGATCCTCAGCTTGGGTAATGGGACGTCCCACTACGATATAGTCACTGCCGATTTGATAGGCATCAGCAGGTGTCATAACACGTTTTTGGTCTCCAACAGCAGCTCCCTGAGGACGAATGCCCGGTGTTAGACAGATAAAATCTGGATTGGTAGCCTGCTTGATGAGTTGCACTTCCTGAGCCGAGCAAACGACACCATCCAAACCCGCTTCAGCTGTCTTCTTGGCATAGTGGATCACTGACTCCTGCAGACTGGTTTGAATATTTTGAAACTCCTGCATCTGGACTTCTGACGTTGATGTAAGCTGCGTTACAGCGATCAATTTGGCTTGACTTCCAAGACCTTCACGCGCAGCCTTCATCATCTCTACACCCCCAGCAGCATGAACATTGGTCATATCCACTCCAAGCTGAGACAAGACCTTCATTGCTGACTTGACTGTATTAGGAATGTCATGAAGCTTGAGATCCAAAAAGACACTATGATCCAAGCCTTTCAAGTAGGATACAATCTCAGGCCCCGTTGCGTAATAAAGCTCCATCCCTACCTTTAGATAAAGGCTTTCTTCTGCTGGGAAAAGAGCTAAAAATTCCTTGACTGCCTCAAAACTAGGAAAATCAAGAGCAATGACTGGACGATGTTCTCGCATAGGTTTCTCCTTTTACCTTTGCTAGTGAGAGAGTCTGGACAACAGAAGCCACGAAAAAAGGAACCTGCCAACAGCAAGGTTCCACGAAAAATGGGTAGTCTCCACCCTTTCACCGTCTAACCTTAGCTGCCTCTCTGGACTGCTTTAAAGGTTTTCTATTATTCTATTATTTCTACTAGCACTTGTCAAGTAAAAACATGGCAACTAAAGAGCTATAGGAGAAAAGCTAATCCTAGCGACGCGATGAACGCTGACCTGTTTGATTTCGATTGCTCTCTTCCTCCAACTTTTTCTTCTCTTCTTCCAATTTATTCTGCTGTTCTTCTAGCCTTTTCTTCTCTTCCTCTTTCTGCTTCTTCTCAGCTTCTTTAGCCTCTTGTTTGGCTTTTTCCTCTGCCTCCATAATTAATTTATCCGACACAGTGTAGCTATAGATTCCAGCTTCCATGTCAACCACACTCGGTTCTGACAATTGAGGCTTAATCTTACTATAGTAAGGCAATTTCTTACTCATTTCAGATAGAGGAACCAAGACTTCGTCCAAATCATTCATGGTCAATCGAATTAGATCTGATGTGACCTTGCTTGGGGCTAATTCCACCTTCTGGATAGCCGCCTTGAGTTCTGGGCTAATTTGAGCAAGTTCTGACGTAAAGGTTTTGATTTGTTCACTATCATTAAAGAGAACTGACAAATAAGTTTCTGGCAGACTCACCAAGCTGACCGCACTGGTCTCAAGCTGACCACTTGAAAGGATTGGATAATGACTTTCTCCAGAAACATAGTAGGCCACAATATCATATTCCTTAACCTTGATAGTAAACTTGGTTGGAAATTGATAGACAAGCTGAGCTGATTCAACCCAATAATTAGACTTAATCTGCTCTTCATATTTTGCCTTATCTAGCAGAAGATTAATCGTATAATCCGAATCCTGAATGCCTGAAGCCTGTCGAATATCATCAGCCGTAGTGTGCACCGTTCCCTCAACACGAATATCCTTCATGGTCGCATAAGGACTGAGTAAGTAAGCAGAGACAATCAATAAAAGCAGGCTTGGAAATAAAATCGTGAAGGCTCGCAAAATATGAATACCAGGAATCTTTGCTTTGGCTGGTTTTTCCTTTGTAGCCTTTTTAGCAAGCTTTTTATCCTGTTCCTCCTTATCTTTAGACTCTGATTCTTCTATCTCTTCTTCCTCTTTGTCACCTTCTGAGGATGCTACTTTTTCTTCAGACTCTTCCTTAGCTGATTCTGGGTCCTTTGCTTCAAGCTCACTCTCTTTGTCTTCAGTTTCATCTGACTTTTCAGATTTTGAAGCCATTCGAGCTTGTCTTTCCTTTTCCTTTTCCTCAGCTAGAGACGCCTCTTCTTCAGCCTTCTTTTTTAGATATTCTTGGTTTCGTTTCTGCCATTCTGATAACTCTTTCAATTCTTCGAGGGTTTCTTTGTCCTCATTTTTCTTATCTTTTGACATTTACTTTCCTTATGATAAATCTTTTTTCAACAATTGATAAAAATCTGCTAGAGATTTCAATTCCTTAGAAGCTTTCATCTTAGCTTGGTAATCTTCCTTGTGACTTAGTAAGTGAGACAGCTTCTCTTCCAAACTATCCAAAGTCAAATCACTTTCTTGAAGCTCTTCTGCATAGCCTTTTTTTACAAAGTAGGCTGCGTTCTCAATCTGGTCACCACGACTAGCTTCACGACCAAGTGGCACAATAACATGTAATTTTGCCATGGCCAAGAGCTCAAAAATCGTATTGGCACCACCTCGTGTCACAACAATATCAGCCAATTCCATCAAGGGTTGATAGAGATTGGTCACATAGTCAACACGAAAAAGATTTTGGCTCAACTCGTTCAGGCTAGAATCTCCAGTTAGATTGATAATATTGTAGCGCTCGGTCAGCTCTTTCTTATGGTCTGTCACCAATTGGTTAAAGACACGAGCGCCTGCAGAACCACCGACAAACAATACAGTTGGCAATTTAGGATTAAAGTGGGTTTGAATATCCACCAATTCATCTGGTTCTGGAGTTTTTTGGTCTGAAACCTTGGTCACTGCTCCCACATGCTCGACCTTAGATAAACTCGAAGCTTGTTCAAAGGTTGAATACATCTTCGTCGCAAATTTATAGGCAATTTTA
Source organism: Streptococcus pneumoniae (assembly GCF_001113365.1). GTDB lineage: Bacteria > Bacillota > Bacilli > Lactobacillales > Streptococcaceae > Streptococcus > Streptococcus pneumoniae_C. The sequence goes on along the minus strand of NZ_CKYA01000002.1, from coordinate 276,826 downwards.
TTGGCCAAGCCCATAGACAGGTCAGATTCGTGAATAAAGACAGGCACTCCTGACACACGCGCAGCGATAACAGGCGGTACTGAGACAAAGCCTCCCTTTGAAAAAAGTGCTTGTGGACGAAGCCGCAACATGATAAAGAGCGATTGGACGATTCCCCAACCAACTTTAAAGACGTCCAGCATATTTTGCCAAGAGAAATAACGACGCAATTTTCCAGTCGCAATGGAATGGAAGGTGACATCTAGACCCGACTTGAGGATTTCTTGGTGTTCGATACCACGCTTGTCCCCGATATAATGGACTTCCCAATCATCTTCGATGAACTTGGGCATTAACAAAAGATTGAGGGTCACGTGTCCAACCGTCCCCCCACCTGTAAAGACAATTTTTTTCATATTATTCCTTTAACTCCGCTACTGTGTCGATAAAGAGGTCGCCACGTACTTCAAAGTTAGCATACATATCCCAGCTGGCATTGGCTGGACTGAGAAGAACCACGTCTCCTTGAGTCGCAAGCTCGTAGGCCTTGCGGGTCGCATCTGCAATATCAGTCGCATCCACATAAGCCACACCAGCCTTATCTGCTGCCCGTTTGACACGTTCTGCAGACTGACCGAGGATGACCATCTTCTTGAGTCCAGTAATATCTGGCACCAATTCGTCAAACTCATTGCCACGGTCCAAACCACCGGCAATCAAGATGACCTTGCTGTTGTCAAATCCTGACAAGGCTTTTTGGGTAGCCAAGATATTGGTTGACTTGCTATCATTATAGAATTTGACACCCTTGATTTCATTCACAAATTGGAGACGGTGTTTGACACCACCAAAGGCTGAAAGAGTTTCCTTGATGGTTTGGTTGTCTACACCACGAAGCTTGGCTACAGCAATCGTCGCAAGGGCATTTTCCACATTGTGGCTACCTGGAACTCCGATTTCATTCGCTGCCATGACCACTTCCCCACGGAAGTAGAGCTGACCATCTTCCAAATAAGCTCCATCAACCTTTTCAAGTGTTGAAAATGGTACAACGGTAGCTTGTGTTTTAGTAGCCAATTCTTTTGCCAAGTCTTGGTTAAAGTTCAAGACAAGGAAATCAGCCGCTGTCATCTTGTTCTGGATATTCCACTTGGCTGCTACATATTCCTCAAAAGAACCATGGTAGTCGATATGAGTTGGCATGAGGTTGGTAATAACCGCAATCTCAGGATGGAATTCTTGAACGCCCATGAGTTGGAAAGAAGAAAGTTCCATGACAAGCGTGTCCTTATCTGACGCAGTTTGGGCCACTTGACTGGCAGGATAGCCGATATTCCCTGATAAAAGACCATGTTGTCCAGCCGCAGTCAAAACTTCCCCAATCATAGTCGTTGTGGTTGTTTTTCCATTTGAACCTGTTATACCGATAATGGGCGCTTCTGAAATCAAATAAGCCAATTCCACCTCAGTCAAGACTGGAATTCCCTTGGTCAATGCCTTTTCAATCATGGGATTGCTGTAGGGGATACCTGGATTTTTCACCATAAGGGCAAACTCTTCATCCAAAAGTTCCAAAGGATGGCCACCTGTGATAACCTTGATCCCTTCTTCCAGCAAACTTTGCGCAGCTGGATTGTCCTCGAATGGTTTCCCGTCATTTACTGTCACAATGGCACCTAGCTTGTCCAACAAACGAGCTGCAGATTCACCAGACTTGGCCAAACCTAAAACAAGGACTTTCTTATTTTTAAATTGATCTATTACTTTCATGTCTCAAACTCCATTTCTACTCATACTATTTTACCATTTTTATGGAAATAAAAAAGCCACAAAGTGTGTTTGTGACTCTTTCTTCTAACTGATACTCTTCGAAAATCTCTTCAAACCACGTCAGCTTCGCCTTGCCGTATATATGGTTACTGACTTCGTCAGTTTCATCTACAACCTCAAAGCAGTGCTTTGAGCAGCCTGCGGCTAGCTTCCTAGTTTGCTTTTTGATTTTCATTGAGTATGAATCTTACCTTATCATCTATGTGATAAATCGGTAACTCGAATAACTTGGTCCACTTGCTCCCAAATCAGAGGATTGTGGGTCGCAATAATAATGGTTCGATTCGGATTTTTTAAAGATTCTAGGATAGAAAGTAATTCCTCAGAGTTTTTGGGGTCTAGTGAAGCGGTTGGTTCATCTGCGAGAATCAAAGGTGGATCCTTTAAAATTATCTTCGCTAATGCAACACGTTGTGCTTCTCCTCCTGATAATTCAAAGATAGGTTGCTTCAGGTCTAAATAAGAGAGGTTAACACGGTTTAGAGCTTGTTTCATCAAAGAGATTTTCTCTTTCTCTTTCAACTTTTTACCAACTAAACCCAGATTGAGATTCTCTTTGACGGTTTGGCTTTCGATTAAGCCAAAATCTTGAAATAGGTATCCTAAGTAATCTCTAAAGAAAACAGAAGGTTTAATGTCTTTAAGAGAGGTACCATCATAGATGATTTGCCCTTTGTCATATGGCTCTAATCGTCCAATCATATTCAAGAGTGTTGTCTTACCGCAGCCACTTGTACCGATTAAGGCATAAATTTTCCCACCTTCAAAATGAAGATTCGTATCTGAAAATAGCTGACGGCTTCCAAATTTTTTAGATATATTCTTTAGTTCAATCATCCTATTTTCCTTTCATAATTGTCATAGAAACACGAGATTCTTTCTGAGCTTGACGGTAAAGCGTCAAAACTGCACTAGCTAGAAAGACGAATAAAGTGAGCAAGCCAATTACCAAGTCCCTACTACGTAAAATAAAGAGACTAGCACCAAATATAAAACTGGCAAATTGGCTAACCATATACTGAGCATGTGTTTCAAAAAATCGTAAACCTGAAATTCGTTTAATCAAGATATCTCTGCGGAATTGCTCGAAATATAGAAGATTGACAGAATAAAAGAGTAACAAGGAACTAGCTATCCCCACAATAGCTCCTAAGATTAAAGTTGCTGTTTCAGTTTGAACTTCATTATAACGAGTTAGATAAACACTTCTTCCTTCTTTAAGATAGGATACTTGCTCATAAATTCCAGCTTTCTTCAAGAGTTCTAGCCCACTCTCATATCCTTTGATAAAAAGTTGTTTTCCAGCATTGATAGACCAAACATATTTTGAAATGATACTATCACCTGTAGATGTTGGAGTAAATACAACTAAAATCGGATCGGTTAAGTACTGGATGGATACTGGGCTTTCACCGTTATTATAAATAAATCGCTTTTCTCCAGTTGGAAGATAACTAACAATCGCTCTCATTTCATACTCTAAAGGAGCACTTGCCTCCTCACCAGATTTTCCATAATAACTCAATCTTTCTTCAAAAGCTTTCTTAAGTTCTGCTTCCTGTGAACGAAGAGATTCTGGTAATAAGAGTCCAAATTCCCCTTTTTGAAGATGGGCTAGTTTCTGTCTAGTCTCACCATTTACAGATACATTTTCCTTGTCCAAATAACTTGGACTAACATAGAGCGTATTAGCATCTGGACTATAGGTATCCAGTGTCTCTCCCTGTTCATTTTTTCCTTGAGGATTTGCAAAATGAATGAGATTATCTTTTACAAATAGAGCCTGTTCTTGTTCAACTGCTTCTTTGGAAAATTCATACCACTTGCTCTGATTTTCTGTATCTTTTCCTCTATCACCTAAGCCAAAGGAAATCTGGTAATAGTCTGCTCTGTCCTTCCACGCTTGTTTTGAAATTTCAAGTTCTTTCAATCGTTGGTAAGACGTCAAGCCTGTCTTAACAGCGTATCCCACTGTAAAAACAGCTACTAACTGACACAATAGGGTTAAAGCCATCAAGCGTTTAAGGGGTAATCTCCCCTTAATAACAGGAACTAATGCTTTGTAACTCAAACTCATTAGATAAAGAAGCATTAGTAAAATTGAAATCGCCAATAAAAACAACAGATAGAAAGTAATCCCAAAACCATAGGTGGCTAACAAGATAGGATAAAACAAACCTTGACTAAAAAGAACGACTCCCCCACCTAGGAAGGAAAGGAGGGCTGATAGAAGGAGCCACTTGATATCAGTCGATAAAGAATGCCCCATAATGGATAAGAGAGTCTGACCAGAAAAGAGTTTTATACCTGCTGCTCTCATTTCCTTAATCCGAGTGATAATCACTAAAGCAAAGAAAGATAAGCCAAATATTGCTAAACTAATTAAAATAAGTGGATTTAGTAACATTCGAAAAGCAAGAGAATAGGGAGGTGTCTTTCGGTCAGCAATTGCTTTATAACCCAAATCTCCTAATTTATCGGCAAGCTTTTCTTTCGTCAAGGAGCCTGACAAAAGGAGATAACTATTTAGCGGATCACTACGTTCACGACTTTCTTGGCTAGCTTCTTGGAATTCTTTTGGTAAAGTTCCCTGACCATAAGTTGCATAAGTAAAGTGAGTCGTCCCATCCTTACTCGGCTCTACAATTCTTCTAGCTATTAAACTCTGTTCTGAGTTTGCAAAATTCTCCAATTCCTGTTCAAATACCTCACGCGTCGGTTCCTGAGTATCCTTTTTGACACGAAGTAAAGTAACGGAATCATAGCTTGCATATAAATATTGTGGAGCACGTAAGACAATAATCCAAGCAAGGAAGAAGCTGAGAAAAAAAGTTGATAATAATATGAATAGTTTCTTCATAGTAGTCTCCTTGTATAAGAGAATAACCCTATAGAAAAAGATTTTATCTTTTATAAATTCTTAGAATTATTTTCCTAGTTTAATCCATCACACCCTGAGCACCAAGACAACAATACTCTTCAAAAATCTCTTCAAACCGCGTCAACGTCGCCTTGGATTATATATGTGACTGACTTCGTCAGTCTTATCTACAACCTCAAAGCAGTGCTTTGAGCAACCTGCGGCTAGTTTCCTAGTTTGCTCTTTGATTTTCATTGAGTATGAATTTAATCCTTTCTTATTTTGAAAACGGTTTCTTTTAGCATAAATATATCACTTTCTATCTAACCTGTCAACATATTTTAATAAGGTGTTATTAGTAATGAAGTTTTACAACTTCCTAAAAAGAGATGTCGTAACAAATTTTCTAGTTTTCCCATTCATATTATCCAAGCAAAAAAGATAGTGATAACTCAAAAACAAATCGAAATATTGTAAAATTCCTACCAAAAAAAGAGAGCCGAAACTCTCTTTTTTATCTTCTTTTACTTTTTTTGACTGGCATGAGTGTGATGTCTCTCACACTAAAGTAAGCTAGGATTAACATGGCTATTGCTAGGAATATTTCTGTTGGTAATTGAAAAATTTTCAGAAAAGATAGAGCCAATAAAATCAAGAGTGCCACTAAAATACATACCATAGCGACGATATTGACTGTCCCTTTAATGCTTTCTGGTGTCGCAAATACATAGAGTAGGAGCAGTAAAATCCCTAGGACTAAATAGACCATCTTTCTCTCTTTCTAGCTCTTATTCAGCTGATTTTTTCTTCTTGTTAGCTTTCTCACGCTCTGCCTTGTTAAGGATTTGTTTACGCAAACGGATAGACTCAGGCGTTACTTCCATGTACTCGTCGTCGTTCAAGAACTCAAGAGATTCTTCAAGGGTCAAGATACGAGGTGTCTTGATTACAGCTGTTTGATCCTTAGTAGCTGAACGAACGTTGGTCATTTGTTTTGCCTTAGTGATGTTAACTGTCAAGTCATTTTCACGAGAGTTTTCACCGATGATCATTCCTTCGTAAACCTCAGTACCTGGGTTGACAAAGATCGTACCACGTTCTTCGATAGACATGATAGAGTAAGTTGTAGCCTTACCAGCATCGATAGAAACAAGGGCACCACGGTGACGACCACCAATTTCACCTGGAATCAATGGCAAGTATTGGTCGAAAGTATGGTTCATGATACCATAACCACGAGTCATTGACAAGAACTCAGTTGAGTATCCGATCAAACCACGCGCTGGAACAAGGAAGACCAAACGAGTTTGACCATTACCAGTTGAAATCATATCCAACATTTCACCCTTACGTTCAGAAAGGCTTTGGATAACAGATCCTTGGTATTCTTCTGGAGTGTCGATTTGTACACGTTCAAATGGTTCACATTTAACACCGTCGATTTCTTTGACGATAACTTCTGGACGAGATACTTGAAGTTCATATCCCTCACGACGCATTGTTTCGATAAGGATTGACAAGTGCAATTCTCCACGTCCTGAAACAGTCCATTTATCTGGTGAATCAGTTGGGTCAACACGAAGGGAAACGTCTGTTTGCAATTCTGCCTGCAAACGTTCTTCTACCTTACGAGAAGTTACCCATTTACCTTCTTTACCAGCAAATGGTGAGTTGTTGACCAAGAAAGTCATTTGAAGAGTTGGCTCATCGATGTGTAGGATTGGAAGTGCTTCAACTGCATCTGTCGGAGTAATGGTTTCACCGACAAAGATGTCTTCCATACCTGAAACGGCAATCAAGTCACCCGCTTTAGCTTCTTGGATTTCACGACGTTCCAAACCAAAGAAACCAAAGAGTTTTGTGACACGGAAGTTTTTAGTTGTGCCGTCAAGTTTAGAAAGGGTAACTTGGTCCCCAACCTTAACAGTACCACGGAAGACACGACCGATACCGATACGTCCAACGAAGTCATTGTAGTCCAAAAGTGACACTTGGAACTGTAAAGGCTCATCTGAGTTATCTACTGGAGCTGGGATATGGTCGATAATCGTGTCAAAGATTGGCGCCATAGTCGCTTCTTGGTCAGCTGGATCATCTGACAATGAAGAAGTTCCGTTGATCGCTGAAGCATAGACCACTGGGAAATCAAGCTGGTCGTCATCTGCACCAAGTTCGATGAACAGTTCCAAGACTTCGTCCACTACTTCAGCTGGGCGAGCTGATGGTTTGTCGATTTTGTTAACAACCACGATTGGGACAAGGTCTTGTTCCAAAGCTTTTTTCAATACAAAACGAGTCTGTGGCATTGTTCCTTCGTAGGCATCTACGACCAAGACAACACCGTCAACCATTTTCATGATACGCTCAACTTCTCCACCGAAGTCCGCGTGTCCTGGTGTGTCCATGATATTGATACGAGTTCCGTTGTAGGCAACGGCTGTATTTTTAGCAAGGATGGTAATTCCACGCTCTTTTTCGATATCGTTTGAGTCCATAGCACGCTCAGCCAATTCAGTACGTGCATCAAGCGTTTCTGATTGTTTCAATAATTCATCAACGAGGGTTGTTTTACCGTGGTCAACGTGGGCGATAATCGCAATGTTACGGATATCTTCTCTTAATTTTGTCATGATTTCCTCTATAATATTCAAAATTTATTTTCTAACTGAACGATTATACCATAATTTCAAGTAAATAACATAATTCAAGTAAGTGTAAATGTTTTCACTCCGCTTTTCTTTTCACGTCAAGCCTTTTCAAAGCAAGCGACTTATGATAAGATAGGCACAGTATGCGTTTAGATAATTTATTAGCTCAAGAAAAAATCAGCCGAAAGGCCATGAAACAAGTCTTACTAAAAGGGGAGATTCTCGTCGATGGTTGCCCAGCCCGCTCCCTAGCTCAAAATATCGATACGGGACTACAAGAACTCCTTTTTCAGGACCGTATCATTCGAGGCTATGAACACACCTACCTTATGCTACATAAACCTGCTGGTGTCGTGACAGCCAACAAAGACAAGCAACTTCCAACTGTCATGGACCTGCTATCACCTGACATCCAGTCTGACAAGCTCTATGCCGTCGGCCGACTGGATCGAGATACGACGGGCCTCCTCCTCTTGACCGATAACGGCCCCTTGGGCTTTCAACTCCTTCATCCTCAGTATCATGTCGATAAGACCTACCAAGTTGAGGTCAATGGACTTCTAACACCTGACCATATCCAAGCCTTTCAAAAGGGAATTGTCTTTTTAGATGGCACTGTCTGTAAACCCGCAAGACTAGAGATTCTATCTGCAAGTCCTTCCCTCAGTCAAGCCTCCATTACCATTTCAGAAGGAAAATTTCATCAGGTTAAGAAAATGTTCCTCTCGGTTGGTGTCAAGGTGACCTCCCTCAAACGCACCCATTTTGGCCCTTGGAGTTTGGATAAGAATCTTCAAGAGGGAGACTATCGCCCCCTCAACTCAGAAGAGCTGACAAGCATTCGTGAATTTCTCATAAAAAGTGGTTAAAAAATGAGCTCGGAAAATATCCAAGCTCGTTTTCTTATTTCTCAACTTTGACTTTCCCTTTCCAAGAATCCAAACCATAAGAAAGGATATAAATCTCAGAAAAACCTTGTTTTTTCAAGTAAAGAGCCGCATTTGTGACACGTTGCGCACGTTGGTTTTCGTAGAGAAGGACAGGTTTATCCTTACGAAGGGCTGCAAGACTAGTCTTCAACTGACTTGAAGGAATATTGCGGGCCCCAAGGACATGTTTTCTGTGGAATTCAGCTGGGTCGCGCAAATCAATCAATTGACCCGTACGAATCAAGGCTTCAAATTCCTCATTATCAACAATTTTAGCCGCACGGCGAATACGAAGATAGTTAAAGCCCATCCACGCCAACATTGCTAGTATAAGTGCCCACAAAATCCAAGTAACCATTAGTTCTTTTCTCCATATTTCTCAATATAATCCAATTCTACCTTGTGCTCTCTGCGAAGAACCGCTTCTGCTTCTAGATAGTCTAATTTGTCCATCAACCCTGCATCGTAAATTCGAGAGAGCTCCAGCTTCATCAGTTCAATATCATATAAGCGTTTTCCCATGTAAACAATAATACCAAATCGTTTGAGGAATTGCTGCACATCATAGAATGTTTTCATAAGACTCATTCTAGCAAATTTTTGTGTTTTTTTCAAGAAGAGACTTACACAAGAAGTAGCACAGAAATTAAAAAAGCTGCATCTTCTGCAACTTTTTAATCTGGTGGAAAATAACCCAACTGCTCAGCGATGTGAATCGCCTCCTGCCTGTTAGTCACTCCTAATTTTGAAAAGATATTGGCCAAGTGATTGGAAACTGTACGTTTACTCACATAGACCTTGTCACAGACATCATCAATGGACAAGCCATTTCTAACCAGTTCTAGTATCTCGGTTTCTCGTGGTGTTAGCACCTCTACCATCACTTCATCTGAAAAGACCTTACCTCCTAGATAAATCTTTTCCAGTTTTTTCACCAACTCATCTGGGTCCATACTTTTGTCCAGAAAGCCATAAGCCCCCATAACTTTAGCTCGGTGTTCATACATTTTTTTACTGTAACCTGTCAAAATCACAACCTTACTAGAACAACCATTGTCGATAATCTCTTGTGCCAAGGTCAGCCCATCATCTTGATACAGACTCGTCAGATTGATGTCAATCAAAATAATGTCGTAGTCATTAAAAGCAATCTCCGAAATAGTCGAAAAATTATCCACTAACTGGACCTTTTTAATGTTTTCCGATAACTCTAAAATCATCTTGATACTTTGGCTAAATAATTTATGATCATCAATTAACAAAATTTTCATAGCACAACTCCTTATCAATCGGGAGAGTAATTTCTACACGAAATCTCTTATTATTTTCAAAAATCTGCATCTGACCACCTAAAACACTAATTTTATTAGACATATTTTTCAAGCCATAACCTAAGGATTTTTTTGTTTGAAGGCAGTCATTTTCAGAAATGATAAAAATAGCGTCATCATGCACATCAATCTTCAAAGAAATCCTTCCACCACTGGCGTACTTAACGGCATTGGTCGCCAATTCCTCAAGCAGACGGTAGGCAATTTTATCGTAAGGAGATAAAAGTCTAAAGTGGGCAGGAAACTGTGTGACAAATTCATTTTCTGCGTGATAGCGCTTGACAATCCGATTAATCAGCCCTTGATACTGGATGTCTAACTGCTCGTCTGTTTCTACCATTGGCTGATAATAATCCATCCGCTCACGAATCCGCTGAACCAACTCCTCTGTCACCAGATTGATCTGTTCACCAAAAGCTTTATTGCTACTATATTGATTGAAATTTTTTATTGCCATCACATTTTGCAGGATTTCATTGTGAAGAAATTCGGAGAACTGTTGTTCTGTGTCTTCATTTGCCAGCAGACTTTTCACCATACGGTTACGCTTTAAAAAGAGAACTTTTACATAATCCCTAGCATCTAGCATATCAGCAGAACGAAAGAGGCGAATCAATTCTTCCGAACAAATCCCGAACAATAGTAACATGATATTCAAGACCAAAAAGCTCGTGTTTAAGTTTAGACGAAAGATGATGAAAATACCTACTAACAAAAACATAACTAGTAAAAATAAGTGTGAAAAAGCTTTTATATAGGACAATTTTAACTCTGATACCTTTTTTTGAAGAGAGCTGATAATCGTTTTGAAGTGTAAAAAAGCTAAAATGCCAAGAATTTCCAGATACCAGACTAGGTTCATCACTCCTGAGCCCGTCGTATTGATATACAAAAAGAAATAAGAAAGAGGCAATATCAAAGCTAATATCCACAAATTTCGTCTCTGATACTTGAGTTTACTTTTCAACTCTTTATGATATAAAATCAGTAAAATCAAGGGAACAAGGTTTAAAAAGAAAGACGCAAACAAGGACAGAAATAGAAAAATTGAAGGATTTAACAGATACGAACTAATGGTGATTAGTGTCAACACAAAGGACACACTCAACAGTTCTTCTCCTATTTTCTCTCCCAGAAAGATAATAGACAGAGAACTATACACCAATAAAAAAGAGTTGAGCGGATGAAGAATATCAAAAAAGTGCAACAGGGTGTTCGCAACTCCTTGATTAAAGATGGATTGCCAGCTAATGAGAAACATCATCAGGAGCAACCAAAGTTTCAACTCACTATACCGAAAGGTCACAATATTACAAATATAGCTAAATACAATTAAAGCAATAATCAGCAATAAAACCATCTGTAAGGAAAAATCTGTCGAAAACTCCAGAGGAATCCTATAATAAATATAAATCATCAAAGTTAGATGATTAAAAATCGTCAACCACCACAATAAAAGTGAGTTTTTCGAGATCAATTTGACAAACTGTTTCATATGTATCCACTTCCTGAACTACTTTAATATCATTATAACACAATACCAGAATTGTCAGATAGGCAACTCTGGTATTTGACTTAATTTTCAATCATTTGCCAACTTACTCTGTAAGTCACTAGCAGGTAAAGGACAAATAGTAAGACCGCTACTCCCAGATAGGTGATATCAATAGAAATGCTGGTATTAGCGAAATTCTCAAAATAGCCCAAAAGAGCGGTACTCAAGGCAAATGCTAGCGGACCTGCGATGACCAGCGGAACCAAGAAATAACTTAGAATCTGTTGCAAAAGAATAGATCGATTTTGCTTTCTCTTATTCCCGAGAAGGTATAAGATTTGATAATCATTGACACTATCCAAAGCACTTGTAGAAGTTTGAAGTGACAAGATACTGAGGGAAATAATGATAAAAATAACACTGACAAAAATCATGACAAAGACGATGACGCCCATAAATCCAAGATAAATCTCAAAAATTCTTCCTTTCGTTTGATAGGTGAACGAATTCAACTCTGCTCCATCACGGGTGAAGTAGTATTTTTCTATCCACTGACTTAAGAATGTTTCTACTTTCCGTTTGTCGATATTTTCTTTGAAATTGGCAACATAGGTCGTGTGGTCTTCCGTCAATCCAACTACTACCGTATCTGGTACAATTAAGGTTCCTGTGTCATTTGTACCCACTGACGATAAAAAGTAAACTGTTTCAAGTGGCTTTGAAGACGCAAGATTAAGAGAATAACCGTTAATCATGAGGGTTTTAGTCCTTGATAGAAAGTCCTGAATCTGCTTGGCAGTTCCTTTATAGTTAGCATTGACCAGAAATTGGTTATCTGCCAAGTCAACCTCTCTTTCACCTTGCAGTTTGCGGAGATAATTGTAGGCAGAAATTCCTAAAATCGGTACTTTTGATTCAGGAAGTTCCTTATCATGCGCCCAGAGATTGCTAGTATCAATCAAATCTTTATAGGTTAAATCACTAGAATAGATAGGATAGCTGTACTCTTCTTTGATGAAATTAAAGCCAAAGCCATCGGCTTTCAATCTGTCTTTGACAGATTCCTGAGAAAATTGAAACTCTTTACCACGGTAGAGATTGACAGTTACATCATAAGGTGAGTATTTGTTCAGCTCTCGGTTCATAGTCGTATAGGCACTACCACTAAAAACGAGTAAGCTGATAGCCAGTGTCAAGGTCAAGGATAAGACAGCCAACGTGACCGAATTACTATCAGCTTGTTTTGAAAATTGACGGATTTTAAAAGTGTTTAGTTTGTTATAGTAGGTTTGAGGCAGTTTTCTAAGGGAGACCAAGATAAAATGGCTCAAGGTATTGTAAAATAAAATCACAAAAATCACGAAGACAGATACCAGCAAGATACCCCAGCTTTTCAAGAATGATAGATGGTGATAGTCTGAAAAATAGAGAGCACCAAAACCGATAACAGCTGTCGAAAGAATAAAGAGAAGTGCTTGAAGAACTGGCTTGCCTTTTGCCAAGACAGATTTCTTGACCCCATTTTCTTGAATGAGTGCAATGATATTTTGCTTTCTAAAGGTAAGAATGTCCATGACACCAACAATAAAACTGGTGACCAAATAGGAATAAACTAGTAAGATGACAGACTTGCTATCAAAGAAAAGCAGACTACCAAAGTAATTGGCCATAAAAAACTCAGATGCAACCTTAGATAGAATGACCAGTAAGATCAATCCAAGCAAGAAACCTAGAATCAAAGAAAAGATATTGACCAACATGGTTTCAAAGAACAGGGTACGGATAATCTGCTTCTTCTTCATTCCCAGCGTTGCATAAAGTCCCAGCTCTTTCTTGCGCCGTCCCAGCACAAAATTTGTGGCGTAAACAATGAGAAAGGCAATCGCCGATAGAATCAGATAGGAAAGCAAGCCCATGTACTGGCTCATCACCGTCGTTAACATTTCCTTTGCTCCTGATAAACTTTGCATCACTGGATGGCTTGGTAAAGCATTAAAAGCGTAGAGCAAGCTATAAATCAAGGTCAGACTGAAAAAATAGATGGTATAGGTCTGTAAATTTCGAAATACATTTCGTAAAATCAATTTTGGATACATACTCTCCTCCTATCTGGTACGGCTGTAAATCTCTTGCAAATACTGTTCATTAGATAAGCTGTTACGTTCCAAATCATCCATAATCTTTCCATCGCTAAGTAGCACCATCCGTGAAGAGTACTTGGCTGCGGCAGGGTCATGCGTAACCAGTAAAATGGTAATACCAAAACTTTTATTGATTTCCTGCAAAAGTGCCATCAGTTTTTCAGAATTGGCAGAGTCCAAGGCTCCTGTCGGCTCATCTGCGATAATCAGTTTAGAATCATCAATCAAGGCTCTAGCAGTTGCCACACGTTGTCGCTGACCACCTGATAACTGATTAGGAAACTTATCTTTTGAGTTTTGGATGGCCAACTTATCCAAAATTTCCACAATCTTATCCTGATGTTTTTTGATATTTTTCCCCTGAATTTGAAGAGGTAGAACGATATTTTCATAGACCGTCAAGGTTTCCACCAAGTTGTAGGCTTGGAAAATATAGGAAATGTTTTTAGCACGATAGTCAGCTAGTTCATTTTCCTTGGCATGGATGATGTCAAAATCTTCAAATCGAATCTCACCTGATGTTGGTTTATCAATCGTTGAAATACAGTTGAGAAGTGTTGTTTTTCCACTACCACTAGCCCCCATAATTGCCAGAAATTCACCTTTTTCAACGGACAAGTTCACATCTGATAAAGCATGAACGATATTATCCCCTTGACCAAATGTTTTCGTTAATCCTGTCACGATAAGTTGTTTCATCATTTCATTCCTCCGTTTCTTTATTACTCTCTCATTATACGGTTCCTTTTAATGTTTGGCATGAGTATTTTGTGCAATATATTCAAGTTATAAAAAACCGATGCCTTTTTCAGGTATCGGTCGATGTTGATTATTTGCGATCGTTTCTTTTTTTCATAAAGTAAACAATCCCTATGACAACAACTCCTAAGACCAGTACAGGTGCATAGAATTCTAGTGTTCCAATAATTCCTTCCATTTTATCCTCCTGTCAAAAAATAGAGAGTTTTACCCACAGCGCACGTTTGGCGAAGTACATTCATAAGAATGTGTAAACCACCAAGCACAGCGTCCCTGTGCTGTTAATCTAACAGCCATACCCTACCCAGCAGCAGATTTACCATCCAATTCTTGGCTATCAATTTCCATAATCCAAAGAATCAATCTCAAAGTTATCTCGTTTTATTTGTATTTCTCCCCGTAAATATAACACCAAATCAAAATGTTGTCAATGTTTTGTAATAAAACACTAGAGTTTTCCTTTTGTTTTATCTAACAACGAACATTATTTCTCGTACACTCATAGGAATAGGTGAAACACAATCCACAGAGACCTGCTAGTGTCATTTTAAAAGCTGTGTACCACCAGCTCCTGATTTCCCGGAAAGTTCTTGGTTTTCAACCTCGAAACTTAGAGAATCAATCTCTGAACGATTTGTATTTTTAGCCATAAGGTTGCCTCCTTCCTTCTTTTAGACGATCATCTTTACAGTAACTAGTATAAACTCTAGTATTGGATAAGTAATGAGTAAATCGTGCAAGTTTCTTATTTTCGAGGAAAATTTTTATAGTGCCCAATACATACCTTGCTCAGCTACTTTTTTACCTTATTTACTAAATGATTTAGAAGTTTCTTCTTAACTACTTTACAGAGACCCACACACTCCCCCCTGATTTTCCTATCTTCTTTGGCGATTCTGACGCAAGTGTGGTACAATAAAAACATGAGAATTCAACAATTACACTATATTATCAAAATCGTCGAAACTGGCTCCATGAATGAGGCAGCTAAGCAACTCTTTATCACTCAGCCGAGCCTTTCCAACGCAGTAAGAGATTTGGAAAATGAAATGGGCATTGAAATCTTTATCCGCAATCCCAAGGGAATCACCTTGACCCGTGATGGGATGGAGTTCCTCTCTTATGCCCGTCAGGTTGTCGAGCAGACCCAGCTTCTGGAAGAACGCTATAAAAATCCTGTCGCCCACCGCGAACTCTTTAGCGTTTCGTCTCAACACTATGCCTTTGTGGTCAATGCCTTTGTCTCTTTGCTCAAGAAAAGCGATATGGAGAAATACGAGCTCTTCCTTCGTGAAACGCGGACTTGGGAGATTATAGACGACGTCAAGAACTTCCGTAGTGAGGTCGGTGTCCTATTTTTGAACAGCTACAACCGTGATGTTTTAACCAAAATGCTGGATGACAATCACCTACTGGCTCACCATCTCTTCACAGCGCAACCGCATATCTTTGTCAGCAAGACCAATCCTCTGGCAAAGAAAGACAAGGTCAAACTCTCTGATTTAGAAAACTTCCCTTATCTGAGTTATGACCAAGGGACGCACAACTCCTTCTATTTTTCAGAAGAGATTCTTTCTCAAGAGCACCACAAGAAATCCATTGTGGTCAGCGACCGTGCTACTCTCTTTAATCTCTTGATTGGTCTGGACGGTTATACCATTGCGACAGGGATTTTGAACAGCAACCTCAACGGAGACAATATCGTTTCCATCCCATTGGATATTGATGATCCCATTGAACTGGTCTATATCCAGCATGAAAAAACCAGCCTATCTAAGATGGGCGAACGCTTTATCGACTATCTCCTAGAAGAAGTCCAGTTTGATAGTTGAGAAATGATAAGAACCAATATGTAGGCTAGCAACAACCTGCACATTGGTTCTTTTTACTTATAATTAAAAGTTTCCCCTGCCAACTTATCAGCTAGCTTAGGAAAGAGACTATAAAACTTATGGGCTAGGTTCAACAAAATAGGAAGATTGAGTTCTCGTTTGTTTTTTCCTATAATCTTGACAATCTTTTTAGCCACTGCATCTGGTTCTAGCAGGAAGCGTTCAACCGACTTGAGATAGGTTCCATCTGGGTCGGCCTGGTCGAAAAATCCTGTGCGGATTGGTCCTGGATTGACTGTTGTCACATAGACTCCGTAGGACATGAGTTCTAGGCGCAGAGCATTTGAAAAACCAATGGCCGCAAACTTGGTCGCTGAGTAGAGACTAGACTTGCCAGTAGCAATCAAACCTGCCATGCTAACAATATTGATGATATGGCCTTTTCGACTTTCCTTCATTCGAGCCGCAAGGCGACGAGACAGATTCATTAGGGCAAAGGTATTGACCTCAAACATCTGGTGAATATCTTTATCAGCAATCTGGTCAAATTCCTCAAGAATCCCGTAACCAGCATTGTTAATCAAGACATCAATCCTGCCGTAGCGAAGATAGAGGTCTGTTACCAGAGTTTCTAAGGCTGAGTCATCGGTAATATCGATTTCAATCAATTCTGCTTGTGGATGATTTCCATATAGCTCCGACATTTTTTCCTTATTTCTACCAAGCAAGATGAGTTGGTCTTCAGGTAAAAGTTTGACCATTTCTTGGGCTAGACCACCGCTAGCTCCAGTAATGAGAATAGTAGACATACTGTTCCTTTCCCAATCTTTTAGATTTCCACTTCTTCCAAGTCTTTGACCACATGGACATTTTCAAAAACACTAGCAGCGTCTTTCTTGAGTTTGCTGATATCTTTTGAGAGGAAACGGGCACTGATATGGTTGAGTAAGAGGCGTTTGACACCTGCTTCTACCGCTACTTGTGCAGCTTGCATGTTAGTAGAGTGACCATGATTACGAGCAATTTTTTCATCACCCTTGCCATAAGTCGATTCATGGACAAGGACATCGGCATTGACAGCCAGACGCACACTGGCATCCGTTTTTCTAGTGTCTCCTAAAATAGTGATAATTTTACCTGGACGGGGAGCTGAGATATAGTCAGCTGCCTTGATTTCAGTACCGTCTTCGAGAACAATATCCTGACCGTTTTTGATTTTCCCAAAAAGTGGGCCAAATGGTACACCAGCTGCCTTGAGTTTTTCAGCATCCAGCGTTCCTTCCAAGTCCTTTTGAATGACACGATAGCCAACACAGAAAATAGTATGATCCAATTCTTCCGCATAGACTGTAAATTTATCGGTCTCAAGGATTTTACCTAGAGAATCTTGGTCAAACTCATGAAAATGAATGCGGTAAGGCAGGCGCGAACCTGATACACGAAGGCTGGTTAAGACAAATGACTTGATTCCTTGCGGTCCATAGATTTCCAAATCTGTCTGCTCTTCATTGGCCTGAAAGGCACGGCTAGAAAGGAAACCTGGTAAGCCAAAAATGTGATCTCCATGCAGATGAGTGATAAAAATTTTGCTGACCTTACGTGGTCGAATTGTGGTCTCAAGAATACGATTTTGCGTACCTTCTCCACAGTCAAAGAGCCAAACTTCGTTAATCTCATCCAATAATTTCAGGGCGAGACTTGAAACATTGCGGGCTTTAGAGGGCTGACCAGCCCCCGTTCCTAAAAATTGAATATCCATTCGATACTTTCTAATTAATCAATATATAACATGGCTGTGCGGTTTTCCGATCGGAAATAGCGCTTGCCAGAAAAAGCAGTAGCTTCTTGTAATAACTCCTCTTGGCTGTAACCTTTAAGACGCTTGCGACCGTCAGCCAAGCTTTCCAAATCAGTCAAAGCTGTGAGACTCTCCATGCTAACAACTTCCTCATCTCCAACAGCCTTCATGTAAATCTTACCAGACTCTTCAAAGACTAGCTGATGGGGGAAAATTTGCGCAATTTCAAAGAGCAAATCTTCTGAAATAATCTCTTCATTTTCAGAGAAAATCCGACCTAGACCCTCACTCTCATAACAAAAACCAAAGGATTTACCAGACAGGTTAAGGCGAATAAAAGGTTTGTTTTCGAGAGTGAAACTAGGTTCAGCATTATAAAGATTCAGTTCCTGACTGAGTTCCGCAAAATAACCCGTCGCAGCTTGAGGACTCTTTTTTTGGTAAAGTTCTGCAAAGTAGGCATTGACCACACTGGGCGGAGGGGTAATGAGGGCTAGTTGCTCCTGCTCTGTTTTACCAGCTAGAAGTTGATCTAAGTAAACCTTATCTAGACTTGTATAACCTCCATATTTTAGAGCCAAAGTTTTGATATCAGTCATAAAATTCTTCTAACCTCCATTTGTTTTTCTCAGAAATGTAGCCTCTAATGACTTCGCAGTCCTCCTGATAATCGCGTTCTTCCAGAATCGCAACACTTTCTAAATCATGAATCTTGTAGGACTTAGAAAAAGGCACGCGCAGGGTAAAAGATTCAAAAATATCCTTGATTTTCTCTAAAAACAAAGCCTGCAAGTTCTCACGACTATCCTCAGACTTGGCAGAAATGAGGGCGTAGGGCGTTTGGGTAGGCGTAAAATCTTCCACCAAATCCCCTTTATTATAAAGGGTCAGGCGAGGAATATCCTCCATGTCCAAGTCTTTCATGATGGACAGGACTGTTTTTTCATGCTCCTCGTGGTAAGGATTGCTGGCATCGATAACATGAACAAGAAGGTCCACATGCTTGCTTTCCTCCAAGGTTGATTTGAAACTGGACACCAACTCTGTCGGCAAATCTTGGATAAAGCCAACGGTATCTGTCAAAGTTACTTGGAGATTGCCTCCTAGATGAATACTCTTAGTCGTCGCATCCAAAGTCGCAAAGAGCTCGTCTGCCTCATACTGGGTCTTACTGGTCAAGGTGTTCATGATGGTTGATTTCCCAGCATTGGTGTAACCAATCAAACCAATCTTAAAGGTGCTTGACTCCAGACGCTTTTCTCTGACAGTCGCCCGATTTTTCTCAACCACCTTGAGCTGACGCTCAATATCTGTGATTTGATTGCGAACACTACGACGATTCAATTCTAGCTGGCTTTCACCAGGTCCACGGGAACCAATTCCACCTGCCTGACGGCTGAGCATAATCCCCTGACCAACCAAGCGAGGCAAGAGATATTTTAGCTGGGCTAGGTGGACTTGGAGCTTCCCTTCATGGCTTCGAGCTCGCATGGCAAAGATATCCAAAATCAACTGCATACGGTCAATGACCTTAACACCCAGAACTTCTTCTAAATTGACATTTTGCCTTGGCGTCAGACGGTTGTTGACGATGACAGTGGTGATTTCTTCTGCATCCACCATGAGCGCAATTTCTTCCAACTTACCAGAGCCGACGAAGGTCTTGGAATCATATTTTTCACGTTTTTGTCTGTAGCTATCTACAACGACTGCACCAGCTGTCTTGGCTAGACTGGCCAATTCTTCCATAGAGAGGTCAAAATTGTCCATGCCCTGCAATTCCACACCAATGAGCAGGACCCGCTCCTCTTTTTTCTCCGTTTCAATCATCTAAAAACTCCTCTATCTGGCTTAAAATGCGGTCTTGCACACCAGACTCTCCAATCTGATAAAAGGTGACCTGCATGCGATTACGGAACCAGGTCAACTGACGCTTAGCAAAACGACGAGTCGCCTGTTTGAGACTATCACTAGCTTCCTCCAAGGTCTGCTCTCCACGGAAATAAGGAAAGAGTTCCTTATAGCCAATTCCTTTAGCAGCCTGCATATCTGGATAATGGTCAAAAAGCCACTTGGCTTCATCCAAAAGCCCAGCTTCAAACATCAAATCCACGCGGTGATTGATGCGCTCATAAAGTTGACTGCGCTCATCATCCAAGCAGATAATCAGTGGTTCATACAAGGTCTCTTGATTTTCCAAATCCTGACCAAAATGGGCAATTTCCAAGGCGCGCATAGCACGTCGACGATTAAACTGAGGAATCTCAAGGCCTGCTTGCTCCACCTGATGGGTTAATTCCTTATCTGTATAAGGCTCCAAACTAGCCCGATAGGCCAAAATCTCCTCATGGGGAGTTTCCCCACCCAGGTGGTAACCTTCTAGCAAGCTCTGGATATAAAGTCCAGTCCCACCGGCGATAATGGCTAGCTTGCCACGGCTGTGAATATCCTCAATAGCCATCTTAGCTTCTGAAACAAAATCAAAAGCCGAGTAAGACTCGGTTACCTCTCTAACATCGATTAAATGATGGGGAACAGCTGCCTGCTCTTCTGGACTAGCCTTAGCCGTCCCAATATCAAGTCCTCGATAGACTTGCTGGCTATCTCCACTAACCACTTCGCCATTAAAACGCTTGGCCACTTCAATGGCAAGGGCTGTTTTTCCAACAGCAGTCGGTCCAACAATCACAATTATTTTTGTTTTCATCTTTTTTCCTTGAAAAATTCCCATTTTTTCGTTACTATTATTATAACACAAAAAGGTCAGTCAGAAAAATGTGACCTCTTGAGGAGGCTGGCTGATTGAGAATATAAAGGAGGAAGACTCATGGCTAAAGGATTCGCTAAAGGTCTTGTAACAGGTGTCGCAGGAACTGTCGCTGCACTTGCAGGCGCGGTATACGCATTTAAAAAGAAAGTAATCGAACCAGAAGAGCAAAAAGCAGCTTTCATCGAAGAAAACCGTAAAAAAGCAGCTCGCCGCCGCGTATCACGTTAAGAAACAAAAGAAGTTGGGATTCATTGTCTCAACTTCTTTTTTTCTATTCTTTTATACTCAATGAAAATCAAAGAGCAAACTAGGAAGCTAGCCGCAGGTTGCTCAAAACACCGTTTTGAGGTAGTAGATAAGACTGACGAAGTAAGCTCAAAACATGGTTTTGAGGTTGTTGATGAAGCGACGCTGACGTGGTTTGAAGAGATTTTCGAAGAGTATTAAATAGCTAGGTCAAACTTCAACTGTGGCTTAACAGGGTCATAATCCACCAACTCAAAATCTTCTGCTTTGATATCAAAGAAACTAGTCCCATCAGGAACGTTTAAAACCAAGCGTGGTTGGCAGTTTGACGGCTCACGACGGAGCAATTCCTGAGCTTGTTCAAATTGATTGTCATAGATATGGAGGTTGTTGATGAAGTAGAAGAACTTCCCAACCTTCCAGCCAAAATGTTTGGCAATCATCATCTGCAAAGCCACATACTGCATAGCATTGATGTGGTGGGCCACCAGCATATCATTGGAGCGCTGGGTCAAGGTCGCATCCAGATAGATTTCTCCATCTATACGGCGGACATCAAACATGGTCTGAAAGGCGCATGGGAGCAGCCCATCTGTTTCTTCGAAAGCTTGGTAATCCCAGAGCGAAATGATATTGCGACGGTTCCAAGGATTGGCTTCCAACTGTTTGAGAAGCTTATTGATAATATCGTGTTTCTTAACAACGGCACCATAGCGCTCACCAATGGTTCCTGTATCTCCCACTTCCCAGTCATTCCAGTAGTGAACATTGTACTTGTCATTGAGTACCTCAAGGCTATTGGACTGGTCTTGGTAAATCCAGAGAACTTCTTTGATGGCGGATTTGATGGCAATGGGACGCAAGGTTGTGATGGGAAATTCGCCCTTAGCCAAATCATACTCGGCAAATGCACCCGTTACATACTTGGAGTTGGCAACAGTCCCATCCTTGTACTTAGGACGAGCCTGCTCAGAAAAGACACCGTCTTTGAGGATTCGTTCAATATTTTCTTTAAAAATCGTATCTGCTTTTGTCATTTCGTTTCACCTCATTCATTGTCCTAACTAGTATAGCATAAAAAAGAAAAGAGGAACATTACTAACTCTAGGTTAGCATTTTTCCTCTTTTATTATTTTACTGCAATACAAGTGATGCTGCTCCGATAACTCCAGCGTCATTTCCTAGAGTTGCAAGAGCCAATTTTGTTGATGTGCGTACTTGTGGGAAACTATTTTCATCGTAAACTTTTTGAACACCTTGTAAAAGGAATTCTCCCGCAGCTGACACACCACCACCGATCACGATTGTTGATGGGTTCAGGATTGAACCGATGTTGGCACAAGCGATTCCCAAGTAACGTGAGAAGTTACGGTAAACAATCAAAGCAAGGTCATCTCCTTCTTTTGCAAGGTCAAAGACAGTCTTAGCAGTTACTTCTTCTCCGTTATCAATCAAGCGTTTCAAGGCTGCATCGCCTTCGTATTCATCCGCATAGCGACGAGTCAAATTGACAATCCCTGTTGCTGAAGCAACTGTCTCAAGGCAACCTTTCTTACCGCAAGTACATGCGATTGGTTGGTCAAAGTCAACAGTGATGTGGCCAAGCTCACCTGCTGCACCAGCAACACCATGAAGCAATTTGCCTTCAGCGACGATACCGCCACCAACACCAGTACCGAGTGTCATAAAGACAACGTCTGGTTGGTTATCACCAGCACCCATCCAGCGCTCACCAAGAGCTGCCACGTTGGCATCATTATCGATGAAGAATGGGATACCCAAGGCTTTTTCAATCTTTTCTTTAATTGGTTGAAGGGTTTTCCAGTTGAGGTTGTAGGCACCAATAACAGTCCCGTTTTCACGGTCAACCACACCTGGTGATCCCATTCCAATACCTTGGAAGTCCGCTGCTACCAATCCAAGCAAATCCAAACGGTGTTGAATAGACTCAATCATATCATCTACGATATGACTTCCCTCATCCAAAATGTTAGTCTTGATAGACCATTTTTCTTGGATTTCTCCTGCTGTTGTCAAGATTGCAAATTTGATAGAAGTTCCACCAAGGTCAATCCCAATAATCTTTTGACTCATCATATTCTCCTTTTTCATTATGAATTAATTGAAAATGCTTACAGTACTAGTATAACAAAATTCACTCATTTATGCAAAGGTTTGCATTAACTTTCTAAATTTTATCTGATTTATGGTTTCCAGAGACCTGAGGCATCTACATAGTAGCGGCCTCCATCAACTAGCTCATTCTTAGCCATTTTACCATCTGATTTCAAATAGTAATTCCCTTGCCACGTGCTGTAAGCGTAAGATCCATCTGATGTCAAATAATACCAAGCTTGATAAGAAGAGTCATAAACCCATTCACCTTTGGCCATTTTACCATCTGATTTCAAATAGTAATTTCCTTGCCATGTACTATAAGCATACGAACCATCTGATTTCAAGTAATACCAAGCCTGATAAGAATCATCATAAATCCATTCGCTCTGGGCCATTTTCCCGTCTGCTTTCAGGTAATAGCTTCCCTCCCAAGCGTTTTTCACTGGATTTCCATTTCCATCAAAGTAGTACCAAGCGCCGTCCTGCTTAACCCAACCACTTGTTGTTGCTGAACTTGTATCAGTTTGAGCCACAGTTGTTTGTTTGGCTTTAAAGGCGCCCTTAGGGGCATTTTTCAATTCGCAAGCCACACCATCATGATCGCGGTCTAACTTGGCAGAATAACCAGGGTCTCCCTCATGAAGATCTGAATAGCCATTAGCCCAAGCTTCCTTACAGCTAGAAAAATGGATGTTTTCTTCTGCTAAAACTGGTTGTGAAAACAAAGCTAAAACTGACAACGTCGCCAAACTCATTTTAAAAAATAGACGTTTGTTCATCACTTTCTCCTATAGGAATGTTATCGATTTCAATATTATTTTATCAAACTTATTTCAGCAATTCAAGGAAACTTCTGGTATTTTCTACAAACTCCTTTGGTTTTTCCTTATTCAAGACATGAGGGCCGTCTGGGATAATCTGAAATTGGGATTCTGATATTAGTTTATGAAGACTTCTCATAGAACTAAGATTCGGTTTATCTTTGCTGCCACAAATTAGTAAGGTTGGATAGGGGCAAATCCCTGCTATATCCGTTAAATCAAGTGTCTTCAATTCCTCAGAAACTCCGATCATAAGAGTCTTATCTGCTCCCTGTTTTTCAAATACCCTTTTAGGAAGTAGTTTAAAAATCAGCAACTGAAGATAAAATAGGATATTACCGGACAATTTAAGTGGGCATCCTGATAGAACCAAAGCTCGAAGATTTGGTAAATCGTAACTGGAAAGTTCTAGTGCTAGGGCAGCACCTAAGGACAATCCAATCAAAACAAAAGGTTCTGTCTCTTGAGCTAGGTACTGATAAACTCGCTCCTTGGCTTTTTGATAGCTGCTAACTCCTGAGGGAAATAACTCGATAGCCTCAGAAGGATAATCTGTCAGTAAATTCCGAACTTCTTTCCAACTCTCTGCGGACTGCCCTAACCCATGCAAAAATATCAGTTTCATCTAGTTCTCCTCAAGGCTTAGTTCATACAAGCCTCTCACTGCATTACAGCCGTAAACAGCTTCTGCTTGGGCTAAATCTGCCAAGGTTAAGACTTTCTCTTCTACTTGTCCTGTTTCTAGTAAATACTGGCGATAAATTCCTGGCAAGATACCAAGTCTGATAGGCGGTGTGTAGAGTTTCCCAGCAATTTTCAAAACCAGATTTCCGATAGAGGTTTCAAGTAGTCCTCCTGACTTATTGTGGTAAATCTTCTCTTGTTCCCCTAAGCTCAAATGCGGTCGGTAACTAGTTTTAAAGTAGGTAAAAACTTTCTGTAAATTCGCTTCCTGCAGACAAAGTTTGGCCTGGCAGAAATGTGGACTAAGGGGTGTTAAGATTTGACGACTGAGTTCTATTTCTCCAGACTTGTTGAGACTGATTCGTAGACGGTAATCTTGATTAGCAGCACAAGTCTGACACTCTGCTTCAATCCTTTGTCTCAAAATTTTTGGGTCAAAAGGATAAGCAAAATATCGACTAGCTTTTCTCAGTCTTTCCAAATGTTGATTCTCAAACAGCAAGCACTTCTGGCTGATTTTCCCTGTAGTAATCAGTTTGAAACGAGCTTGTTTACGATAGAGAACAGCTGCCTTTTGATGAACCTCGCGGTATTCAGATTCCCAAGTGCTATCCCATGTAATGCCTCCGCCAACTCCATAGATGGCTTTCCCTTGATGCAGTTGAATGGTACGAATGGCGACATTGAAAATCCGTTGCCCATGTGGAAGCAAGAGACCAATCGTTCCACAGTAGACTCCGCGCGGTTGTGGCTCCAAGTCCTTAATGATTTCCATTGTCGCAATTTTCGGAGCTCCTGTTATGGATCC
Source organism: Streptococcus pneumoniae (assembly GCF_001113365.1). GTDB lineage: Bacteria > Bacillota > Bacilli > Lactobacillales > Streptococcaceae > Streptococcus > Streptococcus pneumoniae_C. Next base: position 251,777 of record NZ_CKYA01000002.1, on the reverse strand, counting down.
GCAAGGAAAGAGGGAGCGGAAAATTTCAACAAGGTCCACATCCTCTCGCAACCGACTCTCGATGGTCGAAGTCATCTGCCAGACAGTCGAATACTGCTCCACTTGACACAAACGCTCCACATGCTCACTTCCCACTTCAGAAATACGGTTCATATCATTGCGCAAGAGGTCCACAATCATCATATTTTCAGACCGATTTTTAGGATCCTGCTCCAACCAACTGGCTTGTTTTAAGTCTTCTTGGTCAGTCACGCCACGCTGAGTCGTTCCCTTCATTGGTCGCGTCGTCAATTCACGGTCATTTTGCTCAAAAAAGAGCTCTGGACTCATGGAAATCACTGCCATATCGTCATGTTCCACATAGGCATTATAGCCCGCCTCCTGCTCTACTACCATACGATTGTAGATGGCAAAAGGATTGGCACTTAAGTCCTGCTTGAGTTGGACGGTGTAGTTGACCTGATAGGTGTCTCCCTGTCGCAAATGATGGTGAATCTGTGCAATGGCCTTTTCATAGTCCTCTGCAGGCGTTACTTCCTGCCAATTTGAAGGCAAATCAACCTCATCATAAGTCAGAGGAATAGGGGATGTTTCTACGCTATCATGAACAGTAAAGTAAAGCAGGTACTCTCCCAGTAGAGGGGCCTTGTGAACTGCTAATTTCTCCTCAAAAGCAGGTGCAGCCTCGTAGCTGACATAACCCACCACATAATAGCCTTGCTCTTGGTAGCTTTCCACTTGTGCCAGCAAATCTGCCACTTCTGCTATATTTCTCGTTTTCAACTCTTTAATAGGCTGGGTAAAGATATATCTCTCCCCCAAAGCCCTAAAATCAATCACTGTTTTTCTATGCATACCTTAAGTATAGCATAAAAAGGCAGATACAGACAAAGCTGATCTACCTTTTTACGATTTTATTCATCCCTATGCTTGTGGTGCAGTAAATAGATCACCAGAGAAACCGTCTGTATTTTTAAGGAGTTGTTTGTATATTTTTGATTTCAAAGCAACCGTATTTCGATATTTGTCTTTAATACTATTATCGTTTAATTCTGTTAAATCTTTAGTAACAGCTTCTTTGAATAATTCTTGTAATTTACTATACGTAGAGATGTTTTCTCCATCAATATTAATTTCTATAAATCCTCTTTGAGCTTTTGTAAGAACTTCCCCATACCAAGCTTTTTTCCATTCTTCCAGGGTTTGGAATGTACCACCAGAAACTTTATCAATAATAAATTTATCACTCAATGTTGATTGTTTTTCTTTATTGGCTTCAGCTTTATATTTATTAGAAACATATCCGATGAATCCATTTTCATATCCATAATAACCCCACATACGGAAGGCATTGTGTTTAAATGATAAGGCACCTGGCGCACCGTCGCTTGAGTTACCTCCATAGATACCAGCCATCATATTAACATTAACATATGCAGAACCGAAGTCTTCAGGGCGATATCTACCATTACCTACACCATGTTTAGTTGCAAAGTTATTATCAACTAAATCATTGATTGTCGATAAAGTTTTTGTTTTCTCTTCGTCAGTTAAATCACGAACACGATCCCATTGATTAGGTGCTACTAAATTTTTGTTATATTCATCTTTTGTACGATATTCTTTATCTACTTTTTTAAACCATACGCTATTATCTGTAATATGTTTAGATAAGACCGCATCAGCTTCTAGATAATCTAACATCATCAGAGCTTCATTATAGTTCTTCATATATTTATCAATAGCTTCTCGTGATTGAAGCTTATTAGGGTTATAGTTGTACCATTGATTACCATCATTTGAACGTTCAAATGCCATATTTAATCCAAGTGCGCCGTATTCACCTTGGTGTCCATGTTCTGCTGGGGACTGTAACATGCCTTGAGCAAAGGCTTCTAAGAATGTTCCTTCACGATGCGTGTATCCTCCATAGTAAGCTACGCGGTCATTTATATGAGTAGTCTCATGCGTAAATGCAGACGCACCATACTCACTAATCATATCAGACATAACAAATACAACTTTAGCTCGAGTATCATTCTTGTCATCATAATATGTAGCATATGCCCCAGCAACAGCTCCATTAGGACCGTAATGCTCACCGACAGGACCGTAAAGTTCACGAGTCGGTGGATAAATGCCTGTTCCATCTTCGAACTTACCATATTTATCCATCCATTGACCCCATTTATGACCCCAAACTTGGTAACCTTCCCATACTGGAGTTACAATATCTTTGACAAGCTTATTTTTTACCGCATCTGTTGCTAAACGATACCAGAAATCAAGATAGTTAATTTGTCTGTCTGCAGCCAAATTAATATTATCCTTCCACTTATCCAGTGTGGTATTGTATTTATTAGCAGTCCCAAATGATATAGTATTGTAGGTCGATATCAAGAATGCTTGGGTTTGTGTAAGGTTAAGGAGCGGTAAAATCATCTTTTGATGGTATCCGCGAGATAAATTGTCAAAAGCACGATACTTAGCAGTTGTAATAGATTCTTCACGTGACTGACGTTCTGCTACATAAACCTTACCTTCAGTGGAGTGAATAAACCAATCATTTAGGTTTGTATCAGATGTAAAGAGTTCCATGTTATATCTTAAGAAGTCTATAAGATTAGCAGAACGAGTATTTTTAGCTAAAACTTCTCTAAAGGCATCTTGAGTCCGATGACCTTTAAGGTTATCTTCCCTTGAACCGATTTCAATTAATCTATCCAATACACTTACATTTTTACCATAGAAATCTGGTTTGAATAACATCAATTCTTTAATGTTAACATCACCGAATTTAACACCGTAGTAACGGTTTAAGTATGTTAAACCTAATAATAGGGCAGCTTTATTTTTCTCAACTTTATCAAGAATCATTTGTTGAGCTGCAGAAGAATTATTCAGTTGATGATCTTCATTTTCAACTAATTTAGTTACTAATATGTTTAAATTAGCTTTTACATGGTCAAAACTTTCTTCTAAATAAAGGTCTTTAATTGCATTTACTCTATTAGGCCCTGTTCTGCCAAGTTTTTGGTAAATTGGATTAGATTGAAGCTCAATAGGGTTTAAGATATTTACGATACCGTTAATTAAAGCACTATGATCTTTTTGAACGATATTAGGTGTATATTTAATACCTAAGTCAGTTACAGTGTATTCTCTAACATTACTTAGACCCTCATCACTAGAAGATAGGTTGAAGTAATCTTTTGTTCCATCAGCATAATGAACGATAATTTTGTTTGCATCACCTAAATCAGTTACAAAGTTATTATTGTTCATAGGAGTAACCGATAGAATCTCTTTAGTATTTAACTTGTTGTTCTTATCTAGTTTATTAGCTTGATTAACGATAAAATCTTTGTTATAGAATGGTTGTAGTTTTTCAATATTCTTATAAGCAAGCTTATAGTCTGCATTATAATCTTGAATAGATTCGTAAGCTGCTTCACGACTGCTAACATTATTCAATTTGTTCAATTCATAAAGTTCACTTACGAATTTATCAGCTGTAATATTGTAACCAGCAACACGAGCATCAGCTTCGTCTTTAGTTAAGTGTTTTAGCCTACTTGGATTTTTAGTATCTTTACCAGTTCCATCTTCACTAGAACTATATCCTACTACACCAAATAAGTCTTTAATATGTGGTCTTCCATCTTCATCGTTAACATCGTTAGAACCAAATATTTCATGACCTTTGATTACTTTAGCATATGTTACGTTGTCTTGTACAGCTCCATATGGCCATGTTTTAGAGGCAATACCTCCAACGTTTCTAGTATTTTTAACATCAAGGATACCTTTGGCAACAGAATTTGTTAATCTTGCTTTTGTACCTGATTTCCAACTATTTAGCATGTATGTAACGAAAGGAACAAGCATACTTGCATTTGCGTTATTTGCTGTAATAGTAGCATCAACGTAGGCTCTATTAACAAACCCCATATAGTTAGAACCGGCAATACCTCCAACTGTTGAATTATTACCAACAGAATTGATTTTTCCGATAAAAGCGACATTTTCAATCTTGCCATCTTCATCAATCTTATTAACAATACCTGCCACATCATTGTTACCAGTAACTGAACCAGTCACCTTAACATCTTCAATCAGAGCTTTATTTTTCAGGTTAAATCCAACCGTCGCAATTTGATTTTGACCAGAACGATTGATATCCACATTTTCAAAGTTGATGTTCTTAACAGTCCCACCATTAATGACATTGAAGAGGGGATGTTCTAAATTATGGATAGCATAACGTTTGTCTCCATCACTCAATAGCTTACCAGTAAACTCCGAAGTAATGTAAGATTTCCCTTGAGGAACAACGTTACGAGCACTCATGCTTTGACCCAGTTTAAATTCACCAGCAGGATTTGCCTGAATGGCTTGGATCAATTCTCCAAAGTCGTAGAAAACACCATCCTGACTAGCTTTTGGTTTTTCAATATAGTAGGTATAAGTTTCTTCAAAGCGATTATCAACATTACGTTGGACCAAGTTATCCGCTACTGCTATTACCTTGTAGACTTGTTTTCCATCAATTGTTGACTCTTCAATTTTTTGAACCGCTAGTAAATTGGTCTTATGGTCATTAGAGGTAACTTTTAGATAATAGTTTGACAAATCAGTTGGCACTGAAGTCAATCTAGTTTCATCAGTTTCAACTTGGTTTTCATATTTGATTAAATCCGTTCTTATAATATCTTTTATTTCAACTTTTTTGAGATCAATTCTTAGCGGTTCTTCTTTCAGAACTTCTTCCTCATCCCCCTCACCACGGTCATAAACCATCTTCGTTTCAAGTTTATAATCCTTGTAGTACTGCAAATCTGTCAGGGTAGTTGTCAAGTCTTCTGGTGAAACATTCAAGGTTTTGACAATCTCATCACCTTTTTTCAGAGTTAGGGTAATAGATTTAATGGCTGCCTTACTTGGATTTTCTAGACTATACTTAACATCTGAAGTACGCTTCAAATCCTTAGATTCAATTGCTGTGATGGTCAATACTGGTTTTTCAAAGCTCTTGGTACCACGTTTCAAAATTTTGTCTTGAGGTTCCTCAAGGATTTCCTCTGTAACTTTTGGAGCGTCCTCTGTTTTAACTCCCTTAATGGTATTAAAAGTCTTGGTGATTTTTTTCTGACCTTCTTTACCTTCTTGAGCTACAACTTCTAAGCCTTTTTTCAGTTGATCATCTTCTTTAACAACTTCCTTAAATGGAATCTTTTCAAGGCTTTCCTCTACAAGAGTTCCTTCAATTGGTTTTGTACCACGGCTTACCTGTTTGTTTACAGGCTCCTTGGTCACTTCCGTACTGGTAGAAAGAACTTTATCTGTCTCTACACCTTCCACTGTTTCGTAAGTTGTTTTCGTAACTTGAACTCCTTTAGACCCTTGACGTTCAACAACTTCTTCATCTACATATTTTGTGTCATCCGGAACTACTTCTGTTGTGAAATCTAATTCACTTTCGGTAGACTTCTCAACTGTACCAGTTGTTACTTTATATTCTGGATTTACTTCTTGTACTGGTGCTTGACCTTCTTTGCCTTCTTCTTGCGTCCCCTTAGCTGTTTTGGTCTCCTCTTTTGGTTCTACAGTTTCTTCATCCTTGGTCTCTGGAGAGACTTCTACTGGTTTCGGTGTTTCTTCCGCAGTCTTCTCTTCTTTAGAAGCTTCTGGTTGCTTTTCTGGAGAGACTGGTGCCTTTTCGCCTTCACTTGGCGCGACTGGTTCACCTGCTTGTTCAACTTTTGGTTCCTCAGCTGGTTCCGTTTGTTTTTCTACAGCAGGCGTTTCAACTTTTGGTTCTTCAACAGGTTGATTAGCAGCCTCATCTTTTGTTTTTACTACTTCTGGCTGTGTATCTTCTTGTTTCGGTGTCTCTTCCGATACCTTATCCTCTTTAGGATCTTCTTGTTGTGATGATTCTTTTGGTATCCTTGGTTGCTCAGGTTGTGTAGGTTGCACGGGTTGTTCTGGGACTTTTGGTTGTTCTACTGGAGTTGCAACTTTTGATTCCTCAGCAGGTTTGTCTGATGGTTGACTTTCCGATTTGACTGGTGCTTGTTCATCTGTTTTTGACTCAACTACTCCACTTACTTCTTCAACTGGAGCTGGTTCTGCTAAAGCTTCTTGCCCCTCTTCTACTTTAGGAAGGGTGTCGTCAGTAGGTTTTACCTCCGATTTTGGTTCTTCCTTTGGATTTTCTTCTGTTTTAGGTGCTTCTTCTTTTGGAGCTTCTTCTGTCTCTACTGCTTGGTTTTCTGGCTTAGCTTGCTCCTGATTTGTTGTTACTTGGGGATTCTCAACTTCGACTACAGTCACCTCTTCAGGTTTAGCTGAGGCTTCTTCTAAAACAGTATCCAAGCCAAGCGTTTTGAGGATGTCACCTGATAGATAACCAACATAGCGATAGCCCTCCATTTCAACAACACCCTCTCGACTAGCCGGTGCTAGAGTCGCAACTGGGTCTACAGCTCCTGCACTAGGAAGGACTACCAATCCCATAGCTCCAACTAGAAAGATGCTGGCAATTTTCTTTCTCTTGTAGATTAAAAGCAAGCTCCCAACAGTCAGCAAACCAAAAGCTGTCAAAACAGATGCTTCTGTCCCTGTTTGTGGCAGCTGGTCTTTTTGATACACCAAACCATATACAACTTCATTCCCATCAGGTTTTCCTGTCTGGATTAAATCCTTAGCTTCTTGTGAAATAACCTCTTTATCTACATAGTGATAGGTGGCTGCGTCCACTACAGAAGGAGCCATCAAAAGGCTTCCAAGAAATACAGAACCTACAACTCCCTTAATCTTACGAATTGAAAAACGGTCTTTTTTAAACACTTTCATCTCCTTTATTCATTCTCACGACTTTCTGATAGAATCTTGCGGATAGTGCGCACGCGCACCTCCGACTAATTTTGGACGACTAGCCAGAGCCGTTACATGGGCATGGCCAATCTCTCTCAAAAGAGGGCGAATCGGAACCTGAACATGCTTGACATGCATGCCAATTGCAGTGTCTCCGATATCCAATCCAGCATGAGCCTTGATAAATTCAACCTCAACTGGATCCTGCATAAACTTGAAGGCTGCCAACTGACCCGAACCTCCTGCATGAAGAGTTGGAAGGACACTGACGATTTCCAGACCAAACTGCTCTGCCACCTGACGTTCAACAACGAGAGCCCGATTGACATGTTCACAACCTTGAACTGCTAAATGGATACCTCTACTACCTAGAATACCCAAGATAGTCTCCACTATCAGCTCACCAATCTCTTGACTGGATTCTTTCCCAATCTGACCACCTAGCACCTCACTAGAAGATAGACCTAAAACAAAAAGGGCCCCCTGCTTCAAATTGGCCTTCTCTAAAACATCTTCTACTATCTGACGTGTTTCTCTTTGAATCTGTGTCTCGTTCATCTCTGTCACCTCTTTTGTCACCCTTCTATCATACCGTTTTTTCTTGTTTTTAGCAAGATAGACAACCTAGAAAGCTTGCCCAATTACGCATAAAACTCCCAGAATTGACTGGGAGTTAGCTAGTTTCTATTCCATTTATGTATATTTCAACCGTCGTTCCTTTTTGGGGCCTAGAATCAATCTTCATCTGGTAATGTTCTCCAAAATGAAGTTTGAGTCGCTGATCAACATTTTGCAGACCAACTCCCCCACGTTTGAGGTTACTTTGACTACTATCGCCAGCAGCTTGGAAGCCAACTCCATCATCCTCAATACGGATGACCAGTCCTGAATCCTGTTTCTGGACAGAAAGTTTAATATGTCCCTGACCTTCCTTTTCCTTAATGCCATGGTAAAGAGCATTTTCTACAAGGGGTTGTAGGACCAGCTTAGGCAAGACTAGATTATCAAAGGCAGGATTCTCCTCAATTTCATAGTCTAATTTATCTCCATAGCGTTGTTTCTGGATAAAGAGATACTGGCGGACATGATTGATTTCGTCAGACAGGCAAATCAAGTCCTTGCCTTGATTGAGCGCCAAGCGGAAGTAAGTCGCCAAGGACTTGGTCACCTGCACCACACGCTGACTATCCTGAAATTCAGCCATCCAGATGATGGTGTCCAAGGTGTTATAGAGGAAATGGGGGTTAATCTGGCTTGATAAAGCTTGAAGTTGGTACTGACGGGTCGTTTCTTCCTGCCTGCGAATATCTGCCATCAGCTGATCAATCTGATCCAACATATCATTGAACTGGCGAGTCACTTCTCTCAGTTCATGGGCACCAGTTTCCTTGGCACGAAGATTTTGAGTACCAGAAGCAATTTCCAACATGGTTTCTCTAAGGTCCTTCAAAGGAGCAATCCAGCGTTTAAGACTAAGCCACACCAAGCAGAGACAGACAAGAAGAGATGTGATACTAGCCCCAAGCAAGGTCCACAAAAGTTGATTCCGAACCTGGTCTAACTTCTCCAGCGAAGACACGCCAAGTACCGTCCAATCTGTTCCTGCAATCTGTTCCTGACTGACGTAGGATTTGTGATCTGGAGTATAGCCCTGACCTGTCTCGATATAGGGTTTCATGACCTCCATTTCGCTAGATGAACTATAAACTGTGTGTTGAGGATGGTAGACAAACTCATGGTTTTCATTGATAATAAAGGCAAAACCCTGCTGACCCAACTGTAGTTGGTTAAGATAGGCTTCCAGAGTTTCATAAGAAATATCCAAACGAAGCACGCCCAGATTAGCTCCCTTTGCATCAACAAGTTCTTGAGTGACAGAAATAACCCACTGACTATCTGATTTACGAGCTGGAGTCAAAACAGGCATGGCTCCCTGATGAATGGCCTTTTGGTACCAATCCTCAGCCATCATATCTGAGGAGGTTTTCATCTGCACACTGTCATCTGTAGAAATGACCTGACCTGATTTGGTGACCAGTACAACAGCTTTCAAATCTTGGTCTGCCTTCAAGATAGTCAAAAATAGATCTCGAATTCCCTTGACCTTGTCTTGACTGGGATTCTCAGCATAGGTTAGGACATCCGTCTGCTGGGTCAAACTAGTCGAGGTGGTTTCTAGTTTTTTAATATAAGACTGAATAAAGTGGCTAGTCTGGCTGATAGTCGTTTGGCTATTGCCCTCAATGCTAGCCTCAATGGCAGAGGAACTAGATTGATAGTAGAAAGTTCCAACCAGAGCTAGGAGAATGAGAAAGACCAGAAAGATGGAAATAACCATTCTGACTAGAAGAGACGAACGCTTCATCGACCTTCCCCCTTCTTAAACTGACGAGGTGTCACACCTGCAATCTGTTTAAAACGTTGGGTAAAATAGTTCATATCTTCAAAACCAACTTTCTCTGCGATCTCATAAATCTTTAAATCTGTGGTCAGAAGCAAGAGCTTGGCTTGTTTGACACGTTCTCTCACCAGATAATCCTGAAAAGGCAATCCCAACTCTTTCTTAATCAAGGAACTCAGATAGGTCGGACTAAAACCTAGGTCACTGGCCAAAGACTTTAAACTAAACTGGCTATCAGCCAGATGAGACTGGATTTTCTGGGCCATGTTTCCTTCAAACTTATCAGTTAATAAATCTTGTAACTGCTCTTCCTTTTCTTCCTTATCCAACTTTTGCTTGATTTTCCCCAACATTTCCTCAATATTCTGACGAGAAAAGGGCTTGAGCAAGTAGTCATCCACACCGAGTTTGACAGCAGACAAGGCATAATCAAAATCATCGTAGCCAGTCAAAAAAACTAGATGAATCTGAGGATAGGTTTCTCGGACTAGACTGGCCAACTGGATGCCATTTAGCTGAGGCATGTTGATATCGGTTAGAATGATATCTGGCACCTGCTTTTGTATCAATTCCCAAGCCTGCCTTCCATTTTCAGCCTGACCGATGATTTCCATATCGTAGGCTGCTACATTGACCAACTTGGTCAAGCCTTGTCTTACCAGATATTCATCTTCTACGATTAAGATTGTGTAGGTCATGCTTCTCTCCTTTGTCACTTACTAGTATCAGTATAGCAAAATTCTCCTCTAACTGCTTAGGAAAGACTTCTTAATCAACATAATCTAGTAAATAAGCATAGCCTTTTTCTTCCATTTGGTCTTTGGGAATAAAGCGGATAGAAAGACTATTGATACAGTAGCGCAAGCCTCCCTTGTCCTGAGGCCCATCTGTAAAGACATGGCCAAGGTGAGAATCTCCTACTCGACTTCTCACTTCCATGCGTGTCATATTGTAGGACTTATCTTCTTTGTAAGTAGCAACATCTGGACTGATTGGTTGGGTGAAACTAGGCCATCCGCAACCAGACTCAAACTTGTCCTTTGATGAAAAGAGAGGTTCGCCAGTTGCCACATCCACATAGATACCAGATTCAAATTTATCCCAGTAGCGGTTTGAGAAAGCCCGTTCTGTTTGATTTTTCTGGGTAACTGCATACTCCTCAGGTGACAGAGTCTTTTTCAATTCTTCATCACTTGGTTTGGGATATTTGCTAGCATCAATGACGGGGTAGGCCGCCTGATTGACATTGATATGGCAGTAGCCATTTGGATTTTTCTTGAGATAGTCTTGGTGATAATCCTCGGCCACCACGAAATTCTTCAAAGGCTCCTTTTCAACTGCTAGAGGTTGATCGTATTTCTTAGCCACCTCATCAAAGACTTGGTTAATCACCTCTAAATCCTTGTCATCTGTGTAATAAACACCAGTACGGTACTGGGTTCCCACATCATTTCCTTGTTTATTTTTGCTGGTTGGATTGATAATGCGGAAGTAATGAAGCAGGATTTCCTTGAGGGAAATTTGATTAGCATCATAAGTAACATGGACAGTCTCCGCATGTCCTGTTTGGTTAATCAATTCGTACTTGGTTGTTTCCCCTCTACCGTTTGCATAGCCTGAAACGGCATCTGTCACTCCGGGAACGCGGGAGAAGTATTCCTCCACTCCCCAGAAACATCCCCCAGCTAGATAAATTTCGTGCAAGTCTGCGTCTTTACTAATTTCTGTTTTTTTCACTGTTTTTCCTCCTTGGCTGACTGCCGCTTTCTCAATTTGCGAGGCATCTGTCTGCCCTGCATTTCGCATCAATAGAAAATAGAAACCGCTTATGGCTAGGAAAAATACTCCTAGCAACAAGATGATTTTTAGCTTATCATTCATAGGACACCTCCTAGGCCAATTCCTTCAAAGTTTGCAAAATCGCATCTTTTTCCATAAAACCTGGTTGGGTTTTGACCAATTTTCCTTCACCATCTATAAAGGCTTGAGTTGGGTAAGAGCGAACGCCATAAGTTTCCAAAAGTTTGCCTGATGGGTCAACTAGGACTGGGAAATTTTTATAATCCAATCCCTTATACCAATTCTTAAAGTCCGCTTCAGATTGCTCTCCCTTATGTCCTGGTGACACTACTGTCAAGACCACATAGTCATCACCAGCTTCTTTAGCAATTTCATCCGTATCTGGAAGACTAGCCAGACAGATGGAACACCAAGAAGCCCAGAATTTGAGATAGACTTTCTTGCCCTTGTAATCAGATAAGCGGTAGGTCTTGCCATCTACTCCCGTCAGTTCAAAATCTGCAACTTCTTTCCCTTTAGCTGCGCTTGTTTTACTAGCTGTCTGCTCCATCTTCATTTCATCTTTCATTTGGTGTTCACTAGTCATGGACTTGCCTGAACAAGCCGTCAAACAAAGGAGCGAACCTGCTCCAAGAACACATGTTTGCCATTTTTTCATACTGATATTCCTTTCCATTTTATTCAAATAATTGACTTAAAATTGAAGCATTTCCAAACAGAACCAAGAGTCCCATCACAATAATGAGAAAACCACCCACTTTTTTGAGGATTCCGAGATAGGGATGAAGTTTTCGGAAATGTTTCAAAACATAACTAGAGGCTAGAGCTAGAACCAAAAATGGTAGCGCCAAACCCAACGTGTACACCAACATGAGACCCGCTCCCTGCCAAGCTCCTGAACCACCTGAAGCCGCCAAGGCTAAAACAGAGCCAAGAACCGGCCCCACACAAGGCGTCCAAGCAAAACTAAAGGTCAAACCCAATAAAAATGCCTGACTATAGCCCTTACCATTTTGCCCCTGTCCTTGCAGTTGTAACCTCTTTTCCTTATAAAGCCCCTTAAAGTGTAGAATCTCCATCTGGTGCAAGCCTAAGAGAATGATAACCGCACCCGTCACATATTGGAACCAAGAAGCATAAAGCAAATCGCCTAAAAAACCAGCTCCATAGCCTAGTAAAATAAAGATAAAGGAAATTCCTGCTATAAAGGCCAGAGTTCGCAATAAACTAGTAACTGAGATTGAAAATTTGTTGCTAGAAGCCTGAGCACCATCCTTATCATCCAACAAGACCCCTGCATAGACTGGTAACAAGGGTAAGATACAAGGAGAAAAGAAGGATAGAATCCCTGCCAAAAAGACACTTAGAAAAAAGAAAATATGACCCATAAAGTTCCTCCTATCATTTTATTGATAGATTTATTATACTCCTTCCATTTTCGAAAAAACAGGGACAATGATAGGGAAAAATAGGAATTTAATCAGATGACTTAGAAATCTTGTACAAAAACTATACAAAAAACTGTCAAAGCACAAAAGCGCATAGTATCAAGGCTTTATAGAACCTTGATACTATGCGCTTTTGTAATGAATGAATAGTTAGTCTTTTTTAAAGGCCGGATCTTTCAAACTCTGAACACTGGCATTGATCACCGCGCCTAGGATAACAATTTTAGCAATCAAGATAAACCAAAACATCATAATAACAAGAAGAACAGAACCTAAAATTCGGACGTCCACTAAATGATGGACATAGTAATTGAGATAACTAGAGAACAGAGTTAGTAAGCCTAAAATCACTAAGAGAACAAAGGCACTGCCTGGTAGGGTATAGCTAATTTTCCTGTTAGATAGATTGGGAAGAAAATAATAAAGCATGACCAAGATAGCAAAGAGGAGAGCGTAAGTCAGAGGACCTGCCAAACCTTGTAAAGCCTGATAGATAATGCCATCTTTTGTCCAATAATGAGCAAGTAAATCCAAAATCATCTGCCCAAATAAGCTCAAAAACAAGGCAAAAGCAAAGAGGAGCTGCAAACCAAAACTGACTAGGAGACTCACCATCTGATGGGAAATAAGTCCACGACTCTTTTCGACGCCATAAGCCTTGTTAAAAGCTTTTTGCAAGAAATTCATAGATTTTGAAAAACTCCATAACGCCGACAAGACAGAAAAACTCAATAAACCTGTTGAAGGTTGCGTCAAGACTTCTCTGGCTATTTTTTCCACACCTTCATAGAGGCTTGGGGGCAGGACGTCTTTCACAAAGCCCAGAAATTCTCCCACAGGAATCTGAAAATAAGGCAGGATATTGACCACCACCAAAAGAAGTGGAAAAATCGAAATCAACCAATAGTAGGCTACTGCAACACTGGTCAACTCACTATCTGATGCTTGATAATAATGCAAAAAGGCTTTTAATAGAGGCTTATCTATCAGCTCTTTCCACCACTTTTTCATGTCACACTCCTTCACTTATAATCTTATACTCAATGAAAATCAAATAGCAAACTAGGAAGCTAGCCGCAGGTTGCTCAAAGCCCTGCTTTGAGGTTGTAGATGAAACTGACGAAGTCAGTCACATATATAATCCAAGGCGACGCTGACGTGGTTTGAAGAGATTTTCGAAGAGTATTAACTAATTTCTTCTTACCAATTCCACCATATCATAAGGCAGGGTATTGGCGGCTTCCTTCAGAGAATAGTTCTCTAAGTTATTGACATTTTGTCGTAATTTCTTGGCATACTTGGTCGTAATCAATCGTTTCTCTTCATATTCAAAAATCAACTTGCGCTCCAAATAATAGCCCCTCAGCATTTCATCGATATTGTTGGGCTTAACACGATTGATAACCCGTTCGACAAAGGCACCACTGCTGATAATAGCTGTTTCTCGAAGACGAGACTCCTGCATAAAACTAATCAAAGAGCGTCTATAGACTCCCTTCAGGTTTTCCAAACTTTCAATAATCATCTCTGTATTGGCAAGATAGAGCTCTGCAATTTGGTCATAATCAAGAGCACGGAGACGGCTTTGCTCCTTGTCCTTCCAGCTACGGAAGGTCTTTCCGAGAGTAAAAACTTCATGAAGGAGAAAACGTAAAATCCGCAAAGAAACAAGGAAATAATAGGTCAATCGTGACGCAAACTTACGATTGATTCCTCGTTCTATATTTTTCAGATAACGTTGGTAAACTCGGTAAGCACGATTGCTAATGTTCCCCTCTTCATAGGCCTGTTCCAATCCATCACTTTCAATACTAAGAATCAAGAGTTTCAAAGCAGCCCAGTCTTCTTGATCATCCTGGTTTTCTTGGCTTAAAATGAGATTTTCAATACGTCCATGGTAATTGTCAATAGCCGCATAGAGGGGAAGTTTATTTCTAGTGCCTTCCAACTCTTTTTCCAACTCTAGCGTTACTTCATTCAAAATAGCGATATGCATGAGATAATCCTTGCTTTCCTCCTCTTCATCAGAAAGATGAGGCAAGACCACGAGGCCTGTTAAAAAGCTGACAAGCGTCACACCTGCGACAAGGAAAAGTAAGAGAGGATACTCCTGCTCTAGATTACTTGGTATCAGAAGAATCGTAGCAATCGACACGGTTCCCTTAACACCTGAGAAAGTCAAGAGAAGCATGTCCTTCATATACTTATTTAGCTTTTTCTTGAGACGTCTAGTCCTATAGGCATAGTAGCCATAGATCATAATAAAACGAATTGCAAAAAGGACAAAGGTCAGGGCGACAAGAGATAGCAATAAAAGTAAGGGATTATAGGTTGGATTGGTCAAGATAGGTTCTGCTATCATTTCCAGCTCCATCCCTAAAATCACAAAGACAGAACCGTTGAGCATAAAGTTGACTGTGTGCCAGACCGTCTCGGTCACCGTATCCACTTGGGCTTCGAGGAGCGTAATTTTCTTAAAACGGCTTGCCTTTAAAATCCCAGCGACCACAACGGCAATAATCCCTGAAACGTGGACTTCTTCTGCCAGGAAGAAGGTTACCAGAGGCAAACTCAATTCCAGAAGGAGCTCACTAGCAATATCTGTTGCTCTCACACTTAGCAAGAAGCTATGGAGGAAACGGTTGGTCATGGATGTTAAAAAGCCAATCAAAAAACCGCCTAGGATTGAAAAGATGAGCGAACTACTCGCTTGCCCAAGGGAAAAGGCTCCAGTTGTCCAAGCTGTCAAAGCTACCTGAAAGGCAACCAAGCCAGAAGCATCATTCAAGAGTCCTTCACCCTTAAGGATATTGGACACACGCTTTGGAAAGCTAAAACGCTCCGAAAGAGAGGCAAAAGCCACCAAGTCCGTAGGCCCAAGGGCCGCCCCAACAGCCAAGCAAGCTGCCAAGGGAAGACTGAACCAAAGAAGGTGGGCCAAACCACCCAAACTCAGGGTCGAGATAAAAATCACTGGAAATATGAGATAGATAATAATTCGCCAGTGTTTTAAAATAGCTGTAATATCCGCTTCTTCGGACTCTCGGAAAAGCAAGGGCCCGATAACCAGGGCCAAAAACAACTCTGTATTGAGATGAAAATCGGTATTGGGTAAAAATAGACCAATCACAATTCCCAAAAGAATCTGCACCAAAGGGAGAGGCAAAAAGGGCAGGAGCTTATTGGTTGTACTTGAGACAATCAAGACCAGTAAAAACAGGATGAGGTAAATCAGTAATTCCACGCACGACCTCCTTACTCTTTTTTACAACAGGATTCAAAAATCTCCTTCTGCTCTTTGATTTTTTGGTCAATCTTGGAACAGTCTTTGTGCTCAATTTTTCTCTGGCACCGTTCCATTTCAAGAGCAACTAATTTTTTCTTGATTTTAAGCATTTTTTTGCTCATATGTGCTTGGTCTAACACACCCACCGCTCGTTCGTGGTGGGTTGATTCAACAAAATTCTGGCGCATGGCATCCAGCTTTTCACGTAGGTATTGTTTATCCATGTCTATATCTTTCTAATTTTTCAATCATTACTAAAAATGGTGGGTTGTTTACTTGGTTTAAAGTTCGGTAAATGGCAGCTGTGTACTCTTGTTGGTTCAACTGGCTGACAAAATCCAAAACAGCATCCCTCTCGAGGTCGCCTCCTTCATGACCATAGTAGATCATGATAGCAATCCGTCCCCCTTTGACAAGTAAGCCACACAGCTTTTCTAGTGCTTCAATCGTTGTCTGAGGTCTGGTGATGACAAACTTATCAGCTGACGGCAGATAGCCCAGATTAAAAATCCCTGCCTTGGCTTCTGTCACAAACTGGTCCAGTGTTTCATGACCCTGAAAGATTAACTGGGCATTTGTGTAACCAGCTTGGTTCAAACGCTCTTGGGTCTTTTCCAAGGCTTGTTCCTGAATATCAAAGGCATAGACTTGCTTGGCTAGCTTGGCCAGAAAAAGCGTGTCATGGCCATTTCCCATAGTCGCATCCACTACGATATCCTCTTTTGTAACTACCTCAGCCAAAAAATCATGTGCCATTTCAAGTGGTCTTTTCATTTTCAAACTCCTGTTTTACAGCCTTGCATCCTTGAACACTTCCGCGACGTCGCATCTCCATCTCAATGCTGTTGAGAACTTCCCATTTATTGAGGCTCCACATAGGCCCAATCAGCATATCTCTAGGTGCATCTCCTGTGATTCGATGGATGACAATATGTTTGGGAATGATTTCCAATTGGTCGCAGATGACCTTGACATATTCATCCTGACTCATCAACTGCAAACGTCCTTCGTGGTAATCTCGTTGCATACGAGTATTTGTCATAAGATGGAGCAAATGCAGTTTAATCCCTTGAATATCGTTATCCGTAACACAGCGGCGGACATTTTCAATCATCATCTCATGGGTTTCACCAGGAAGTCCATTGATCAGATGGGAAACAATCTCAATCTTGGGATACTTTCTCAAACGCTTAACCGTTTCCACGTACAATTCATAAGAGTGGGCACGGTTAATCAAATCAGAGGTTGTTTCATAAGTGGTCTGCAAGCCCAATTCAACCGTCACATGCATGCGCTCCGATAACTCAGCCAAATATTCAATGGTTTCGTCTGGTAAACAGTCTGGTCGCGTTCCGATATTGATTCCTACCACACCTGGCTCGTTGATAGCTTGCTCGTAGCGCTCTCGGATGACTTCCACCTTTTCATGGGTGTTGGTAAAATTTTGAAAATAAACCAGATACTTCTGAACATCCGGCCACTTACGGTGCATAAAGTCAATTTCCTTATAAAATTGCTCACGAATAGGCGCATCCGGTGCTACGATAGCATCTCCAGAACCTGAAACCGTACAAAAAGTACAGCCTCCATGAGCCACAGTTCCATCACGATTGGGACAGTCAAATCCCGCATCAATAGGGACTTTAAAGGTCTTTTCTCCAAAGAGTTTTCGATAATAATCATTCAAGGTATTATAAGATTTCATAACTTTCATTATAACAAAAATCACCCACAATCTCAAAAGCCTGACTTTCCTATAAATTCCTCTGTTTCTCGTTTCCATTAGCGATTTTTTATGATACAATATGGATATGATTTTAATGAAATTAGCGTCTATTTTATTATTGATACTGACCTTAGTCGTCTGCATTATCATAACCAAACTTTTTAGATTAAAAAAACTAGGACGAAACTTTGCGGATTTGGCCTTTCCAGTCTTGGTATTTGAGTACTACCTAATCACAGCTAAAACCTTTACCCATAATTTCCTTCCTAGACTGGGCCTAGCCTTCTCAGTCCTAGCCATTATTCTCGTTTTTTTCTTCCTTCTGAAAAAACGTAGCTTTTACTATCCTAAATTCATCAAATTCTTCTGGCGTGCAGGATTCTTAGTGACCCTTGTCATGTATATCGAGATGATTGTTGAATTGATGGCTCAGAAATAAAAAAAATCGAAAACACCTCAATCAAGCTGAAATACAGTGATTGAAGTGTTTTTCTTTATATCTTTTTTAATAATTCTTATACTCAATGAAAATCAAAAAGCAAACTAGGAAGCTAGCCGCAGGTTGCTAAAAGCACTGCTTTTAGGTTGTAGATAGAACTGACGAAGTCAGCTCAAAACACTGTTTTGAGGTTGCAGATGGAAGCTGACGTGGTTTGAAGAGATTTTCGAAGAGTATTACTCTCTTTATCAGGAAATAGATAACCAATACCTACACAAGCCAGCACACCTGCTCCAATTACCCAGCCACTTAAAATTGGTAACAGGTCCAAAATTGCATTTGCGACGATAAAGGCAATAATGAAGCACATCAGACTAGGCTTGTAGTCTTTTTTCAAAAGATTCTCTAGAGTGAAATAGAGGAACAAGCCTACCGGAATCAGTGACCAGAGGTTGACATCCAAACTTGGCCAGCCAACAGAACCAAAATACAATACTGTCGCTGCTGCTACTAAAAATACAATCCCCAATAACTTTTTCATTTGTTTATCTCCAATTTCTTTTTTAGGAACTTGAGTTATCTGATATTGATGCCTCACGTCCCTTACAAAAAGCATTATAGCAGAGGTCAGTTTCAAGAACAAGCTCTTTTGTCTATCTGGTCTCTATCTCGGTCTAAATGGTTCAATAATAGCGATAAAATAAGGAAGCAGGTGAAAAACTTTCTTCCAAATAAAAAGGAATTAAGCAACCAAACGCTACTTAATTCCTTGAAATTATCTCATCACCTCTATTAGCCTTTAAATTTTGATAGACTCTATTTTCTAATCAATGTGACCAATATTGTCAATACTAACCCTTTCAATCAATTCATTAGTTGTCGAAACTAAGTCTATTAATAAATCCAAAAAGAGTATCAATAGTAAAGTAAACTAAATAATTGAGTTATAAATGGCTATTTTCACAAAACTGTTTCATCATCACACTATCTCAGTACATAAACCATTTTTTCATCTATAGCTTTGGTCTTAATCTTGATCTTTGTTCTTCAATCCAAGAAATGTGCCTACGGTAAACAGTATTCCAGCAACGAATAATGTAAAGACTCCGCTAACTGTTCCGGTTTTTGGTGACTTATTAAGATTGTTAGTAGTTAATTTGCTATCGATATTGGTGTCTTTATTGGCTATGTTCTCTGGTTCATTAGGATAAACTTCAGTCTTATTTTCAAAGTTTTTATCATTTCTACCAGGAACTGTAGCTTTGACATCCTTAGTTAAATCAGATCTTTGACTTTCATCTAATTGACTATAATTTACTTGTACAGGAACTGTAGCTGTGACACCCTCAGTTGAATCAGATTTGTGTGAATGATTTTCTCTTTGGAAATCCTCTTTTCTGTGACTTTCATCTAATTGATTATGATTTACTTGTACAGGAACTGTAGCTTTGACACCTTCAGTTGAATCAGATTTATGGGAATGATTTTCCCTTTGTAAATCCTCTTTTCTGTGACTTTCATCTAATTGATTATGATTTACTTGCACCTTATTTTTCTTTTTGGATACATCAAAAGTAGGTTTATTTTCTTCCTCCTTTTTCTCCTCTATTTTCTTGAATACAGGTTTTATAAAGGTATCTTTTGATAAATTAAGAACATAGCCAGCATCTTTTTTCCCTTCGAAACCAGCAATTTCCCAACCATCAAATTGATAGCCTTTTTCTAATTTACCCTTATAGACAGGTAAAATGAAATCTTCTTCCGACACTATCTTAGAACTCATTTCTTTTCCATTTTGCATGGTCACAGTCACCCTATGAGGTTTTAGTTCTCTTACCTCTCCCGTATCTTTGTTTAAAATGAATTCTTTTACAGTTGTATTTCTTGCAAAATCTTTTACAAGAATCTTAATGTTTAGTGTCTTATCTGTTAGTTGTTTAATATCATCAAATGATGTGTATTCTTTTCCATTTACATAAATATGTTTGTCTTGAATCTCACCATTGAATCCATTATCTCTTTTATCATTGATATTAAAGACTACAGATTTTCCGTTAGCATATTCGATACTTGTATTTCCCTTGGGATCAATGTTTACTTCTGGTTTAACATTATCATATAAAAATTGATAGTGTACTCCAACCGCTTTCGCATTCAAATTGCTATAGCCAGTTTGAAGATAAACATTTCCATCCATATCTGTTACCTTATCTGGAAATCCGTTTGCTTTATAATCTTTCATCCCCCAGTCCATGATGTCACCGTCTTTAACATTAAGCTTAACGTTAAAATCTCTAGTGTTATCAATGTGTAAATCTCCGTAGATTAAATAATTATCTACAACCGATTCATTAACTCTCAATTCCCAGTTAAAACCACCCTTATCAGAAATCTTACCTCTTAAATAAAATTCTGGATTTCGTACATAAATTTTATTAGATTTAGATGGATTAAAGTAGTTCTTATCCATTGAAAGGTTTACTGGTTTGGTATCAATAAATAACATGGAGCCATCTTCTTTTATAGCTTCTACATTAGAATATTCCTCCCCATGATACTCTTTATTATCTTTACCAAATAATACAAGTTTAGAGGAATCTGTCACAAGATTTCCATCTTTATCGATTGCCTCCCCTTTATCATTCATGTTAAAGGTAAACACTTGATATCTTACAATGTTAAAGCCATCCAAAGCCGACATTAATACTGATTGAGTGCTTCTTCCATCTTTAACATTTCTACTATCAGCATAAATTATTTTTTCTGAAAGGACTCTTAGATTAGGATTGGCCTTTTGTATTTTTGCTATATCTTCATTGCTATAGACTCCATTTCCTTCTAACATATCCGTTTTTCCAGGATTATAGGTAGTCACTTTTAGTGCATAGCCTTTTCTCAGAATGATATTATCCTTTAATAGATATTGTTGTTTTTCTGAATCAGAATAGATTTTACCAGATTCCATTTCAGTTAAATTGTTTGGTTTGTTTTTTGAAAGATCACCTTCTCCTAATTCTATTACATTCCCATAACTTGATGCATAGGGATATTCTGTTTTAGTTTCCCTATTTTTTTCAGGCATTCTAATTTTAGTTTTAGCTTTTGTTTTACCCTTATCTTTTACAAGGATATTCATATCACCCGTAAAGGATAGACCATCGACTACATCATTTGTATTTGCAAATAAGTCAAAGGTTAGAGTTTTAGTTTGTGGGTCGTATTTACTTGCCTTAATTTCTATTAATTTGAAGCCATTGCCATAGTAAGCCTTAGCATTTTTGGATACATTACTTACTTTTCCAAGAATTTCAAAATGTCCATCCTTTGATGGGCTTAATACACCACCAAGCTTTGATTTAACATCATCAAGTTTCTCAGTCTCATATTCTAGAGCACTTCCATCCACATAGGCAGTTATATTTCCCTTAGTATCATATCGATAATCAAGCTCTACTTTTCTTTTTCCGCCATTTACAAAGTCTTCTTCTTCCTTATATTTCTTTTTAATTAGTTTCTTTAGGTCTTTATTTTCAAAGTTTCTTACAGTAGAGATTTCTTTGTCTAACTCTAGAGTTGAAGGTCCCTCTATAGGTTTTTCTTCAACAGTCTCTTTCTTTTCTTCTACGTTATTTGAGGCTTCTGGACTTTGGGCATTTTTAAGTTTATCTTCAGAAATTTCCCCTAGTTTTTTGTAAGAAGAAGCATCTTTGTCAGGATCTACTAGGTAATAAGAAATCATTCCATTTTTGTCAGCCTTATCAGCAAATTTAATTCTATGGATTTTGGTAAAGTTGCTTGCGCCATCTAGGGCGATTACTTCGATGATTTTTCCTCTTAAATTTCCTGCTCCGCTAATTTCGTAGATGGTATTTCCGTCTTTGTCAAGTTTCCTATTTCTTCCTTCACCCTCTCCGGCGTAAGTTACATCAAGATTTTTCTCAACATCTCCATACTTATCGACAAGAGCTGCACCTGCATACCATACTTCGTTGGCTACTTCTTCAAATTTCTCAGGATGTTCTTTTTGGTCTCTAGCAAACAAGGTTTCGTGTTTGTACTCATCCTTTACCTTGTGGTAGGTATCTTTTGCAATCAATTTAATTTTATCTGGATTAGAAAAATCAATTGAAATAATTCTTGGAGCTGTATTATCAATTTTTACTGGTATATAAGAAACCTGCCATGGATAATCCTTGGTTAATCTATATTTGAATTTATAGAAATATTGACCTTCCGCAATCGGTTCAAATTGACCTCTTATCCTAGTAGCAGGATCTTGATTATCCTTACTTTCTGGTGCATTTTCTTCTCTACCTCTAGGATTATAGATGAGTCCATCCCACTTCAAATCACCCCAAACTTTTAGTTTAGATGATTTGATTCCCTTTGCATCATTGCTTTTAGAATTTAAAATTCCTCTAATAAAGTGTTCTCTCGAAATGACTTTTAAGTCTCTTTGATTTTCTCCCTCTTTATTTGTATTTACTATTGAAATCAATCCTTCTTCTGCACTTCTTAATACAAGTGGAGAAGGGGTTAATCCTCTTTCAAGTTGAGCATCTTGAGGATTTCCATTTGAATCTAAAGGATAAATGTTAGCAACATTAGATCCACTAGTGGATTCTGCATGAATACCTTGGTTGTTAAAGGCAAATAGGTCTGGGTCTTGGTCTAGTGATGTAATATTTTTATCTTTTCTGTTTTGAATAACAGCTGCTGGATTAAATTTATCTATACCATGTTCTCCACCAATTCCCTTATTTAAGGTTCCTGGAATTTTTGGTTTACCATCATCATCATAACCTTCCATTGTTTTTGATTTTGAACCCTCTTCCCAGGCCCATTTATCAAGGATTGGTTCGTGGTTCCAATTCCCAGCAAATCCCATTAGAGGCATCGACAAAGAAGGTTGGAAGTTTATTTTCTTCCCGTTAGAGTTTAGAGCTTCCATTTCTTCCACTGACTCAAAATGAATAAATGATTCTACAAATTTATTTTTGTCTTTAGCCTCTCCAACATTTATAACCGCATTCAAATCAAAGCTAGAATTTGCGCCTATAGTGAAAGTATCATGCTCAAATGTGATATTTGCTCCTTTGATTTTTTCTGGATGGATTTCTGGAACAATTTGCTTACCATCTGGAGATTTTTCATCTTTGTATGTTTCATCCAGCTTTAATCTATCAGTTAGAGAATCTGTAGTTATCGCTGATGCTGAAACTTTAAAGGTCAAAGGTCTGTTTGATGTATTGTGAAGCTTAATTGTAAAATATTTTTCTTCTCCTTTTATTTCTTTAAGAGAAATAGAACCATAAGAGTTTACCAAACCTTTAGAATCCTTGTTTTTGAAAGTCGCTACAACTTCATTTCTCAAAGCATTGGCCACATTAATTAGGCCTGCTCCCTGTTGTCTAGGTGATGCAAAGTATTGGCTTTTTTCTTTCCAAGACGTTGCGTCCATCATCGGTCGCGCAGTATTTTGTAGAGCAATTTTTGTAAGACTTGTAAGGTCTATTTTGTCATCTCCCTCAAGATTTCTCAATACAGGTCTTTCAAGCATTTCCTTTAACTTCGGTCTAATCAAAACAGTAGAAGCTGCTACGATTGGAGTTGCCATACTGGTTCCTGACATATAGCCATAAGTTGATTTACCATTAATGACATTAAGCGTGGATTTAATATTTTTACCAGGTGCTGAAACATCGGGTTTTAAAAGTAAATCTATTCTTGGCCCCCAAGATGTGGATCCTGCTGGAACGATGATATCTTCTTTATAGAGTTCTTTGTCTGTGTCAGGTGCAAACTTAAAGTCAATTTCTTTTTCGTCACCTACATTCGGTTTGTTGGAATTAAAACTTTCCATATCAATTGGATAGTATTGCTCCAATTTATCTTTAAAATCTTCTTTATTATTTCTTTTGACTTCAGTTTTTTTATCAGGATTAATCATGTTCCATAGCTTTACACCATCATCTCCTGAAATTGAAAACACTTGACTTTTAGTCCCTTCATCCGCTTCATATCCCATAGCTGGAAGCTCTGTCCAATTATCTCTATTGTAGTAATTGACAGTATTTACAACCATAATGGCGCGTGCGCCCTTATCCGTAGCTTTTTTAAAAGCATTTTTTAAATCCTTTGTATAAATTCTATCCATTACTGCAATTTTGCCCTTAAGATCCAAACCTATCAAATCTTGGTCTTGGCCCTTGCCTATATATACAAATTTCAATTTACTAGGAGCTTTTGAACCATCTTCATTTGTTGTGATTTTATTCTTATCGAAAAAGGCCCCTATATTTCTGTATTTAAAACTTTCTCCACCTATGTTAACTTTATCAAACTCAACTGTTTGATTTTTAGCAGATGCAACCGCTATCGCATCTTCATGTGCTGCTGTTCGCGTTACATTTCCAGTGTCGGTCATTTTCAGATGATTATTTGCCACTAAATCCCAAGAAGAACTTGAAGCAGAAGTCGCATAGTTACCCGTAGCGACAACCATTGGAATGCCTGCTTTTCTTAATGCTCTAATAGCTTGCCAATATTTCTCACCTACAAGACCTGTTCCTGTAAAACCAGATGATACCGAAACAACATCAACGTTGTGTTTGATGGAATCTTCAATAGCATGAAACATTGTTTCATCCCCTGCGAACCCAGATCCTGCGTCAGAGTACATTTTATAAGAGAAGATCTGTGCATTAGGTGCAATTCCATCTATGCCATTAAAGTTCTTGATGTCTTTTTCAGTATCATTTCCAGCAAGAATCCCTGCAATATGCATCCCATGGGGATCAAAATAATCACTTCCATCATCAGCTCTTTCTACGGTAATTTTACCACCATTATAATAATTAAAAGCATGAGGAATTTTATCACTCAACCAATAATTTTTATCAGTGCCTTTTAAGTCTTCTTTTTTAAATCTCATTGAGGCTTTGGCATCATCATCGATTCTCATAGCCTTATGCCTATAATCTGTTCCAGTATCGATATTTGAAATGACCATACCTCTGCCATCAAAATTTCTTCCAAATTGAGCATTAATGGCCTTTAGGTAATCAATAGCTTCCTCAACTCCAATTTCCTTTCTGGCATGATTCATCATGGGTTGGACTTTTTGTGCCCTTTCAACCGATGAGATACCTTCTATTTGTTTAATTTTGTCCAAGTTATCTGGAGTTGTTTCTATGGCACTACCGTTAAAAATTCTATCATAAGTATATAAAACTTTTGTATTCTTAAGACTGGATAGTCCCTTGATTGCTTTTTCTCTAGACTCTTCATCTTTAAATTCAGCAATATAGACAAGTCTATCCTCTTTTTTGGGACTTTCTGAGTCTTTACTTGCAGACGAGTCCGCTTTATCTCCTTGGGATTGATTGGAATTTTCTTCTTTGCTTGTTGCTTCTTCATTGCTAGTGCTATTGTCTATCACAGGATTTTTACTAACAACTTCTTTTTCCTCAATAATTGTTGTTTTCTTTTCTTCAGTATCCTTTGAAGCTTCTATAGCATGATGAATCTCTTCATGTTTCTCTTTATTTTCTGTTTCCTTATCTACTACTACTTTTTCTTTATCAGAGATATTTAAAGCATCTTCAGAGCTAGATATATCTGCTAAGACTACCTCATTAGGGGCATAGGCTGCTAAAATAACTGCAGCTGTGGTTAATGACAATACTGTACTTTTTTTCATTTTAATTCCTTACATATTTATTTAACTTCCAATAGATAGAAAACTTTAACTTTGCTAGCCTTTGTTATAAAAAGTTTTACTAAGTATTATCTAGGAAATAGAGTAGTACATTTATATATAATTGTTAGCTCTCCATAAAAATAGTATATCATTTTTTAAATTTAAGTCAAGAAAAATTAACATACATTAATTTGTTTTTTAATGTACGTTAAAAATATAGAGTCAAAAACTTTCGTACTTAGCTGGGTATATTATCAGAACATTCACACCATCAAAAATAGTAGCAATCAACTTAAAAAAACTAGCAGAATCACAAAGACAGATACCATTGGTGTAATATCAATACCATTAAAGAACATAAATAACCGCTAAGAACGAGGCTTAACGGTTATTTTCTACATATCTATTTTTTCAAATCCTCAGTCGTTTATCTACCTGTGACCTAGGCTTTACGAGTGCCTTGCTCTACCAACTGAGCTAAATCGGCGATTACACTTACAGTATAGCACTCTGAGAATGGATGTCAAGGAATTTTCATCTCTATTAGAAAAAAGCCTGTCTTGAGACAAGGCTTTGATAGTATTCAACTTAAGAACCCGCACTTTCGTAAGAATCCAAGCCCCTGTCCCATAGTTTCAAGGAAATACCAAAAAAGACAAGGGAAATCAAAATCAAACCTCCAATGTTAAAGAGTACATCCTTGTCCTGCAAGAAATAGCTGGCAGGATAGTAGGCCGTAAAGGCAAAAGGCACGATAAAACTAATCAACCAACGAAGAAGAGAATTGTAAATCGAAATCGGGTACTTGGCAAAATCATTGAACATATAGAAGATGTAAATCATGGCGCCTGACTGTTTGGTCCAAAAAGCGATACTAGCTGTCGCAATTTTCAAGGAAGTATAAATCAAGGTCGCAAAAGGAATGCAGACTAGGAAAAGCAGGAATTTTGGAAGAGTCCAAGCAATGCTTGATACTGTTGTCGCTAGTAAAATTCCACCGACCAAAAGTTCACCCAAGGCATCAATCTGAAAGGTCTCAACTAAAATATGGAAGAGAGGATTGATAGGACGAGTCAGATACTTGTCAAACTCTCCTTTTCGCACCAAGCGCTGTCCCAGAGCCCAGAGATTGTCAAAAAAGAGATGGTCCAAGCCCTTAGGAATCAAGGAAAAACCATAGATAAAGGCGATCTCTTGAAAGGTCCAACCTTCTAGGTATGGAATATGTTGAAAGATGACATTGAGAAACAAGAGGTTCAAGCCTTGGGTCAGAAAAACTCCCAGAACACCAACTACAAAATCCACCTTGTATTCCATAATTTGTTTGATGTATTGTCTAATAAAAATCAGATGCATGCGTTGATATTTTTTCATACTAACCTCCCTGAATGGTAATGAATGACTGGACTCGTTTCCAAATCAACTGAGACAAGCCCACCATCACTAAGAGCCAGAAGAACTGCAAAGCGAGCGCTTGAAGCATCTGACTGGCATCGTATTTCCCAACAATAATCATAACTGGGGTATAAATCAAGGATGAAAAAGGCAGGAAGGAGAGAATATCTGCAACAAGCTTTGGAAAGAAAGCCAAGGGAATCAAACTTCCAGACATAAAGGCCACTATGGAAGTCTTAAGTAGGTTGGAACCCCAAAGATTTTTAAACACAAAGGCAGAAAATCCAAAGCAGATATTAAAGAAAAAGTTAATCAGATAGGCCAGTGTTAAGCTAAAAAGATATAGGAAAGTTAAGCCCAGCACTTCTACAATCCCTTGCCCAGATAAGATTTTCATCAAAACAATGACACTTAAAAATGGAAATCCAACGCTGATAAAAATCAACCACTTGGACCCAAGCTCGGTAAAGAGGTAAGAGGCTGCAAAATGCACCGGTCTCAACAAGCGCATGATAATGGAGCCATCCTTGACCTCCTCCCCAATCATAAAGGAAGAATCGGATCTAGTCAGAAGATTGGTCACAAAACTCATGATGATGTAAAGGGTGATATCCGCCATACTGAAGCCCTGAATCAAAGACTCCTGGGAGGAATCAAAGACTGCCTTCCAGAGATAAAAGGCTACAAAAGCCCCCATGACATCCCCAATCCGATAAAGAATAAAGTTGACTCGATAGGTAATCAACTCCTGAACACCTGCATTGATAAAGGGTTTATAACGTCTCCACAATTTAACCATCTTAGAGCTCCTTTCGATAGAAGCGACGGATAATATCCTCAATATCCGTATCCACCATCTTCAAATCGCGGATTTCAAAATCAGACAAGGTTTGCTTGATAATGTCAGCTGACTGGTAGCGAGAACTATCGAATTCAATGTTGAGGCTATTCCCCTGTCTATCAATTGTCATATCCGAAAAGCCTTCATAGTGAGAAACTAGATGACTTTGACCTGGTAGCAGTTCAAAGGAGAGCGTCTTCATCTTACCAAATGTATCCTTAAGCTGGCTAACCGTCCCATCAAAAATCTCCTGCCCCTTGTCAATCATAAAAATCCGATCACAGAGTTGCTCAATATCGCTCAGGTCGTGAGTGGTCAAAAGAATGGTTGTCTCTTCCTCCTGATTAATCTGGGTGATAGCCCGACGAATGTTGTCCTTGACCGAAACATCCAGACCAATGGTCGGCTCATCTAAAAAGAGAACCTTAGGATTGTGAAGCAAGGAAGCTGCAATGTCCGCCCGCATCCGTTGCCCCAGTGAAAGAGTCCGCACGGGATCCTTGATAAAGTCTTTCAAATCTAAGACTTCATTCAAAAAGTCCATCCGCTTATGGAAGAGCGAGTCTGGCACATCGTAAATCTCTTTTAAGACCGTGTAGGTCTCTTGCAGAGCCAAATCCCACCATAGCTGGGTTCTTTGCCCAAAGACCACTCCAATATCCTTGACATAATCTTGGCGATTGTCCTGCGGAATCTTGCCGTTAATCCGACAAAAACCAGATGTCGGTTTTAAAATCCCTGTCAGCATTTTGATAGTTGTCGACTTCCCAGCACCATTGGCCCCGATAAAACCTAAAATCTGCCCCTTGGGAACCTCAAAGGTCAAATCCTTGACCGCTTCAAAGGTTTGCTTTTCAGGATGAATAAAGGAGCGCAAAGCCCCCTTCAAGCCCGGTTCCTTAACAGTCTTCACAAAATTTTTCTGAAGATGTTCCACTTCTATCATTGCCATATCTATCTCCCTATCGTAAGGAATAGAAAATCGTATTTTCAAACACAAGTATTCTAAATCCTTACTTTCTACACCTTCTACATTTTATTATTACAGAAAGCTTTATACCAACCTATTATAGTCCAATAAAAACTAGAATGCAAGCGTTTGCCTAAAATTTGTGAAATTGAAAATTTTTCTCTTAAAATACTACTTTTAATCAAAAATTCTGTTTAATAGTTTAAATTACCAACCTACTCACCTTCTCACCAGAGGGCGGTATTAACTTTGATCATAAAATCGGATACTCCCTCTATCCAGGAAATACTCTCAGAATGATTGTCTCTAAACAATACCTGCTCTTTTACCTCATTCATGAAAAAGAAGTTCATATCCTGAGAATTATCAACTCACGCACCGACTACCTAAACCAACTCGACCACCTCTTTCAACATATACAAGACTGAGAAGTAAGCTCTCAGTCTTTTTATCTACTGTAAATCAATTGCATATGAAAAAGCATAAACAAGGATTTTTTAAAACTCCCAATCCTCTAACATATCGAGGAGCTCCCCAACGTTCGACTCATGCACAAGCTCACGTTTGTAGAGAGAAGCAATAAAATCATGGAAACCATTCTCTTTTTAGACTCAAAATGACGAGATTGTAGAACCTCTACAGGTCCAATAACTTTTAACATTATAGTTGATTGAATCTGGAATAGTCCGCCGAGTTTTCTAAAACATTGTTATAAGTTGGTTTAAATCCCCCAATCAATTTGTCCATTTTTTATCTCATTTCACTATACAATAAGTGAGGCCGAAAAAGTCTTTAAAATTAAAAAAACGCATAATATCAGGTCTTGAAAAACTTGATACTATGCGTTTTATTGTGGGAATATTTACTTCATTTTATCCTGAAATGAAGTTTTTGCCCATCCTCATTAAGGACAATCTGTTCATTACAAACAAATTATACCCATGAGAAAGATTAGTCTTCTTTTTTCTTGCGAGCAAGAAGTCCAAATCCACTTAGGGCTCCAAGAAGTCCAAGCGCTGCAAGACTAGCGTTAGCTTCTGTACCTGTGTTAGGCAATTCTTTTTGACCATCAACATATTTAGGTGTTGCTGGCATTTGAGGCTTAGCTGGCTGTTCAGGTATTGCTGGAGTTGCTGGCTCTACCGGTTGTGCTGGTTGAGTCGGTTCAACCGGTGTTGGAGTTGGCATCTCAACTTTGCGGAAGATATGTCTGATATTTCCATTTGAATCTGTCACAGTCTTCACATATTCGTAACCTGAAATTGTTCCCGGTTCTTTAGAACCTGGCTCAGTTGGTTTCAATGGATTTCCATTCTCATCAGTCCAAGTAGTTGTATGTTGCTTACCTGGATTTGGTTGAGGAACAGGTGAAGGTGCTGGAGCTGGTGGTGTTACTTTTTCATAAACATGAACAGTATCTCCATTTGACAGTTTCTTAGTCTCTACGAAGCGGTAGCCTGGGATGTCTTTCTTATCTATTGTTCCCGGTTCACTTGGATAGTTAGGAATTTCGTTTCCTTCTTTATCTTTGAAGAAGGTACTTACTTTTTCGTAGATATGTTCTGTATCACCATTTGGTAATTTCTTCGTTTCTACGAATCTGTATTCTGGAATATCTTTCTTATCGACTGTACCTGGCTCACTTGGATAGTTTGGAATCTCTTTGCCTTCTTTATCTTTGAAGAAGGTACTTACTTTTTCGTAGATATGTTCTGTATCACCATTTGGTAATTTCTTAGTTTCTACGAATCTGTATTCTGGGATGTCTTTCTTATCTACTGTGCCTGGCTCACTTGGATAGTTTGGAATCTCTTTGCCTTCTTTATCTTTGAATGAAGTTGTTACTTTTTCGTAGATGTGTTCGATATCTCCGTTTGGAAGTTTCTTAGTCTCTACGAATTTATAACCTGGGATCGTTTTAGCCGGAGTTTCTCCTTCTTCTGTTGATTTCACAGGGTTGTTGTCTTTATCAACAGTAATAAGATTGCCTTCCTTATCCTTGAATGTTGTTGTTACTTTTTCGTAGATGTGTTCGATATCTCCGTTTGGAAGTTTCTTAGTCTCTACAAATTTATAACCTGGGATCGTTTTAGCTGGGATTTCTCCTTTTTCTGTTGATTTCACAGGGTTGTTGTCTTTATCAACAGTAATAAGATTGCCTTCCTTATCCTTGAATGTTGTTGTTACTTTTTCATAGATATGAGTAGTATTACCCTTGCCATCAACTTTAGTTTCAACAAATCTATAACCTGGGAAGTCCTTCTTATCAACCTTGCCATCTTCTGTAGTACTTCCTGAAACAACATTCCCATCTGTGTCTTTAAACTCCGTTACAGGACGCACAGTTGGAGTATAAGTTTCAGAAACCACCTTACCATTGACGTCTTTCACTTGAACTGTTACTGGAGTTGCCTTGCCTACGAAATCTTTTTCTGGTGTAAATTCAACGACTCCATCCTTAAGTACATATGTTCCTTCTCCTGGAACTACAACTTCTTTCACTTCTTTACCAGTTTTATCAACTAATGTCAGAGTAGACTTATCAAGTCCAACTTTTTCATGACCTTTATTAAAGTTTACTGTTGTATTATCTTGATCTGGCGTATCAAATACTACAGGAGATGTTTGAATAGTTCCACGAGCTCCTTCAGTAACCGATGAAGCACCTGTTGGAGTTACAGCTGTTACCGTTGGAGTGTAAGTCGTTGTTGTAGCTGTTCCGTTGGCATCTTTCACTTGAACTGTTACTGGAGTTGCCTTGCCTACAAAGTTTGAAAGAGGTTGGAAGGTGATGGTGTTGGTGTCTTTGTTTAGACTGTAGGTACCTTGATCGGCCACTGTGACAGTTGTAGTTTCTGCTCCATTGGCATCAAGAAGCGTTACCGTTCCTTTATCTAGCTCAACAGACTTCGCAACAGTTTCAACCATAGCACTACCTTTAGTAAAGTTCACAGTGCTAGCGTCTGTATCTGCAGTGTCATACTTAATAACTGAAGTCTGGGCTTGTCCTTGCGGACCAGTTGTCTCTGAAGCTTCAGAGCTTGGTGTTACTGGAATAACTGTTGGGGTGTAGGTAGCTTCTTTCGTAATGCTTGCAGTTTCATTCTTGGCATTTTTAACAGTCGCAGTTGCTTCAACTTTGATGGCATCTGGTGTCCCCTTGTACGCACCATCTGGTTGGAAGGTTACTTTACCTGTCGTTGAATCAATTGTATACTTACCAACTGATTGAACAACTACAGATGTTTCATCTGTCGCTTGGCCTGTAGTTGGATCCACAAGTTTATAGCCTGTGATAGTCGTTGTTGCTTCTGCTCCATTTGACAAGGCAAAGGTTGGAGTTCCTTCTTGTTCTGCCCCTTGAATATCTTTCGATGTCACATCAGTCGACGTTAGAGAAACTGGAGTAACTGTCGGAGTGTAGGTAGCGGTTGAGGTTTCACCATTTGAGTCCGTTGCTTGAACAGTAACACCTGTCCCTTTCTTTTTGTATGATGGATCTGGTACGAAGGTCACAAGACCTGTTGTTGGTTCAATTGTGTATGTTCCTTCACCTTGAATCGTAACACTTGTAGTTGCTTGATTCGTTTCTGGAGAAATCAACTGATGCTTCACAACTGTTACACTCTTGTCTGAAGTCTTAAAGGTTGGAGTTCCACTTTGAGTAGCCCCTTGAATACCAGTCGATGTTGCATTTTCAGATGTCATGGTCACATCTGTTACCGTTGGAGTGTAAGTCGTTGTTGTCGCTGTTCCGTTGTCATCCTTCACTTGAACTGTTACTGGAGTTGCCTTTCCTACGAAACTTGAAAGAGGTTGGAAGGTGATGGTGTTGGTGTCTTTGTTTAGACTGTAGGTACCTTGATTGGCCACTGTGACAGTTGTAGTTTCTGCTCCATTGGCATCAAGAAGCGTTACCGTTCCCTTATCTAACTCAACAGACTCCTCAACATTTTCAACCATAGCACTACCTTTAGTAAAGTTCACAGTGCTAGCGTCTGTATCTGCAGTGTCATACTTAATAACTGAAGTCTGGGCTTGTCCTTGCGGCCCAGTTGTCTTAGAAGCTTCAGAGCTTGGAGTTACTGGAATAACTGTTGGGGTGTAGGTAGCTGTCGCAGTTGCAGTGAGTGGGTTGCCAGTAGTATCATTAGAAAATGTTACTGTCAAACGTACTGTAACTGCTGGTGCTTCCCCTGTAAAGTCTTTTTCAGGAGTGAAAGTGACCAATCCTGTATCTTTATCAATCTTGTAAGTACCTATTGTCTTACCATCTTTTGTAGCCGTTACAGAGCCATCTATCGCTCCTTCAAGGCTATAGAGTTTTGTTCCCTGATCAATCTTTTTCTCAGTTTCGACATCTGTTTTAAACTCAAATGTTGGGTCACCTGTTTGTGGTTCCCCTTGAATAGCCAATGATTTCGTAGGTTGACCCTCTATATCCAGAGGAGTAACAGTA
The DNA here is from genome assembly GCF_001113365.1 of Streptococcus pneumoniae. GTDB lineage: Bacteria > Bacillota > Bacilli > Lactobacillales > Streptococcaceae > Streptococcus > Streptococcus pneumoniae_C. The sequence goes on along the minus strand of NZ_CKYA01000002.1, from coordinate 218,431 downwards.
ATAGTGTAGACTGTTCTTGCCGTGGATGTGTTTGCACCATGATCTGTACCCGCTGTTGTCTCACCCACGTTTGTCTCATCGACTAGGTTAGTATTACTATCCATAACATCTACTGTAACCGTATAAACACCAACTTCTGTCAATTTTAAGCTTGTTGCATCTGGGTAATTATGAGCATCACCAGTCTTTGTGTAAGATGCAACCACCCCACCATTTGGATCAGTTACTGTAATAGTTGTTATCTTGGTATTGTGACTAGTCTTGAAAGCTTTCTCAGCATCACTTGTAGATGGAAGTGAGTCATCTTCTGCATCAGCTACTGTCACATGAGCATTAGTTGTTACCGTACTTACTCCGTCCAAACTGCGGTCTACTAAGTCTACAGTTGTATTCATCTTAGATGTATAAGAAGTCGAAGTAACAGTTGGTTTTCTATTGATAATTGTAGCTTCGTCCGTTGATTCTGCTGTAGTAGCCTTAACCACACCAGAAAATCCTGATGAAGTAGATACTTCCCAATGATCAGCATCTGTCTTTGTAGCTGTCACTACTGACTTATCCGATGACGACCATGTGTTCGTAGCTTTATCGTAAGAAACTGTTACATAGGTTCCATTCCCAACTGTTGTAGCTAAGGTATTTTCTCTCGCATAAACTGTTTCTTTACGAGTCACATCATTAACTGCTGTAACCTTTCCTGTAGCATCATAACTACGGTTATAGGCATAAATATAGAACTTGATAGAGCCATCCGCTTGCACAGAGGTGTAAACTTCTCTATTCGTTACATCATAAGTACCATCTCCGTGATCGGTTCTAACAGTCGCATATTCAGCTGGTAGTTCCCAACGTCCACTTGTTTTATTCAAGGTTGCAACATGTGACGAGTTATCATTATCTTGGAGTGTGACAGATGAACGCATCAAGGATGCTGTAACAGCTTCTGTTTTAGCATAAACAGATATCTTATTTACACCAGCTGTTGCTGTCATTTCACTTGTAACTTTTAATTTAAATTGTTCACCAACTGTTCCGACTAATTCACCAGCTGTCACTGCTGTATTTGTAGTTCCCTCCGCGGCAACATACCACTTGCCTTCTCTATTTTCAAGTGCTGTGACACTTCCATCAGGCATGGTTACCTTGGCATAGGTAGCTCCTTTAGAGATAGTCACTGGGACTTCTGTTCCATATGCAGCAATGTTGAGGACATCAATTTTCGGTGCTACCTTAACTGTGATACCTGCACGGGTTTCTTGCCCCTGGGTTGTCCAACCATTCGCACCCGTTGGCTGGTTCCAGTCCTTAGCATAGGCTGTAACATAATAAATACCAGCTTCCGTTGGAGTTCCACTAATCAAAGCCTTCCCTGTATAACCCGTAGTCTCACCGTCAGGACTAGTTAAGGATTTACTACCATCTAGCGCATAGGTCAATCCCGGAATCTCTGTATCCACGGCACGAGCTGTTCCAGTAGCTGTCACAATATTACCCGAGATTCCTGTAGTACTTGGCCCGTATTGATTACGGACTGTAACATCTGTCCCATCTGCTAGAGTATAGCTAACATTAGCACCGCCAGACATGGCACGAGAACCTGAAGTATCTGAGTAGTGGATATCAATACTATTTGTAGAGTGACCTTGCTCATTGGTGAAGCTACTTTCACCAACCTTTCCTTCAAAGACCTCTCCATTGGTTCCAATGTTTGGTGGAGTTGTGTCTTGCCAACCAATCCAACCCCCACGAAGATTTCGGTACACTGCACGCACAGTTGCATTGGTCTGGGTATTGGTATAGGTCACATACATCCGCGTATCATATACCCCATTTGCCAGACCATCTGTCACAATCTTCCCCTGAATAGTATCTGTAGCTGCATTATAGGTTAAACCTGTTGGTAAGTTTGTCGGCTCTACCTTTGAGACCACCCAGCCAGCTGTGGCTGCTTTCTCTGTCACACTAAATCGTCCCTTGATCTTTTCGATATAGACACGGTCAGTACCTTGCTCATAGACATAGTGATAGATGTGGGTTGCAAGGTATTCATATCCTCCTCCTGAACCAAAAACTCGATTATTATATGTTGAAATTGTTGACCCATCTGCACGCAGTTTTCCTTTCCAGAGGGGAGCTTCTGCAGCCAAGGCTTCTGCTTGTTCCTTAGTTAGAGGAAAATCCACTCGACCTTTATTATTATTTCCGGAACCTGAGTTACCAGGATTCGTATCGGTACCTGTCCGTTGGTGAGAGTACACGACTGCTTCCAGAGTCGTAATATCTCCACTGATTCTATCAGTTGAGACATCTCCGTTTGTAGCGGCAGTTGCACCAAAGGTATAGATATCCTTACCTGTTGCAGAGGCTTCTGTTGTAGCTGTTGAAACTATCTTATAAGTGCCATCTCCCTGCGGAATGGATATATAATCTTTGGCATTTGGTTGTACAATTACACCACCGGCAAGAGGCGTATCAGCCAAAGAAACAGAAAATTCTTCTTTGCCTGTTTTACGGAGAGTAACATAGACAGCTTCAATAGATGACTTCAATTCTGCCATCGATTGGTTAAGGGCTTGGACACTCGCATCACCATTTGCTAAAGCAGCCTTTGCTTCTGCAATTTTAGCAGCATTGCTGGCTATGGCAGCTCTAATAGCACTCTTGACATCTTCAGAAAGGCTTGAATCATTTGCTTCTTTTTCCAAAAAACTATTTGCTAAACGATTGGTTACATCCGCCTCGGACACTCGCTTTTCTAACTCTACTTTTTCAGATGATTGATTTGTTTCTGCTGTATCGACTTGATTAGCTTGTGCTTGACTAGACGCTTCTGCAATTACAGTAATAGCATTTGTTAGGGCTTGGACTTGCTGAGCGACCTCTTCTTGACTTGGTTTAGCTTCTAAAACTGCTTGCGCACTTGTCAATGTTTGATTAGCAAAGTCAAGAGCTAGACTGTCTGTCCCCTTAGTAGCCGACTGGATTGCAGTACGTAAGGTCAAAATTTTCGATTGTAGTTCCGTCTTATCTGCAACTGTTTCTGTAGAGGATTCAGTTGCCGCTGCTTCGGTATTCTCATCGCTGGCTTGGGATGAGGCAGTATCTTCACTAGCATCTCTAGTTAGAACTGGCTCTGCGTCATAAGTAGTAGATTTAGATGAGTTAGCACCGTGATTAGCACCTTCATCGCCTATGGGCGGTGTTGGAGTCGTTGTTGAAGATGTTTCATTAACTCCTTCTACTTCTGTCGCTGAAACCGCACCAGTTCCAAGAAACATCAAACCAGCCGCAATCGCCACTGATGCTGCCCCAAAACTATACTTACGAATACCATACCGAAGGTATCTTTCAGTTCTAAAATCTTGTTGACCTCTCTTCATGAGATTCAACCTCCTTGATTTATTTTACTCGTGTTGATTTAAAGCATTGGGGCAAATAAAAAGCCCCCCCCTTAAATTTTTTAGTAATATTAAGAGAAGAACATCTTAAAAAAGATTGCTAAATAATTGTACACATTTCAGTTCATTATAGCATTTATATTTGTAGCATTCAAGTATTATAACTGGTAATTATTGAGTTTGAATGAGTGTTTTTTAATTTTATTAGAGATCTTTCTATTTTTCATTAACGATGGTCAATGCTTTAGTATAAAACCAATTTAAATACGCTTAAAGAGTATTGTATTGAAACACGTGACCCTAAGAATAACAGCAGTAACTTAAATTTATACTCTTCGAAAATCTCTTCAAACCACGTCAGCTTCACCTTGCCGTACTCAAGTACAGCCTGCGGCTAGCTTCCTAGTTTGCTCTTTGATTTTCATTGAGTATTACCTTATAAGAAGATATTTTGAAATCAAAAAAAGTTGAGACATAGCGTCTTCAACTTTTTTACATTAGATTAACTACTGATTAAAGTGAGTTTACGTCAACTTTGATACCAACACCTTGAGTAGTTGTGATAGTCAAGTTTGTTACGTAAGTTCCTTTAGCTGTAGCTGGTTTTGCTTTTTGAATTGTTTCGTTGAAAGCTTTGAAGTTTTCAACCAATTTTTCAGCTTCAAATGATACTTTACCGATGATAGCTTGAACGTTACCTGCACGGTCAGCACGGTAAGTGATTTTACCACCTTTAGACTCTTCAACTGCTTTAGCAACATCCATAGTTACAGTACCAGTTTTAGGGTTTGGCATCAAGTTACGTGGTCCAAGGACACGTCCAAGACGTCCAACAAGAGCCATCATATCAGGTGTAGCGATAACTACGTCGAAGTCCAACCAACCGTCGTTGATTTTAGCAACAAGGTCATCTTCACCAACAAAGTCTGCACCAGCAGCTTTTGCTTCTTCAGCTTTTGCACCACGTGCGAAAACAAGAACGCGTGAAGTTTTACCAGTACCGTTTGGCAATACCATTGCTCCACGGATTTGTTGGTCAGCTTTTTTAACGTCGATGTTCAAGTTGTAAGCAACTTCTACAGTTGCGTCAAATTTTGCAAAGTTAGTTTCTTTTGCAAGTGCTACAGCTTCTTCTACGCTGTATGCTTTTGTGCTGTCGATTTTCTCAAGAGCAGCACGAAGTTGTTTGCTTTTTTTAGCCATTTTCTATTCTCCTTGTAAGTGGTTCAATCGATTTTCATCTCCCACGTCACTCCTCGAAATGATGAAGTCTTGCGGGTTTTCAGTCTATTACTTTCCTTTTCCTACGGCCTTAAGTTCCCTTGCTGTACCCAAGTACAAGCCTCAGTCACTTGCCTAGTATGAAAAGCAACTACTAGACTGCTGTGAGATTTTCTACTGTGTTATTGATTAGTCAACAACAGTGAATCCCATAGAACGAGCAGTACCTTCGATCATACGCATTGCAGACTCTACGTTTGCTGCGTTCAAATCTGGCATCTTAGTTTCTGCAATTTCTTGTACTTGCGCACGAGTAACTGTAGCAACTTTAGTTTTGTTAGGTGTACCTGATCCTTTTTCAACACCTGCAGCTTTTTTCAAAAGAACAGCAGCTGGTGGTGTTTTAGTGATGAAAGTAAATGATTTATCTTCGTAAACTGAGATAACAACTGGAATGATCATACCAGCTTGGTCAGCTGTACGAGCGTTGAACTCTTTTGTGAATCCCATGATGTTGATACCAGCTTGACCAAGAGCAGGTCCAACCGGTGGAGCTGGTGTAGCTTTACCAGCAGGGATTTGCAATTTTACAAGTTTTTCGACTTTTTTAGCCATTTTTAAATCCTCCTTTGTGGTTTTGGCGGTAATTAGAGATTTTTACCTCCCACAAGTATGCTTTTCACATACCCATCTATTATACACTATTTATCTGGAATTGCAAGAGAAAAGTTTATTTTTTAATCGACGTAATCTCCGCCTTCAAAGCCGTAATACTCTTCCAAACTGAGACCACTTGCAGCAATTTCTTTTGCTTCTTTTCCGACATAACGCAAGTGCCATTCCTCAGCCATATAGCCTGTTTCCTTTTCCTTGCCTTTGAGATAACGGACAACAAAGCCATAATCAGCAGCATGATCCAAGAGCCATTGGGCTGCTTTTTCTTCTGTTACCAAATCACCATCAGTCCCAATAACATCAAAGGCCAAGCCTGTCTGGTGTTCGCTATAACCAGGTCGAGCAGAATAACGGTCAGCTGCTGCTTTCCCATCTTGATTGACATAATCTTGATAGAGCTTGGTCTGAGTTTCATAACTTCTAAAGCCACTGTAATGGTCGCTAATGGGGAAACCTGCCTCTTGCATAGCTTTGATGAGTTTGACCAACTCTGCCTTAGCTGTTGGATTTTCCCCTGGATTGTAGTCTTTTGACAAGGGATAGTGTTTGTTGGCTACGATGATTTCATCGTATTTGCCTTGAATGCTGTAGTAATCACCTTTATTGACCACTTCTGCTTTCTTCTGGGCAGCTCCTTGAGACTTACTTCCTACTGTTCCATCAACTTTGGCTGTCTGTTCTGTCTTAGCTTCTCCGTCTTCATTTTTTGCTTTTTCTTGTGAACAAGCTGCTAGACTCAAGGCTAGCAAAGCTGTCAAGACAAGGTATCTTTTTTTCATTTCTACTCCTTTATTTCTAATAGTTTATCTACTTCTGACGATAAACATTCGACTAATCTTTTAATCTCTTCCGGTTTTACTTGGCAAGTTTCTGCTGTCATTTCTTCAAAGGGAACCCACCAAACTGGCCCACGACCTTTAAGACCGTGGCCATTCATATCACCTGTCCGTCGTGGAAACAGATGCCAATGAAGATGGGCATCGCCATTTCCTAGCAGTTCGATATTCATTTTCTCAGCAGCAAATGCCTTGGCAACTGCCTCTTGGACTAGACTCATTTCTTCGAGAAAACGGAGTCTTGTTTCCTTTTTCAAATGGTGCAATTCGGTAACGTGTTCCTTAGCTAGAAAAAGACTATATCCTGCAAAATACTGGTGGTCTCCAATCACAAGATAGCCTGTTTCCAACTCTTTGACAAAGTAAGGATTTTCTTCCTTCTTGATGAGGTCAATTCTCTGGCAAATCAGGCACATATTAGTCTACCAACCCACTCTTAAGATAAGCATCAACCATACGCTCTGTTGCGACCACCGAGTCAATATGAGTACGCTCATAAGAATGACTAGACTCGATACCAGCACCGAGAAGGGCGTGTTTAACCTCTGCCCCTGCGGACATGGCTGCTGAAGCGTCCGATCCATAAAATGGATAGATGTCCAGCTTAAATGGAATATCTTGCTCTTTAGCCAAGGCAACCAAATGTTGACGGAAGTCATAGTGATAAGGGCCTGAAGCATCCTTGACACAGATGGACACTGTGTACTCATCTGTTTGCTGGTCATCACCCATAGCTCCCATATCCACAGCCAGATATTCTACTACCTGAGCAGGAATATTAGAGTTAGCCCCATGGCCTACTTCTTCAAAAACTGAAAAAGCAAAATGGGTTGTTACGGGCAATTCAATCTTCTCTTCCTTATAAATACGAAGCAGATCAAGCAAAATCGCTGCGCTGACCTTGTCATCCAAATGACGAGACTTGATAAAACCTGTCTCTGTTACGACAGTTCGTGGGTCAAAACTGATAAAATCACCGACCTCAATCCCCAAGGCACGAGTTTCTTTTTCATTTGTTACTTTGGCGTCCAAACGCACTTCCATATTGTCTTGCGTGCGTTCTGCAGTTCCTGCATCCTTATAAACATGGCAAGAAGTTTGGTGGATAAGGATGGTTCCTGATACTTTTTGACCTGTGCTAGCCACATGAATGGTACAGTTTTCACCTTCAATCATGTTCCAAGGAAAGCCACCAATACGATCCAGTTTGAGACGGCCGTCTGGTTTGACAGCACGGACAATAGCACCCAGCGTATCTACATGAGCAGTCACATAGCGGTGTTCTTCATCATTTTGACCTTTGATGGTCACATTGACACCGCCCTTAGCTGTGCGAACCGGCTGGTAACCAAAACCTTCTAGAGTCTTGACTAAATAGTCCGAAATCTCCCGAGTAAAACCAGTTGGCGACTCAATGGCTGTCAGTTCTTTAATATATTCTACTGTTTGATTCATTTCTTCACCTCTTTTGCTACCTATTATAACACATTTATCATCGGATAAAAAAGAAAATCACTCCTGCAGACTTTGCTACAAAAGTGATTTTAGTGATTATTCCATTTCAAAAACATCGCTTTCTTGCTTGTTTGGTAGAACCAATGAGAGCAAGATTCCGACAATGGCTGGTACCAACCATGGGAGTGATGCCTTAGCAAAAGGAAGAGCATTGACAAGATTTGCAAGAAACTCAACTTTAAACGAGCTTCCTAGTACGCTTGCAATGGCAATAGCTGTAACAACAGCAATTGTCAACTGCATACCTGGTTTTGAAAGAGCCACAAATTTGTTGACAATGACAATCATAACGATAGCAATCGTGATTGGGTACAAGATAACCAATACTGGAATCGAGTACTTAATAATCGCGTCAAGACCCAAATTGGCAATAGCAAATCCAATCAAGGTAAAGGCTGTCGCATAAACCTTGTAGCTGATTTGTGGGAAGCGCTCATTAAAGAACTCAGCTGTCGACACAATCAAACCAACTGTTGTTGTGAAGCAGGTTACGGTAACCATAGCTGCAAGGAAGAGTTGAGCTGTTGAGCCAAAGATTTCTTGAGTGGCTTGTGACAAGATGTAAACACCTGGTGTTCCACCCTTCATCGCTTCAGCAGGTACTGGGAAATGATTTCCAAGGAAACCTAAACCGATGTAAAGGGCACTGAAGGCAAGGGCTACAACGATACCAACCACCCAAATAGTTGAAATGTATTCTTTCTTACTTGAGAAGCCAAGTTGTTTCAAGGTTTGAACTGCGATTACGCTAAAGGCAACTGAAGCAAGAGCATCCAAGGTATTGTAACCTTCTAGGAATCCTGTCCCAAAGGCAGAAGCTTGATAAGCAGCTGAAGCAGCTTGAGGACTTGTTCCACCGTATTTGAAAGCTCCCAGAACAACCAAGATAACGATCAAAATCGCAAAGACTGGCGTTAAAATACGGCCGATACGGTCCAAGATTTTTGATGGATTAAGCGAAATCAAATAGGCTGCTGCAAAATACAGAACTGTAAAGACAATCAAACCAAGACCTTTATTTGCATCCGACAAAAGAGGGCTAATCCCTACTTCGTAAGCTGTTGTAGCAGTACGTGGGATAGCAAAGAATGGACCGATTGACAAGTAAAGAACTGAGAGGTAAAGAGTCGCAAACCAAGGCGCTATCTTTGTTGAAATCTCGTAGATATACCCTTTAGGATTTAGCGTTCCAATAATAAGAGTCAAGACTGCGATACCGACGCCTGAAAAGACAAAACCTGCGATGGCAGGAAGAAAATGTTCTCCAGATAGAGCACCCAGAGAAGGCGGAAAAATCAAGTTCCCCGCACCAAAAAATATTCCAAACAGGAGCAAACCTGTTAAGGCACCTTTTTTAGCCATGAAAATCTCCTTCATATTTATAAAATACTGACCTAGTATATCATGAATAGGAGTATGAAAAAAGCTTCACGAAGTAACTATTGAATGTTTTCAAGATTCTCAAAAATGAGAATTATCTAAAAATAAAGCTCTCCTACCCAGTCCACACCAAGCAGGAGAAAATTCTTACGTTTAGAGTTCTTCAAAGGCAGTCATGCCACCTTGGACATTGATAACATTATAACCTTGTTCTGATAGGAATTGACAAGCACGCGCCGATCTCATTCCAGATTTGCAAATAACATAATGTAACTGGTCCTTATCCAACTGATCATAGGTATCAGCCAATTGACTAAGTGGCAGGTTGTGGGCGCCTTCTAAATGAAGAGCTTCAAACTCATCCACTTCTCTCACGTCCACTAAAGAAAGTTGGTCGTTTTGGTAAAGCTGGTAAAATGCGTCAAAGGTTATTTCTTTCATTCTTTTTCTCCTAATACTCTTCGAAAATCTCTTCAAACCACGTCAGCGTCGCCTTACCGTAGGTATGGTTACTGACTTCGTCAGTTCTATCCACAACCTCAAAACAGTGTTTTGAGCTGACTTCGTCAGTTCTATCCACAACCTCAAAACAGTGTTTTGAGCTGACTTCGTCAGTTTTATCTGCAACCTCAAAGCTGTACTTTGAGCAGCCTGCGGCTAGCTTCCTAGTTTGCTCTTTGATTTTCATTGACTATAAAATGGTTTTAATTCTTTTTTTCAAATCCGGCACCACTTCTGACTCAAACCAAGGATTTTTGGCCATCCAGATTTGATTTCGCGGCGAGGGGTGAACTAGTGGAAAATAGGTTGGTAAGTAGTTCTGGTAATGTTTTACCCGTTCTGTCACCTTACCACTGATTTTCTCCTGCAAATAGTAGGCTTGGCATACTGGCCAATCAAGAGGGTCAATTGAATATCTGGTAATTCTTGCAAGAGCTGCGGATGCCATTTTTCAGCAAAGCCAGTTCTCGGTGGCAGATCACCTGACTTTCCATGCCCTGGAAAGTAGAAATCCATAGGCAAAACAGCAAAATATCCTGAATTGTAAAAAGTGTCTTCGTCAACACCAAGCCAGTCCCGCAAACGATCACCACTTTTATCCTTCCAGTAAAGGCCTGCTTCTTGGGTTTTAAGACCAGGCGCTTGACCGATGATATTGATGCGAGCAGTCTTTGGCGCTGCAAAGAGAGGCTCAATGCCACGCTCTGTATAGATGGCATTTTGTGGATCTGACATAATAGCCTGCTTGATTCTTTCAATTTGAGACATCTACTTCCCCTCCAAAAAGAAGTCTAAGCATACAATCTCAGACTTCTATCGTTTTATTTGATCAATTCGTAAATAGCTTCGGCATAGATTGCTGCTGCTCGGAAGAGATCGTCCAAGGCGATAAATTCATTGGCTTGGTGCATGGTGTCAATTGAGTCTGGGAACATGGCACCGTAGGCAACTCCGCGTTCGAGCAAACGACCAAAGGTTCCACCACCAATGACTTGCTCATGACCTTTAAGTCCAGTTTGTTTTTCATAGACATTCAACAAGGTTTGCACAAGTGGATCTTCCATTGGCACATAGTGAGGGGTGTGACCGTGCTCAGAAAGGCTAACAGAAGCAACTGGCAAGTTTTCAAGGATTGACTTGATTTGCTCTGGACTTGTTCCTTTTGGATAGCGGATGTTGAGGGCAATGGTATTGTCAGCACTTGTTTCATCAAAGCGGAAGACGCCTGCATTCATAGAAAGGGCACCCATCTTTTCATCCACATGAGCAATCTTGAGATTTTCACCCTCATGGTCGTTCAAGAGAATTTTACCAGCGATGTCAAGGTAGTCTTTGGCTGGACCAGCAAAGTCAAACTGGCTGAGGAAGAGGGCTAGGTAAGTCGCACCATTGACACCTGAAGCAGGCATAGCACCGTGGGCTGATTTACCAATGATCGTCACCTTGTATTGGTCAGCTTCTTCTTGGAGTTCTCCTCTAAGTTTGTGTTCTGCAACAAAGGCATCTAGTTTAGCTTGCAAGTCAGCCAAGTCACCTGAAACGACTGCTGTTGCTGATTCTGGCACCATGTTTTCACGCAAACCACCTGTGAAGCTGTGAAGACGGGCAGCACCCGCATTTTCACCTGCAAAGTGGAGGTATTCCGTGATATTTCCTTTTTCACCATTGATGATAGGGAATTCAGCGTCTGGAGAGAAACCGAAGTCTGGTTTGGCAAGTCCTACGTGCTCGAAGTAGTAGTCCATGTCTGCCCAGCCTGATTCTTCGTCTGTTCCGACGATGAAGCGAACTTTTTTAGAAGTTGGAAGGCCCAATTCTTTGATGATTTTCAAGCCATAGTAACAAGCTGTTGTAGGACCCTTGTCGTCCGAAGCTCCACGCGCATAAAGACGACCGTCTTTGATAGTTGGTGTGTAAGGGTCTGTGTCCCAACCGCTACCAGCTGGAACCACGTCCATATGAGCAAAGATGCCGAGAACTTCTTCTCCATCACCAAACTCGAAATGTCCTGCGTAGTTATCGACATTCTTAGTTGGGTAGCCATCGCGGTCTGCGATTTCAAGGAATTTTTCCAAGGCTTTTACTGGACCAGGCCCAAATGGATGTTCAGCATCAACCTTGCTGTCATCACGTTCTGAGTTGATTTCCAAAAGGCTAAACAAGTCAGCCAAGAGGTCTTCTTTGCGTTTTTCTACTTCTGCTGTAAAATCAATTACTGTCATTTTTTTCTTCTTTCTATCTTTTCTCAATGATTTCATCTACTGGCAAGCGGTAGCTTGGTTCCAATTTTTCGTCTGTATAACCCACTGTAATCAAGAGTTCTGGGCGGAAGCGGTTTTCGATTTCCAAAACTTCGTTGACTTTTGATTTGTCAAAACCAAGAATCAGATTTGATCCGATTCCCTGATCTGTAAGAGCCAGAACCAAATTCATAGCAACCAAACCTGCATTGAGGGCTAGGTAGTCGCTGACTTGTTGTTCATTGTAACGGGCAAATTCAGCAGGCAAATTCTTCATAAAATATTGAAGTTGCTCTTCAGAAAAGTTATTAGCACCACCAACACGAGCAATCTTACGAGCGCGTTTAGCCAGATCTGTGTCTGTAAACAGGGCAATGGTTACAGGCGCTGATGATACCTGTTCAAAGTTTGAACCGTAAGCCAATTTTGCCAGTTCAGCATTTTTCTCACGAACCACCACAAATTTCCAAGGCTGGCTGTTGTGGGCACTTGGTGCCAAGGTTGCGATTTCGATAGCCGTACGAACATCTTTAGGATCAACAGGCTTATCAGTAAAATGCTTAGTCGCATGACGTTTTTTATTTAATTCAAGAAATTTCATAATCGATTTCCTTTTCTAATTCTACTGCTTCCATTCTACCATAATTTGAAAGAGCTTGCAGGGATTTTTCATAGAAATAAACTGGAACAAGGATAAGCAACCAAATGAAGAAAAGCATTTAAATCAGGAATCCCCTCATCCAGTTCCAATTAATTTTCAGTTACTTAAAGAAACTAGTCTATCTTATATTCTGACTTTATAATCTCCAAGAAATCTTTCACATCCTCTACATACCCATGCTTTTCTATTAAGCTGGCTAAGAGTTCCAGATTGTGCCCCTGATAGTTATCTTCACGACGTAGTTCTTCATACATTTCGATAAAAGGAAGCCCCTTGGACTTGGCCAGTTCTAACTCCGCTTCATAATCATAAGCGACTTTACGAAATAGGATATTTACCAATTCCCCATCTTCAACTTCTATCACGGCATACTGGGCACGGTGATTTTTTAACGCCTCCCAATTAAAATAGGGCATGCCAATCGACCCTGGATTGATGATTTGTTGCCCTTGACTGCCATAACGAAGCAACTGCTTGTGAACATGACCATAGACTGCCACGTCGGTTTTCTCATCTAGCAGTTGGTCAAATTTATCTGTATCATTCCCAACCAGTAGGTCCCCACCATAGTTTTTGTCAGGTAAATTATGAGAGATAGAAAAGCGTAGCCCCTCAACTTCTTTCTTTTCCAGCAAAGGCAAGCTTCGTAACCAGACAATCGTTGCAGGATCCATTCGCTCCATCAAAAACTGGGTCATGCGCATTAGCTGGATTTCTTGCGGATTTTCCAAACCGTATTGCCCATCCAAGGCCTCAAGGACACAATCATCCCAATTGCCTCGAACACTGGCTGTGATAGGAAGGTCCTTTAGCAGGGCGACTAAGTCATTTGCACCGGGACCAGGAAGAAAAATATCTCCCAGAAGCCAATATTCACTGACCCCCTGATTTTTAGCATCTGCAATCACTGCTTCTAGCGCCGTCGCATTGCCATGAATATCTGATAAAATTGCGATTTTATGTTTCATTGTGGTTTCCTTCCGTTTGGTATTCTACTCTTTCTTCCGCCACTTGAGCTAATTCCTCTTCTTCCTGCGGGTTCAACTTTCTTTGCACAGCCTCTGCGACTGTTCTTGGTACTCCAACTTCGACAATCTCATCCACACTGGCTTCCTTGATTTTAGTCAGAGACTTGAAATGCTTCATGAGATTTTGCTTGCGTTTAGGTCCCAGACCGTCAATTCCATCCAGTTGTGATGAAAAGGAATTTTTGGAGCGCAGTTGGCGGTGGAAAGTAATAGCAAAGCGGTGGACCTCATCCTGAATGCGTTGGAGGAGGAAAAATTCCTGAGAATTGCGAGACAACTCCACCACCTCAAGCGGGTCTCCAAAAAGCAATTCATGAGTTTGGTGCTTATCATTCTTTTGCAAACCTGCAATGGGAATATCCAAACCCAGTTCCTCTTGGATGACTTGCTTGGCGATATTGACTTGACCTTGTCCCCCATCGATGACAATCAAATCTGGAGGAGTCAAACCGTCACGCTGTACTCGACCATAGCGCCTGCGAATGACTTCTCTCATACTGGCATAGTCGTCTGGCCCAACGACCGTCTTGATTTTATACTTACGGTAATCCTTCTTACTAGGTTTTCCGTTGACAAAGACCACCATGGCTGAAACAGGACTGGTCCCCATGATGTTGGAGTTATCGAAAGATTCGATACGAACTGGGGTTGGGATTTGGAGCAAACGTCCTAGATTTTCAATAGCTCCTTGTGTCTTTTCGACAGATTTCTCCAGCAGGTTGAATTTCTGCTCTAGGCTGACTCGTGCATTTTTTATGGCTAGATTGACCAGCTGTTTTTTCTCTCCACGCTGGGGTTTGAGAATCTTGGTATCTACCAAGACCTTGACAGCTTCTTCGTCAATATCCTGCGGAATCAGTACCTCATTGGGAACTAGATGAGATTTTTCTTGATAGAATTGTCCAACATAGGTCAAAAAGTCCTCATCCGGATCATTGTAATAGGGAAAGAGATTGACATCGCGTTCAATGAGCTTGCCCTGACGGACAAAGAAAACCTGAACACACATCCAACCCTTGTCCACATAGTAACCAAAGACATCACGATTTTGAAGATCCTTAGCCATAACCCGTTGCTTGGTTCGAAGCGTTCCAATAGCCTGAATTAGGTCACGATATTCCGCCGCACGTTCAAACTCCATAGTCTGGGCCGCCGCTGCCATTTTTCCCTTGAGGTCATCGATAATCTTGTCATCCTGTCCTTTTAGGAAATCAGAAACCTCCTGAGCCATGGACTTGAAATAAACCTCATCCTTCTTACAGATGGTATGGGCCATACATTGACCGATATGGTAGTAAAAACAGACCTTAGACGGTGGATTGGTACACTTTCTAAAAGGGAAAATTCGATCCAGTAGTCGCTTGATTTCATTGGCTGCCCCCACATCGGGATAAGGTCCAAAATAAAGACCTCCATCCTTTTTGACCTGTCGGGTGATAATCAAACGAGGATAGCGTTCATTGGTAATCTTGATGAAGGGATAGGACTTATCATCCTTGAGCATGATATTGTATTTGGGCTTGTTTTCCTTGATTAGGTTGATTTCCAGAAGGAGAGCCTCAATATTAGACTCAGTGACGATAAATTCAAAATCCACAATTTCAGACACCAAGGCCTCTGTTTTGGTATCATGACTTCCACGGAAATAAGACCTCACGCGGTTACGCAGATTTTTTGCCTTTCCTACATAGATAATGGTGCCGTTTTTATCCTTGTGAATGTAGCAACCAGGGCTGGTCGGCAAAAGCTCTAGTTTTGATTTAATCAAGTTATTCATAGTTCCATTATAGCAAAAAAGTAGGGAAAGATAGTCCCCTACTCATTGGTCTCATATAATTTTCGAAGTCTTTCAACATCCTCTTCCTGAATACCATAAAAGGAACCTGCAGGTTGCATCACAGACTTCTCATCTGTATGGTCCAAGCCAATCGCATGACCCAACTCGTGTTCTGCCGTATGGACAATGCGCTCATAGGAATAGCCATAGTCAGGATTGGATAGATAATAATGATTCAACCGCACCGTGACAGACAAGAATTGCCCCGTTAAGAGATTGGTCTGACTTTCCGCCTCTCCTGCCACAGGAGTGCCTCCGTCATTCATCTCCGTAGCCATAATATCTGCCTTGCTGGTCTCAGTCACGACTTCAAAGTTAAAAGCACCAGTTTGATTCCAGTTCTGGATCGCTTCTAAATATGCCTCTTGAAAGCGTGAATCCATTTGCGGATCCAAGTAAATACGAGCAAAAGCCTGTGGCCACTTTCCTTCAGAATGCTGGTGGCTATCTGTCTGCTTCAACTTAGGCAGTTGCCCTGTTTTTTCCCATTGGTTAATACTTTGTTGACCAATCTTGACTGACCGCTCTGCTTGCTTTAGCGCTTCTTGAAAATCTCCATTAAGATACCAGAGAAATCCAAAAGCAAGCGCACATAAGAGCACAACTATCCAAACCAGGCGCCAAAACAAACGCCACACAAAAGAAAAGAAAGCCCCTATCAAACGAAAAAGCCAGCGCATGTCTCTCCACCTTTCTAGCAAATAAAGACTATTTTACTAAAATAAGCTGAAAGAAAACTAAATACTGGCTTTTTCATCTTAACGTCTTACTATTTTTTTGAGTAACTGGATAGCTTTGTATTTTAAAGGCGATGGATGGTAACGGAAAGTACCTGCTTTGCGTACAATATAGCCATTAAAATTTTGTTTAAAACGCAAAACACCATCACTACCATCAAAAATCCCTTGAATGCCTAGGAAGTTGTATTTAGGTATTCCACGTTTTATGCTTTCCAACATAATATATTTTTGAAGCAGGGCAGGGGCATAGAATTTATTAAACTCAGTGTAGGAACCACTAAAGAGGTAAGTCGTTTCCTGGGGCATATAAACAAATAAACTCCCAGCTAAAACAATATCTTCTTCTCCATATTTTTCAATCAAGTCTCTCGCTTCTGCTTTTCGAACTTCAAACGTTTCAAATTGACTAGAATATTCTCTCAGTTGATTTTGTTTTTTCTCAGAATGAGGATTTTTACTCAAATCAAGTCGCAACTTGCCCAAGATTTCTTCTAGTTTACTTTGCTCACCTTGCAATTTGCTCATATAGTCCGAAAAATTTAAGCTTGCTATGAGAAACTCCGCTTGTTCTCCAAATGAATCATAAAAGTGCTCATAGTATTCTAAACTTTTATCACTATATTCTCTACGTTCAGAGGTTTCTTTTGTGATATTCTTAAAAATCGATAGTTCTTCACGTTTTAACTTTTTCAACCGAATGCCAAAGGTTTCAGCCTTTTTCACCAAGGGTTTACCCTTTTTGCTAAAACTTTTAAGCAAATTCTTTTCAGTTAATTCAGTCAAATCTTTATAATATAACCAATCCGGCTCTCCACCTGGATACCCTGTCGTCAAACCATCAAATTGATAATCCAAATCAGTCAAATCTTGAATCATACTTTTTTTCTCAGCATCTATCGGATTACCTTGACTATCAAAAGTTTGATAAGTTTCATAAGGTTTTACAAGCAACTCTAATACACCATTTTGCTTGGCATATTCTTTTAACTCCGCATAAAAAACTGGAAGAGCATCTTGTTGGGTATAAATCGGCCCCGAATTGATCTCCATATGCAGACCACCCAGCATGGGCAAGCTATAAACCAGAGCTGCAACTTGAATTTCTCCTTCTTGTTTCAAAGCAAGGTAAACAATTCGAGCCCCTCTTTTTTCTAATAAGTCCCCCATCTGAACAGATTGCATAAAGGAACGAGAAGAAACCTGATCAGAATAAGCCTGAAACTCTTCTTTCGTGAGTGTAATTAGTGCCATATACTTACTTTCTATGTTTTTTTCTTAATGTTTTACGGAAATCAAGAGCAAGTCTTAACAGAGGATAGAGAGGATGGATAGGCATTGTAAATTCTCCCAAATATTCTTCAATCGTTGGATTAAATTTTTCCTTAAAATGATAAAGTCCACCATTGAGAGAGTTTTCAACACCACCTAAATTTTGCCACACCATACCTCGCTCAAAGGCATAGCGAGCCGTTTCATACCAAGTTAAAATTGGTGCATTGTAACGTTTAAAATCATCATCCATACCAGCATATAGATTGACAGAGGTATTACCAAATTCCAAACTCAAAGTAGCCGCTAAGGGAATGTTTGATTTTCCCATATTCATATATCCCTGCAAGAAATCTATTTCCTCTTCTAAACGTTCTTTTTCCTTCTTCTGCGCTTCTACTTTTGAAGTTCGAGTCGACTCAGTAAAGGTCTCTTCCAAGGCTCTGTTTTTCGCTAACTGTTCTTCTAATTCTTGCGAACGTTTAGAGACATCCAAGGTTGCCAAGGTGATATAGGCCTTGTCCTTAAAATTATCTAACAACTTTTTATAATAGGCTTCATTCCTCAAATGAATCTCTTTCCGCTTCTCGGTTTTTTTCATCAAAAAGGAAAAAGACTCCAATAATTCAGTTCCACCAAATTGAATCTCTACCCCCTTATTCCGTGCTGTTCGAATAGCCTGTTTTGTTGACTTGGAAAGTTTATCTTCTTCAAAATTTTCCTTGTATATTTTCGCCTGAATACGAGGTTGAATGGTGTCTCCCATTTCCTCTGTTTTTCCTGACCACCTTACTCCCATTTGTTGCAAACTATCAATAATAGCAAGATTTTCAGGATATTCTGTTTTATCTTGATTGACCAAATGTTGAGATAGACAAATACTTGGGTCAAAAGTCACAAAAACCGCTCTCTTACTACGAGCGTAAGACTTAATAGACTGCAGAACAAACTTTAAAACTTCTGTATCCCTGTAATCCAATATGGGACCTCTTGGAATATAAAACATTTTATAGCCTAAAGGCAGAGATTTTATGAGAATACTAGCCACAGCCAGTAACCTCCCCTCTTCATAGACACCAAATCTCTCATGATTCCAATCAGATTTCACTTTTTCCCAAGCACTGCTTTGTAATACATTAGCTAATTCATGTTCTTTAACAAACTGATCATATTCTAATGTGGGAATGCCAATTTGATAACGGTACATTTCCTACTCTCTTTCCTCCAGTATCTTATTACTATTCTACTACTTTCGTTTGAAAAGTCTAGTGAAAACATATTTTATTTTAGTTCTACCCCCTATGCTGAAGTTCAAACTAAGTCAATCTCTCTTCTAATTTGAAATCGATTGGCAGAGTTGCTAAAAACCGTTCCAATTGTTTTTCCCAGTAGTACCATTCGTGAGTTCCAGCGCTATGGCTATAGGTCACATCAAAACCTAATTTTTTGAGGTTTTTCACTGCTAGATTATTGGCTTCATACAAGAAATCCTGCTCACCACACCAAGCCCACAGCTTGGTCTTTTTGTCCGATTTTTTAGCCAGACTTTCAAGAGAATAGGGGCTAGCTGTCCAATCTTTAATCTCCCCAAACACACCTCTCCAATAAGCTGGTGTTCCCAAATTTTGGCTTTCAGGAGAAAAATCTTGAAAGCTAAGGGCGCCTGAAAAACTAGCTGCGTGAGAAAAACGATTTGTTGCAAGAGCCAATTTGAAACAGCCATAACCTCCCATAGAAAGACCAGCGATAAAAGTCTTTTCACGCTTGCTAGTCATATTAGGGAAGAAACGTTTCAAAACCTGTGGCAATTCCTCTGCTAGAGCTGTGTAGTAATCAAAACCATACTTAGTATCAGTGTACCAACCATTGCTGGTATTGGGCATGACAACGATGAGATTGGTTCCTCGAAGCAAGCGTTCTACGTTGGTTCGCTTGAGCCAACTGTTATGATTGCCAGACATCCCGTGTAAAAGATACAAAACAGGGATATCTTCGCAATCTGGTTCTTCCACTCGATTGGCATCGGGGTAAAGAACATTCACCCCCCACTCCATATCTAATACCTGTGAGTAATACTCGATTTTCATTACTGCCATAATTTTTTCCTTTTATTTTCCGATAAGAAAAAGCCGAAATTCGACTTTCTCTCTGTTTATTTCAACGATTATTTTGCTTCCATGACCACTGGTAAAACGGCTGGACGACGTTTAGTTTGATCAAAGAGGTACTTGGTCAGAGTATCACGAACCTTCCCTTTGAGATCTGCCCAGTCAAAGTCATCGCCTTGAAGATAGTCTTCTACCGTTTGGTTAATCAATTCTGAACTTTCACGGAGAATATCGCGGCTCTTCTTAAGATAAACGAATCCACGCGTGTGAACACGGGCCTTGGCCACAATTTTCTTCTCACGACGGTTAACGGTAATTGCTACGATGAAAATACCATCCTCTGACAATACCTTACGGTCACGAAGGACTACATTGCCAACATCACCGATAGCATTTCCATCAATCAAGACATCGCCTGCCGAAACTGCACCAGCTGGGACAAAGTCCCCATTCTCATAAGCCATGCTGGTTCCCTTTTTAGGAATGAAAATGCGTTCTGGCAACATCCCAACTGCCATAGCAGCCTTGGCATGGGCATCCAACTCACGGTATTCACCTTGAATTGGGAAGAGATACTTGGGTTGCAAGAGATTGATCATCAACTGCAAATCACGTGCATTTCCATGACCTGACACACGCAAGCTTTGGGTGATTAATTTGACAACCCCGCCAGCTTGGTAAATCATGTTTTCCACACGCGCCATGACTGCTTCTTTGGCGATAGATGGAGTCGTTACGATATAGACCAGGTCACCGTCCTTGATTTCCACATAACGGTGGCGACCAATCGACATCTTGCGAAGACCATTGATAGGCTCACCCATACGGCCCGTCTCAAGGATAATCAACTCATGGTCCTCAAAGCGAGACATATCTTTTGGCTTAATCAAAAGGCTCTCGTTAGCTAGAGACAATTTCTTGAGGCGAATAGCAGTACGGACGATATTTTCAATATCAAATCCTGTCAAGACCACACGACGGCCTGTTGCATCCGCAGCGTCAAATACCTGTTGAATACGAGAGAGGTTGCTGGCTACCGCCGCAACAATGATACGTCCCTCCCAGTCCGCAATGGTTTGGGTGATTTCATCCCCAACTTCACTTTCGCTAGCCACTTGAACATTACTGTCTGCATTGGCTGAATCACTGAGAAGAGCCAGAACTCCGTCACGACCGATTTCTGCCAAACGAGCAAAGTCTGTCGCATAAGATTCACTAGCTGTCTGGTCAAATTTGAAGTCTCCTGTGTAAACGATGCTGCCCTCAGCCGTCTTCAAGACCACACCCAGACTCTCTGGGATAGAGTGGGTCGTACGGAAGAAGGAAACCACAGTCCCTCCAAAATCAATCTCCGTATTCTCATCAATGACATGGAAATCATTGAATTTCTTAACCGCATCATTTCCTTTAACAAAGAGTTTGGCCAACTCAATGGTCAACTCAGACCCAAATACAGGTACCTTGGCTTCAGCCAAGAGATAAGGCAGTGCACCAATGGCATCCGCATGCCCGTGGGTCAAGAAGACTCCAGCGATACGGTCGCTATTTTCAAAAAGGTAGTCCATATTTGGAATAACTACGTCCACCCCTAGTTGTTCATTTTCAGGGTATTTTAGACCTGCATCCAAAACGAAAATAGACCCGTCGATTTCAGCGATATACATATTTTTCCCGTTTTCACGTACACCACCAAGTGTTGTTAGACTGATATTACTCATTTTTCCTCCGAAAGCTTAGTTTATCTTGATTATAGGGTTGCTTGCCCTCTTATTCTAAAAGCACTATTACTTTTAGCCGAATCTTTTTCTACCATTATACCATTTTTTTGATGATTTTCAAAATGAAGATTTGTTTTCAAAAAAGAGCTGGTTGCCCAACTCTTTCCTAACTTCTACTCTTTTTCCATTAAAAAGTCATAAATTTCTTGCACGGTACCTAGTGCCATCATTTCTTGGTCTTTAACGGTTTGTTTGAGATTTTGGTAAATCTGACTTTCTCCTATCTCTCGCTTTGGTGCCTCTTTATTGACTGTCATCACACCATCTGTGATCGTCACAAAACCTAGTTCTTCAAATACTTGAATCATCTTGACCAGCAAGATTTGTTGGATATTAAGATAAGCTGCCAAATCTTTCAGCTTATAACGAATATCAAACTCTGGAAACTGATAAATGGTCTTGTACAATTTGGCAAACTGTTCTCTAGTCCCATAACCTGTCAGATAATAGGCCTTGTCGATGTCGTTTTTGAAATAGACGGCTGAGAAATGTTGCTCCTGAAAAATGGTTTTCAGCAGGGTAATATCCTCAGGAACGGTTTTTACGACAACAGCTTCACTAGTCACTAAATCTGGCACTTCTCCAGCAAAATCCAAGACTGGAACTCCCTCTGGCAAGGTGGCATTCTTCCCACGAATGTTAAAGAGTTGAACACCCTCCACACGCGCATCCACCATCATCAACTGAAGGGCAGTTTGGCCATTCCATTGGTTGACAGACAATTTGACTGCTAACTCTAGATTCTTGGTTTGAGCAAACTCCGTTGCCCATCTGCCTTGTCCAAATGCCACCACTTCAAAACTGGCTTCACCCTTAGAGATTTTCAGCTTGAGATGGGCATTGCCTGCCCCCATAGTACGAGCACTTTCGACCTGAAAATCCTTGATATAAAAGACTGGTTTCTGATTGTCCATTCCAAAGGGAGCTAAACGTTCAAAGTTCTTGACTGTTTCAAGACTCAAAGTCTCCAAATCCAGCTCTTCATCTAGGTTTAACTTATTCTTACCACTAGCATCTGCGCCCTTTTCACGGACATAATCTTCCAAGACCTGAGATAAATCTGAAAGTTTCTCAACTTCCAGCGTCATTCCTGCTGCGCCAGCATGACCACCAAAGGCGATAAAGAGGTCACGATGAGGATCCAAAGCTTCAAAAATATCGACCGCTTCCACACTACGAGCACTGCCCTTGGCACGACCGTCTTCTATATTAAGAACGATGACTGTCTGTCCTAATTCTTCCAACAAACGACCGGCAACGATACCTAGAACTCCAGGATTCCAACCTTCCTTGGCCAAGACCTGGACCTTCTTCTCAGGATCCACCATGGTCTTAGCTTCTTCATAGATAGACTGGACAATTTCCTTGCGCTCTTCATTTTTCTGGTGAATCATGAGGGCAATCTCATGCGCTTCCTCATCGTCAAACCCAGTCAGCAAATCAATGGCTGGATTGGGATCATCCAAGCGCCCCAAGGCATTTAAACGAGGGGCAATCTGGAAACCAACAGTTTCTTCTGTTACTTCATTAGCAGCAATCCCAGCCATATCCAACATTTCTTGTAGACCAATACGCTGAGTATGTCCCAACATTTCCAGACCGTATTGAACCAAGATACGATTTTCATCCGTCAAACTCACCATATCTGCAATGGTTCCGATAGCAACTAAATCAAGCAATTCCACTTGTACTTCTTCTAAAAGGGCACAAGCCAGCTTGAAAGCCACTCCACAACCAGCCAAATATTTGAAAGGATAGTTCGCATTCGGATGCTCAGGATGAACAATAGCATAGGCATCAGGCAGGGTTTCAGGCATGGAATGGTGGTCAGTCACAATGACATCCACTCCCATAGACTGGGCCAATTCAATGGCTTCGTGACCAGCAACCCCATTATCCACCGTCACAATCAAAGAAATCCCTTCTTGCTCGATAAAGTATTTATAGACACTAGCATTAGGTCCATAGCCATCAGTAAAACGATTGGGCAAGTAAACACGGCACTCAGCTCCAAGCTGTTCCAAACTTTCCTTCACAATCGAAGCCGAAGTCATGCCATCCGCATCGTAGTCTCCATAAATGAGAATATTTTCCCCTTCTTCAATGGCCTGACGAATCCGCTCCACTGCCTTGTCCATATCATGGAGTAGATAAGGATCATGCAAGTCCTCTAAGGAAGGTTCTAAAAACTTCTTCAGACTTTCTTGGCCCTGAATCCCTCTCTCAAATAATAACCGAGCCACCTCAGGACCCAGTCCAGCCTTCTTGGCTATCTTTGTAAAATCCGCATCTTCTACCTGCGGGGCAAACTGCCATTCATAAGTAGGTGTTATCAAAAAGACATCCACTCTTTCTAAGAATTCTATTGCTTCATTATAACATGATTTAGGCTTTTTCTCTATCCGGATTGCTTTTTTATAAAATTTTAGTGAATTTTTTCAGATATGATTTGACAAGACAAATCTTTTGGTGTAGAATCATGTTATAAAATCTAACACAAAGGAGATTCCTTATGGCTTTAGTAGAATTTGAACACGTCGAAAAATATTATGGAGACTACCACGCACTCCGCGACATCAATCTCCGTTTTGAAAAAGGACAAGTTGTTGTCCTCCTTGGCCCTTCTGGTTCTGGGAAGTCCACTCTTATCCGCACCATCAATGGTTTAGAGGCTGTCGACAAGGGAAGTCTTCTAGTCAATGGTCACCAAGTTGCTGGTGCCAGTCAGAAAGATTTAGTGCCTCTTCGCAAGGAAGTCGGCATGGTTTTCCAGCATTTCAACCTCTATCCACACAAAACAGTGTTAGAAAACGTAACACTCGCACCCATAAAAGTTCTAGGAATTGATAAAAAAGAAGCTGAAAAGACAGCCCAAAAATATCTGGAATTTGTAAATATGTGGGACAAGAAAGATTCTTATCCAGCCATGCTTTCTGGTGGACAAAAACAACGAATTGCCATCGCACGCGGACTCGCCATGCATCCTGAGCTACTCCTCTTTGATGAACCAACATCTGCTCTTGACCCTGAAACCATCGGTGACGTTCTGGCTGTTATGCAAAAATTGGCGCATGAGGGTATGAATATGATTGTCGTTACCCATGAAATGGGCTTTGCCCGTGAAGTTGCTGACCGCATCATCTTTATGGCTGACGGAGAAGTTTTGGTGGATACGACAGATGTCGATGACTTTTTCGACAATCCAAGCGAGCCTCGTGCCCAACAATTCCTCAGCAAAATTATCAACCATGAAAGTGACAAAGTCAAATAAGGAGGCGCCTATGAAAAAGAAATTCTTTTTATCAGCATTATTGATTAGCCTTTTCAGCCTTGCTGCTGCAAAACCAGTTCAGGCTGATACCAGTGTCGCAGATATTCAAAAGAGAGGCGAGATAGTTGTTGGTGTCAAACAAGATGTTCCCAATTTTGGCTACAAGGATCCCAAGACAGGGACCTATTCTGGTATCGAAACCGACTTGGCCAAGATGGTAGCCGATGAGCTTAAAGTCAAGGTTCGTTATGTACCTGTTACCGCGCAAACCCGTGGCCCCCTCCTAGACAATGAACAGGTCGATATGGACATTGCAACCTTCACCATCACAGACGAACGCAAAAAACTCTATAACTTTACCAGTCCCTACTACACGGACGCTTCTGGCTTTTTGGTCAATAAATCTGCCAAAATCAAAAGCATTGAGGATCTAAACGGCAAAACCATCGGAGTTGCCCAAGGTTCCATCACCCAACGCCTGATTACTGAACTGGGTAAAAAGAAAGGTCTGAAGTTTAAATTCGTCGAACTTGGTTCCTACCCAGAATTGATTACGTCCCTACACGCTCATCGTATCGATGCCTTTTCCGTTGACCGCTCGATTCTATCTGGCTATATCAGTAAACGAACAGAACTACTAGATGATAGTTTCAAGCCATCTGACTACGGTATTGTTACCAAGAAATCAAATACCGAGCTTAACGACTATCTTGATAACTTGGTCACTAAATGGAGCAAGGATGGTAGTTTGCAGAAACTTTATGACCGTTACAAGCTCAAACCATCTAGCCATACCGCAGATTAAGGAGGACACCCTATGACAGATTTATCATCTTGGACAGCCTATTTTCAGGATTTTGGACAATTTTTCAATGGTTTCCTCTTCACCCTTGCCCTAGCAATTGGATCCTTTATCCTCGCCATGGTTTTGGGTATCTTCTTTGGAGCCATGTCAACCAGCAAACGTCCAATTTTACGCATTGTAGCTCGTATCTTTGTCGAATTTTACCAAAACACTCCCCTCTTGGTGCAGTTTGTCATCGTTTTTTATGGCCTACCTCTTATCAGTGACCATATCATCATGATTCCGATTTATTGGACGGCTGTTCTCTGCGTGGGTCTCTATCACGGCGCCTATATCGCCGAGGTAATTCGCTCAGGCATTCAGTCTATTCCTAGCGGTCAAATGGAGGCCGCCTTGTCGCAAGGTTTTACCTATATCAATGCCATGCGCTTGATTATCTTGCCTCAGGCCTTTCGTATCATTCTCCCTCCTTTGACCAACCAAATCGTCAACCTCATCAAGAATACCTCCACAGTCGCTATCATCTCTGGAGTCGACTTGATGTTTGTGACCAAGTCTTGGTCAGCTCTTAACGGAAACTACATTCCAGCCTTTTTAGGTGCTGCCCTTCTCTACTTTTCTCTATGCTTCCCTGTTGCCCAGTTTGGTCGCAAGATGGAGCAAACCAACAAAAAAGCCTATTCACTTTAGGAGGTTACTATGGAATCCATTTTAGAAGTTTTGACCCCAGATAACCTAATCTTTATTTTTAAAGGATTTGGCTTGACCCTCTATATTTCTCTAATTGCCATCGTCCTCTCTACACTTATCGGAACGGTGCTAGCCGTCATGAGAAATGGGAAAAATCCTGTCTTACGTATCATCTCCAGCATTTACATCGAGTTTGTACGTAACGTTCCCAACCTCCTCTGGATTTTCACTATCTTTTTGGTGTTTAAGATGAAGTCCACACCAGCTGGTATCACCGCCTTTACCCTCTTTACATCAGCAGCCTTGGCTGAGATTATCCGAGGTGGTCTCAACGCTGTGGACAAGGGGCAATACGAAGCAGGAATGTCACAAGGATTTACCTCTATACAAATCCTCTATCACATCATTCTCCCACAAGCAATCCGTAAAATGCTGCCAGCCATCATTTCTCAGTTTGTAACCGTGATTAAGGATACCAGTCTTCTCTACTCTGTTATCGCCCTACAAGAACTCTTCGGAGCTAGCCAAATTCTCATGGGCCGTTATTTCGAACCAGAGCAGGTCTTCAGTCTTTATATCCTGATTGCCCTCATCTACTTCAGCTTTAACCTAGCCATTTCTAGCCTGTCTCATATGCTAGCCAAACGTTGGCAACAAGCTGCAGAATAAACAGCCACTCTCCAGTTCATTGGAGAGTTTTTTTGATGAGAATAGATATTTATAGACCTCAATTTGACACCATACTTTTTCTATGATAAAATGTAACAAATTTATTTACAACAAATCAAATCTAAATGAAATGGAATTTTTTTATGAAATCACTCAAAGGAATACTTTTTATCATAACTAGTTTTGTCTTGACTATGTTGACTTGGATGAGCACTACTCCCCAATTCATGATTCCAGGACTAGCTTTAACAAGTCTATCTCTGACTTTTATCCTAGCCACTCGTCTCCCACTACTAGAAAGCTGGTTTCACGGTTTGGAAAAGGTCTACACCGTCCACAAATTCACAGCCTTTCTCTCCATCATCCTACTCATCTTTCATAACTTTAGTATGGGCGGTTTGTGGGGCTCTCGCTTAGCTGCTCAGTTTGGCAATCTTGCAATCTATATCTTTATCAGCATCATCCTTGTCGCCTATTTAGGCAAATACATCCAATACGAAGCTTGGCGATGGATTCACCGTCTAGTTTACCTAGCCTATATTTTCGGACTCTTTCACGTCTACATGATGATGGGCAATCGTCTTCTTACATTTAATCTTCTAAGTTTTCTTGTTGGTAGCTATGCCCTTTTAGGATTACTGGCTGGTTTTTATATCATCTTCCTTTATCAAAAGATTGGCTTCTCCTATCTAGGGAAAATTACCAATCTCAAACGCTTAAACCACGATACTAGAGAAATTCAAATCCATCTTAGCAGACCTTTCAACTATCAAGCAGGACAATTTGCCTTTCTAAAGATTTTTCAAGAAGGCTTTGAAAGTGCTCCGCATCCCTTTTCTATCTCAGGAGGTCATGGTCAAACTCTTTACTTTACTGTTAAAAATTCAGGCGACCATACTAAGAATATCTATGACAATCTTCAAGTCGGCAGCAAAGTAAGCGTAGACAGAGCTTACGGGCACATGATTATAGAAGAAGGACGAGAAAATCAGATTTGGATTGCTGGAGGTATTGGAATTACCCCCTTCATCTCTTACATCCGTGAACATCCTATTTTAGATAAACAGGTTCACTTCTACTATAGCTTCCGTGGAGATGAAAATGCAGTCTACCTAGATTTACTCCGTAACTATGCTCAGAAAAATTCTAATTTTGAACTCCATCTAGTCGACAGTACAAAAGACGGCTATCTTAATTTTGATCAAGAAGAAGTACCTGAACATGCAAGCGTCTATATGTGCGGCCCTCTTTCTATGATGAAGTCACTTGCCAAACAGATTAAAAAACAAAATCCAAAAGCAGAGCTTATTTACGAAGGATTCAAGTTCAAATAACTACTCATACTCTCCTGGGAATTCTAGGAGAGTTTTTTATATCCAAATGAAATAAGACCGGAGCGATGGAATTTTGGCATTCAAATCAATTGATAAGAATGTTTTATAGTGAGATCAAATAGGATACGAACAAATTGATTAGGAAAATCAAATGAATTTATAGAAATCTTTTAGCAGTCATGGCGTCCTATTCCAGTTTCAAAACACCATAGAAGAAGCATTGTGCTAGTCTAGATCCAGTTTACTATACTAAAGCGGGCAACTTAAAACACAAAAAACCCACCCAATGGGTAGGTTGGTTGATAAGAAAAAGAATTTTTTTAATCGAAAAAACTCACGATTTTACTGTTAATCCTTCAGCATTTAATTATTGTCATCAGTCTAAAATGATTTCTAACGCCTCAATTCCTCTTTAAAAAATCTTCAATGCGAGAAACAACCTCATGATTTTGATAATGATAAAGGTCGTGTGGTGCATCCATATAGATGACTTTCACATTAGACTGTTCACTAGCAAATTTCTCTGCAAAGTGCTGCCATTCTGATTGACCAAAACTAGTACCTTGACCGTTAGACACCAGTAGTAAGGTGGGAATTTTCGGATTGATGCTTGAGGGAACTTTCTTGGCATTTTCCTTTACCGTTTGGGATTCATGAAGCATGGCTTGTGACATCAACTGCTTATAAGCTAGAATTTTATATTGTTTTCGTTCAGTTTCAATCAGAGTTCGATTTTTTATATAAAAGGACTCAGGGAAGTGGCGTAATAAGCCAATCTTGCTGCTCCAAAATGCCACAGTGATTAAGGCCTGATTTTGCTTTAAATTCTCATAACTAGCTGGCAGTGCCCAATCTAAACCAATCAAAGCTTTCACTTCATCAGGAAACTTCTCCTGCCAAGCCAGACTCTCTAGACTAGCCATGGAATGAGACAAAATGATAAAAGGACCTTTGACATTTGCTTGTGAAAGAGCTTGACGCGTCTCAGACAAAACCTCCATCACATCTCTTGAATGATTGCTATCATCACTATAACCATATCCTGCTCGTTCCACGATGACTACCTTATACCGTTTCGATAAGGATTCCGATACTTCTTTAAAGTCCAATATAGGAGAAGCAATACCGGCACCTGAGAGAACTACTATAGTCTCAGAACCATTCCCTTCAACGTAAACATTCATTTGATGTCCATCGACGAGAACTTGTTGTCCCATAGGTGTCAGTGAGGCTTGTTCCTTTTCCAAACTGATACGGTGAAAGATGAATGTAGCGAGTAAAAACAAAAGAATGAAACTAAGAAAGGCAAGACCACATTGTTTTAGTTTTTTCATAGCATTATTGTACAAAAAATAGAACCTTTTAGCAACTTAATATTGGTTCTTCTACAATATATTCACACCAAAAAAACCCACCCAATGGGCAGGTCTTCTCTGTATTATTCAGCTAGATTAAGCTTTACCTTCTGAACCGAATACGTCGATACGTTCTTCAACTGATGCTTGGATAGCTTTTACACCGTCTGCCAAGAATTTACGTGGGTCGAAGAGTTTTTTCTTGTCGTATTCTGCTTCGTTTGCTTCGTAGTCACGAGCAAATTTACGAGTTGCGTTAGCGAATGCGATTTGGCATTCTGTGTTAACGTTAACTTTGGCAACACCAAGTTTGATAGCTGCTTGGATTTGCTCATCAGGAATACCTGATCCACCGTGCAATACGATTGGGAATCCAGGAAGAGCTTCTGTCAATTTTTGCAAGTGATCAAGGTCAAGACCTTCCCAGTTTGCTGGGTAAGGACCGTGGATGTTACCGATACCAGCTGCCAAGAAGTCGATACCAGTTTCAACCATTGCTTTAGCGTCTTCGATTGGAGCCAATTCACCTTTACCGATGATTCCGTCTTCTTCACCACCGATAGTACCAACTTCAGCTTCTACTGAGATACCTTTAGCGTGTGCTTTTTCAACAACTTCTTTAGCCAATTTAAGGTTTTCTTCAACTGGAAGGTGTGAACCATCAAACATGATTGAAGTGTAACCAACTTCGATACACTCAAGTGCATCTTCGTAGTGACCGTGGTCAAGGTGGATAGCTACTGGTACAGTGATACCCATTGATTCAACAAGGTTAGCGATCAAGTTGCGAGCAACTTTGTAACCACCCATGTATTTAGCAGCACCCATTGAAGTTTGGATCAAAACTGGAGCTTTTTTAGCTTCTGCTGCGCGCAAGATAGCTTGAGTCCACTCAAGGTTGTTTGTGTTAAATCCACCAACTGCATAACCGTTGTCACGAGCTGCTTGGACAAATTTTTCTGCTGAAACGATTGCCATTTTATCAGGCCTCCTGTATATTTTTATGGGTCATCCCATTTACATTGTTCATTTTATCACTTTTTGACAAAAAAATCTAGTTTTTCCCGCAGTTTCGATTGAATTTCTTCTAGCTTCATCTATGTAAACCCTTTCTCTCCCTAGTCTTGGGCGACTTTTGGAAAAGATATGAAGAAAGTCAAACGATTCTCTTGCATTTCAAAACGATAAGCTAATTTTTCATGTTCTAATAGACTCTTGACCACAAAGAGCCCCATCCCAGACCCTTTGGCCTTGCGACTAGCATTGTCAGAAAAAGACTGGACTAGTTTTTCTTGTTCTTCTGGACTACAGCTATTTTCTATAAAAAGTTCCCCTTCTCTTTCTCCAATGCGAACTAAGCCACCTGGAACAGAGTGCTTAATGGCATTGCTGATGAGATTAGAAAGAATTAATTTCATGACAGATGGGTTTAGATAGACCTGCTGACGGCTCAAGCTATTGTCAATCTGGAGTTCTCTTTCCTTGGATAGCAAAGCATAATCCTTAACGAGACTTTGCGTCATCTGGTGTAAGTCAATTTCTTCCCTATCATCTCGCAATTCCTGCACAGAAGAGAGGGAAAGTATCTGGAGAACGTGGTGATTGAGCTCATCCACAATCCCCAAGGCAACTACCAGATAGTGGTCCCTATCCTTATAACGACCAATATTTTCTTTCATATTTTCGATTAGGATTTTCAAACTGGCCAGTGGTGTTTTCAATTCATGAGAAGCCCCTCGTAGGAATTCGACCTTCATCTTTTCCAGCTGGAGAATGGCTTCATTCTTGTCATGCAAGTCCGCGATAACTGTCAAAAGATGTTGGTAGAGGCTATTGATTTGTTCCTTGAGATCACCAATCTCATCCTTAGAATCCACGCGCAATCGCACTTGAGTATCCAGTTCCATCATCCGACGGGTCACCCGCTTGATTTCCAAAATGGGGGCAACAATGGTCCGAGCATAGATGTAGGCCACCAAGAGGGAAATTAGAAAGGATGCCAGCAAGGTATAGGGGAGAAATTGGAGACTAATCTGCTCTGCTTCCTTTTGCAAATCCATGGAAGCTAGAAACTGGAGAGTCATGGTGCCACCGTCTTGCGTTTTCACCTCCCGCTCCTCGATAAAGAGGGAGGTAGTCTGACGGTCTGTGTCCAGAGGAAGATTGTCCTTGACTTCTAACTTGTCCTCGGTCATCTCGCCCTTGACGGCCCCCTGAATATCACTAGTCTGGGAGTACAAATCTAACACTTGCTCGATGCTCTGCCTATCCTTTCCTTCTAGGGACTGGGCAATGGCTGTCGCTTTCTGGCCAATGGTTTCCTGACGATGACTCAGATAAGTCGAGGGAAATAGAAAATAAATAGCTAAATGAAGACAAATAACCAGGACACTAAAAATCGAGAAGGTGTAGATAAATATCTTTGTAAATAAACCTGTTCGTTTCATTTTCGCTCCAATTTATAACCAACATTGCGCACAGTGTGGATACAATCCAAGTCTAGCTTTTTCCGCAGTTCCTTGATATAAACATCAATGACACGGTCAAAGGGAACCTCATCTGTCGCTTTCCAAACGGCATCGATTATCTGAGAACGGGTCAAGGCACGTCCTTCATTTTTCACCAGATAGTCCAGAATTTCCAACTCTTTGGCATTGATAGGTACTTCTTGACCTGCGAGGCTTGCACTGTAACTTTCAAAGTCCACCTTGGCATCTTTATAGGAGAAGATTCGTCCTGTATCATAATAGCGCTTGAAAATCGCGTCCACCCTCACTTTTAAGAGGGAGAGGGAGAAGGGCTTTTCCAGATAGCCATCTGCTAGCGAAGCAAAGGCACTCATCTTGTATTCCTCATCCTGAAAGGCGGTCAGCATCAAGACAGGGACTTGGCTGGTTTTGCGTATCTCAGCTAGCACTTCTAGACCATTGAGCTTGGGCATCTGGATATCCAGTAAAACCAAGGCTACCTCATAGCTAGAAAATTGCTCCAAGGCTTCCTGACCATCTGCCGCCTCAATGGTTTCATAGCCACAATCCGTCAAATAATCACTGATCCCCTCACGGATCATCTCTTCATCTTCTACAATTAAAATTTTCATACTTTAACTGCTCTCTATTTTTTATTTTTCTTAGAATAACTACCTACTCTATTTTCTATTATAGTCTCTTGCTGGCCTTTTGTCTGTAAGCAACTGACCACTAGATAAAACAAAGAGAGCCTATCGCTCTCTCTGCTCACATTTCACTCTCTATGGAATGAAGGTTATTTGGTTTTTGAACTAGTGGGACTTTTTTTAAAGGCTGTAGTCCTTACTGGTTGTGTCTTAGCTTATTTTGTAAACTCTACAACATAATCGTAGCCTTTTTCTGTTTTCGCCCCAAAGTAGAAATCATTTACTCTATATCCACGATTTTCGACCTTAGCAATTTTAGCTTTGATTGCTTCTTTTACTTCTTCTTCACTAGCATTTTTTGGAAGTTTGATAGTAGTCTCTCCATCTACATCCAATGCACCAGCTATACCTGGGAGAGCTTTTAGGTTGAAGTAAATGTTAACATTCACAGTTTCTTTTGCTTCTGTTGATCTCTTAGCCCTTCTTTGAACTAGTGGAGCATTTCTAAAGCCTGTAGTTCCTACCGGCTGTGTTTTGGCTTCTTTTGTGAATTCTACAACATAGTCATAGCTATCTCTGCCTTCAATGATTTGATCCAAGTTTGTTGTGGACGTAACTGTAAAGCCTTGTTTTTTCAGTTTCTCAATTTGTGCTTTTGTTTTTTCTGCAACAGCTTTTTTAATATCTTCTTTAGTTGCATTACCTGGTAAAGTTAAAAGATTATTTTCTCCTACTTCACCTAATGCTCCAGCTATATCTTTTAGATTTGTTAAATTGTAATAGATATTTATTTGTTTTGTTTTATTTGATAAATCTCTTTTTGCAACTTTTTTAGCTCTTACTTGAACTTTTGGTGCAACTCTAAATCCTGTAGTTCCTGTAGTTTGCTTAGTAAAAGTGACTACGTAGTTAAAGTTTTTCACAGTAGTATCTTGCTCAAATACTATTTCTTCTTTTACTGTATATCCACGTTTATTTAATTCTTGAACTTTAGCTTGAATTTTTTCTTTTACTAATTCTTTTGCCTGTGCTTCACTCGTTCCAGCAGGAATCGTAACGGTATTTTTTTCACCAGGATCACCAAAGAAGCCTGGAATATCTTTCATACCATCAAAATTATAATAAATAGAGACTGTGTTTTGAGGTTCCTCAATACTTCTACGACGACGAGTTACTCGAGGTTGGTAAGTTCCTGCACTTCGGAAGCCTGAGTCACCAGTTGTAGAACTGTCCGACGTTGCCGCAGGTTGTGTTTGTGGTGAGTCTTCAGATGAGGACGGCTGAGAAGATGGATTGCTAGAAGTTAGTGCGCTGTTTGCTACTGTACTATTTTCATCTATAGTTGTTCCACCAGCATGACTTTCGATTGGTTTATTGTAATCAGGGCTGTCATAGGTTACACCTGGAGTCTCAATCTTAGCCAGTTCTTCTCTGTACTCTTCTACAATATCAACCTGTTTCTCCGTATCTTGTTCTGTAGCAAGCTTCTTGTGGTACTCTTCAGTGAGTTGCTTCACTTTTTCAAGTGCTTCTTTTTTCTTATCCTCATTTAAAGTACTCTTATTGATCTCTTCGTCTTTTGTTTTCCTATCGTCATCAATCGCAGCTTTATTACTGTCTTCAGTTTCTTTCTCTAAAGACTTCTCTGAATCTTTATGTTCTATAGCTGGTTCATCGGCTTGAGGTTTTTCTTCATTAGAAGTTGAATCGTTTGAGTTGCCATCAGTTGTAACGTCTGTTGATGAATTTGAAGTATTTCCCGTTGTAGCAGTCGTTGATTCTGGAGCTGTTGATTCAGTTGATAAACTTGAGTCAGCTGAATTACTTGTTGCACTTGATGAAACCGTATTGTCTGTAGACGGTTGTTCTTCTGTGACTGGTGTTCCTTCTGCTACTGGATTTTCTGATTCACCTTCGTTAGGCGCCTCATTTGTAGAGTCTACTGCTGGCGCTGGTGTGGCTGTTTCAGTAGTTGCAGATGTTCCTGCTTCTGCTGACTCTTTTCCTTCAGATTCATTTGCTACCTCTTCTGGTTTTGTTTCATCAGAGGTCAATGTTGAAGGAGTTGATTCATCTGAATCAGCACTAGTTGTAGCGCCTGTTGTTGGATTATTTGATGTTTCGGCGTTACCTTCATCTCCTGATGTTGAATCTTCTTTTGGAGCTAGTTTTTCTTCAGTTTCTTTCGCTTCTTTTCCTGTTGCTCCTGATTCTTCAACTTCTTTTTCTGAAGTTGAATCTGTTTCTTTTGATGCTGTAGCTGATTCTGCTGGAGCTTGTGTTCCTGATTCCTCAGATGTTTTTCCTTCAGCTTCCGATGTAGAATCTGTTCCTGATTCTACAGATGGTTGTGTAACTGTTGACTCACCTTCAGAGGCAGTTGATGAAGATTCAGTTGAAGAAACTGAATCCTCCGCTTTACCTTCTTCTCCTGTTTCTTTTGGTGCTGGGTTTTCTTCTACTGGTTGACCTTGTTCTCCTGCAGTTGTACCCTCTACCGCTGGCGCTGGCTCTTCAACTTTCGGCATTTCTGCTTTTTCTTCAGTTGTATTTCCTGATTCATCTGAATTAGCACTAGCTGTAACACCTGTTGATGGAGTATTTGCCGTTTCTGACGTTTTCTCAGGTTCTTTTCCTTCTTCTCCTGTTGTTTCCCCTGCTTCTGCTGTTGCACCTGGTGTAGTTCCTTCTGTTTCATTTTCTTTAGGTGTTGTTTCTGCTGAAGTTCCTGAAGCTTCTGTTGCAGCTTCTGCGTTTGATTCAGCTGGTTTCGCTACCTCTGGCTCGGTTGCTTCAGCTTCCTTTGCTACTTCTTCTGTTGAAGCTGGGGTTTCTGGTTTTGATGGTGCTGGGGTTTCTTCTACTGGTTGACCTTGTTCTCCTGAAGTGCCTTCCTCTACCACTGGCGCTGTTCCTTTTGGTTCAGCTGACGCCTCTGGTTCTTCAACTTTCGGCACTTCTACTTTTCCTTCAGTTGCATCTTCTTTAGGTGTTGGAGTAGTTGGCGCTTCTACTTTCGGTGCTGGAGTAGTCGCTGCTTCTTCTGCTTTCGGTGCGGGTGCAGTTGGCTCTTCTGCTTTCGGTGCGGGTGTCACTGGCTCCTCTGCTTTTGGCGCTGGAGACACTGGTTTTTCTGCTTTTGGCGCTACTGGAGCTTCTGTTTCTTCTTTAACTTCTGGGCTTGTCTCTGCTGATGTTTCTGAGGCAGGTTCTTCACCCGATTCTTCCGCTCTTTCCACTACTGGAGCTGATACAGGCTGATAGACTGGGCTATAGTTCA
Source organism: Streptococcus pneumoniae (assembly GCF_001113365.1). Lineage (GTDB taxonomy): Bacteria > Bacillota > Bacilli > Lactobacillales > Streptococcaceae > Streptococcus > Streptococcus pneumoniae_C. The sequence goes on along the minus strand of NZ_CKYA01000002.1, from coordinate 182,725 downwards.
CAGCCATTTTTTCAACTTTCTCAGTGACATCTGTTAATTCAAAGGTAACAGCTTTTGTTTCCTGGTCTTTCTTGAGCAAGACTTCGTAAGTGCGAACTTCGCCACTGGCACCACTTTCTTTGATGACAATCTTGTGTTTTGTGACTGTATCTGAAACTGTTTCAGCTTCAGTAAAGTACAATTCATTGTGTGGTAAGAATAAATTCTTGCCTGAAGCTTGATTCATTTCTTGGAGTACATCTACAGGGATATTGCTTGCTTCGCTGATAACACTTAATGTATCTCCCCACTTAATAACATACTTAAATAAATCACCTTCTTTTTGAAGGTCAGCTTTCACTTCCTCAACTGTTCTGGCTACCCAGACACCATCTTGTTCACTGGCTGACACAGTTGGAGCTAAAAAGCCCAACCCCAGTAGAATCACACCTGTCGCAACAATTGCACCAGTTCTTAATTTTCTAAAACCACGGAGGGACAAGCTTCCTCTAACATTTGTTTGTCTCATAATGTTTATTTTTCCTCACTATTCTATATTTTCCAAGGTAGACCCTGCCTAGGTCTACTAGCCTATGTTTGCGATATGGATAGGCTTCTACAGATTTATCTATCTATTTTCAAGATAAGATTTCTATAGATTTTTATGCACAATTCCATATATAAGTTGCGAAACTCCTTTCCAATAAATTCCATAATCTTAGTATATCATATTTAAGTACTAAAGTACAAAGAAAGCAACTGAAAGCAATGATTGTTACCATTGCTTTCTGCTTCATTTATCATTTTAAAACTTTCAGTTGCTAGCCTCATTTTTCAGTCTGGCATCAGTATTATTCACCATCCAGCAAGAGCTCTTTTGGTTGTTTTCTGAGGAGATTGCTTGAAGCAAGCGCCATAACGAGAACCACTAGAACCAAGGCAAGGACAAAGACGATGATAAAATCTGATGTCTGAATAGAAATATCTAGACTTGACAATGTCTTGCTAAAGCCATCTACTTCTGCACCACCACCAAGGTTAGAGGCTTGAGCCGCCTTGCTAGCCTGTTTGGCAACACCTGAAGTGACATTGGCAAGAACAGTATTTCCAATCGCACGCGCTGTGTAGTTGGCTAGGAAATAAGCAGAAACGAGAGCAGGGATAGCAATCAAGATGGATTCGGTGATGAATTGCCCCAAGATACTTGCCTGCTTGAGACCGATAGAGAGGAGAATTCCCACTTCCTTGCGACGGGCATTGATCCAAAGGCTGAGCAAGAGGGCAAGGAGAAGAACTGAGAAGCTCAAGCTGCCCCAGAAGAGGAAATTGGCCATCTTGTACATACCAGAGATAGATTGCTCAAGAGCTGGGTAGTTTGAGGAGCTCTTAACGAGTGTGTAGCTCTTCCAATTGATACCACTGATGCCATTCAACTCTTTCATGACATCATCCAAGTTCTTGTCCGCTGTTACAAAGAAGGTTGCGTCCCCATAAATAGCTGTGTCTTCTGTGTATCCATAAAGTTTAGCAGCCGTATGGATGTCTGTGATAGCTGTATTTTCGTAAAGCTCTTGTGAGTAAGTTACTGCCGACTTGTTGTGGCCATCAAAGAGTCCCTTGATTGTCACTTCGACTGTTTCCTTGGCACCTTTTTCATTGTCTGCATCATAGATATTGGAGTCTAGTTTGACCTTATCCCCGACTTTCCAGCCGTGTTTGGCTGCTAAGTCCTTGTGCAGAAGAATCTTGTCCTTGTCGTCGTTTGTTAAGTGCTCACCTTCGACCAGCTTATAAGAACCAGAGACAAACTTGTCTTCTTTAGAGGAGTCATTGACACCTGTAATCATCAAGCTACTTCCAAAATGTTTAGCTCGGTCAGGTGTTAGATTTTTCTTGGTTTCTGGCGTTTCGATAAGTTCATATCCAGTCAAATCTCCGATAGCGTTGATACGTTTCACATAAGACTCGATGGCCTTGTTTTCGGTGATTTTTTTGATGTCTTCACCCTTGATATTCCCAGCACCACGTGGCGTTCCTTGATTGACGCGACGATTGATTTGCATGGAAAAACTGTTGGTGATATTTTTAAAAGTCTCCTGAGAAGCCTTGGCAGTAGCTCCCTTGATCGACAAGCCGACCAAACTCAAGCTAGCCATGAGGAGAATAATCAGGAAGATGACGATCGATTTGAAAAACTTCCTTGTAACATAGGCAAATGCGTTGTGTAACATAGGTTTCCTTTCTAGATGTTCCTCTATTTCAATGTCTTATAACTTATATAAATTATTTTTTTACTATTTCCCTTAGATTGTGCGGACGGGAGCAACTTCCTGTAGGAATTTCATCCCTAATTTTTGAGCCGTATGTCTCAAAAATTCCGGCCTAGATAATAACTTTGTTATTATCTAGGCTATCACTACTGCGGGAAATAGTTGTTAAAGACTCACTTCGTTTATTATTACTTTACACGTATCTGGTTACCAACTAATACTATTTTAAAGTTTAATAACTAGATTCTATATTTCAGTCAGTTTCTTGTCCTTCAACTCAAGTGTAATATCTGACGCTTGAGCCACTTCTTTGCTGTGAGTTACGACGATGACACATTTACCTGTTTTCTGGGCAAGTGATTTGAGTAGTTCGACAATATCTCCAGCAGTTTTAGGGTCCAGATTTCCCGTTGGCTCATCCGCTAGAATAACTGGAGCTTCTGATACCAAACTACGAGCGATGGCAACACGTTGCTGTTGACCACCTGATAACTGGAGAACATTCCGCTTGATCTGACTTTCATCCAAACCAAGCTCAAGAAGTGTATCCTTGCTTGCCTTTTTGTTGACCAAGCGGATATTTTCCAGCGGAGAAAGGTAATCAATCAAATTATAATTTTGAAAGACCAGGGAAATATGGTGCATGCGATGGTAAGAATAGCCCTTCTTACGAATATCCTCTCCTTGAAAAAGAATCGAACCTTCAACAGGACTGTCAAGACCAGCAAGTAGGGACAAGAGAGTGGATTTCCCTGCTCCTGATTCACCAATAATACTGTAAAATTTCCCAGGTTCAAAATTATAATTGATCTGATATAGGACTGCTTCAGCAGTGTTCTTATAACGGTAGGTAAGATCTTGTAATTGTAATAAAGTCATGATTTCTCCTTCTTATACTTAATGAAAATCAAAGATTAAACTAGGAAGCTAGCCGCAGGTTGCTCAAAACACTGTTTTGAGGTTGCAGATGGAAGCTGACACGGTTTAAATTTGATTTTCGAAGAGTATTAACTAATAGATGATAAAATTTCCTTAGGCGATTTTCTAAATAAGAATAGGAAACAAAGGGCTACAGATAAGCAACTAAGCAGAACTAGAAAAACATAGGATTCTGCAAAAGATAGGATGCTAGTTGATAGACTGCTTGCTTTGGCTAGTGTATCTTGTAAGCTTGCCTGGTCTCCACTTGCGAGTAGGGTTTGGAGTAGGTGAGATGTGATTGCGTTTCCTGCAACAAATGCTGGAAGCAAAGCACCGATAGATACCAGAACTACCTCTAAACAGAACTGTAGGAAGATCGAGCTCTTGCTTTTTCCAAGTGCCAGTAAAATTCCCACTTCGTAGACCCTTTCTCTCAACCAGAGAGACAAAACAAGAATTAAGGCCCCAGCTCCTGCTATCAACATCCCATAAAGGAAGATGGTCAGGAAGGTTTGGAAGGTAGCAACTGAGTCTTTGATTTGTTCAAAAGCCTTGTTTTCCTTCTCGACTTGGTAGCCTTGATTTTCCAAGGCCAAGTTTTCCACCTGCTTCATGAGTCCGTCCATTTCCTTAGGATTTTCTACATAGAAGCGAGCTGCACTGACTAGAGATTCACCATTACCCAAAAGGCTTTGGCTACTTTCATAGTCTGTAAAGACCTGGTTTTCACTGAAATCAGAAGACAAACCTGTAAATTTCTCTTGTTTTTTACCAGAGAAGATTCCGACGATTTCAAACTCGACAGTTTGTCCTTTACCAGCTTCTGACTGACCAGCATCTAAGGCAATCTTGTCATGAAGCGAAAGACCGTTCTTCTTAGCCAACTCTTCGTGGATGATGATTTTCTTGGAATCTCCTTTTTGAAGATGTTGCCCTTCTTTTAGGTTGAAAGCCGAGCTGGTAAAGGTCACATCCTTAGATGAATCCTCAAGGGCCGTTAAGCTAACCAAATTCTTATCCGCAGCTGACAAATCATCACGCTCCACGCTCTGCTCGCCACTCACCGCTTCCTTGTCTTTTAGTTTTGCGATCGTCTCGAGTTCAGGAGAGACATTTTCCAGTCCCTTAATCTTGCTTACAGATGCTAGGTCTGACAGCTTGAAAGTCTGACCATTTTCTATCTTCTTAATAGAAAAAGATGTGTTGAGTGATTTGTAAAGATTGGTTTCCACTGTTTTGTTGGACTTCATCAGAGTCAAACAGGCTGAAATTCCAGCCAATAGGACCAATAAAATCAGAAATAAAATAAAACTTCTCAGTCGCTTTCTGCTGACATAAGCCCAAGCTCTTTGGATTGGATTCATTTGTCACCTCCATATTTGTAAGACTATTATAAATCCCAAATATGAAATGTTTATGAAATACGAAAAAAATATCAAAAAGAGCAACGGCTTTCACCGTTGCTCTTTCAACTACTATTCTAGCTAGTTTCCGACTAGTCTAAGCTTTGCTTATCTTAACTGAGCAAGAATAGCTTTGAGTTTCTCAATCAACTCATCTTCTGTGTGCTCAGACTCTTTCTCATTGGCTAGGAAGGCAACTGCTTGAGCGAGAGCTTCTCGTGCTTGGTCAAGGACTTTCGCATCTACACTTGTAAGGTCGCCGTCTTGCAGAACCTTAGTCAATTCCTTGGTCAATTTCTTGAGTTCTGACTCTTTCTTACGACGAGCGATGAGGAAGAGAAGGAGACCAAGAAGGGCGAGTAGGCTAGCAATCATCGTACCATATGGAAGATGGCCTTGCTCTTTGCTTGTTTCTTGCATTTCTTCTTCATCCTTAGTCGCTTGCTTGCCTTTCAAGGATTCGAGTGCTTCCTTGACCTTAGCAGTCATCTCTTTCAAGCCTGTCTCTGTCAAGTCAGCATTTCTAAGGGCTTCTTGACCCTCTCCGAGAATGACCTTCGCAGCGTCGATGACAGATTGATCAATACCATCCAAGTCTTTCAAACGAGTTTCCAGTTCTTCAACCAATCGAGCAAGCTCAGACTTGTCAACAGGACGAGTCTCGCTAGGAGTTGCTGTATTGCCTGAATTGTTTGGAGTGTTTGTAGAAACTGGTGTTTCCTGAGCTGGAGTACTTGCTTGAGCCTGTCCAACAGTAGACGATGGAGTAACAGGATTACTATTACTACTATCGTTTGTCGTCACACCAGGGGCTGGAGTATTACCACTGTTACCCGGTGTCGTACTGTTGCTATTGCTGTCAGCAGGGGTAGTAGTACCGCCGTTGTTGGTGTTACCACCGTTGTTAGTATTACCACCGTTGTTAGTATTACCACCGTTGTTAGTATTACCACCGTTGTTAGTGTTACCACCGTTGTTAGTGTTAGTACTGTCGTCAGGACGTGGAGTTGGTGTTGGGTTTGGACGAGGAGCAGGCTGTGGATTGATGTTATCGATAGCTGTATTGCCATTATTCTTCGCTTCTTCTACCTTATCGTTAGTTGGAGCGTCGTCAATAGCTTTCTTAGCGTCTTTTGCTGCTGTATCAACATCAGATTTCGCTTTGTCCTTCTCTTCTTTCGTCAAGTCGGTACGCTTATCAATCTCAGCTTTCTTAGTCTCAGCCGCTTTGTCGATAGTCCCTTTAGAAGCATCTGTGACTTTGTATTTGGCTGGGACATTTTCTGTACTACCATCTTCATATGTCACTGTAAGTTCAATATCATGGAAACCATCTGTTGTAGGATAACTTGTTCCATCTTTCAGATTAACAGTCTGTTTGTGTTCAGCATTTACAGCGTCTAACAAATCATTATCTGTAACATTTTGTTTGTATGGTTTGACTAGTGTATTTGTGGTCACACTGTGTTCTGGTACTGTGTATTGGGTGCTTGAAGCGTCACTTAGGTACTTGTCGCTTCCTGCTGTGGCACTTGCTTGGATAGCTTGACTTCTGTCGATGTCTTTGTATCCTAGTACCACTTTGCCATCCTGTAGTAAACCTGCTTTTCCTTCTGTTACACTCCAGTTTTGGCCTTCTTTTGATAGTTTGACCGTCTGTTGTGCTCCAACTTTGTCCGTATACGTGATGGTTACTTTGTCCGCATTTGTTGGCGGTGTTAAGACTGCATCTCCATTTTGTTTGTGGCTTGCCACCACTTGATCTGGGGTAGCTGTCTTAGAGTTAACCGTTACATCTACTTCTTCTGTTGATCCATCCGCATAAGTTACTACTGCTTTGACTGTCGCGCTTGTTCCTGCACCTACTGGTGTTAAGTTTCCTTTGGCTACTGCGTTTTGTTTCTTAGTAGCTGTTATTGCCGCATTGATTTGCTCTGCTGTTGGCGTTGCTCCTGCCCCCACTGTGATTTCTGCTACAGTTGGTTTTTGATGCTCTGGTACAGTTGTAGTGAAGTCGCGTTGTGTACTTTCTCCTATTCCTGTTCCTGCCTTGGCCGTCGCTGTAATCGTACGGTTGCCTGAAATCTTATCGCTTGGTACAGTTACTTTGCTTGCGCTATTGTCTTGTGGATTTGTAATCGTGATACCTGAGTCTTGTGGCGCTGTCCAGTTGCCGTCTGCTCCTTTTGTAAGCGTTACTGTCTTAATTTCTGTATCGCTTACTGGATAGTTGATGGTTGCGCTGTCCGCATTTTGTGGAATGGTAAGTTCTACGTCTCCGTTGTCGCGTACATGTTCACTAAACTCATTTGGTTGCGGTGCTTTTGCAGTCGCTTCTTTTTCTTCACTTAGTTTCGTTGCGCTTTCGGCATCTCCTGTAACTTTTGTTCCGTCTTTGACTTTGTCTGCTGGTACGGTTACGGTTACTTGACCTGTCGCATCGTCTTTGTGAAGTTCTAGTCCTGAGTCTTGTGGTAGTGCCCAGTTGCCGTCTGCTTGTTTTGTAATCTCTACCGTCTTAGGTGATGTTTCTCCTTCTGGCGTGTAGGTTACTGTTGCTTTGTCGGCTTCTTGTGGAACTGTTACGTCTACTGATCCATCATCTTTTGTTGTCGCATTTACGCCGTTTAAGCGGTCTTTAGCTACAAGACTTCCCTCTTCACTAAACTCTGAGTTGTCTTTCTTCTGTTTAGCGTATACGGTTGTTCCTACTTTGGCTGTTCCACTTGTCATGTGCACTGTCGCTGTTCCATCTACGTTGTTTGTGATTTGAACGGTTGATTGTGCATTGGCGTCATCTTTATCCCATTGTCCGTTGGCTCCTTTTGTGAAGCTTACTGTNTCCTCTTTACCTACTACTGCTGTAATCTCTAAACTTGTTCGGTCTTGGGCTAAAGCTGGTTGCGATGGTTTTTGTGATAGAACTGTAATCTCTACTGTAGTTTCTACACTCTGACCTTGAAGGTCTGCTGGTACGTCTGTACCTGTTCCAAACCTTGTCACTACTGTGTAAGTTGATTTTCCTACTGTAGCTGATGTCGGTGCATTGCCATCTTTCCATGTGTAGGTTGTTCCATTTGGTAACGCACTTGTGTTTGCTACTGGTACGACATAGTCACTTGCTTGTGGAGTGAAGGTGTCTCCTACCGTTACAGTCGTTTTCGCATCTGCTTTTGCTTCTAAGCTGTATACACTTGGAGTGATGTATTGATCTGTTATGTCTGTCAATGCTACTCCGTTTTGTGGATACGTTACTTTGATACGTGGTAAGCTTTGTCCTACTTTGACTTCTGCTGGATCATTTTCCCAACTTAGTGTGCCGTTGCCTTCTGCTGTTACGTAGTGTGATAGATTGTCATTTGTGATGTTGGCATCTTTTTCTCTCAAGACTGCTTTTGCACTTGGTTGGGCTAGAGTTGTCACCGTTACTTGGACTTCTTGGTTTTCTGTTTGACCTTTTAGTTTCACTAGTAAGGTTTCTACTCGTGTTCCTGCAACGCCTTTTTCTAATGCTGTTTTGTCTTTCCACTGAGCCGTTGCTCCTGTAAAGTCTACTCCTGCATTTTCTTGACGTAAGAGTTTGCCTAAGGTTTGCGCATTTAGAGTGTCTGTGCCTGCTATGTTGCCTGAGCCTGCTAGTGTTTGGATGCTTCCTTTTGCACTTAGCTCGTTTAACTTAGCTGTCACATCATCTGATTTGTCAGATTCTACTTTCTCTGCTTGGTTATCTGGCATGTAGATTGTTTTGACGTAGACTTTTCCTTTTGGTAAGTCTTTTGTCGGTGTAATGGTTGTAGTCGTTGCTGTCGCATAGTCTGTGCCTTTTGGTACGTCTGTATGTCCTAGCTCGTTTCCTTGCTCATCATACAAGACTACTCGTGTGCCGCTTGTGACATTGCCTACTTCTACTACTGATCTTGTGCCTGATTTCCATTCCAAGTCGGTTGTAATGCTTGGTTTGGCTGGTTTTTTGATGAAGGTGATTTCTTGTGTCTCTTCTGCTAGAGCTTCTGATTTCTCATTGCCTCCATCTGCGTTTGGATAGTAAACCTTAACCTTGTTGGTCTTCTTACCAATCCAGTCGCCATTTACTCCGCCCCATGTATCTGAACCGTATTCTTGGTTGGCTGTGCCATCTGTCTTCCATGCGTATTCTATACCTTGTGGCGCTGTTGGACTTGTTGTCACATAGTTCTTCGCGTTTGTGTCGAAGTTTTCTCCTACTGTTAGAGTGTACTCTGTAGCCTTAGCTACCGAGTGGTAGGTTGGAAGGGATACTTCCAATTCTCTCACAACTGTATCCGTCGCAGAGCCATTTCCTGGGTAGACAACTTCTATCTTAGCCTTACGGTCTGCAGACACGCTAGATACATCTGGGGTACCATCTTTCCAACGAACTGTTACGTTATTTGGCTTACTGTCTGTACCTTCAAATGAAACATAGTTAGAAGCTTCTGTGCCGTTTGACAAGCTACCCAACTTGTTCGTGTAGCTTGATTTCTTCAAGCTAGCAGTTGGATATACATGGACAGGTACTTCTACTTCTGTACTTCCTTGTCCTGGTATTGTCACTACCGCTGTGTAGTTTCTTGTTCCAACCGCGTTGTAGTCTGGTGCTTGGTTATCTTTCCATTCTACTGTTGCGTTGTCTGGTAGATTTGTTCTAAGCGCTTCGTCTGTATTGTCGTTGTAACGAATACGTCCTTTAGCTTCGCCTGTGTAAGCCTCACCCTTAATCGCATGGATGCTATTTACGGCTAGTCCTTCTCTAACTGTTAGGCTTTCTCCTAAGTCTGATTCTGTTCGCTCGTCTTGTGATGTTGGTTTGTAGATCACTTTCGCTGCGATTTTTTGATCTTTTGTTAGAGTTGTGACTGTTACGTCTACTCCATTTTCTTTGGCGTCTCCCGTTGTTCCTGTGATGTCTTTGCGTCCTAATTCTCTTGGATTTGTTGGATTGCTTACATCATACAAGACTACGGTTGTTCCTGGAGTGACTCCGTTTACAGTTACACTGGTTGCTCCTACTTTTCCTATACTTGTTTGAACACTTGGTGCGTCTGGTTTGATAGTGTACGGAATTTCTACATCTTCTGTACTTTGATCATCATAGGTTACCGTCGCTGCAATCTTGTTCTTACCGATACTTTCTGGTAAGTCTCCTTTTTTCACTACACTTGCTTTGTTGTCTACTGTCACTGCATCTTCGATGGCTCTTGGTTGTAGGCTATCGCTTTGTGCTCTTGTGATTGGAGTGATGGTCACACTGTGTTCTGGTACTGTGTATTGGGTGCTTGAAGCGTCACTTAGGTACTTGTCGCTTCCTGCTGTGGCACTTGCTTGGATAGCTTGACTTCTGTCGATGTCTTTGTATCCTAGTACCACTTTGCCATCCTGTAGTAAACCTGCTTTTCCTTCTGTTACACTCCAGTTTTGGCCTTCTTTTGATAGTTTGACCGTCTGTTGTGCTCCAACTTTGTCCGTATACGTGATGGTTACTTTGTCCGCATTTGTTGGCGGTGTTAAGACTGCATCTCCATTTTGTTTGTGGCTTGCCACCACTTGATCTGGGGTAGCTGCTTTTACAGTTACTTCTACTTCAATTTCTTGAGCAACCGCATCTGCTTTATTTGCTTCAAATACTTTGGCAATATAGGTTCTAGTTCCGACTTCTGTGATATTTGGTGTTTCCTTCCAACTTGCAGAAAAGTCGCTTGGAAAATCTTTTGGAACATTTCTTTCTGTGTACTTAATTCCTAATCTAGGATCATTCTTCAGATTAGTAAGTTCTTGATCTCCTGCTTTACCTACTATTGCTTTTCCTTCAAAGTTACGGTCTTTTGCAACATATACTTTCTTAGCGTCACTAACTGCATCAAATACTGTTTGTGTTACAGATAATGGTACAGTTGAAGAACCTGGTAGACTTGATTGTTCTGTTTGACGAAGGTAACGTCCTGGTGGAAGAGTATAAGTCCATTTACCATTAGCAGGTGTAACATCTGCATGTCCTAGCTCACCACGTCCATCTTGGAAATGAATCGTAACTTTTGTCGCGTTTTGAAGCGCTGTACCAGAAATTGTGCGATCAGCATCCGATACTTTATCATCATGAGTCAACGTCACTGTCGGAGCTTCTGGTTTGGCTACTTGTGTATGAGAAATATCAATAGTAGAACCATCTGGGAAACCAAGCACAGCTACCTTGGTCTTATCGTCTGTATTACCAGCTGTATAGGTTGTTGTAGCTGGAAGTACCGTACGATTTAGCTCTTGGATCTTATCTTTAAAGTTTGTTTTGGCTGCTGGTGTAAAGTTACCATTCGTGATGTCTGTATCATTATAGGTGACTTTTTCAGCATCTGTTGGGTACTTAACAGTGTCACGATAATAGTCCGCATGACTTTTAATCACAACATTTTTTTCTAGTGTAGTAGACTCTTCTCCTGCAGCATCTATTGTTGATAAGACAAGAGTATAGGTACCTGGAGCGATTCGACCATTTGCTTGAGCACCGACAGAAGTACCCTCGATATTGCGAGCAGTATCTCGACCAGTGAATACACGAACACGTAATTTCCCTCGTGAAGAAGCTCCGTATCCTACTGTCTTGCCTGCATCATCCTCAACGTCATGACCCGCAAAGTAATCTTTCAACTCATCGACCGTTGGCGATGGAATGGTTTGACCTTCCTGAACTTCTTTTCCAGACTGCCATTCTACTGTTGGAAGTGTATTGGTTACCGAGCTTCCAACCCATCCGCTAGCAGGTCTACCCCAAATATTATCACCTATCGGTACATGAACACGTGTCTCTATCTTGTTATCACCTTTTTGAAGCCTAAAGCTAGGTGTACTTGCTGGATCGGTGTTTTTCAACCTAAGTGTTAGATTTATGCGACTCGGATCCTGATTCGCACTACCTTGAACAATCTCTATAGCATCACGATCTCTAGCATCCACAATTCTCCAGTTTCCTGTAGCATCTCGAGTAATTCCGATATCACTTCCTCTACCTGCCACTTTTACTGCTACTGTGTACGCATCGTGTGGAATGCTCAAATCAATATCACGACCAGCCGCTACCGCTCCTACCACATTGGCATTTCCTAGATAAACATCTATCTCTTTTTCAGCAGAAGAAATATTGTCTACCGTTTGCGAAACTTTAACACGAGTTGAATTAACCCCTAGAGTATCTGTTCTATTGTTATTAAAACCATTAGGTGTATAAGATAACACTTCTCTATCTGTTAGAGTATAACTCCATGCACCGTTTTCATCCGCTTGCGCAGTACGGTGTGTTCCATCTTGCAAGGTGATTGTTACAGTTGCCCTTGGAGCTGCTGTTCCTGAAATGCTACGCGCTGTAGATTCCAAAGCTTCATCAACAAGATTTTCTCGACTCTTAGTTACTGTTGGAGTATTTGGTCTTGATTTAACCGTTATATTTACATCTTCTGTTGACCCATCTTGGTAAGTCAAGGTAGTTGCAACAACTTTAGTCGTTCCTGCAGCAATAGCGGTTTGTGCGTCTTTAGCTACAACGGATTGTTTGGTTGCGACCGTTACACCTGTAGCTAATTGCTCATTTGTAGGTGTCGCACCTGCAGCGATGACAACGTTTTGGGTCGTCGGAGCTGTGTGTTCTGGAATAGTATAACTTTGGTTATTTGCTTGAGATTCAACATCACCTTTTCCTCTAGTAGAGGCTGTTGTGATATTTGTATCCCTATTTACTTTTGTATAGTCAAGCGTAACCTTACCATTTGCTAGACTGACACCATCTGGTAAGTTTGTTGAAGAACTCCAAGTATTTCCTTGTTTAACCAGTGTTACTGTGGCATTGGTATTTTGTTTGTTCTTATAAGTTAAGGTTACTTTTTCTGCATCTGTCGGTAATGTAACTTCTACATCTCCATTTTGACGTGTAGTACTAGTTGTTGCGCTCGGCTGTTCAAACTTAGCCTTGCTTGTTTCGGTAACAGTTGTTCTATCGTCATTTGATGCGATGACCGAAACTGTTGAGCCATCCGCAACATTAGCTTTCGGAATAACAATCCTACGATCAAGTGAATAGGTTTCTGTCCCATTGTGTGATGTCCAGGTTGATCCCGTTTTGGTGTATTCTAATGTCTTAGGTGCTGTTTGACCTTGTGGTGTATAGGTCAAACTCATACGAGTCGCGGTTTCCGGAACACGGATTTCCACAGAACCATCTGCTTGAGCTGTATTTGTCAAGCCAGTTAAGCGTCCCAAAGCCCTGGTAGTTCCCGGGGCACTAATAGCCGATTTGTCTGTATTCTGTACAACTGTTACAGTTGACCCTGCTCTAGCTGTATCTGGTTGGATTTGGATTTCTCCTCTTCCGTTTGTACCATTTATAATGGACACTGTAGCGTCAGCGTTGGCATTATCCTTATCCCAATAGTCTCCATGTTTTGTAAAGCCTACTGTTTTGGTCTCACCATTGGCATTGATATAGGTCAAGGTCGCTTTCGTAGCGCCATCTTGTCCCACTTCTGATTTCACAATCAAGTCTTCTGGACTTTGAGACACTGTAGGTGCCTGTGGTGCTTGTGTTGTACTTCTAACGCTAGCACTAAAGTCAGACGCTACGTTTTGATCAGGATTGTTTGGTTGGTAAATGGTTTTAGCACGAAGATTTGTCGTGTACGGCAACACTCCGTTTACTGTTATATTCGCAGTCTTCGTTGCTGTATCAGCTTCATCTGCAGCTTTTGGTACATCTACAGAACCAATTTTCGTATCACCATTGTAGAGTTCAACAGTTGTTCCTGGTGTTACATTGTTAATGGTTACGGTTTGATTGTTCTTTTCTGCTTTTCCGCTAACCGATGCTTCATCTATAGACGGAGTCTTAGGTTTCACAATAAAGGTAACATTCAGTTCTTGTCTTCGATTTTCATTATATTCTGTATTTCCATCTGCATTTGGGAAATAAACACGAATCTTATCCACTACTTTTCCTAAAGTCGTAGCAGAGTTACTCCTAGATGAATTAAGGTAATTACTTCCTGATTCCCAGAAAGCTTTAACTTTCCTATTGCCTGGGGCTGGATAATCATGGGTAAAATAATCATAAGTACTATTACTATTAAACGGAGTTCCTACCGTCGTTTCTTTCGTAAAGACTGTCTGAGTTGCGCTATAAGTCGGTAGATTCACTTGCAAGTTCCGTTTAATCGGATTTGCTGCGTCATCTGTAGCATAAGAAACTTCAATATTGCCTTTTAGATTTGGATTGGCTTGACTGACATCTGGCACTCGGCCTCCTTGCCATGCAACTGTCACTCCCGGAGTTACCCCATTTACATAGTTTGCTGCATTGTCTCCGTTTTCTAAGGTTCCCTTGGCATTGCTATATGCGGCTTTCTTGAGAGTCACCTTGTCATAGACTTTAACTGGAACTGTCAAGGTTGTATCTGCCTGGTTAGGAACACTGACGGTTACTTGATAATTTTGTTCGCCAGCTGTCGTTGTCGCAACAGGACGTACCCATGTCACGGTTGTTCCTTGCGGTAGAGCCGTTTTTGTGCCATTTTTATCCCAATAAACATAATCTGAAGCTGTAAAGTTTGCCGCATCATCTTTGACAGTATAGATCTTCTTGGTAGCCAGTTTATAGGTTGAAGTTTGAGCGTCGCTCTCAGGAGAGGTTAAGGCTATATCTTTACCTCTGCCGTCTACATAGGAGTAAGTATTATTTGTTACTTTTGTGCTTGCCTTGATAGATCCAGCTGGCAATTCCCCTCTAACAGTAACTTCTGCTAGGCTTCCAACACGTCTCACAGTGGTATTTGGAATTGTTGTGCCATTAGCGGTTAGATTCACTTCTACCGTGCCGTCTTCTGGGACGTTAGACACTGTGATCGTTTGGTTTGTCAATCCTGCTTTGTCGCGCAAATCGCTTGTAATAGTCGGAGCGCTTGGCGTCACACTGGTAACAAGTCCTAGATTTTGGGTCTGACCATTATCGTAAGTGACTTTAATCTCTTTATTCAGACTTCCAGCCTTGGCAGTTGATGGAGCTGTCGCAGTTGTTCGACTTGTAGCAACAAACTCCTCACGTTGGATATGCGTTTTTCCGCCTGTTTCTGCTCGTGTATAACTTGAAGCCTCAGAGTCATTTCCTGTTGTCAATTTGCCGCCTTGAGTAGCAGTGAAGACATCTTTTACCAGAACTGTATTAACTGTCGTATAGTTTGTAGTAACTTCTCTAGTAATAGGCTGACCGTTTCTATCCACTCCTGGATAGGTCACAATCGCTGTTGCTGTATGCGTTTGACCTGAAGTTGCATTTTTATCTGGTGCTGAGCCAGCCTTCCACGCAATAGTCTTACCAGTGGTATTGTCATAGAAGTCTGATGCCACTGCCGTAGTCGTAGTGTTTGGTTTGACAAAATCTTTCCCTTTGACTGTGTACATACTGTTGTTAGGGGTTACAGGCGCCACTACATCATATGTCAACTTCAGTGTCACAGTACCGCGTCCAGGATAAGACGCTAAAACATCCACAGTTTTTCCAGTACCTACTGTTAAGTCAGGATTTTTCGGTGCAGTAACATTAAAAGTCTGAGGAGTCTCTTTCCATAGGAAAGTTCTATCTGCCCCGATAGCAGAGCCATCTCCATAAGTGAAGTAGTCCTTAGGATTTCCCCAAGTAGGTGTTTCCCCTTGGATAAAGGTTAAGCGTCCAGGTTTTTGGGCATAGTCTGTTCGAGGAACGGTAGCCTTGATTGTGCTCTCACTCAGACTAGAGTTGAGATTTTCAAACACCTGGTCAGTCCCAGTTTTTACCAGAGCTGTTACCAAACGCAAATTATCTGTTCCAATCTCCGTTTGACGATAGTCAGCTTCTTTAAAGATCGCTTTCCCGTTAGCTTGAATATTGGTAGCTGCTACTACCGTATAATTTTGAGCTTCCTGAACATAAGAGTTAGGGTTGTTTTGACCTCCTTTTACCAAGTAAGCTTTCCACTCGTAACCTGGCAAAACTGCTGCGTTGGTTAAGAGTCCTGTTGCCGTCACTTGTGGTTTGCTATTGGATTTTTCACGTAGGTCATCACTCGTCGTCTCAAAACTTCCTGCTGTCGGTGGAATAAAGAGATGGGTTTTATAGGTAGAGATTGAGTTATCATCTGCAGTTGCAGTTACGGTCAACTCGTAGACCCCACGTTTGTTGCCATCAAAACCTCTTGGTTTCTCTATTCTAATAGTCGCTTCTTGGCTATTTAACCCCTCTGTACGCCACTCGTTGGCAGCTACGATATTTTCTGCACCTGTAACAACTAATTTCTTAATATTCTTAGAACTTCTAGCAATAAACTTAACACTGTTGTTTGTAACAATGTCATTAGCTGGATACGGGATAACCTTCTCATCTTTTAGGTTGGGTTTCTGTGTACCCGGTATGTTTCCTGTGCTGATCCCCATTTCAAATTTAAGAGTATCTCTCTCATTTGATGGGTCTGATTCTACAGTATCATGTTTTTCGCCATTATTGCGTTCATCTAACCAGTGTCCATCCACAACTGTCTTAACAAGATAGGTCCCCAAGGCTGGTAGGGTTACATTTGTAAAGGTTGCAACTCCTGATGCATTTGCAGTCGCACTCGTCACCTCTTCCAAGTTGCCATTAGATAGTTTTCGATAGAGAACCATTTTAGAGTTGGCTGCTCCACCACTAGCCTTGATTGTGACAGGGTTGACCGTCCCTAGCTTGCTCAAGTCTGTATCTAAGGTTGGAGTCTTCGGCTTGGTCACAAAGTAGAAAGTGTCAGAATCACTAGAACCATCGGTAAAGGTTCTGACATACTTATAGCCATGAACACCCGGAGTCAAAATAGCATCTCGGGTCAAGTCTTCCTTACTTATTTCCGTATTTTCACCAACTCTGTACAAGTGCCACGTTTGACCGTGTTTAGTAGCTTCAGCTTTCCCATCTCGCTCTTTTTCTAACTTAACACCATTTTCATTGAAATAATCTCCATACGAAGTAATGTCAAAATTTTTGTACCCGTCAATGGTCTGTCCGGCACGACTTTCTGCAGAGATTACCCCGTCAATCCGTGGGTTATAGGGTTCGTTAGACTCATCATATCTATTTTTATAGATGATACCATCTTTAATCGTTTGATAAGTCTTGTACCCTGGTAAAAACTTGGAGTTTACTGTATTTTGATTAACAGGGTAATAGTGATTCCCTGTCAACTCAAATTTAAACTTATCCGTAGAATCTACTTCGCCTGGTGTGCGAGCATACCATTGTTGGGCTAATAGTCTACGTGGGTTACCTCCACTGTTTACATCCACCCCCTTGAGACCAGATAGGTAGCTTAAGTTAGGTATCTTATTGCTACCTTCCGTCCTAAAGGTGATTTTATAAGCAGCAGTTGGGTCTGCAGAGTAAACGCCGTTTTCTATAGCCCCTAGTTGACCATAGTAGACGGTTTGCGTATCTTTCTCAATTTGTGAAAACTTCTTGTTTCCAAGAGTCACTTCATCTGAAGATTCATGGTTCCTCTGGAAAAAAACACCTTGTTTAGCCAAGCCATTAAGGGTTGATACTTCATAATCATAAACAGAACCCTTGAATTTAGTTGGCGCCGGAGCATTTGTTCGTTCCGGAGTTCCTTTCCTTACATCGGTCAGACCTGCAGCTTTTAAGCTGGCAGTTATCTCATCATCATTCCCGTTTCCAGGAGATGAAAACGAACGAGTTTCAGTAGACGTCACCCTAGTAATGGTAAAGCTATTTCTAACCAAACTTTGCCCTTTAGGAAGAGTAAAGAAGAAACTCATGTTTTGGAGATTTTTACGATCAGGATTAACTGTGATTTCCCAGTCAATTCCGTCTTTAACACCTTTAGATGGATCTGCCGTTACTTTAGTGACTTTTTCCCTCAAATACTTCAAGATATCTACCACAGGGTCATCTTTACCTGCAGAAGTTTGTCTCTTAACATTATAGTAAACATAAGTGTACTTATCGTAAGGAGATGTTGAGTCATCACCTTTATCAAAGTAACTCGTATACTTATCAATAAAGTAACTTCCTGGCCCTACACGCCCCTCCCCTGCACGTTCCTCAATTGAACGAGCCGCACGTGTTCGTGGAGCACCTGCTGGCACATTGCGGAAACCCGACCATCCTGTAGTGTTGGTGCGCGGTTGGATGGTTACATTGTTTTCGCTTGGAGTTGCAGACTCGGCTGGATTTACAGGTCCTGTTACTTCTCCTGCATTCACATCATTTTCACGAAGTACCCCTTCGATCAGTCCACGAGATTTTTTCAGGTCTGCTAAGGCAGCACTAAAGTCTTCTTGACTGATGGTGTCGCCTTTAGAGAAGGCTTCATTGAACTTATCAGCAGCAGCCTTGGCTGCTTGGATTTTATCTGCCGATGCTCCGTTAGCTCGGAGTTGATTAGTGATAAACTCTAACTCATCTTTTAGGTCATAAACACCATTTTTACCTTCTGTATTTGTGTAGGTTGGGAGTTCTCGTGGAGTCGCTTGAGAGCTAGTTCCAGCAGTAGTTGCATTTCCTCCAGCAGATGGTCTAACTTGATTTTCATCTGACGTAGGCTCGCTCAAAGCTCTTCTACGACCTTTCCCTCTACTTGCTTGATTAGTCACAGCTCCTTCTGGACTAGCTAGTTCATTAGATGCTAGACCTGTAGATGTTAGACCCGCATTTTCCAAGATTGTTGGAGTTTCTAGGCTAGGTGTCAAGGCTTGATTAACACGGCTCGTAAGCTCTGCCATCAGTCTTGCTTGCTCATCAACCTGTGCTTGCGTCGCTTTTGGATCTTCCAAAACTGCCTTAGCTGCTGCTAGGCGCGCTTCCACTTCAGCATGGAGTTCCTGCATTGAGCTAAGCGTTAGTTTTTCCAACAAAGCTTGCAGATTACCTTGAGTTGATTTGGCTGCTGTCGTATCAGCGACAGTCGGCTGTTCTTGCTCTTTTACTTCTCCTGCTTGAGAAGGTTCTTGGCTAACTGGATTTGTCTCTGACTGAGCAGAGTTGGATTCTGCTCCAGTAGTGTTAGACTCAGCTCCTGCTTGCCCTTGATTGGTTTCCTCAGCTGGCGCTTCTTGCCCTTTCAGCCCGTCGGCTGGTTTGAGTTCAGCTGGCTGGCTAGTCAGAGTTTTCTTGGACTCTCCCTCATCCGAGGATTCTGGATTTCCATCTGCATTGCCATCAGAACCTGCCGTAACGACATCACTTGCCGTAGCTGGAGTAATTGTCTCACTCGCTGCCACTGCCCCATTGGCAAAAAACATCAGAGCCGCCACCGCAACGCTGGCAGCACCAAAGTGGTATTTACGAATGGAGTAACGGAAAATCTTTTCCCCGTTATCATCACGATATGATTTTTTCATGATCGAATTACCTCTCATCTTTCCTTTCTGGAGGTACTAAAAAATACCCCCCCCCTTAAATATTTTAGGTATTTAAGAAAGGATATGTTTCTTTTTATTCCCATACTTGTCAAAAGACAAATTTTGAGACAGTATTATTATATCCTATTTTTACAAATTTGAACAGCAAAATGCGAACTTTTTTAGCCATATTATCACTTATTTTTATAGGTGGTTTTTGAGATTCTATTTCAGAAAAAAAACTGATTAAGAAGTCTTCAAGAAAGCAGCAAAACACCCTCTATCAGTGCTCTCCCTCCTGGTATCGTAACTCTTATAGCAGATTGAAATAAGATGTGAACAAATTGAGTAGGAAAGTCAAAGTAATTTCTAACAATGTTTTGGCAGTAGTTGTTTGGCGTGTGTACTATTCTAGTTTCAATCTACTATACTAAAAACGGCTTGAAAGGTTTATCACATGAAAAAGGACAGCAAAAAAAGCCAACTGAACAAAATCAAGTGACTCAAGCCTAAAAATTATATCAAAAATAAGAACTAGATAAAGCGATTGTAACAAACACATTCATTTCTAGCAATGTTTTAGTAATAGTGGTATGGTGTGGCGTGTGTACGGTTCTAGTCTCAATCTATTGTGTTTCAAAAAAACGAAGCAAAAAAGCTTCCTTGACCCGACGAGTCAGGTCTTCCATGAGTTTGACTTGCTCATCAACCTGTGCTTGTGTCGCTTTTGGATTCTCTAAGACCGCCTTAGCCTTTGCGAGACCTTCTTCCACTTCTGTGTGGAGAGCCTTCATGGAGTCTAAGGTCAGATTTGCCAACAAAGCTTCTAGGGTGCTTTGTGTCGATTTGGCTGCACTTGTGTCAACTACTGGCGCTGATACTTCCTGCTCCTTTTCCTTCTCCACCTGAGGAGCTTCTGCGTTCCCATCTATCTTAGTCTCAGGCTGAGGACTTTTAACTTCAGCTTCTGATTCTTCTTGACTTCCTTCTTCAGTTTTATCTTCTGGAGCGCTAGATTCTCCTTCTGATTTGAGCTCAACTGGTTGTTCAACTACTGCCGTTTTCTCAGGACTCTCCTCATCTGAGTCCTGTGGATCCCCATCTGAATTTCCAGAAGGTCCAGCAACTACATCACTAGCTGTTACTGGAGACACTGCAGGGGCCTGCGCTTGCACCCCATTCGCAAAGAACATCAGAGCCGCCACCGCAACACTAGCAGCTCCAAAATGATATTTCCTTATTGAGTAACGGTAAATTTTTTCACCATTATCACTATGTTTTTTTCCAAACATGAGCATAGCATCCTTTCATTGTATCACAGGCCAACTTTCCTCAAAAGAGTACACAAAAACCCGTAACACATAATATGTCAACTTTATAGTAATACTTTTACGGAAAGAAATCAAGTATAAACCTAGATGAAGATAAGATTAAAAAAGTAGCAAAAAAGCCGATATAACAGTATTTTCTCGTGATTGTATATATATGCACACCCTTATCTATCAATCTTATTATGGATAATATTTTAAATTTAATATAAATAAAAAACAGACCCTATCTATAGAAAGATAAAATCTGACATTTTTTCTATATAAAATCAACAGAAGCATTCTGCTGAAAATAGTGAAATACGATGTAAGTTTCCTAGCACTCTGATAATATTTTAAGAGAAAAGCTAGATACATCCCCTAACTTACAAAAGCGCCTCAAACTCAGCCACGGTCATTCCCAACTGCTTACTGGCAACTTCAGAAGGCAAGAGACCTTGGCGGACCATATCCAGGAAGGCAAAGAGTTTCCCACGTTCAAGTCCTTGTTCTAAACCTTTTTCGATACCTTGTTCAATCCCCTCAGCTCGACCACGCTCTAAACCCTCTGCACGACCACGTTCAAGACCTCTCTCTAAACCTTTTTCCTCAGCTTGCTCCAAAGCATAGTCCTGTGCCAGCAATGCCTGTTCTTCACGCATACGTAGTTGACTAAACATTCTCCTGTCCTCCTCGGACCAGCTCTTGTAGTCCAGCAGTTGGTCTGCCTGGCTGATGGCTCGCTCGGGGTGCTGGGTAAAGGGTTTATTCCCGAAAAACTCCAACCACGGCTTGCGAACCTCGTCTTTGCTGGTTTCTCTATATTTATTAGATCTTATTTATGATGATCTTTCAATAGTGACTCAAATTCAGCGACAGTCATACCCAACTGCTTACTGGCAATCTCGGAAGTTAGAATACCTTGACGGACTAGATTTAGTAGCATGGACAAACTTCCTTCAACTTTCCCACGTTCAAGTCCTTGTTCTAAACCTTTTTCGATGCCTTGTTCAATCCCCTCAGCTCGACCACGTTCAAGACCTCGCTCTAAACCTTCAGCACGACCACGTTCAAGACCTCGCTCTAAACCTTTTTCTTCAGCTTGTTCCAAGGCATAGTCCTGTGCTAACAAGGCTTGTTCTTCGCGCATACGTAGTTGACTAAACATTTTCCTGTCCTCCTCGGACCAGCTCTTGTAGTCCAGCAGTTGGTCTGCTTGGCTGATGGCTCGCTCGGGGCGCTGGGTAAAGGGTTTGTTCCCGAAAAACTCCAACCACGGCTTGCGAACGCTATCCTTGCTGGTTTCTCTATATTTTTTTAATTCCAAGAACGCCATCTTAACCAGATGGTTTTCTTGTCCGTTATTTGTGATGGTTAAGGCTTCACCTGTCGTGTCCTCTCGCATGCTAAAGCTATGAAAAGCCAAGTCATCTGAGAAATAATTGCTGTCCACAATTGCGATAGCATATACTGGTGCGATGTGTTTATAGCTCTGATGAGTATCACCTTCTCGTTGACGAATTTTTTCTAGGTTTTGATTGACCTGACTGCAAAGGTAAGCCCACAGGCGATTGATGAAAAAATTCTGATGATGTACCTGAATTTCAATGATTACTTGGGTTCCATTATCCAACTCCGCCAAGACGTCTATACTGGTATAAAAATCCTGCGCTGAGTAAGGCATGGAAGGCAAGACATGAATATTGCTTCCCTCCAAAATCGTCACATTTTTTGCTGGCAAGTCCAGCATATCGCGAATAAATTGACAAGTGATTTCTGGATTGCTAAAAATTTTCTTAGCAACCAAATCATTGGTTGGGCTGATGCCCGGATGTCTTAGAATCATCCTTTTCCTCCTTCTATTATAGCACATTTTTTAATCTAGGTTTACTAGATTCACTGCTACTATCTATTTATTCGGAAAAGAAAGGAGAAAGTTAAAAATTTTTAGACTTCACAGGTTGAAATTTACATAAAAAAGTAGCTGATTCTTTTTTTGATTCTACCATATTTCTAGCGATTACTCCTATAAATAGGATACATCCCAGTTTCTAGTAGAAAAGGACTCTGAAAAGCAAACAAAACCCAGTATTAAGAAGAGTTAAATCTTATCTGAAAATGACTAGCTCTCAAGCTATAGTTTTGTGTCTAAATATAAGTATCACTAGGAAAAACTCCATAAGTAAACACAGCAAAATTGGATGTTCCTACTATGCGAAAACCTCTTCAAACTACGTCAACTTTGCCTTACCTACAGCTTCAAAAGGACGTTTTGAGTCATCTGCTGGTAGATTTATTCATTGATTTTCAATCTTCTAATGCTAAACAAAAATCAAACAACTATAGTGAAATAACATAAAATTTGAATAAATCGCTTAGGAAAATCAAAGCAACTTCTAGGAATGTTTTAGCAGTCACAGTGTACTTTCCCAGCCTCAATCCACTATAACTCTGCACATAAAAATGGAGAAGATGGTAATCCTCTTCTCCAAATATTAACTTCTTTACAAACCAACTATAGTTGACAAAGAACCTAAAATCAATTGATAACACAGGGTCAGGTCAGTCAATTCCTTCAACTGTAGCCCTGTCAATTCTTCCCATTTATCAATCTTATATTGGAGAGAATTGCGGTGCAGATAGAGTTGCTGGGCTGTTTTAGTGAGAACAGCACTATTTTCCCAAAGAGAGAGAATGATTTCCTGAATCTGATCTTGATCCAAAATCATCTGGCGTAGGCATTCTTTAATGACTCTCAGGTCCACGAGTCTTTCTCCCACACTCCAAAGATAGAGCTGAGAAAAAGTATGAACACCTTGGTGACCCTGACGCCACCAAGTCTTAAACAAATCTCGCTCTGCTTTAATCAAGTCTGATAGGGCTTGATGTCCCGTCTGAGACCAAACCTGGCCTAACATGATAGAGAGACGCAGTCCAAAGTCATACTCAACCGCTTCAATCGTATCACTTAAAATAGCTCGTACAGAAGTGTATTTGTCTTGTTGAAGTACGAAAACATAGTCCTGAGCCCCAACCTGAAGCACCGTCTGACAGTTAGGAAAAAGGGTCCGCATCATATCTAGCCAAGTGGATAGATTTTCCTGCTGAAAATAGGAAAGATGACAATAAACCAACTGAATTTTTTTAAAAGATTGCGGTGCCTGCCCCTTGCCCTCAATCAGATAGGAATACCAAGGATTGAGCGAACGAGCCTGCTCCTGCTGGGTCAAGAGGGCAACCAACTGCTTTTCACGCTCACTGAGACCAGATTTCTCCAGCAAAATCCACTGCTGAGAAGCTAAAGGGAGCGTGAGATAACCCTCTTTCTCTACTGGCTGGTCTGAAATCTGAGCCTCAGGAAACCAGTCTTGTAGTTCTTTTGCCATCATATCCTAGTCCTCCACTTTTTGGATGCACCAAGAAATCAAGCTCTCAAGACGTTCCAGATTTTCAGTCATATGGAGATAGCCCATGACGGCTTCAAAACCTGTGGACATACGGTAAGTCACCACATCAGCATTTTTAGCCTTAGTGTGGCTGTTGGTATTGCGACCACGTTTGTAGATTTCTTCTTCTTTTTCCGTTAGGACTTGTTCCTCCAACATAAGAGAAATCAGGCTGGCCTGAGCTTTGGCCGACACATACTTGGTCGCTTCTTGATGGAGTTTATTGGGCTTGGTCATACCTTTGAGGATGAGGTGACGACGAATATACATGGAATACACTGCGTCCCCCTCAAAAGCTAACACAATCCCGTTAATGAGATTGACATCAATCACGTGTCCACCTCACTCCATCTTTGGTGTCAAGGAGCTTAATCCCTTGAGCAGCCAATTGGTCACGGATCTGGTCCGCTGTAGCAAAGTCACGATTGGCACGCGCTTCTTGGCGTTTTTGGATCAAGTCTTCAATCTCTGCATCCAAAACTTCCTCAGCAAAGACAATTCCAAAGACTTCTAACATATCCGCAAGAGCTTGCTTAACACTTGCATCATAATTGCCAGAGTTAATCCACTTGGCCATTTCAAAGACTACTGTAATACCGTTGGCAGAGTTGAAATCCTCATCCATAGCTGCTACAAACTTGTCTTTAAAAGCTTGTAACTCTTGGGTATCCACGTTTCCTGTAAATGGTTGCTCGTAAGTGTTCTTTAGATACTTGAGATTAGTCTCTGCATCACGCACTGCCTTTTCTGTAAAGTTGATAGGCTTGCGATAATGTTGAGTCGAAAAGAAGAAACGAAGCACCTGCCCATCAAGAGTTTTAAGGGCATCGTGCACTGTAATAAAGTTGCCCAAGGACTTGGACATCTTGACATTGTCGATATTGACAAAGCCATTGTGCATCCAGTAGTTGGCAAAGGTCTTACCTGTTTTGGCTTCTGACTGGGCAATTTCGTTGGTGTGATGAGGAAACTCGAGATCGGCTCCACCACCGTGGATATCAATAGTATCGCCCAAAATCTCTGTCGACATGACTGAACACTCGATGTGCCAGCCCGGACGACCAGGTCCCCAAGGACTGTCCCAAGAAATCTCGCCTTGTTTGGCAGCTTTCCAGAGGGCAAAGTCTACAGGATTTTCCTTACGAGCCGTTTCTTCATCGGTACGACCTGAAGCACCTAGCTCCAAATCTTCCAAGGTTTTATTGGCCAACTTGGCATAGTTGTGGGATTTTTCCACACGGAAGTAAACATCACCTTGACTCTCGTAGGCAAAGTCTTTTTCAATCAAGTCTTCCACAAAGCGGATAATGTCATCCATAAACTCCACCACACGCGGATGGCGGGTCGCAGGCTTGACACCCAAAGCCGTCACATCCTCACGAAAGGCAGCGATGTACTTGTCCGCAACCTCCTGAGGCGTAATGCCTTCTTCCTTGGCACGGTTGATAATCTTATCATCTACATCTGTAAAATTGGAAATATAGGCAACCTCGTAGCCACGGTATTCGAAATAACGACGAATGGTATCAAAAGCCACCGTTGAACGGGCATTCCCCACGTGGATATAGTTATACACGGTTGGCCCACAAACATACATCTTTACCTTGCCGTCCTCAATCGGGACAAATTCTCGCAAATCACGAGTCATGGTGTCGTAAATTTTAATCATAAATCATAATCAGGAAAGCTGAAATCCGAGAACTGTTAGTTTCATCACTAAGAGTTCAATTGAATATCAGTCCGAATGTCTCTACACTTCGGAATCCCTTGCTCCTTTCTCATTCAGATAAACCACCTGAGTCTGTTTGACAAAGCCAATTTTTTCATACAAGCGCTTGGCACCTACATTGCTATCTTCCACTGCAATCTGAAATTCCTTATCATTTTGCTCAATTAGTTGGTTGACAAGGTATTTTGCTAAGTAACTTCCATAGCCTTTCCCACGTTCAGGTTCCGATATTGCTAAACCGTAGAAGTAATTCGTATCGCTCGATAAATCTACCGTGCAAGTCCCAATAACCTGACCGTCTTTTAATAAAATATACAAGCGGCTTTCTGGATCTTTCAGAGCCTCAGCAACATATCTATCCACAACTTCTCTAGATTCATGTTCCTCTGAGAATGCCTGAAATTTTAATTGACTAATTTGAGCCTGATACGAACTATCTGCTAACAAAACTTCAAGATTGGAAAGCTTTTCTAACGGATAAGGTCTTCTATCCTTACCTAACCAGGTTTCTGTATCCTCGTCTTCGACCAATCCCCAGTTGCTGACAAAATCAGGATGACGTTCTAGAAAAATACGTTCTGTCTGAAAAGTGACTGAATGAATAGGAAAAGAAGCTGTTTCTTTCTCAAAACTAGTAAACAATGCACGTGCAATTCCCTGACGGCGATGATTTGGATGAACCAGTATCGTCACTTCCACATCTTGGTCATCTGCATAGACAGTTAAGAGACCAACAAGTTCGCCTTTTTCATAATAAAGGAAAAAGGCGGGCATGGTTGGGTCAAAATTAAGCATGTTAGAAAGATAGGGATCACGATAAGTTCCGTCATAGTTTTGGCAACAGTTAATTAGTTTTTTCGCCTCAGATAGCTCCTCTTGGCTTAACTTGTTTCTTGCTTGAATCATATAGGTACCCTCTACAAACCAGACGATCTGTGACTGGCATCTTTAGCCTGCTCGAGTTTATTGACATAGTACTCTCGTTTTTCCTCTACTTCGTGAATGACCGGCTCATCCTTTTTACCATGCACACGGACAATCTTGGCCGGAATACCGACAACCGTCACATCACTAGGTACATCTGCTACGACAACTGCTGCAGCACCGACCTTGGCATTTGCACCAATTTCTACAGGACCAATAACTTGGGCATGGGCTGATATGAGAGCTCCTTTACGCACAGTCGGATGGCGTTTGCCACAGTCTTTCCCTGTTCCCCCAAGAGTCACCCCATGATAGAGGAGAACTCCCGTCTCAACGATAGCCGTCTCCCCAATCACCAAGCCAGAACCGTGGTCGATAAAGACTCCAGAGTCGATTTGAGCACCTGGATGAATCTCAATCTGAGTCCAAAAGCGCCAAAACTGACTATGCATACGAGCCAAGAGTTTGAAGCCATGCTTCCAGAAAAAATGCGAGAGACGGTGGGCCGCCAAGGCCTTGACACCTGGATAAGTCAGCAAAACCTCCAAAGTGGTGCGGGCCGCTGGATCATTTTCTTTTACGATATCAATGGTTTCGCGCCACCATCCCATACATTTCTCCTTTTCTTATTCTGAATCTTTTGGTGTTTCTGTAAATTCTTTCTTAGGTTTGTGGTCCTTGTGATGACGTGGGCGGTGAGGTCTCTCAGACTTTTCACCTTTTTCATCACGTTCAGGTTTTGGAGGACGAGGTAGAAGAGCTTTCATAGAAGCATCCACACGTCCTTTTTCATCAATCTTGATAACCTTAACATCAACTTCATCCCCGATTGCTACCAAGTCTTCGACATTATTGGTACGCGTCCAAGCCATCTCAGAGATATGAACAAGGGCATCTGTCTTGTCAAAGAGGTTAACAAAAGCACCAAATTTCTCGATACGAACGACTTTAGCACGGTAAACTTCATCCACTTTGGCTTCACGAACCAAACCAGCAATAATTTCTTTAGCACGATTGATGGCATCTTGGTCGCTAGAGTAGATAGATACATTTCCTTCTTCGTCGATATCAATCTTAACGCCTGTTTCAGCGATAATCTTGTCGATGGTTTCTCCACCCTTACCAATGACAATCTTAATCTTGTCCACATCAATCTTGATGGTATCAATTTTCGGAGCAGTTGGAGCCAATTCTGGACGAACTTCTGGAATGGTTGCTTCAATCACATCAAGAATTTCAAAACGGGCTTTCTTGGCTTGGGCAAGAGCCTCAGTCAGGATTTCTGCAGTAATCCCTTGAATTTTGATATCCATTTGAAGGGCTGTAATCCCATCACGAGTACCTGCAACCTTGAAGTCCATGTCTCCAAAGTGGTCTTCCAAACCTTGGATATCTGTCAAGACTGTGTAGTTGTTTCCATCTGAGATAAGTCCCATAGCAATACCAGCTACTGGCGCCTTGATTGGCACACCACCAGCCATAAGGGCAAGCGTTCCTGCACAGATAGAAGCTTGAGATGAAGAACCATTTGATTCCAAGACTTCTGCTACCAGACGGATAGCGTATGGGAATTCCTCCAAGCTTGGCAAAACTTGAGCAAGGGCACGCTCACCGAGAGCACCGTGACCAATTTCACGACGACCTGGCGCACCGTAGCGTCCAGTTTCCCCTACAGAGTATTGAGGGAAGTTATAGTGGTGCATAAAGCGTTTCTTGTACTCTGGATCCAAACCATCAATGATTTGAGTTTCTCCCATCGGAGCCAAGGTCAAGATAGAAAGAGCCTGAGTTTGCCCACGAGTAAAGAGACCTGAACCATGTACACGAGGAAGGAAGTCAACAACCGCATCCAAAGGACGGATTTCATCAACCTTACGACCGTCAGGACGTACCTTGTCTTCTGTGATCAAACGGCGCACTTCAGCGTGTTCCATTTGTTCCAAGATTTCAGCCACATCACGCATAATGCGGTCAAATTCTTCGTGGTCTGCATATTTTTCTTCGTAAACAGCAATTACTTGGTCTTTGACTGCTTGAGTTGCAGCTTCACGAGCCAATTTTTCTTCTACTTGAACCGCTTTTTGGAGGTCGCTGTTGTAGGCTGCGATAATTTCAGTCTGTAATTCAGCGTCCACATGAAGCAATTCTACTTCTGCTTTTTCCTTACCGACAGCAGCAACGATTTCTTCTTGGAAAGCAATCAATTCTTTGACCGCTTCGTGCCCTTTAAGGAGTGCTTCCAGCATGATTTCTTCTGACAATTCTTTAGCACCAGACTCTACCATGTTGATGGCGTGCTTGGTACCAGCAACTGTCAATTCAAGGAGAGATTGCTCTGCTTGTTCTTGGCTTGGGTTGATGATGATTTGACCATCTACATAGCCCACCTGTACCCCAGCGATTGATCCATCAAATGGAATATCCGAGATAGAAAGTGCCAAGGATGAACCAAACATAGCTGCCATTGGTGCAGAAGCATTTTCATCATAAGAAAGCACGGTGTTAATCACCTGTACTTCATTACGGAAACCTTCCGCAAACATAGGACGGATTGGACGGTCAATCAAACGTGCTGTCAAAGTCGCATCCGTTGAAGGACGTCCTTCACGTTTCATAAAGCCACCCGGAAACTTCCCAGCTGCATACATTTTTTCTTCGTAGTTGACTTGAAGAGGGAAGAAATCCCCAGTTGCCATTTTCTTAGACATCACGGCCGCAGTCAAGACAGTTGACTCACCGTAACGCACGACAACAGAGCCATTTGCTTGCTTAGCAACCTGACCAGTCTCTACAATTAACTCACGACCCGCAAAAGTCGTTTGAAACACTTGTTTTGTCATTTTAATCCCCTTTGGATTGATAAAATTATACGCCTTGCCTACAAAGATCAAGATACCAAGGACGTCAAAAGCAAAGTAAAAATAGGAAACTGACGAAGTCTTCGATGAAGACAAAACAGTTTATCTTTTTTACACAGCTTTTCGGCTGGGTTCAATTACACAAGATATTTTGGACGGTTCGGCTTGCCGAATATTTCTGTAGAAAAATAGGAAAGTGACGCCGCACTCGACGAGTGCTAGGAAGCTTATCTTTTTTCCTAAGAAATGATACCAAAATTCAATTAAGTATCTTTTTGATATTTCCCTGAAATAGTGCGGACGGGAGGTAAAATTATCCAGTGGATGATTTTAGAAATCCAATGGCATTTCAATGGTAATTTTTAATTACTTCGCCTTTTCATTTCTATGCTCAGGCTAAAATAGTTTCCCGAACTATTTTACTCTCAAAAATCCCGTCTTAGATAATAATATTGTTGTCATCTAAGATAACACGATAGCGTGAAATATCTTTTAAATACTCACTCTGTTCGTGTTTTTTGAGACACACATTATCAGATTTTGCTTAAAAAATAATCAACTTTAAACAAACTTCTACAACCTAAATACCCTCATCTTTGTATCAAGTACGTACAGAGTCTATTTTATCATATTTTTCTTAAAAAGTGCGGTCTTTACCATTAAAAAGGAACCATTCCCCTCACCTGAGAAGAATGGTTTGCTTTTTATTATCCGAGAGACTGATGATTAAACAAGGCATGGGTTGCTTGGTGGATGTATTTTGCTGTTTCAGCATTGTTCATAGTGTAGAGATGCACACCTGCAACATCCTGAGTTACCAAGTCCACGATTTGGTCCACTGCATAGGCAAGTCCTGCTGCTCTGAGCGACTCAGGGTCATGCTCATACTTGTCTAAGATGGCTTTAAATTTGCGTGGAAGGTGGATATTCTCACAAGTCTTCAAGAGGCGGAGAGCCTGATTTCGATTCAGAATTGGCATAATCCCTGCATGAATAGGAACATCAATCCCAGCCAAGATGCACTTGTCTTGGAAATCATAGAAGCGCTCATTGTCAAAGAAAAGCTGAGTTACGAGGCTCGAACAACCTGCATCTACTTTCTTCTTAAGATTTTGAATATCTGAAATCTGATTTGGTGAATCTGGATGACCTTCTGGATAACAAGCACCAACAATATCAAAGTGAGGGGCTTGTTCCTTGATGAACTTGATCAAGTCAGTTGCGTAGCGGAAATCCTTTTGTGGTTCCACATCTGGAATAATATCCCCACGAAGAGCCAAGATTTTCTGCACCCCAACCTTGTCCAAGTCTGCAATAGTTTCAGCAACCTTGTCCTTAGTCAAATAGATAGCTGGCAAGTGGGCAATGGTCGGAATCGCCAAGTCATTTTGGATAAAATCAGCCAAACGAACCGTCGTTTCCTTGATATTAAATTTATTATTGCTGGCAGTTACACTGATAAAGTGAGGGGCCAACTCCTGCATATCTTGAAGAGCAGAAATAATGTTATCATTACCCACGGCTGGGTTGGGAGGGAACACTTCAAATGAGAGTGACGGTGTTTGGCGTGACATATGTAATAACCTTTTCTAGTTGATTTCTTTTTGAACAACCATTGTATGGAGAGAAATCTAATCTTACAATTTCTCACGCGCAGCTTTAGCTGCTTCAACAAGGCGGATCAAGCTTTCTTTTGTTTCTGGAATACCACGTGTTTTCAAACCACAGTCAGGGTTGATCCAAACTTTCTTGCTTGGCACTTTAGCAAGGATAGCTTCGATTGTGTGGTCGATTTCGCCTTCATTTGGCACACGAGGTGAGTGGATATCGTAAACCCCAGGTCCTACTTCTGTTTGGAAGTTTTTCGCTTTGAGTTCGTCCAAGATTTCAAGGTTTGAACGGCTAGCTTCAAAGGAAATAACATCTGCATCCATGTTGTCGATAGCTGGGATGATATCTGTAAATTCTGAGTAACACATGTGAGTGTGGATTTGAGTATCTGGCGCTACTGTTGAGTGTACCAAGCGGAAGGCAGGAATTGCCCAGTCAAGGTAGTCTTCATACCAGTCGCTACGACGGAGTGGTAATTTTTCACGAAGAGCAGCCTCATCGATTTGGATGATTTTCACACCAGCAGCTTCAAGGTCAAGCACTTCATCCTTGATAGCAAGAGCGATTTGAAGAGTAGAATCCTTGATAGAGATGTCTTCACGTGGGAATGACCAGTTGAGGATGGTAACGGGTCCAGTCAACATACCTTTAACAGGTTTGTTTGTACGGCTTTGTGCATAGCTAGACCATTTAACAGTGATAGGGTTAAGACGAGTAACATCACCCCAAATGATTGGTGGTTTCACCCCACGCATACCGTATGACTGTACCCAACCATTTTTAGAGAAGAGGTAACCTGACAAGTTTTGACCGAAGTACTCAACCATGTCGTTACGCTCAAATTCACCGTGAACAAGGACATCAAAGTCGATATCTTCTTGCCATTTGATCCATTCATCGATCGTTTCAGCAAGGAAAGCGTCGTACTCTTCTTGAGACAATTCACTTTTACGGTAAGCCAAACGCTTCGCACGAACTTCTTTAGTTTGAGGGAATGAACCGATAGTTGTTGTTGGAAGAGCTGGAAGTTTGAAAGCTTCTTCTTGAATAGCTTCACGTTCTGCAAAGGCTGGCAAACGAGTGTAGTCTGCGTCTGACAAGCCAGCGATACGCGCACGAAGTTCAGCATTTTCACCCACACGCTCAGTCGCAAAGAGTTCTTTGTTAGCTGCAAGTGCTTCTTCACCTTGACCATTGCGGATAGCATCCAAATCACGAATCTCATCCAATTTTTCAACTGCAAAGGCAAAGTGGTTCAAGATTGCTGGTTCAAATTCTTCATTAGCTGTTGTAAATGGCACATGAAGAAGTGAGCATGAGCTTGTCAAGACAATGTTTTCAGCTGGAATTTGCTCAAGAACAGACAAGCTCTTTTCGTAGTTGTTACGCCAGATGTTTTTACCATTGACAATACCTGCATAAAGAGTCTTATCAGCTGGGAAACCACCTTTAACCAATTCAAGAGTTTTCTTACCTTCAACGAAATCAAGACCGATAGCATCTACTGGCAAGTTCACAAGGTCAGCGTAAACGTCACGAACATCTCCGAAGTAAGTTTGAAGCAAGACTTCAAGACCTTTTTTGTCAGCCAAGAGTTTGTTGTAGAGGTTCAAGAAGAGAGCTTTTTCTTCAGCTGTCAAATCTTTTACAAGAGCAGCTTCATCCAATTGGATACGAGTCGCACCAAGTTCAGCCAATTTAGCAAAAACTTCTTGGTAAGCAGCCACTAGACTGTCTACGAAATCTTCTGCTTTCACACCTTCTTCAAAGTCTGACAATTGAAGGAAAGTGAATGGACCTACAAGGACAGGACGAGTGTTCAATCCAAGTTCTTTTGCTTCTTGGAATTCATCGAAAATCTTGTGACCTGCCAATTTTACTTGAGTGTCTTTTTCAAATTTAGGAACGATGTAATGGTAGTTGGTGTTGAACCATTTCTTCATTGGAAGGGCGCGAACGTCCCCTTTTTCTCCTTGGTAACCACGACCCAAAGCGAAGTAGCGCTCAAGGTCAGACAAGTCCAAGTTTTGAACTGAAGCAGGTACCACGTTGAAAAGGAAAGCTGCATCTAGGAAGTTGTCATAGTGAGAAAAGTCATTTGATGGAATTTCAGTGATGCCTTTTTCTTTGACAATGTTCCAGTGTTTAGCACGCAAATCTTTTGCTGCTGCCAAGAGTTCTTCTTCTGAGATTTCTTTTCTAAAGTATTTTTCAGTTGTAAATTTTAATTCGCGGAATTCGCCCAAACGAGGGAAACCGATGATTGTAGTTGACATGATGTGTCCTCCAAAATTTGTTGTTGAAACTATCTTAACAGAAAAGAAATCATCTGTATAATTGTAAAAAATTAGGCTTTGATATAGTTT
Organism: Streptococcus pneumoniae; assembly: GCF_001113365.1. Lineage (GTDB taxonomy): Bacteria > Bacillota > Bacilli > Lactobacillales > Streptococcaceae > Streptococcus > Streptococcus pneumoniae_C. Next base: position 149,502 of record NZ_CKYA01000002.1, on the reverse strand, counting down.
GAAACTATATCTCTGTTTTAAACAAAAGAAAAAGACTTGAAACAAATGCCTCAAATCCTTTGTGTAGCTTGTTTTTAGCTGTATTTTTGTTAGAATGCTCAAACGCGTTATTAGTAATTCTTATAAGTGACTATGACTTGTTATTAGAAAAGACTATAGGTTAATTTTTCTATATTATACACTTGAGGCACTATAACTGTTAAATTTGTTAAAGTTTTCCAACTTCTTCCTATCAACTCTTTCTCTGTTCGAGGGGGACGACTGCTAGTGTCTTTCCTAAACTGGCTAAAACTTTCAATACTGTATCCAACTGAGGACTAGTCTTTCCTGTTTCCATTCTAGCTATGACAGGCTGGCTTACTCCACTAAGTTCTTCTAGCTTTTTCTGACTGATACCTTGCTCGTGTCTAGCTTCTATCAACTCACTCATGATAGCCACTCGCATATCACTTTCAAGGATTTCCTCCTTGGTAAAAAGTTCAGATCGGACATCCTTCCAATTACTCTCAATAGCACTATTCTCCATCACTTAGCCCTCTTTCTTTTACGTCTACGTATTTTTTGAAAAAATGATCGAATTATGATTCGATGGATTGACCAGCGGGTTTAAAATTGGTGCTAGCTTGTTTCTTAAGCGCTTTTCCTTTTCTAGGATAAAGCAGATCCTGTTTGCTTAACCCCAATTTTCCATGATGAATCCAATAGTAAATGGTTGAAATCCCCACGTTAACCCCTTTAGCCATCACCTCATTTCAGGCGAAAATTTTTGGTTATGATAGTGGAGAATCTTTTCCTTTAGTTTCTTAGTCAAGCTTGATTTCTTGACCGAGTGCTTGCGATTATTTTCATAAGACTGTTGAGCATAGTCGGCAGAATAAACCTCTTTGAAGCGCCCTTTTCCAAGACATTTTCGGACTGTCCCACACTTGATTTCAGTATGGATAGTTTGAGGAGCTTTTCCAAGTAGGGAGGTAATTTCTCTATTTGATTTCCCTTCTTTTTTCCATCGTTCGATTAAGCGACGGCTATCGATTGTCAAATGTTTGCCTTTTGTAGTATAATTGTCTTGCATTTCTGTGCCTTTTAATCATTTCAATCTTAAATTGGACTTTTTTTACTTGGGTTGTACTTAATCTATGAGGAAGACAAGAAAAAGAATATCAATCAAGTAAAGTCACAAAGTAACATTAGCTCCGAGCAACCATTGCAAATTGAGGTACTCATACAATGATTAAACTATTTCTCTCTGCCTTTTCTGTCATTCTCTTCGCTATACCTATCATAGCTTATTCTTTTTTTCCATCTTCTGATCTTAATATTTGGCTATCTACCAGACCTATCTTGGCACAGATTTATGCCTTTCCCTTAGCTACTGCAACTATGGCTTCTATTTTAAGTTTCGTATTTTTTTCCCTATCTTTTTACAAGAAAAATAAACAAATACGGTTTTACTCTGGCATTTTGCTCTTATTATCGCTCATATTACTATTATTCGGAACAGATAAAACCCTTTCTTCCACATCAAATAAGACTAAAACCTTAAAATTAGTAACTTGGAACGTCGCTAATCAAATAGAAGCACAACATATTGAGCGAATTTTTAGCCATTTTGATGCCGATATGGCTATATTCCCTGAACTAGCTACCAATATCAGAGGTGAGCAAGAAAACCAGAGAATCAAACTATTGTTTCATCAAGTTGGACTTTCTATGGCCAACTATGATATTTTTACTTCTCCACCTACTGACAGTGGAATAGCTCCTGTGACTGTGATTGTCAAGAAAAATTACGATTTCTATACAGAAGCTGAAACTTTCCATACAACACGGTTCGGGACAATTGTATTACATTCGAGAAAACAAAATATACCAGATATCATTGCTTTGCATACTGCTCCTCCTCTGCCAGGTTTAATGGAAATCTGGAAGCAAGACTTAAACATCATTCATAATCAACTGGCTTCAAAATATCCAAAGGCTATTATTGCAGGTGATTTTAATGTAACTATGCGTCATGGAGCACTTGCAAAAATAAGCTCTCATAGGGACGCATTAAATGTACTTCCACCTTTTGAAAGAGGAACTTGGAATAGTCAAAGTCCCAAACTTTTTAATGCAACAATAGATCATATCTTATTGCCTAAAAACCACTACTATGTTAAAGATTTAGACATTGTAAGTTTTCAAAACTCTGATCATAGATGTATTTTTACAGAAATCACATTTTAATTATTTTATACTCTTCGACAATCTCTTCAAACCACGTCAGCATCGCCTTGCCTTAGACATATGGTTACTGACTTCGTCAGTCTTATCTACAACCTCAAAACAGTGTTTTGAGCAACCTACGGCTAGCTTCCTAGTTTGCTTTTTGATTTTCATTGAGTATTATATAAAATCACCCCTCTAGTGTTCATAAACTAGAGGGGGAATTTGTATCATACTATCGTTTAACGCACTTCTGCATTGACTTTTTCTTCGAGAGAAGCTTGGATTTTTTCCATGTAGCGTGCGACTTCTTCGTCCGTTAAGCTGTCTTCTGGATTTTGGAAGGTCAAGCTATAAGCCATTGACTTCATACCAAGTCCCAGTTTTTCACCTGAGAAGACGTCAAAGAGTTTGATATCTGTCAAACGTTTCACACCGGCAGCTTGGATAGCGTCCACAACTTCTTGGTGAGTCACTTCTTCCTTGAGAAGGAGGGCAACGTCACGACTAACTGCTGGGAATTTGGTGATTTCCACAAATGGAGCTGCTGGCTGAAGCGCAGCTTCGACGGCTGAAAGGTTAAGTTCCGCTACATACGTTTCTGGAATATCGTAGGCCTTAGCAGTGACTGGATGCACTTGGCCAAGGAAACCAAGAACTTGGTCACCGAGTGAAATGACTGCTGTACGACCTGGGTGAAGGCTAGCAATCTCAGCTGTAGCTGTATAGGTCACTTCTAGTTCCAAACGAGCAAAGAGGGCCTCAAGGATTCCCTTAGCATAGAAGAAATCAACTGGAACTGCTGCTGTTTGGAAATCTTTTTCTGCAACCAAGCCTGTCAAGGCAAAGGCAAAACTGTTGATCTCATTTGGAAGTTCTTCTTTTGGATTGCCAGTTTGTTCAAAGACTTTTCCAATCTCGTAAAGGGCCAAGTTTTTGTTCTTACGAGCCACGTTGTAAGCAACTGTATCTAGGATACCTGAAATCATATTTTGACGGAGGACAGAACGGTCCACTGTCATTGGCCACATAAGTTCAGTAAGGTTACTTGGTTGAGCTGTGAACTCAACTGCTTTTTCAGGAGTTGTCAGAGCGTAGGTGATGATTTCTGTCAAACCTGCTCCTTCAGCAATCGTACGAACTTGACGGCGAAGTTTTTGTGTAGCTGTCAATTCACCAGCTGTCCCATCGTCTTTTGGAAGGCTGGTTGGCAAGCGGTCATAACCATAGATACGAGCGATTTCTTCAAAGAGGTCTGCCTCGATAGTGATATCCCAGCGACGACGTGGGACGCTGACTGTAAAGCTGTCTGCATTGCCAGAAAGACCAAAGCCAAGACGACGGAAGACGTCTTCTACATCAGCGTATGAAAGCTCCGTACCAAGGACACGATTAACGTCTGCAAGGGTTGAAGAAACTTCCACATCAGAGGTATCAAGTTCACCCGCTGAAACGATGCCCTTACGTACCGTCGCACCTGCAAGCTCTGCAATCATGCTAGCTGCCGCATCAAGGGCTTCGTTAACAGTTGCCACATTGATACCTTTTTCAAAGCGAGAAGATGACTCAGAACGAAGGTTGAGACGACCACTAGTCTTACGAATTGATTTGCCATTGAAAACAGCAGCTTCAAGGACGACACGACTAGATTTCTCAGAGATTTCTGTTGCTTGACCGCCCATGACACCTGCAAGGGCTACTGGCTTGTCTGCGACAGTGATGACTAGGTCATTTGTTTCCAAGTCACGTTCTTCACCATCCAAGGTCACCAATTTTTCACCAGCACACGCTTCACGCACACGGATGTCAGTCCCTTCAAAGGTATCCAAGTCAAAGGCATGCATTGGTTGACCAAAGTAGAGCAGGATGTAGTTTGTCACGTCCACCACGTTGTTAATAGGACGGATACCTTCATTCATAAGAAGATTTTGCAACCATTGTGGACTTGGTGCGATAGTCACATTGTCCAAGATACGAGCTGCATAGTAAGGCGCCTTGTCTGTCTCAATGCCCACAGAAAGAGCATCTGCTGCAGCTTGGTCAGTTTCTGAAAGAGTAAATTCTTTAAAGTTGACTGCCTTGTCATAGATGGCTGCCACTTCGTGAGCCACTCCACGCATAGAAAGGGCATCTGCACGGTTAGGTGTGATAGAAAGTTCGATGATTTCATCATCCAAGTCTAGATATGAGAAGACTTCCTCACCTGGAACGGCATTTTCTGGCAAGATTTGGATACCATCTGCGAATTCCTTAGGCACAACTGAGTCAGAAATTCCCAATTCACCAAGTGAACAAATCATCCCAAGTGACTCAAGACCGCGGATTTTCCCTTTTTTGATTTTGTAGTTGTCAGCGATGCGAGCTCCTGGAAGAGCCACCATAACCTTGATGCCATCACGCACATTCGGTGCACCACAGACGATTTGACGGGCTTCTTCTTCGCCAACGTTAACCTGACAAACATGGAGGTGAGTTTCTGGCACATCTTCGCAAGACAAGACCTCACCGACGACAATTTTTGAGAGACCAGCAGCCGGTGATTCGACACCTTCGACCTCGATCCCTGTAGTTGACATTTTTTCAGCCAACTCTTGTGATGGAACATCAATGTCCACCAATTCTTTTAACCATTTATAAGATACAAGCATAATTTAGTTCTCCAGAATGACCATTGCCACACTGGTTCTTTTCCTTTCCTATCATTTCAATAGAAGAATCATCTTCTTACCTTAATTTCTTTTTCAGTAACCAATCTGTATCTACTTTTTGACCAACCATAAAATGATGTTGGCTAAATTTTTCAAAACCATATCGATTATAAAACGCTTGAGCTTTTGTATTATGCTCCCAAACACCTAACCAAGCCCAGGAAAAACTATTTTTTGTAGCAAGTTCAAGAGCAAATTCAAACAGTTGCTTACCGAATCCAAATCCTTGAAATTTTTGTAGCACATAGAGACGTTGAATTTCAAAAGCATCCTCTAATTCTCTCTCAGTCTGAGTACTTCCCCAGTTGACTTTGAGAAAACCAGCTATCTCCTCTTCATGCATAATGAAATAGGTTTCGGATTCTGGATTTTCCAACTCAGTTGACAAAACTCTCAGACTATAAGCCTCTTCAAAGTATTCCTGCAACTGCTCTTCTGTATTATCATGCGCAAATGTTTCACGAAAGGTTTGTTTGGCAATTTTAGCCAACACCTCAACATCTGCCATTTCTACTTTTCTAATCATTATTTAAACTGTTCTGAGAAGCGGACATCTCCTTGGTAGAATCCACGGATATCGTTGATTCCGTAACGGAGCATAGCTACACGCTCTTGTCCAAGACCAAAGGCAAAGCCAGAGTATACAGTCGCATCGATACCACTCATTTCAAGGACACGTGGGTGAACCATACCGGCACCCATAATTTCGATCCAACCTGTTTTCTTACATACGTTACAGCCTTCTCCACCACACTTGAAGCAAGAAACATCCACCTCAACAGATGGCTCTGTGAATGGGAAATAAGATGGACGCAAACGAATTTGACGCTCTTCACCGAACATTTTTTGCACAATCAACTGAAGGGTTCCTTGAAGATCTGCCATAGAGATGTTTTTCCCAACAACCAAGCCTTCAATTTGGTGGAACTGGTGACTGTGGGTCGCATCGTCCGTATCACGACGGAACACACGCCCTGGTGAGATCATTTTCAAAGGACCTTTAGAGAAATCATGGGCATCCATAGCACGCGCTTGAACTGGAGACGTGTGAGTACGGAGTAAGATTTCTTCTGTGATATAGAAAGTATCCTGCATATCACGAGCTGGGTGATCTTTGGGAAGGTTCATACGTTCAAAGTTATAGTAGTCTTGCTCCACTTCAAAACCATCCACGACTTGGTAACCCATCCCGATGAAAATATCTTCGATTTCTTCACTGGTTTGTGTGAGGACATGACGGTAACCAGTCGCAACTGGACGACCTGGAAGTGTCACATCGATACTCTCGCTAGCCAGTTGAGCCGCGACTTTCTTTTCTTCCAAGAGCTTAGCTGTTTCTTCAAAGGCTGCTGTCAAGACATCACGAGCTTCATTGACGTGTTTCCCAATGATTGGACGCATCTCAGCAGAGACATCTTTCATCCCTTTGAGGATTTCAGTAAGCGAACCCTTTTTCCCTAGGACAGAGACACGCAAATCTTGCATCTCTTTTTCATTTCCAGCAGTAATCTGCTTCAAGCTAGCCAGCGTTTCTTCGCGAAGCGCTTTTAATTGTTCTTCAATAGTTGACATATTTCCTCCATCAGTCTCTCGTAGATAAAAAGAAAACCACATGCCAAAAACTCCACTCGGAGCGTTGACACGCGGTACCATCCGTTTTTATCTGACAAGTCAGACCTTCATTTCTAAATCCATGCGCAAGTGAATTCACCCAGCTTTCATATAGAGAGCTTGCAGTCACGGCTCTCCTCCCTGATATACTTCCCTTGAGTTACTAGTCTTGCAGATTTCTATTCAATTACTACTTAGTTTATCAGATTTTTACCATTCTTGCAAGACCTATTTCACTTCTGTTTGTTAGCTTATTCTTATCTAAATCAACTATTTATAATTTCTGTAACAAAATTAAATTAATTAATCCCCCTATAAAATAAAGAGGTTTAGAATTTGATGTCTTCCAAACCTCTTTATTTTATATTTAATGAGATGTTGCCTTAACCGTGATAATAGCTAGTCATCAATAAAAAACTATTTGAATAAGGATTCTCCATTTGATTCAATCACTTCTTTATACCAAGTAAAAGACATTTTCTTATATCGATTTAATGTACCACTTCCATCATCGTTTCGATCAACATAAATGAGACCGTACCTTTTAGAAAATTGTGCAGTGGACATAGAAACACAGTCAATACATCCCCAAGACGTATAGCCCATAATTTCAACACCATCCTGTAGAGCTTCAGCTACTTGCAATAAATGTTCTTTCATATACTGAATTCTATAATCATCTTGGACGGTTAAGTTATTAAATTCATCTTTTATTAGTTGATCTTTAGCACCTAATCCATTTTCTACTATAAATAATGGGATTTGATAACGGTCATAATATCTATTTAAAATTATACGTAGTCCAATTGGATCAATTTGCCATCCCCACTCTGAAGACTCTAAATAAGGATTTACTAAACCACCAATAATATTCCCTTCTCCTGAATTATACTGTGTTGGAAGAGCAGATTGAGTCACACTCATGTAATAGCTAAACGATAAAAAATCTACAGTATAATTTTTTAATAACTCTGCATCTTCAGCTGCAAACTCTATGTTAATGTCATTTTCCTTAAAATATCTTTTTGCATAATTCGGATAATAACCTCTAACATGCACATCTGAAAATAGATAGTTTAGATTCTCATACTCATGAGTCGCCCATACATCTTTTGGATTTGGAGTCATTGGATAAGCTGGCATAGCTAATACCATACATCCCACCTTAAACTCTGAATTAATCTCACGAGCAATTTTTGTAACCAAACTCGAGGCAACTAATTCATGATGTATAGCTTGATATAATTCTTGTTTCGAAAGATTCTCCTTAGGTATATCTATTCCTCCACTAGTAAATGGTAATTCCAAAACAGAGTTTACTTCGTTAAATGTAAGCCAATATTTAACTTTATCTTTATACCTTTCTAAAACTGTTCGAGCAAATTTTTCATAAAAATGAATCATTCTCCTATCAACCCATCCATGATATTTTCTTGCTAAATATAATGGAGTCTCATAGTGTGAAAGAGTTACAAGTGGTTCTATCCCGTGAGCATGGAGCTCATCAAACAATTCATCATAATATTTCAAACCAGCTTCGTTAGGTTCTTCCTCATCTCCTTTTGGAAAAATTCTACTCCATGCAATAGAAGTACGAAAAACATTAAAGCCCATTTCAGAAAACAAGGATATATCTTCCTTATATTTATGATAAAAATCAATACCTAACAATTTTAAGTTATCTTCTGTAGAATTTTCTGTTGCTTCTCCTAATCCACCCTTGGGTAACACATCCTGAACTGATAATCCCTTACCATCTTCATTATATGCTCCCTCTACTTGATTAGCTGCAACAGCTCCACCCCAAAGAAAATCATCTGGAAAAATGGTCATAACTTTCCTCCATTATAATATTACCAGTAATTCCTTAGAATGCTCGATTGTCTGATTATTAGGTAACACTAATACATCTAGAAAATCGTTGGTATTCGTTACAATTACTGGTGTAACTGTTTCGTAGCCTTTACTCTTGATTAAATTTAAGTCCATTTCAAAAATCAACTGATTTTTGAAAACTCTGTCTCCTTCTTCTACATGACTAATAAAACCTTGACCTTTTAGCTCAACAGTATCTAATCCGATATGAATTAGTAACTCAACACCCTCATCACTCTTCAATCCAATTGCGTGCTTAGTCGGAAAAATATTTGTAATTTTCCCATCAAATGGTGCATAAACCTTACCTTCACTTGGGATAATCGCTACTCCGTCTCCAATTAGTTTATCTGCAAATGTTTTATCCTGGACATCGCTTAACGGAATGATTTCTCCTGATATAGGAGAAAATATCATTTTTTTATTTGAAACTCCAGCTTCAACTTCTAAATTACTAGAACTCTCTTCTTCATCGATTCCAAATATATAAGCTAATACAAAGGTAATAACAACCGAAATGACCGCCACAATTAAAGCATTTACAATATTTGATGGTGCATCAGAATAAATAAATTGAGGCAACGCTATCAAAGATGGGACAGCAAATAGATACGCTTTAACACTAGTAAGACCTGCAAATAATCCCGCTAATCCACCACCAATCATAGCTGCATAAAGCGGTTTTTTATATTTTAAAGTCACACCATATAATGCAGGTTCGGTAATTCCTGCAAGTAAGGCTGAGAAACCTGCTGCAAAAGCAATTTGTTTTGTATTATTATTTTTACTCTTTAATGCAACAGCCATCGAAGCAGCCCCTTGAGCTAAGTTTGACCCTAACATTGCTGGAAGAATTAATACGTCTGGAGTAGCAATAGATGCCGCCAAAAAAATAGGTGCAAAAGCCCAATGCATTCCAGTCATAACAATAAATGGCATAATAGCACCAAGAATAGCTAATGTAAGCCATCCAGCTACACCATACATTTGCCCAACTAGATTTGATAATCCTTCACCAACAATTACTCCAATAGGTCCGACTACAACTAAGGCAATAAAGCTTGATACTAATAATACTAGCGTAGGTTGCAAAAAACTCTTAGTAACAGCTGGTGTTAATTTAGCAATCATTTTTTCAATATATTTCATCAACCAAACCATAATAAGAATTGGAATGACTGATGAACCATAACTAGCTGGTGTCACAGGTGCACCAAATAAACTAAGAGGATTCCCTGATTGCACCATTTGAACAAAATTTGGATGGAGAAGTACACCTGCTACAGACATAGCTAATGTAGATGTTACTTTTAATTTTTGCGATGCAGAATAAGCTAATAACAGCGGTAAGAAATAATATGGAGCATCACCAAAAAATGTCAAAAAAGCAATAGTCTGAGAATCTGATTGCAATATACCAAGCATTGGTAAAATGATTACCAAGACTTTCAACATACCTCCCCCTAACATTGCTGGAATGATTGGAGTCATGGAACCAGCGATATACTCAATGATTCTTTCTAAAATATTCCCTTTGTGCCCTTGATCAACTGAATCTGTTTCAAAATTGCCAAGTTTAATGAATTCTTTATAATAATTGGCTACATCATTACCAAGTATAATTTGATATTGCCCATTCTTTTTCATAATACCTATTACACCTGGTATCTTCTTCACATCATTATCATTGACTAAATTTTCATCTTTTAATTCTAATCTTAAACGTGTTACACAATGGGTAACTCTATTGACATTTTTTTCACCTCCAATTACATCGAGGATTTTTTGTACCGTATCTTTATAACTCATGGTATTCTCCTATTCTATTAATCTAAATTTTTTGTTAAGCGACGAATATGAGCCATCAAATAAACTAATTCACTAGAAGTCAGCAAATAATTGTACTCAGTTTGTATAAACATTGCCACCTGTTTACCACATTCATATTCCCTAGGATATTTATTTTTCATTAATGCTAACAAGTCTTCATCATCATCGTCACAATAAGTTGTATTTTCAACCAAACGATGGGCAAATAATTTTATATGAGTTATGAATCTATAATAATCAATAGAATCTTGGTTAAACTCAGTACAATAGAAATCTTGAATGATTTTCTCAATTCCCATAATTATTTCAGTGATTTTATACGACTCTTGAAAATTATTTTCTAAATTAGCATTAACAAAATGTAGCGCTATGAATGCAGCTTCGTCAATTGGAAGTTCAATACCTAACTCTTTTTTTATTATTTGTAAAGCCCTTTTCCCGAGCTCAAATTCTTCTTTATAATATTTCGAGATTTCCCAACGTAGGGGATTCGAAATAATAACTCCTTCTTTATAACGTTCTATACTCGAAGAAATATGATCCGTTAGATTTATATAGATAATCTCATCAAAATTATTACCCAATGTTATTTTACCTAGATTAATTATTTTTTCGGTGATGTACACTAACTCCAAAGGAACGTTAATAAACATCTCTGTAAAACGGGTCATATTATCTCTATTTTTGAGAAAAAAACTTTTCTCAATATCAATTGGATTTACTTTATCTCCAATTTTTCTTCCAAAAGCTATTCCCCTTCCAAAAAGAAGAATATCGATATCTTTTTTACTTTGCGCAATTACAGCATTGTGGTTTAGTATTCGTTTTATGATCATAAAATTTCCCTTTTAAAATAAAAGGAACCTACTTAAAAACATCAAGAAACTTCTTCCGATGTGATTAAATAGGTTCCTGCTCACTTGTATTAGTGATAACATCCTTTTATTTCAATTTTTAATGGTGACATGAAGCTTAAATCATTAATAACTCTGTAACCATTTTCATTTTAAGATATTTCAATCTATTTGTCAAGTACTTGTAGAAATTTTTTTATTTTATGTGATTCGAACATGAAAATGGCAACAGCCTCACTAAAAAATGAAAATCATACATAGAAATTTTCAAAAGTTTTCTCTATTGTAAACCTACCACTATTTCAGAAGCTATACTAGCTGATTCCAAACGTAATATGGTCATTTCATCTACCTTCCCTAATAATGGCATTGCACCATACCAAACAATGGTCTTGTTTACCAAAAGAATAGGCGTGACTATTTTTGATTGAGTAAAAGACACTTTAATTTTCTGACTCTTCAACTGGTCTAGCCATGCTTTATTTGCAACCGTCTCTGGTATACATATCTCAATTTGACTAATCCTAAATTCTTTTATAAAATTCATCAGTTTTGTCTGGTTCACATAAGGTAAAATAAGCATACACTCCTGTCTTTCCCCCGCTAATACTCAATGAAAATCAAAGAGCAAACTAGGAAGCTAGCCGCAAGCTGTACTTGAGTACGGTAAGGCGACGCTGACGTGGTTTGAATTTGATTTTCGAAGAGTATAAGTCCTCTCTCAGCACATTCTCATATCTACTATCAACATAAACGAATTGTTTCTCCTCACCCTCAATGACACGATAATCCATCTTTCGATAAGCTACTTGTCGTTTCTGAAACATCTTTTCTAAATAAGGAACATGAATATCCACATAATCGAAAATACGCACCAAGGACTTATCCTTGTAGTTTCTATGAATCCGACCTGCATACTGAATTAAATTATTTTTCCAAGAAAAGGGCGCTGCCAAGATAAGCGTGTCCAACTGAGGTAAGTCAAAACCTTCGCCAATGTATTTTCCAGTAGACAACAATACAAACCCTTTATCTAGCTGTTCTAATATCTCCAGTAAACTTGTTCTCTCTCGGACTTTGGTTTTGCCACTAATAATATAAAAATCATCAACTTCTTTCTCTTTCAATAATTTTTCAAAGACATTTATCTGCTGAATTCGATTGACTAAAACCAAGATATTCCGCCCTTCTGCCACTTGGGCTAGAATATCCTTGAGAATCAGCTGATTCCTCGCTGAGTCTATAGCAATCCAATCACTAAGCTGTATAAAATTACTTGCTTTGGTCTTTTCAATCTCCAAATGACCAAAAGAAGTGAATCTTAATTGCAATTGCCGTTTAAAATCCGTTTCCCTCTTATCAGCAGTATGAAGTATCTCACCCATTCTCTGAAAAACAATAGGCTCATGACCATTCTTACGCTCAGGCGTAGCCGTCAAACCGTAAAGATACTTCCCTCTAAACTGAGCAACAACTTTTTCAAACATCAAGGCAGAGACATGATGACACTCATCCACAATCATCATCTCATACTCATCCAAAAGACTTTGACTATTTTCCAACTTAAATAGAGATTGAATCATAACAATATCAACCAGTTTACTCAGCCATTTCTTAGTCCCACCGTACTGCCCAACATAGCCTATTACCTTTTCACGGCCTGATGCCGTATAACGGGTAGCTTCTTCCTCTTCGAAAGTCAAAAAATGGTTTAAACGATCCAGCCATTGGTCTAAGAGTTGCCTATTATGGACTAGAATAATTGTTTTTGTTTTCCGTTCAGAGATAAGAGCAGCACCTAAAACGGTCTTCCCAAAACCAGTCTCCGCATGAAGTAAACCATTTTCTTTAGAAGTCATATCTGACAGGGCTAACTCTTGCTCCAAAGTGAGTGCTCCCTTAAATGCTGCTCTAATAGACCTTTGTACTTTTCTCCTATCTTCCACAACTACCTGCTTAAATTTATCTTGCAATGGATATAGTAAACCTCTTGGCAGCCATAAATAATGTTCGGATTCTCCAAATAAATACATTCTCTCAGGAATTTGATAGGTTGGCTGTCGCATAGCCTGCTTTAAATAAAATTCGGGATTAGAAAATGAAGCCATATTTTTCAAGAAAAACAGTGTCTTGGGTGTCACAGACGATTTTTCAAGTTGGATCATATTGGATAAGACGACCTTCAACTCCTTGTCCAATTCTTGCTTGCCTAACTCCTCTTGGATTAACAGTGCCACTTTAGCAGTTGAAATCTTCTGAATTACTTGCAGATACCTCCATTGGTCTCCATAAGGTTGAAAATGTTCATCCACAAAGACCGTTCGCCCTTGATGGTAAGCTTCTCCTTGAAAAGGCAAGGCAATCAAATTTCCAAATCCCCCCCTTAGGAAGGACATCCTGGTTTGGAAACATGCGATCAAAAGAATCAAAGGACAGTTGCATACTTTCCTGCATTGCCAGTTCTAACAGTTTCTTTCCAAACAAGCGAGCCTCTCGACTCGGAATCGCTTCCTCAAAGAAGAACCAAATATGGAGTCCGTGACCCGAACGAGAAATCTCTAAATGGGCTTCCATCTGGCGTTCCCTGGCTATTCTTCGAATGGTTAAACCAGCTTCTTTCCAATCTCCTTCATCAAAATCCAGTACCAAAAAATGACAGCTATCATCTAAGTGCATAGGGAAGATACCGATAGCTGTCTCCCCACGAAAATGAGATTTCAAAACGGAATCCGTCAATGTCTGGAAACTCCGTTTTTCAGGTAGCAACTGCTTCCAACCATAATCATAGGAAGGAAAATACTGAATTTTCCCTTGATCATTGATAAAACTCTTAGCATAAACATCATAACGGCCAGCAAACACAGAGGTAAACAATTGTAATTTTTCTTGCGTCGTCAAGCGACTACTTTGAAGTTGGAACATCTCCTCGAACTGAGAGCGTTCCATAACAAACTGACTCTTGTCTTTAAGACGTTTACACAAGAAAAACTCACTATCCCCATTAAAAGAAGAAAAGACATCAAGTACTTCTACCACAATTCCATCCAAAGACACAAAAACAGCCATAAGAGTCACCTCCTTGATTCCTATAGGCTGATTATAACAAGAATAGCTGAAATTGTACACGAAAATAAAATCCCTTACTTGTTACAATAGCTTTGAAAACTTTTATTTCTTTGCTACCCAGCCGATGGCATCGCTTGGGGGATTCTCGATATCAATCCAGATAAATTCAATACCGATTTCCCCATTTTTAAACTTGGTTAAACGAATACCGTTGATTTCCAGTTCATTGAGTCGTTGACCTGTCAAGGTTTCTATCTTCTTCAACTAGTAAAATTAAGGGGGAACTAATACAAATCTTCTAAGCTTCTGTATTCAATAATTTCATTTTTTATAATATTCTTTTTAAACTCAAAATGTTTTAAAGGATTATCAACTAATACTAACTTTGGAATATCATCAAGGTTTGTGACCAAGGATAAAATAAAATCCGATTGAAACTCTTTAGCTTTCTCAAATTCGTTGGCAGTCAAACGAATGCGACCCTTAGGTTTTCGGATACCTTTTACTTCGGCAAGGTAGGAATGATTTTGCACATCTACTTGAAAGTCATATCCATCACCATAAAGACGGGCATCGGTTAACTGTCCACCTTGGAATTTTTCTTCTTTATCAAAATGAAGGATAAAATAATTCTCTGCTTCCATTCCAGTTTCTTGTAGACGTTTGAATTTAGTTCGAATGATTGGCTTTTCAATGGTAGTAATACCTATTTCCTTTCCTTCGCTGGCAAGTAACATTTTAACGATTTCAGCATAACTCTGAACATCTTCATTTCCAAACATCATATCAATTAAATCTTTACGAAAACGATAAACTTCAGCTTTCTGCCACCAACCTTTTCGATTATTGTCAAAATAAGGATCAAATAAATCCATTCTATTCTTTACAACTCCAGTTGTTTCAGCAATTCCCAGAGAAACCACATAGCGATAAAACTCCGACTTGCTAGAACATTGAAATTCTTTTATAAAAAGCTTGTCAAACTTGGCAAGACCGTAGCCAATTAAATTTAACAATTCATAATGCGGGTGCTTAGACATCACTTTCTCCATCAATAGATATTGATTTCATTATACCAAAAAAACACGGCTTATCACCGTGTTTCTGTGTTTATTTCACCAACTTCTTCATCTCATCAATCCGCGCCACTGTCGCATCGTATTTGGCTTGGTAGTCGGCTTGTTTGTCGCGTTCTTTTTGGACGACTTCTGGTTTGGCATTGGCTACGAAGCGTTCGTTAGAGAGCTTCTTGCCGACCATGTCTAGTTCTTTTTGCCATTTAGCGAGTTCCTTGTCGAGACGAGCCAGTTCTTCTTCGACATTGAGGAGGTCTGCCAGTGGCAAGTAGATTTCTGCTCCTGTGATGACGCTTGACATAGCGAGTTCAGGTGCAGGAATGTTTGAAGCGATTTCCAAGTGTTCTGGATTTGTGAAGCGTTTGATGTAGTTGACATTGCTGTTAAAGAAGGCTTCCAAGTCGCTATCGCTTGTTTTAACAAGGATGGTGATAGGCTTGCTTGGTGCTACGTTTACTTCCGCACGCGCATTACGTACAGCACGAATCAAGTCTTTAAGACTTTCCACACCTGTGTGAGCCGCAAGGTCTTCAAAGGCTGGGTTGACAGTTGGGTATTCTGCTGTCACGATAGAGCCTTCTGAGATTTGTCCAAAGATTTCCTCTGTCACGAACGGCATGATAGGGTGAAGGAGACGAAGGATCTTGTCCAAGGTGTAAAGGAGAACAGAACGTGTGATAACTTTCTCTTCTTCATTATCGCTGTAAAGGACTTCCTTAGTCAACTCAACGTACCAGTCCGCAAACTCATCCCAGATGAAGTTGTAGAGGATGTGTCCAGCAACACCAAACTCAAACTTGTCAAAGTTGGCAGTTGCTTTTCCGATGGTTTCATTGAGGTTGTGGAGAATCCAGCGGTCTGTGACATTTCCAGCTTCCTTGTTAACAACTTTTTCGACATTGGCAGTCGCTTGCTCAAGAGTCAAGCCTTCATTGTTCATGAGGATGTAGCGAGAGATGTTCCAAATCTTGTTAATGAAGTTCCATGAAGCATCCATTTTCTCATAAGAGAAGCGTACGTCTTGCCCTGGTGCAGAACCGTTTGAAAGGAACCAACGAAGGCTATCTGTTCCGTACTTATCAATAACATCCATTGGATCAATCCCGTTACCGAGAGATTTCGACATCTTGCGTCCTTGCTCATCACGAATGAGACCATGAATCAAGGCATTTTTAAATGGCGACTTGCCAGTAAATTCCAAACCTTGGAAAATCATTCGAGATACCCAGAACGGGATAATATCATAACCAGTCACCAAAGTTGATGTTGGATAATAACGTTTGAAGTCTGCTGAGTCGACATCAGGCCAGCCCATAGTTGAGAACGGCCAAAGGGCAGAACTGAACCAAGTATCCAAGACGTCTTCGTCCTGAGTCCATCCGTCACCTTCTGGCGCTTCTTCACCGACGTACATTTCACCCTCAGCATTGTACCAAGCAGGGATTTGGTGACCCCACCAGAGCTGACGAGAGATAACCCAGTCGTGGACATTTTCCATCCATTGGAGGAAGGTATCGTTGAAACGAGGTGGGTAGAATTCTACCTTGTCATCTGTGTCTTGGTTGGCAATAGCATTTTTAGCTAATTGGTCCATCTTAACGAACCATTGCGTAGACAAGCGTGGCTCAACCACTACACCCGTACGTTCTGAGTGACCAACACTGTGGACACGTTTTTCGATTTTTACGAGGGCGCCGATTTCTTCCAACTTGGCAACGACTGCTTTACGAGCTTCAAAACGGTCCATGCCTGCAAATTCGAAGGCCAAGTCGTTCATAGTTCCGTCATCGTTCATGACGTTGACTTGTGGCAAGTTGTGTCGTTGACCCACCAAGAAGTCGTTTGGATCGTGGGCAGGTGTGATTTTCACGACACCCGTACCAAACTCAGGGTCTGCGTGCTCATCACCAACGATTGGAATCAGTTTATTAGCGATTGGAAGGATGACATTTTTACCAATCAAATTCTTGTAGCGTGGGTCTTCTGGGTTGACCGCAACCGCAACGTCCCCAAACATGGTCTCAGGACGAGTGGTCGCAACTTCAAGGGCGCGTGAGCCGTCTTCTAGCATGTAGTTCATGTGGTAGAAGGCACCTTCAACGTCCTTGTGGATCACCTCGATATCAGAAAGGGCTGTGCGAGCTGCTGGGTCCCAGTTGATGATAAACTCACCACGGTAGATCCAGCCTTTCTTGTATAGGTCCACAAAGACCTTGCGAACAGCTTTGGACAAGCCTTCATCAAGAGTGAAACGCTCGCGAGAGTAGTCTACAGAGAGCCCCATCTTGCCCCATTGTTCCTTGATGGTAGTGGCATATTCGTCTTTCCATTCCCAGACTTTTTCCAAGAATTTTTCACGACCGAGGTCATAGCGGCTGATGCCCTCACCACGCAAGCGCTCCTCAACCTTAGCCTGAGTCGCAATCCCAGCGTGGTCCATTCCTGGAAGCCAAAGCGTATCAAAGCCTTGCATACGTTTTTGACGGATAATGATATCCTGCAAAGTCGTATCCCAAGCGTGACCAAGGTGAAGTTTCCCTGTAACGTTTGGTGGTGGAATCACGATCGAATAAGGCTTAGCCTTTTGATCTCCTGAAGGCTTGAAAACATCGGCATCAAGCCATTTTTGGTAACGACCAGCCTCAACCTCGGCTGGATTGTATTTAGGTGAAAGTTCTTTAGACATGTGTGTTCTCCTATCTTTTTATAACGGCCTAACTAGACCTTCTTCTATTCCTGTTTTCAAACTGCCAAAACAAACTCTTGTCATTGCTTCATCTTTCATTAATTCAGAATATTTTTCTTCAGATTTCTCAGCAAATTTTTGGAAATACCACTCAAAATGGTCACTTAAATGGACTGACTTATACTGCTCAAAATTATCAAACGACGCAATGTAACCAATATAAACTTGAATTGACAAAGATTCGTCAAAGTAAGCATCATTAACAAAATGATAATTTGTATTTTTATCTAAAAGAAATTTATTCAACTCTGTAACTAAGTTATATTGTTGCTCATTTAAATTAAAATATTCCTCATTTAATAATACCCTCTTATCAGGTTTATTAAAATCATACCTAGTATCTGAAGTCATTTGTGAAACCAATTTTCCAATCAAAACAACAATCATATCTGTTATTTGTAATCCGACATAGTCTCTAGAATTACAAGACTCTTCAATTTTATTAATCTTTAAACTACTAAATATGTCACTAGGTATTCCTTCATCTAGGAAAAGGATCCATTCAATGTTTTCATCAGGATACCTTTGCTCAGTCATCCACAAATCAAATGCCCACTTTACTTTATTCCAATCGAAAGATAGTTCTACGTCAGGTTCAGATAACTTAATTTTATGGTCATTAATTACCCTATCCATTGAAATAATGAGTTGTTGATAAGCATCTAATTGCCGAGCCATCCTCATATTGTCTTTATTATCATTAATTATCCTATTCAAATCCTGTTTTATTAGCTTCAACAAAGGTCTTGTTGGCAATGTTTTATTCAATAAAGCTTCAATAACCTTTTTTGAAGCCTCAATTTCAGCATATTTGGTTAAAACATATTTAGCAATAAGCGGTGAGAATTCTGTCTCTTCATCTAAAAAATAAAAGAAGTTAGTTAGTCTTGATGAGGTAATAATTGACATCTTACTAATCATAAATAATAAATTATCAACTTCGAATTTATTTAACATCTTAAAGATAGATAAATAAAACTGAACTTCATTATTTTTCATAGAAGCAATTCCATACTCAAAGTTTGATTTCAACAAATCTAAACCTTTAAGTTCTTTATTCTTCTTTTTTAATGATTGCTGGAGTTGTTTTCTACTTGATAAATAAGTTTCAACAATCTGATTAAACTCCTGTTCAATTGTTTCATAGACTACTTTATCAATTTGGATTACATTAGCAATATATGAATGCATATTATCGTTAGCATAAGATAATTTGTTTTGTTTATCAAACGGCTGTGTTATTTTAAAAGAATTTTGTGGACCTTTTTCGTCCATAAATAGATAATTCATTCTCACTCCTTTTTCTTTATCTCAACTGTTCGATTTTCTCAAACAGTTCAACTAACAGTTTAAACTCCCCCACTCACTCCTCAGCAAGCCATATCTCAAATCATCACAGCGGTTGCCTTGGGTATCTTTTCTATCCCTTATACGAGCTTCTAAGGTAAATCCAAGTTTTTCTGCAACTCGTTGACTTTTGACATTGTTACCAAAGCAAGACAATTCTATTTTGTGAAGCCCCAGTTCTTTAAAAGCTAGATCAATCAAAGCACGCGCTGCTTCTGGTACGTAACCTTGGCCCCAGTAGTCTGGGTGCAAGGTATAGCCAATTTCTAGCACATCATCCGCATGGCGGTGGTTGAAGTCAACAGAACCAATGACCTTATCGGTTCCTTTGACGACAATCCCATAGCCAGCTGGAAGATTTTCCTTTTGATTGCGCTCAGGAAGGATATGCTCTAGATAGTAAACCTCATCTTCCAAGGTTTTGACTGGAGGAAAACCTGCTGGGTAAGAAACTTCTGGACGACTGGCATAGTCAAAGATGTCCTCTGCATCCGCCACTGTACGGACTCGTAAAATGAGACGCTCTGTTTCCAACCGTTCTGGTAACTCAGCTCTTGTCATCCTTCTTCCTCGCTTTTTTGATGAAGCTCCCCTTAATATCTACACGCTTGTCCAGATAACGATAGACGCGCTGATATCCATCTCCCATGAAATATGTTGGGGCAAACAGTTCATTTCTAAAATGTCCCTTTTCATCCAAAAGTTCTGGGTCAACAAGTCGCTCAACAATCTTAGCGAAAATATGACAAATTCCCTCTTCCTCAACAATCCTATCTACCTGACAATCTAAAACGACTGGACAAGCCTCTAAAATCGGTGCCTGAGTCTGTTCAGAAATCTCGTAGTCTATCCCCAGGTGTTTCAATTTCTCTCGATGGCTGATAAAACCAGCCTGCTCCATCTCGAGCATGAGATTTTCATCAGGGATATTCACAGTAAATTTTTGATAATGTTTAATTTGCTCTGCGACATTCTCTCTCGCAACGACTCCAACCACAATCCAATCTCCTAAACTATAAGAGGAACTACAGGTCGTGATGTTATAGCCAAAATTCTGATCTTGATATCCTAAAATAAAAATAGGAAAGCCATAGTATAGTTTATTAGTTTTAAATGATTGTTTCATAACAACCTCCTTTGCCTAAGACACAAAAGAAAAGCCCTGCCATCTACATGACAGGGACGAATATGCTTATCCGCGGTACCACCCAATTTCGGGCAGAGCCCGCCACTCTCGTCTTTAAAACAAAAAGACACTTTTATTTCAATTTTTCATCCATTAGCAACCAGTTTTGACACATTTGTGGACTTCTCAGCGCCGCCACTTTCTGTAAAATGTGGGATTCAAAACACCTCTAATGGCTCTATTGTAGCAAGATTTTTTCGGAAATGCAAGGCACAAGAAAAATTACTTGAACTTGATGCCATTTTCTTTCAATTTCTTGATGGTAGCTGGGCCGATTCCTTTCAAGGCAAGGAGTTCTTTTTCAGTCCAGTTTTTGAAATCTGAAGCAGACTTGATTCCTTCATCATAGAAAGTCTTAGCACGGTCAAGTGGAAGTCCACCCAAGTTTGCTGCAAAATCTTCTACAGAATTGGCTACTTTTTGAGCTTGTTCTTTAGTAGTTTCTACTGCTTGTTCAACTTTTTTAGAAACAACCTTACCAGCTTGGCTTGCTGACTGCTCTGCACGTTTCACGACTTTCTTTGTCTCTTCTACAACCTTAGTCACAGTACTTGAAAAGGCACCTGCGCGACGGAGGCTATTTCGTAATTGTTTTTTACGATTGAGTTTCTTTGACATGATAAAATCCTTTCAATAAAAAACCCCTGCTCTGACAAGGATTTAATATAAATATTCTATCAAGATTTTAGTAAAAAATCAAGAATCTTTCTCGTTTAATAATTTCGCTCACCAAACAAGCCTTCTGGCAAATCATGGAATCCCTTGCCTGCTTTGAAGTTTTCAAACTTACCAAGTAAGAACTGATAGGCATCCAAACGGCTTTCGTAGCGAATCATGGCATCTTTGGCACGCTCGTCTTGGTCTTCTTCGTAGACTTTTTGGCTTTCCTTATGCGCCATGTCGTTGATCATGATTTGGGTATTGACCCAGGCTTCAAATTCCTTCATAAATTCTTGTTCGTAACTCATTTTTTCTCCTTATTCTAATCCACGGAAATAGTCCGTGTCAATCTCACGGTAGGGTTGAATATCCTGAACATACTCCAGCACACCTTGGAATTCTCCGTTTTCATCGTGCACTGCGGCGTAAGTGATGTGGACAAACTTGCCTCGCGACTCTGACTTGAACCACATTTCATACTTATCTTTGCTTCCCTCACGAAGCCCCTTCATGATGGTTTTGACCTTGTCCAAGTACTTAGGTGGATGACAGAGTTCAACATTGCGCCCAACTTGGGACGGCGTCCGTTTGAAAATCATATCATCAGCTGGCGTATTGTCATTGTAATACTGGAAAATATCGTCTTTATTGACAAAGGTAATCTCCATAGGGAGGTGATTGAGGATGAGATTGGCCTGCTCGACCGAGAGATAGCCATTACCAAAAGCCTGTTGACTATGGCGGTCCAGCACTGCTTCCTTTTCCTTAGGGGTAAAGGTAATGGTAAACTGCCCTTCTGGCGTATCGATAACTTGCTGAACTTGCCCTTCTGCCGTATCTAGTTGTACGGGCTCCTCTGCAATCTTTTCCTCAACAAAACTCTGGCGTTCTGGCACCCATTTCTCAGACGGACGGATGATGGCATAACCATAGGCATCGCTCTCCTCCGCAATCTGAAGCCAGTCATCCTGAGTGAAAGACTCAAGGAGAATCATGAGAAGGATGGACTCTTCCTTGAAAATCATACTTTCAAACTCTGTCGCAAAGGCTTCAAAAGCATCTTTTACAGTGGAAATCGGAACTTCTGGCAGTGACTTGGCTGTCGCTAAAGCTGTTTGAAAGAGTTCCCTAATCTGATCATCCACTCCCCACATAACTTTTGGGGGTGAATCGTGTCCATAGCGCTCCATGATAGGAAAGAAAAGTTCTTCCTTACGCTGGTAGTGAATGTCAAATTGACCCACAAGTCCCATCTGACGCACCAAACCCTTGCGCATCTCCGCTAGCATTTCCTCGTCTTCCATAGACTCATAGGTATCTAGTAATCTCCGAATGCGAATCAAGGCCGCACGGAGAGCCAGATTTTCTTCCTTAAAGACACGAACGGGGTGGCCAGGATGCTCAGTATCTGCAACTTCGACATCCTTAACAGCATTTTTAAAAAGATTGGCATGGACATCACAGAGTTCCATGACATCTTCAAAGGTGACACCTGAGTCTGAGTTCATCAGCTCGTGCTCCATGAGAGAAATCTCGATGGCCGAAACACCTGTAAATGTCGCATCAAAGCGCTCCTGAACTGATTCAGGAGAGGCGCCATTGTGCAATTCTAACAAAATATCCCGTAGGATATGAATCCGTTCATCTGCCATCAGTCTAATCCAATCACTTCGTAGCCATTTGCTTCCAGTGTGCGGACAATCTTGTCCATAGGAGTTCCTTCAAGCTTAGAACCCTGTTTGAGAGATACCTTGCGACCGACTGTGTTGCGCATCAAGGGATTGGCAAGGGGTTTAAAACCCAACTCTACTAGGATTTCCAAGACTTCTGGATGCTTGTCCACCACTTCTGCAACAGGAATTGACACATCGATGATATTGTCCATGACGACCTCCATTATCGTTTATAAATGATATTATTTATTTTATTATACCATAAGGAAAGATATTAAAAAACTAGCAGTACAAGACTTGCTAGTTCTCTGCGACTTGGATTACCATCTAAATAAGTTTAAAGAGCCAATCCAATATTTTAAATAATAGCTTGTAAAACAGCAATTGGAGTGCAAAAGAGATAATCATCCAAAAGAATTTCACAATCCCAATAATCGGTTTGATAAAAATAATAGCAAGAAGACCCAAAAAAAATTTCATTTTCTATCCTCTGGTTTGATGAGCCATCGAGCCGTATCCATTAACTTGTCTGCAATAAAAAGTTTCCCCAGACCGACAACGGCATGGTCATCTTTCTTTATCGTTTTCATCACTTTTACACCTTGCATGGTCAAAAAGTAATTCCCGTAAGTTTTAGCTAGAATTTTTATGAGTCCCATATCACTCTCCTTCGATGATTTCAGCCTCTTTTCGGATTGTTTCAACATCTTCTTGATATTGAACTTCACTATAGTTGACTAGCTTGGACAATTCTTTCTGCAAGCTTTCCCCCATTGGTTTCATAGTTGCAAAGGTTAAACCACCTGAAATAATACCTCCCAAGATAGGTATGAATTTCCCCATTCCTTTGGCCAACCCTCCCTTGGTCAGATTCACACCAAATATTTTTAAGACTTTTTTCAAAATAGGGTACCAAAGCGTCTTTGTTAAAGCTTTATTAGGCACTGTTTTCATTACCTGTTTGGCAATTGTTATACCACCAGCACGTAGCAAGGCAGCTGTTCCATTTACCCCCAACATGACGCCTAGATAAAGCAAGAGGGTATTTTGAGCATCTTCACTCAACTCCTCGCGTGAAGCCCAAAGATCCTCATAACCATAAATATAACCTAATTCTTGAGCCAAT
Source organism: Streptococcus pneumoniae (assembly GCF_001113365.1). GTDB lineage: Bacteria > Bacillota > Bacilli > Lactobacillales > Streptococcaceae > Streptococcus > Streptococcus pneumoniae_C. The sequence continues at coordinate 125,536 of NZ_CKYA01000002.1, read as the reverse complement.
TTCAGAGAGAAACCATAAAATTGAGCCACATCAGCTGGAATGGTAATTGCCATAGCAATCCCTCCAGGTAATCCTGCCAAAACAGAGGTTCCACTCGCTAATAAAACATTATCCCTAATACAGGCATTAGCCACTCGATCTAAGATTTCTTGAGATAAGAGAGACGTTGGGCCTTGTTCTAATAAGGTAGGAATATCTTTTGGATCCAATTCTTTGGAAAATTTATCCACTAAAAATTTCGAACGATTAACCTTAACGATAGGTAGTTTCACCACTTGTTGCAATACTTGCATAGCTAAGTCTTGTTCAGCCATATACAAACTCCTTTTACTTCTGTAAGTTATATTCTATGATAGCATACTCTTTTAAAGTATGTTTCAAATCCCCCTCAAAAATTTTCAAAAAATCCTTAGCAACTTATTTGTTAAAGATTTTTAATAGTCTTTGTAGAGACAGCTCGAATATTCAACTCCTACCTTTACAACATGATATTCTATCTGTGAACGATAGTCTATTATTGTTTCAACTAAAATGTTCCTTGAATACACACTAATACTCTTCGAAAATCAAATTCAAACCACGTCAGCGTCGCCTTACCGTACCCAAGTACAGCTTGCGGCTAACTTCCTAGTTTGCTTTTTGATTTTCATTGAGTATAACTATGAACTTTCGAGCTTCATCTTATAAATCCATAATTTCTTTTTTCTTTCGATCAAATTCTTCCTGAGATAATATACCTGCATCTAAAAGAGATTTTAGTTTTGTAAGTGCTTCGATTTGCTCATCTAATGATAGACTTGGTTTCATGGCTTTTTCATCTAAACTTTGAGCCATATTCATTCCAAATATCATTCCAGCACTATCACCTAGACCATGTTGCTCCACTCCTGATGCAATTTTTTGTTGTGCTGCAATATTAGAAGCTTTCTGCGATACATCATCATAAGCTTTTAAATTCATCTTATTTGATGAAAATTGTTTAACCAATTCCTTAGATTCTGGTGAGAACTCAATATTAGCAATGGCAACTTTTACAATCTCAAATCCAAAACGTTCTTTCCAAGTCCCTGCATACTGTCCATCATTTGATACTTGGGTTGCAAGAACTGCAGCTTGTGAGGGTAATTGTGAAATACGATAAGTTGTTGACAAAGAATTAAGCGCAACAATAAAAGATTGAAGAAACTCTGTCACTATTTGTGATCTAGCTTGAGCGCTATCAAAGGTATAATAAGTCACATTGGCAGGAAGAAAGTTTCTAATAAATTGCTTAGCATCTGTAATTTGGATAGAAAATGTTCCAAAAGCACGTACTTCTAAATCTGTCCCATAAAACAAATCATTATACATGACTGGACCGCGAGTTCCAAATTTAATATCACGAATTTCTCTCAAATTAACAAAACAAATCTGTTTTTGCTGATCACTTTGACCACCAAATCCAACACGATTAACAACATTGTCAAACAGTGACTTTTTCAATCCATCACCATTAAAAACACTGCTTTCACCATTTTGGTATTCATATCCACCTGGTTCTGTAATAATTTCCTCTATACCAGACTGACTAAAGATAAAGGCTGCAGTATTCTCTGGAATAAAAATCTTGGATCCGTTGGAAATAACACCTACAGATCCCTTCGTATTGACACCCCTACCATTATTACTTTCTTGAACAATACCTGGACTTACAGCTGTATGTTCATCAAAAGCTTGAACTGTGATAATTTCTTTCCACTGATCTGCAAATGTCCCACCAATAGAATCTGTGATTGCTTTTATCAACCCCATTTAATTGCCCCCTTATAAACTCTGCTCCATATCACAATAGGCACATCTCACTGTTTGCTTCACTTGACCTGACAAAGGTGCTCCACAAAAGCTACACTTGGTTGAAATCTTTTCTGGCTCTGCATCCTTAATCCCAAGCCCTGCTTTAAAAGTGTCAAATGTATCCTTAAATGTTTCTGCCAAAACATCTGCTCCAAACAAGCTACTATCCCCCAAGGTTTCAAAATTGCTTGTATCACCTGAAATCAATTTAATAATGTTTCTAGCCCACTTGTCAGTATCCTTAGTAGTATTAAATGCAAAGATAGCTTGTCCGCCATTATAATAAATTTCCAGCCGTTTCACACCATTGGTTTTGGTTACTGAAACTTGAGGTTTCCCTTCAAAAATTTTAATCTGGTTAATAGGAATGGTAACTTGGTCTTTTTTTCCTCCCCACAAACCTTTTTTGATATATATTAAGTGTAGATTCGTTAAAATTAATTCATCTGTCGACAAACCATTTTTCCCAAAACTCACATGGTCACTATTCATAACCATGTATTCATGTGGCAATAATTGATAATCCATATTGAACTCCACTCTTCCTATTAAAGACTAGCTTTCCACTGCTCCACTTGTTCATGTAGATTATCACGATAATCTTTTAAAGTCTTAATCACTTCTTCTTTCCCTTGAATCGGCGCTTTCTTTAGTGGACCATATTGTTTTTTCAGATCTTCCATCTCTTTTTTAGTGCTATCTTTTAGTTCTTGGATAGCAGCGCTATCTTCTAAAACAGTCCCTTTAACGGCTTCGTCTGCTTCTGTATAGTAATTATCAATTATTTTCTCATTCATAATCAAGTAATCTTCATAGGTTTTTATAGACTCAATTGTCGTATCGCTAACATCCTGTGGGTTAAAATCGCTGGAACTGAGTTTTTCTTTTGCTTTGGCAAACAACCCTTTCTTTTCAGAACTACTAGATGAAGCTTCTGTTTGATTCTCACTAGAAGAGCTACTTGTTTTTTCAGAAAGAGAACTACAAGCAACTAGAGTAGAGACGGAAAGACATAGCAAAGCTAAACGACAAACTTTTTTTACATTATTCATTGATAGAATCTCCTTTTATTTATGAAATCATCATATCATATTTCCTAAAAAAAAAAAAAGCATTTTCTGATTAGATAACACATTTAAAAATACAGAACCTCTTTTTTAAAAGAATATTTTTCCATCTCAAATTCCACTTTTTCCCCCACCAAAAAAAGAGGGTTGGCCCTCTTCTTAGTTCTTATCCAGATTGCGTAGCATCTCGTCAATCTTGTTTCCATACTCGATGGACTCGTCTTTGACGAAGGTCAAATCTGGGATTTTGTACAATTTCAAATTGCGACCAAGTTCACGTTTGATGGTACCAGTTGCTTTTTCAAGCCCGATTTGAGCTTTTTGGTTATCTGAAGCAAGGTTACTCAAAATGGTGTAGTAAACCTTGGCAACAGACAAGTCACCTAGCATTTGAACATCTGTGATGGTCACGCCTTGGACACGCGGATCACGGACTTTCTTTTGCAAAATCTCATTGACTTCACGTTTGATTTCCATGCCCACACGATCCGTACGGAAATGATTTGCCATGATATTCCTTTCTCTACTTTGAACCAAAAGCTAGGCCAGCAGACCTAGCTATTTTTAAATTTATTGATTTTCATTTCAAATTGGAACGAAGTTCAATTTGAAATCATCCGCTTCTTTCGCCGTGGTGAAAGTGATGGAACTGATTTATCAGTCCCATCACAGGGGATTTTTGAGACCCTAGGCTCAAAAATAAGCAATGAAACCATCGGTTTGCTTGCGTCCCTCACCACCTAAGAAAGGAGCAAAAATCTTATCTTTTAATTTCTTCCATGACATAAGCCTCAATCACATCATCCATCTTGATATCATTGTAGCCATCGATCATCAATCCACCTTCACGACCGTTTGTAACTTCTTTGACATCGTCTTTGTAGTGTTTCAAGCTTGCGAGTTCGCCGTCATAGATAACGACACCATCACGGATAACACGGACTTTAGAGTCACGGGTAACCTTACCGTTGATAACCATGAATCCACCGATAGTTCCCACTTTAGATACCTTGAAGGTTTCACGGATAACTGCTTCACCGATAACTTTTTCTTCGAATTCTGGATCAAGCATCCCTTTCATAGCTTCTTCCATCTCTTCGATAACCTTGTAGATAATGCTGTGAAGACGGATTTCCACATCGTCAGCTTCGGCTTGTTGACGAGCTTGTGGTGTAGGGCGTACGTTGAAACCAACGATGAAGGCATTTGAAGCTTCGGCAAGTGTCACGTCTGATTCGTTGATAGCACCAACTGCAGAGTGAACGATGGTAACTTTAACACCTTCCACATCGATTTTTTGAAGTGAGGCAGAAAGGGCTTCAACAGAACCTTGTACGTCGGCCTTAATGATAACGTTAACTGATTTGAGTTCACCGGCTTTAAGGGTATCAAAGAGGTTTTCAAGGCTGACACGTTGGGTAGCTTGACGTTGTTTCATAAGGGCACGTTTAGCACGTTCTTCACCTGCTGCACGCGCAGATTTTTCATCTTCGTAAACGGCAAAGTGGTCACCCGCCATTGGAGCTTCGTTCAAACCTGTGATTGACACTGGTGTTGATGGTCCAGCCACCTTAACACGACGACCAAGATCATTGGTCATAGCACGGACACGACCGAAGGTATTTCCGACAACGATTGGATCTTGAACATTCAAGGTACCTTGTTGAACAAGAAGGGTTGCGACCGCTCCTTTTCCTTTATCCAAGCGCGCTTCGATAACTGTACCGATAGCACGCACTGTTGGGTCTGCCTTGAGTTCTTGGATTTCAGCCACAAGAAGGACTGTTTCCAACAATTCTTCGATGTTTTGGTTGAATTTAGCTGAGATTTCAACAAATTCAGAATCTCCACCCCAAGCAGTTGACATAACACCATGCTCTGCCAATTCACCGATAACACGTTCTGGGTTGGCACCTGGTTTATCAATCTTGTTGATGGCTACGATGATTGGAACGTTAGCTGCTTTTGAGTGGTTGATGGCTTCGATAGTCTGAGGCATAACCCCGTCATCCGCTGCTACGACCAAGATAGTAATATCGGTAACAGAAGCACCACGCGCACGCATAGATGTAAAGGCCGCGTGTCCTGGTGTATCAAGGAAGGTAATCTTCTTGCCATTTTCCACGATTTGGTAGGCACCGATATGCTGAGTGATACCACCTGCTTCACCTGTCGCAACACGAGAGTTACGAAGGGTATCTAGGAGGGTTGTTTTACCATGGTCAACGTGTCCCATGATAGTTACAACTGGTGGACGCTCAACCAATTCGTCTTCATTGAGATAACCATCTTCGACAAAGAAACGTTCGATGTCAGCATTATCCACTTCAACCTTTTGTTTGGCTTCAATACCGTAATCCACCATGAGGAGTTCGATTGTTTCTCCATCCAAAGATTGGTTTTGTGTGGCCATGACGCCCATCATAAAGAGTTTCTTAACGATTTCAGCTGGTTCACGTTTGATACGTTTTGCGATTTCCGCAACGGTCATACCATCTGTATATTCAAATTCTGTCGGCAATTCATGGAATTTACGCTCCGTAACAGGTTTTGGAGTCTGATTACGGTTGTTCTTGTTATTGCCTTTTTTGTTCTTCTTGTTGTTATTCCAGTTACTATTCTTTTGATTTCTCACTTGATTTTGACTACTTCGATTCTTTTGTTGTTTTCTAGGACCATCTTCTTCATGATCATAATCGTCACGATTTTTGTCTGGTCGAGCTTGTTTTTTACGACGTGTATCCACTGCAGGTTCTTTTTTCTCAGGGACGACTTCAACCACTGCTTGAACTTGCTGTGCTTGTTGCGCTTGTTCAGCTAACTTAGCCGCTTCTTCAAAGATTTCCTCTGGTTCCTTGCGTTTGTTAGCTTGAGCCAAGGCTTCTTTAGCAGCCTGATACTGCTTGAAGCGTTCCTCACTTGAACGTGCGTACTCTGCATTTTGCTCTGCTTTTAGGGCTGCTGCACGGGCTTTAAAGTCAACACGTGGAGCCGCTTGATTTGGACGTTTGTCCTCTTGCTGACGGCGCTCATTTCTACGATTTTGCTGACCTTGCTGCTTCTTAGCTTGGTCATTAAATCGACGATTGTCGCGGTTGCCTTGAGCTTGTTTCCCACCATTACGACCGTCGTTTTTCTGACGGTTGCCGTTTTGTTGTTGGTCACGGTTATTGCCTTTATTTTGCTTGCGTCGTTCTGCCTGCTCTTTAGCACGGGCTTCACGCTCAGCCTTGAAATTACGGCTTTGCGGTTTAGCTGCTACTTTTTCTGTTTTCGGAGCGACTGGCTCAGCAGGTTTTGCCTCTTCCTTAGCTACAGCTGGTTTAGCTGGCTCAGATTTTTCGGCTTTCTTTTCTACACTTACTTTTGGTGCTGCAGGTTTTGCTTCTACTTTCGGAGCAGCTGCAGGCTTAAAGCTGGCAGCAATTTTTGCAGCGACAGCTTCTTCCACACTTGATGAATGGCTTTTCACATCCAAGCCCAACTCTTTTGCACGCGCTACAACTTCTTTACTTTCTTTTCCAAGTTCTTTTGCGATTTCGTACAATCTTTTCTTAGACAAATCATGTCCTCCTCTTCTATTCCATAAGAGACCTCATTTTCTTTGTAAATCCAGCATCTGTTACAGCCAAAACCTTTCTCGATTTCCCGACTGCTATGCTTAATTCCAGTGTTGAAAACACGGTTACAATTTCTACTTGATAATAATGACTTTTATCTTGAATCTTCTTGGTCAGATTGGGTCCAGCATCATGAGCTAGAAAGACCAACTTGGCCTTGCCGTCTTGAATGGCCTTGACCACCAATTCTTCACCCGATATGATCCGCCCTGCTCGCTGAGCAAGTCCCAAGAGATTGCTTATCTTTTGCTTATTCAAGTCCTAACTCTCTTCTTTTCACTTTGTGATCCACATAAGCGATCAACTCGTCATAAAAGCTTTCTTCCACTTCCATGTCAAAGCTACGGTTAAAGACCTTCTTCTTTTTTGCCTCTAGGGCTTCTGCATTGTCTAGTTTGATATAAGCGCCGCGGCCATTGGCCTTGCCTGTCGGATCGATAAAGACTTGCCCTTCTTTGTTTTTGACAATGCGGAGCAAATCACGCTTATCAATCACTTCATTGGACACAACAGACTTGCGCAAAGGGATTTTTCTCGTTTTCATCTTTCCCTCCTCTAGCAGCTTTTATTCTTCTACAGTATCGTTTTCTGCTTCCAAATCTACCGAACCAGCTTCTTCCATGGCTTCAAATTCGCTAGCAGACTTGATGTCGATACGGTAACCAGTCAAGTGAGCTGCCAAGCGAACATTTTGCCCACGACGACCGATGGCAAGAGAAAGCTTGTTATCTGGAACAACCACCAAGGCACGTTTGCTGTCGTTTTCGTCAAAGATAACTTGGTCAACCTCAGCAGGAGCGATGGCATTGTAAATAAATTCAGCTGGATCTGCTACCCACTCGATAACGTCGATGTTTTCTTCGATTGGTACCATACGGTCATTTTTGGCATCGTAACGAGCTGGGTGGAATTTGCTAGTGATTTTCTTGATGTTAGCACCGCCACGTCCAACGATTGTACCAATAGCATCCACGTTTGGATTATGGCTACGAACGGCAACCTTCGTACGGTCACCAGCTTCACGAGCCACGCTCATGATTTCAACAGTTCCATCATAAACTTCTGGAATTTCTTGCTCCATCAAACGTTTGATCATTTCTGGATGGCTACGGCTAACAAAGACGTTGACACCGCGAGGGTTGTCTTCAACCTTGTAGACATAAACTTCAATACGATCATGAGAAGCAAAAACTTCACCAGGAATTTGGTCTTGTTTTGACAATTGGGCTTCGATGCTGCCAAGGTTGACATAGATAAAGCGGTTGTCAAAGCGCTCTACTGTACCAGACATGATTTCTTGCTCATGTTCTTTATAAGTATTGTAAGTGATGGCACGTGTTTGCTTGCGCATTTTTTCCATGATGGTTTGTTTGGCAGATTGGGCTGCTACACGACCAAACTCAGCAGGTGCTTCTTCAAACTTGATTTTGTCACCAAGTTCATAGGCTGAATTGATGGCAAGAGCATCTTTCAAACTGATTTCCAAACGGCTATCAAATACTTCATCAACCACTTCACGGACAGTATAAACAGTAAAGTCACCTGTTTTTTCGTTGAAGTCAATAGCTACGCTGTCTGATTGACCATAGCGTCTGCGATAAGCGGAACGAAGCGACTCTACTACTGCGTCGATGATGTCTTCTTTTTTGATTCCCTTGTCTTCTTCCAAAATGCGGAAGGCCTCTAGCATTTCTTTACTCATGTTTTCTTCACTTTTGAATCCTCAAAAGCTATCCTTTCTTTTTCTATAATTTAACTGCTAAACGTGCTTTTGATACTAAACTGTATGGAATTTGGACAGTTTTCTTACGCGTCTTGTCCATATATTCCATGGTCAACTCATCCTCTTCGAAGGCCACCAAGGTTCCTTCAAAGACCTTTTGCTTATCGATGGCTTGGTAGAGCCCGACATGGATGTATTTCCCAACCGCTCCAGCGACAGCATCCTTGGTTTTCAAAGGACGTTCCAAGCCTGGACTGGTGATTTCTAGGAAATATTGTTCTGGGAAGGGATCTGGCTTGATGGTGTCTAGGACAGGACTGATCATTTCTGTCAAGTCTGCCGTGTCGTTCAAGGTAATTCCTTCAGGTTTATCTACAAAAATACTGAGAATCATGTCACTGCCAATCTTTCCATACTCGATATCCACAAGTTCGAAAGGAGCTTCTATGACAGGTTCTACAACTTCTCTGACTAATTCTACGATTGTTGCGATTGCGTCCACCTCCTCATAAGCAAGAGGCGAAGATTTTTCCCCGCCTCACTTTTCATATTCTTACTCTTAGTATAGCACGTTTGCCAGCTTATGTAAAGCAAAAGCACTTATACAGCCTGATTTCAGGCTATTTCTTAAAATTCTGCCTCAACTCGGTAGATAACTTGACCCTTGTTGGAGAATTTTTGCTCGTATTCTGTCATGACATTGCCTTCAAAATCACTGGCATGCAAATCAAGCCAGACACCATTGAGCTTCATGCCATACTGAGAAAAGCTCACTAGGCTGTACTCAAACAAACCACGATTATCCGTCTTGAAATGAATTTCTCCATTTTCAGGCAAGATACGCTTGAAGGTATCCAAGAAGGTCTTGTAGGTCAAACGACGCTTTTCATGGCGTTTTTTAGGCCATGGATCTGAAAAGTTCAGATACAAGCGATCAATCTCACCGTCTTCAAAGTAGTCAGTCAAGTCAGAACCATCTACCCACAAGAGCTTGATGTTCGGTACTCCAACTTCAAGCACCTTGTCCAAAGCGTAGCTCAAAACAGACTTTTGAATATCAATCCCGATATAGTTGATGTCAGGATTTTGTTTGGCCATACCTGAAACAAAGGCACCCTTTCCACTTCCAACTTCCACATGAATGGGATTATCATTGCCAAACAAATCCCGCCATTTCCCCTTGGCTTCTAAGGGATTGAGGACCACATACTGGGGATTTGCCTCTAGTAATTCTGTCGCCCCTTTACGATTTCTAACTCTCATCTTCTCTTTCCATACTTGTCTCGGAAGTGACGCAAGCCATGGATCTCCCGATTGACATTTTCTAAATCTTGGTTCATATAATACTTGGAAATCTGGCTCAAGTAAGACAATTGACCGTACCAATACAATTTATTGAATACCGTCTGATTGTACTTGTAACCGTAGTAGGTCAACCATTCCTTCCACTGATGTTCCGGAATATAATGGCAGAGCATATGGGCCACATCAAACATGCGATCGGTCAAGCGAACCGAATCCCAATCCACCAAATAAATCAAGCCACTGTCTGTCTCAATCCAATTACTATGTCGTACATCTCCATGGACAATGGTCGCATAGTCCTCTCTAAATCCTGGAATAGTCTGACGTAAATCAGCCATCACTTCACTGATAAAATGATTTTTACGCAAAGCATCTGGAGCCGTTTCTTGCCAAGACTGTAGTAAATCTACAGGTGTTTCCATGGCATAGCCCAAACGACTCAACTGTGTCATCAAAGGACGTGAGCGATGAAGACGGGTTAAGATATTGACGATTTGCTTACGATTCATATCATAGGGGGTCAATATTTTGCCTGTCAACCATTCTTGAGCACACATATCACGTCCATCTGCCAAACGGCGACTCCATAATAATTGTGGAGCAATTTGTTCTCTAGCTAGACCAGGTAGGATTGGAGACGTGTTCATTTTTACAAAGATGCGCTTCCCATCAGGATAGCTACCCATATAAGCCTTGCCACTTTTCCCAGGTATGGGAGTCAGTGTTAGCTCATTATCACCCAAATCCATTTCTTTCCTCCGTATAAAGTTTCCTTACTATTCTACTAGTTTTTGGCCTATTCGTCAACCGCTCCACACCCGATTCTCAAAGAAAACTCAATTGGCTTGGGTATCATTATAGAAAGAAAAAGGTAAGCACCGTCTTCTTCTTACCTTTCATGATTTTTATAAATAATATAAGAGTGGCCAAGCATTATAAAACATGTGGACTAGAGTAGAAACCCATAGGTTTTGGCTCTTTTTATAAGCAAAGCCCAGCAACAAGCCCCCAAGTAGATAAAAAATAAACGAAGGGACATTAGAAGGTCCATGCATGAAAGAAAAGAGAGAGGAAGTTAGCACAAGCCCTAACCAAGAATTGTCAAAAACCGCACCTTGAAGAAGTCCTCTGAAAATGAGTTCCTCCTGGATGGGGCCAAAAACTGAGGAAGTCAAAATCAAAGACAGAGAAATTCCTCTGCTGACTTCCGCCAAGTGTTGAACTCCTGCGCCAGAAGAAATAGCGAAGAAATGAATATAAACCAGCGTCTCAAGCACACTTAGAAGAAAGATTGCAATGAAAAGCAAAAGGTCTTTCTTGCTTAACATCCCAAAAGAAATCATATCAAACTTTCTAGCATAAGCAACGCTCAGCGAGGTTACTAGAAGACTTACAAGAATCAATGCAAATTCATTTTGAAAAAAGTCCCCATGGTTAATCGTATAAGGAACTGTAATGACGATTATTAGTACTAAAAATCCAAAGCACAAGGCATGAAATTTATCAAAAAACTCCATAAAATTATCCTCCTCACCAAACAGACTTCCTACGCGTCATTCTTTAGTTCTAGCCTTTCCAAAACAAACCATTTTATACTCTTCGAAAACCTCTTCAAACCACGTCAACGTCGCCTTGAATTATATATGTGACTGACTTCGTCAGTTTCATCTACAACCTCAAAACACTGTTTTGAGCTATCTGTAACTATCCTACTAGTTTACTCTTTGATTTTCATTGAGTATTAGTAGTCAAAATCCGACCACATAGCCAGCTCCTAAGAAGATAGTCATTAAAGCTAGCATGGAATTTAGGGAATTAAAGACCGCCGCAGATACAAAGGTTAGCACAAAAACGTTAAAGGCAATGGTGTCAGAAGCCAAGACTAGAATATAAGGTGTCAACCAGTCTAAGGTTTTGGAATTTAGGAAAAATAAGTGTTTATACATGATAACCTCCTCTATGGCTGAAAAGCAAGCCTTTTGTTTTTTTACCCCAAGACCCTATGTAGAAAAGTGAGCAAAAACGGGAAGGTCGCTACAATATTATTGATCACATGCACCGCATAGGATGGATAAATACTCTTGGTATAGCGGGTCAAACCGGCAAAGATGATGCCAAATGTCGCAAAGACGAAAATATCTAACAGACTAGGTAAGTTTGAAAAATGAGGAAGAGCAAACAAAATGGAAGGAAGAAGCAAATCAAGGCCAAATCGCGAATGCTTAAAGAAGGCGTGTTGAAGTAATCCCCTATAAATCAACTCTTCCATTAGTGGAGTCAGGAAAAACAGGGTTACATAGATACCTAGCTCAGCAAAGTTGGTCCCACTATAACCGATCAATACGGCCCAACCTTCAGCAGTTGACTGAACATGTTTAGCTATCTGAACGTTAAAAGAGATCTGGAGCACTAGCACTAATACTGTCAAAATCGAATACCAAAGCCATTTTTTTCTTGGAATGTGAAAGAGATAACCATGACCTGTCTTAACCAGAATCCAAATCATGACTCCGCTAAATAGTAAACTCAAGATATTTTGAATCCAGACGAAATTGCCAATCTGGGAAGAAAATTGCCAATAATTTTGGACGATAAGCGTCAGCTGAGAAAGACCAAATACGAAAAATAAGTAAGAGAAGACTGCACTTATTTCGAATAGAAGTTGATACTTTTTCATAGAAATCCTCCCCACTATGACATCCCCTTGTCAGGCTCTACTGCTGTAAGATTAAGAAGACAATTTGTTCTTTTTAAGGCTAACCTGACTACTAGATAATAGATACATTAAGGTATTAAAGACAATGAAAATATGTCCATAGAATAAAATCAATCTCGCATCCAAACCAAGATACAGTTTGACCACCAAAAAGAGGAGCAAAAGAATTTGAAACCATAGCGTTTTTCCAAAAATAAATTTAAAGCGGTTTTGGATGTCTACTTCCTTGATTTTTACCGCCACCCCTTTATTAGCAAGAAGGAAAATTCCTGCTTCAAATAATCCACTGTAGAGAACAATCCAACCTATCGATACATTAGAGATTTGTAAAAATGTCCCTAAAAGAATATCCAACATACTACTCAAGAAAATAACAAGAAATAATCTGTATTTCATATTAAATACCTCCATTCATTTATTTCACTAACAATTTAATAGAGCCTTCTACTCAAATATCCTGTCAGAAAAGGATAGAAAGCTACTTTTAATACTTCAAGCCCCAAATGAGCAGAAGCGTGATAAACAAGTAGAGAATACACCTATATAAGCGATTAGTTGTTGATAGAATTCTGTTTCTGAAATACCTCTATACAAACAGATAATAGACATAAAGCCTGTCAAGCCGATGAACATGAGTTGATTGGTTCTAGGACTAACCAAATCATCATTTACTTATATTTAAGAGCATCTCTTTTATGTTAGTGTATATTAACACTAAAAAACAAGTTAGGCCAATAATATTTAAAATGAACAATAACGGGGTTAAGTCTCTAAAAAAATTATCTACTGACACTACAAGAAATACTATACATATTATAGTTGAAACTATCTTTTTCTTATCCATAATTATTTACTCCTTTCCTAACAAATCCAGCTTATCAAGAGCGATTTTTAACAGAATGTAGCAGCACCCGTTGCAAATTTGACAATTTCAGTATAGCACTATTTGTTAAAGTTTTTCATCCAAATCTTGAATTGTCATCGAGACATCTTGAATTGCAAAAACTTCATTAGCCCCTACTTTTTATAATATTTCAAACCCCACATGAGCAGAAGCATAATAATCAAGCAGAGAATAGCGCCAATATAAGCGATTAGTTGTTGGTAAGATTCTGCTGCTGTGATCCCTCTATACAAACAGATAATAGACATAAAACCTGTCAAGCCGATATACATGAGTTGATTGGTTCTAGGACTAACCAAATCATCATCTTCAAATTCTCTTATCCTCATTTCCCTAGTGAGGTAAACAGTGACCAAAATAGAAACCAAGTTAATAACTACTAAGAGAAATTGGAAAACTAAGGAAAAATTTAAAAACTGACGAGATAGAAATAGATAAGTAGAGACAAGCAAGGGCAACTGACCTAGGAACAGTCTCGCAAGAAAGATGTTCCGTTTTTTAGCAAGAAAAGTTTTCATTTCTTTGCTCCTTTCTTTTTAATAATAGCAAAATAGATCATAACTGCAATCACATAGGCTATGGTATAAAATAGCTGATACCAAGCACTCTCCCTAAGCGGATATAGAAAGATGGACATGATTAGATACAAGATGAAAATGACAAGTATTTTTTTCTTCATAAGATTTCCTCCTAAATGTTTATTGAGCTAGAACCTTTACACTATTAGTATAGCACTTATTTTGACCTTGGATCACTCAAATCACGAATGGTCATCAAAACATCTTGAATTGTAAAAAATTTAAAAAGCAAGCATGAAAAACATACTTGCCTCTTTATATTGTATTGATACCAACTTGTTTGTAGACTTTTCATCCTGCTATCACATATCATTTTGACAGGCGAAACAAAATTAAAGAAACTCCCCTGTAAATTAAGCTAGCAAATACAGGGGAGAAATTTATTTTTTAGGGGGTACTATCTGTATCCTTTTTGGGAGATTTTGAAAATATTTTTCTAATTAAATCATCCATATAAGGACCAAATATACCAACTACTAAACCAATAATAAAACTTTTGAAATCCATAATTACCTCCAAGTACACAAGCTCAAGTCTTTAAGCAACCATAATAGCCAATTGTAACATTGTTTTTGCATTCACGAGGAATACCTCTTTTTACTTTCGTCCTATTACAACCTTAATAAGGTTAGTATACTACTATTTTTTAAAATTTTCCATCCAAATCATAAATGGTCATCAAAACATCTTGAATTGTAAAAAATTTAAAAAAGCAAGCATGAAAAACATACTTGCCCTAGGGGAATTTGACAACATAAAGACCTAACTACTCGCCCTTACTTCCGTCTGTTCTCATATATTCTCATAATCGCAACCAGGATACAGGCTGTCCCACCTGCCAAAACCAGAAGAGTAATGATAATGTTGAGGATTTCAGGCGTCCTCTCTATTCTGTTGACAAGACGGACTAAAGACAATACTGTCAATAAGAGTGAAGCTACTGACCCTGTCCTAATTAAAGAAGCCATTCGGTTCTCAACCGCATATAAAAAGGATGGTAACATAACACAGGCTATAGCAATCACAAACAGATTGCTCCCCGTTTCTTCTCCCTCGTTCACCACGGAAATCATGAGAAGATTCGATGCTATGATCAACGTAGAACAGATGATAAAAAAGGATTTCTTATTCATATAGGGCACCTCATATACTATGGCATTTTAATTGATGACTACAGGCAGTACTTCTTCCCACAAGTCTTCTAATCATCAACTGACAGCAAATGAACCGTTAAAACCTGACGAAAGACTTGATTTTGGCAGGTGGTATTTAGACTGGTATTAGGATGGCTTTCCACAATTTTCATGACGGTATAGAGACCAACTCCTCTCTCCTCCCCTTTAGAACTGGCTCCAAAGGAGAAAATCTCAGAAATATCTATCCCCTCTTCTTTGATGGCATTTTCGATGATAAAGGTCTCCTGTACTCCATTTTTTAAAAAAGCAATTGAAACATGAGGTTGACTAGCCTCTACACTGGCTTCAATAGCATTGTCACAAAGGATAGACACAATGGTTAGAAAATCAAGTAGGCTCATCCCCTCGACCTGAATCTCCTCTGGAACTTCGACATTAAAGACAATGTTCTTATCTCTGGCTTTTAAAAATTTCCCTGCTAGGAGACTTTTGAGGGCGCGGTCCCGAACATTCACCAATCGCCCAAGGTCATATTTATTGTCCTGCAATTTCTGACTGGAATCTTTTAGGACGGAGCCGTAGACCTCTTTTATCTGCTCCATATCCTCCTCTTCAATGCCCAGACGTAAGCTGGTTAAGAGGTTAGTGTAGTCATGGCGAAAGCTCCGTACTTCCTTGTAAAGTTCCTCTATATGCCGACTATAGCGTTCCATATCTCTGTAGCGCAAGGCCTGCTCTTGGTTCAGTCTCTCATGGAGTTTGTCCTTCAAATAGGTATCCAGTTTCTTGATAATCCCCATAAAAAAGAGAAAGTAAAACACCAGAATCAGATGGCGAACAGTCTTTGATTGAATACCTTGTTCATATTCAAAGAAAGACAGACTTTGCATCACCAAATAGTACGCCCCCATTATCCAGTTAATCTTAGTCAGGGACTTTTGAAAAGTTTTATCTAGAATCTCCCTTCTCAAGTTAGTGAAATCATAGTCCAACCATTTCAAAAAGACTAGGGAAATGAAGAAATTGAAAATTATTATACATAACCAAGCAAATGAGTAGTCATCATATACTTGCCCTTGTCCCAAAAATGGAAGCACAAAATAGGAAACACCTCTATGAAAGAGATTCACTAATATCATTGGAAAGAGACCATAAAAGAGAAGGAGTTTTTTAGGAAGTCCTCTTAACAATAAGAAAGATAAGCCTATGCCGTACAAGGGTTCCATAAAATAAAATAGGTAATTATATCCTACCATATATTCAATCATTAAAAAAACAAAGGCCAACAGTATCTTAAAAAGAAAAGCCTTAAAAATCCTCTCAAAAGTGATACCAATTCCATCCACCTTAAAGAAAATGACAATTTCTAACCCATGAGTAACAAGTGTATACAATATAATCCAAATATTATACATAAGTTCTCCTAACTCAATGCAAGTTATTGATAGCCTCAGACACTTCCCTGACCTTATAACGCGCTATCATACAGCTTCCACCATTGGGAAAGTAAAGAAGTTTTTCTTTCTTATCCAAACGAACCACATTGGCAGGATTGATGAGAAAAGAGCGATGGCACTGCAAGAGACGGGGTTCCTGCTTGAAAACCTCCTCTAAACTCGCTGTAAATTCCAGCCTATCTGTCTTGGTATAAAGAATAACACGATGGGCTCTGGGCGATGTTTCAAGATAATAAACCTCTTTAAAAGGATACTGGAATTGGGCAAATTTTGATTTAAAGTAAAAGCAATCTTCCGCCAGACTTTTACTGTCTTGACTATTGGCATAGAGAAGGGCTGTCTCGATCCGAGATTCAAACTCCTCTGCTGACAAGGCCTTATCAATGTAGTCCAAAGCAGACACTTGGTAGCGAAAGGACAGGGGCATAAACTCCGAGTGAGTCGTCACAAAGACGATGAGAGCATAAGGATCCCGATCCCGAATCTTTCTAGCCACCTCTAAGCCTTTCATCTCCTCGTTTCGAATCTCAATATCCAAAAAGAATAGCTGATGGGCTCCCTTCTCATGCACCTCTGCCAGCAGTTGGTCTGGCTTACCAAAGACCTCAAAAGAGCTGGGAATGATATGGTGTTCCTTCAAGAGTTTCTCAATCGTCGTTTCAATTCTAGTCTGTTGGGAAAAATCATCTTCTAAAACAAATATTCTCATCTTCTTACTCTCCTTGTTTCGATTTCTTCCTAAAAAGAGAATAGCAAAAATACTATGATACAAGCCCACCAAATCCTAAACAGGCCTTCAACGCTCCTGAAAGGTAGCTTGTTCCTCAAATAAGCATGATAATCTTACCACTATTTTATCATAAAATCTTAACAGTACCATTCAGGAAATTTCAAGGACAATTAAAGATTTTATGGTGAAAAAGGAGATAAAAGTGATAGACTGACAGTATCAAAACACAATTGCTAGAAGCAAGACTAGCACCCAGATTAAAGGAGGAATTCTCATGACAGATACAGACCCTATCAAAAGAGCTCAGACTTTGATTACTGACTTAAACAAAGCCTATCAAGCATGCAAACGGGCAAGCGCTGACGACGTCCGTTTTCAGGAGCAATTAAACTCTATTCTTGGCTTTCTAGCCAAGGCTGAAACAGTGGATAATCGAGTCTTGATTGAACTGGAAAAATTTTACCAGACTTCCAGTCTTCTCATGGGACTCAGCGCTCTCAATCCAGATGCTCCTACTCGCGCTGCTTGGCGGGCATATGACCGCTTCCACTTTGACCAGGTCAAGACCAAGTTGAGTCTCTACGGGCCAACCATTATCCTGTAGCAACTAAAAAGAAGCTGAGACAAACTGAACTCAACTTCTTTTTTAGTGTCATATAGGCAATGTTAGTCCTGCATCTGACGTTTGACCTGATAAGGCAAATACAAGACTAGTAAAACCAAACCAGCTCCCAGTAAGGCTAGAAGGGCTAGTTTTTCTTGGAAGGTAATCAACCCAACAACTAATTCCACTACTAAGACCAAACTGGTCAATCCTCGGACTACAGTCTGTAAGCCTTTTTCCTTTTGCCCCTTGTCCAGCGGAAAGAGTTGGGTCAAATACTGGTAGTCAAAGGCGTGATAGAGAGCCAGCAACTGGAAGAGCAAGAGGTAGTTAAAGAGAACCACCACTGCTGTCGCAATCCAAGCTTGCTCGATAAAGACCTGCGCCAGTAAGGAAAGCAAGAGCAGACGCAGACTGAGAGCAAAGAGGTCTCCATTTCGCAGATAAGAACGCAGATAGAGATTTTGCCAAATCTTTCCAGGCACCTTCTGAACAGCCTTTAGGATAAAGTCCAGATAGGCACGACGCTTGACACTGTTTGAAATCCCCTTGACCTGCGTAAAGAGGGCAAAGAAACGAAGCAAGACTTGCTTACGCTTGCTTTCTTGGGAAATAACATAGTCCCAGTCCAGTCCAGTTTCCGTGAAAAATTTACTAGCCTTTTGACGAAAGAGGAAATATTTTCCTACCCCCAATAAAAGCACATAGACCAGAAAAACAGGCAAGCCATAACCCATGGCTAAAAATAAGGGCGCAGATAACAGCAAGAAAAGGGTCTGGACAAAGAGCCAAAAGACTAGGGAAATGCCAGTTTGACGCTTGAGATGGAGCTTGATTTCCTCTTCTCCAACCAAGAGAAAGAGCTTGTCTGGAGCCTCCATATAGGTGGCAATTCCACCCCAAAGCAAAAGTAAAACAGACGTAATTCCTACAAATAAAAGGATGGGCCAATGATTTTCAGGAAAATGTTGCAAGAGTTGACTGTACTGGTAGGCTAGAAAGCCCAGCAGAACAAGCAGGAACAAGACAAAGTGGTCATTGAGAACATAGCGCAGATAACCGACACACTCCTTACGAAAAGCCTGCTTTCTCTTTAAAAACAAGTCTTTCATAGCTCCTCCTCTTTGGTCAGAGCCAAGTAAATATCATTCAAACTAGCCTCAGGCATATCAAAGGCTTCGCGCAGTTGAGTCAGATTTCCCTTAGCACGCACCTCTCCCTTGTGAAGAATGACAAAGGCATCACACATCTTTTCCGCTGAATCCAGCACGTGGGTACTCATAAGAATGGACTTGCCCTTTTTCTTTTCAACATCCAAAAGCTGAATCAAGTCCGCAATAGCTAGCGGATCAAGACCGAGGAAGGGCTCATCCACGATAAAGAGACTCGGATCCACCACAAAAGCACAGATAATCATGACCTTCTGCTTCATCCCTTTTGAAAAATAAACTGGGAACCAGTCCAATTTCTGGTCCAGACGAAACATTTTTAACAAGGGTTCTACTCGCTCAAAAGCCACTTTTAGCTCAATACCATAAGCCATGGCAACCGTTTCGATATGCTCTCTGAGTGTCAATTCCTCATACAAGCTAGGTGTCTCAGGAATGTAGCCAATTTGCTTGCGGTAGCTAGTCGCGTCTTCTTGCAGGGTCAGACCATTGATATTGATGGAGCCACTATAAGGTGTCAACAGACCGATAATCTCATTGATTGTCGTCGATTTCCCAGCACCATTGAGACCAATCAAACCAACCAACTGCCCACTTTCAACAGTAAAAGACACATCTTTCAAGACAGGGACATGGACATAGCCACCTGTCAGATTTTTAATTTCTAACATATTTTCTCCAAATCTGGTATAATGTAGCTATATTATATCAAAATTCAATACAGTAGAGGTAGATTTTATGTCAGATTGCATTTTTTGTAAAATCATCGCAGGGGAAATTCCTGCTTCAAAAGTATATGAAGATGAGCAGATTCTTGCCTTTCTTGATATTTCTCAAGTGACACCAGGACACACCTTAGTCGTACCCAAAGAACACTATCGCAATCTTTTGGAAATGGATGCTACTAGCGCCAGCCAACTCTTTGCCCAAGTACCAAAAGTAGCTCAAAAAGTCATGAAAGCTACCAAGGCTGCTGGTATGAATATCATTGCCAACTGTGAAGAAATCGCAGGGCAAACAGTCTTTCACACCCACGTTCACCTCGTACCTCGCTACAGTGCGGACGATGACCTCAAGATTGATTTTATCGCCCACGAACCAGACTTTGACAAACTTGCTCAAATCGCTGAAACCATCAAAAATGCCTAAGGAGTTGCCATGAAATTATCCAACCTACTGCTATTTGCAGGAGCTGCAGCCGGAAGTTATCTGGTTACAAAAAATCGTCAAACTATCACAGATGAAGTCTTGAATACCACTGACCGCGTTCAAGCTATCAAGGATGATGTGGATATTATCCAAAACAGCCTGCAAATCATCGACCAACAAAAAGAACTCATCAAGGAATACCAAGAAGACCTAACTTACAAGTTTAAGGTCTTGGAAAAGGATATCCAGACTAGACTAGCTGTGATAAAAGAACTGCAGGAAACTAAAGATAAGTAAAAAGAGCCACTCGGCTCTTTTTTAAAAGGTAAACAAGTTATATCCCATCAACTATACATCATAATTTAGGTAACTCATACTCAATAAAAATCAAAGAGCAAACTAGAAAGCTAGGCGCAGGCTGCTCAAAACACCGTTTTGAGGTTGTGGATAGAACTGACGAAGTCTGCTCAAAACACGGTTTTGAGGTTGTAGACAAGCCGACGCTGACGTGGTTTGAAGAGATTTTTGAAGAGTATTATTCACCGTTTCATAACTAAATCGAAGACTTTCCCAGGCTTTCCGCCGTAATGAAAACACCTGAAACAGCTTGGTTTCAGGCGTCCGGAAACTTTGAGACCTAGGTTCAAAGTTTAGGTATGGAACTTCGAAGAAGGTCGCTACCGTCCGTCATCACTTAAGGAAAGTCTTAAAAATCCTATAAACAAAAAGAGCCCAACGGCTCTTTTTGTTTATACTCAATGAAAATTAAAGAGCAAACTAGGAAGCTAGCCGCAGGCTGTACTTGAGTACGGCAAGGCAACGCTGACGTGGTTTGAATTTGATTTTCGAAGAGTATTATTCTCCTTCAAAGGCATCTTTTATATGATCAAAGAAGCCTTTTTTCTTTGGATTGACTTTTAAATCACCTGCAGCTGCGAATTCTTTAAGCGCTGCTTTTTGGCGGTCGTTCAAGCCTGTCGGTGTTACGACATTAACAGTAACGTATTGGTCACCAACTGCACCGCTACGAAGACTCGGAGCTCCTTTGCCACGTAGACGGAATTTCTTACCAGTCTGAGTTCCCTCTGGGATAACCAATTCAACATCACCGTGAACCGTTGGGATATCTACTATGTCACCAAGAGCTGCTTGGACAAAGTTGAGGTTGAGATTGTAGAAGATAGTGGTTCCTTCACGTTCAAACTTGTCGCTGGCTTCCACAGAAACCACTACATACAAGTCACCATAAGGTCCACCGTTAAATCCAGCTTCACCCTGACCAGCTAGGCGAATTTGTTGACCTGTTTCCACACCAGCAGGGATTTTTACATGTACGCTATGAGCTTGTTTTTCATGACCAGTACCGTGACAGGTTGTACATGGATCTTTGATTTCTTTTCCGCGACCGTGACAGACATCACAGGTTACTTGGCGTCGCATCATACCAAGCGGAGTCTGCGTATCGACATTAATGACACCAGCGCCATGACAGCGTCCACAAGTGACTGGACTTGTTCCTGGCTTAGCACCAGAACCATTACATGTACGACAGCTAGCTTCACGGTTGTACTTAACTTCTTTTTCAGCTCCAAAAATAGCTTCTTCAAAGGTCAAGTTCACACGATACTGGAGGTCATCCCCCTGACGAGGAGCGTTTGGATTGCGCGAAGCTCCGCCTCCGCCAAAGAAACTTGAAAAAATGTCCTCAAAACCACCGAAGCCACCTGCCCCATTGAAACCGCCAGCTCCACCACCGAAGCCTCCAAATCCACCATTGGCGCCTGCAGCACCATATTGGTCATAGGCAGCCCGTTTTTGGTCGTCACTCAAAGTCTCATAGGCTTCTTGAACTTCCTTGTACTTTTCCTCAGCACCAGGCTCCTTATTGATATCTGGGTGATATTTTTTCGAAAGCTTACGATAAGCCTTTTTGATCTCGTCTGCCGAAGCGTTTTTTGACACCCCCAGACGATCATAAAATTCAGTATTGTTCATAATTCAAGATACAAAGGGCGTCAAACGGACACAGCCAAAATAGGAGTTTTGACGACGGACGCTTGCGTCCTAGAAAAAACTATCTTTTTGGCACAGTCCGTAGCCCGTGTTCAATTCCCTGAACACCCTTATTCCTTTCTATTGATGTTCTGAATCGAACCACCATTTAGGTCGGGTTCAATTCCTTTCTGTTATATTTAGTAAGAAATTTTGGAACCCGTGTTCAATTCCCTGAACACCCTTGTTCCTTTCTGTTAGTATTGCGAAACGAATCAAAATATTAGTGTCGTTCCTTTTTACCGAAAAACAGAGGCTGGGTTGCAACCTCTGGATTTCTTTAAGCTATTAATCAACTTCATAATTTTCTAAAAACACTATAGCTCTTTTCAAAGAAATATTAGCTCTCCTCTTCATAAGAGTCTTGTTATATCTATTTAGATTAAAGATAGCTGAAAAAATAACAAAAGTTGATAAAATCATTTGAATTAGAGAGATAAGAAATGAGTTAGAACTAATATCTTTATCAAAATTATTAAGAATAAGCGCTGTCACATACGTTACAATTGCTGGTAGAAAAATACCAAAAATCAAATTACTAATAATACTTATATCATTTTCCTTATTCGCATGCTCTGCTAAAATATTTACTTTGTATTCTAATAGTTCTTCTTTTTGACCAGATTGGAATTTATTTTTTATCTGACTCTGTAACTCAGTATAGCTTTCACGTGCCAAAGCAGTGAATTTTTCGTACTGTTCCTTAGAATCAACTACTTCAAAAAGATTAATATTACTACTCATTACTTTTCCGTAAACTCTCCGTCTACGACGTCATCGCCTGCGTTTCCTGTTGCTTGTGAACCTTCTGCTCCTGCTTGAGCTTGTTGGGCTGCTGCGGCTTGTTCGTAGAGTTTAACAGCAAGGCCTTGAGCTTTTTCGTTCAATGCTTCAAGTTTTGCTTTCATATCGTCCAAGTTGTTGTCTTCTTGAGCTTTTTTAAGGTCATCAAGGGCAGCTTGGGCAGCGTCACGTTCTGCGTCGAAGCCTTTGCCTTCAGTTTCCTTGATTGTCTTTTCAGTCGCAAAGATTGCTTGGTCAACTTCGTTACGAAGGTCAACTTCTTCTTTACGTTTCTTATCTGCTTCAGCGTTTGCTTCTGCATCTTTCATCATGCGGTCGATTTCTTCATCAGTCAATCCTGAGTTCGATTGGATCACAATAGTTTGTTCTTTTTGAGTTCCAAGGTCTTTAGCTTTAACGGACACGATACCGTTCTTGTCGATGTCAAATGTTACTTCGATTTGAGGAATTCCACGAGGTGCAGCTGGGATGTCTGTCAATTGGAAGCGTCCAAGAGTCTTGTTATCTGCTGCCATTGGGCGTTCCCCTTGAAGAACGTGGATATCAACGGCTGGTTGATTGTCTGCTGCTGTTGAAAAGACTTGTGATTTAGATGTTGGAATTGTTGTGTTGCGGTCGATGAGTTTTGTGAAGACACCACCCATTGTTTCGATACCAAGTGACAATGGTGTTACGTCAAGAAGGACTACGTCTTTGACATCACCAGTAATCACACCACCTTGGATAGCAGCACCCATAGCAACTACTTCGTCAGGGTTTACTGATTTGTTTGGTTCTTTACCAGTTTCAGCTTTAACTGCTTCTACAACGGCTGGGATACGAGTTGAACCACCAACAAGGATAACTTCGTCGATTTCTGACAAGCTCAAACCTGCATCTGAAAGGGCTTGACGAACTGGAACTTTTGTACGTTCTACAAGGTCACGAGTCAAATCGTCAAATTTCGCACGAGTCAAGGTCATTTCCAAGTGAAGAGGTCCAGCTTCACCTGCAGTGATAAATGGCAAGCTGATTTGAGTTGAAGTTACACCAGAAAGGTCTTTCTTCGCTTTTTCAGCTGCATCTTTCAAACGTTGCATTGCCATCTTGTCAGTAGACAAGTCAATACCGTTTTCTTTCTTGAATTCTGCTACCAAGTGGTCAATGATTTTTTGGTCAAAATCGTCACCACCAAGTTTGTTATCCCCTGCAGTTGACAATACATCGAAGACACCGTCACCCAATTCAAGGATAGAGACGTCGAATGTACCACCACCAAGGTCAAATACCAAGATTTTTTCTTCTTTGTCAGTCTTGTCCAAACCATAAGCAAGAGCTGCTGCTGTTGGTTCGTTAACAATACGTTCTACTTCAAGACCAGCGATTTTACCAGCGTCTTTTGTTGCTTGACGTTGAGCATCGTTAAAGTAAGCTGGAACTGTGATAACTGCTTTAGTTACTTTTTCGCCAAGGTAGTCTTCAGCATAACCTTTCAAGTATTGAAGAATCATAGCTGAGATTTCTTGTGGAGTGTATTCTTTTCCGTTAGCAGAAACTTTTTCAGAAGTTCCCATTTTAGATTTAATAGAGATGACTGTATCTGGATTTGTAACTGCTTGACGTTTTGCAGCATCACCAACGATGATTTCTCCGTTTTTGAATGAGACTACAGATGGAGTTGTGCGGTTTCCTTCTGGGTTTGCGATGATTTTGCTTTCAGTTCCTTCAAGAACTGCTACTGCTGAGTTTGTTGTACCTAAGTCAATACCGATAATTTTAGACATGTGCTTTCTCCTTGTTAGTTAATTTTCTATTTTTTATATTTCCCTTAAGTGGTGGGGACGTGAGCAACTCCCTACGGGATTTCATCACTTATTTTTGAGCCTATTGTCTCAAAAATCCCCTGTTTCAGTAGCTTTTGCTACTGAAACTTTCACCACGGTGGGAAATATCTTCCTTGCAAGCCTCAGGCTTGCCTCTTATCTTTCTTCATAGTTTATTGTCGTTTCGGACAAGTTTTCTATTATGTAAATTGCGACACGAGGAGTCGAAATCGATTTTATTTCGACGACGAGTTAGTAAGGAGGCTAGGCAAACGCCATAGCGATTGCCGTTTTCTGACGAGTTGCTTTAGCTACCGTCAGAATTGCCTAATCGAACACGCCCTAAGCTCTGGGTAAAAAAGATAGATTTTCTTGTGTTCATCGAACACTTCGTCAATCTCCTATTTTTACTGTGAGCTTTTTACGGGCTTTGTATCTTAGTTATACACCACTACCATAGCCGGTCTTAGGATGCGGTCATGGAGTTTGTAGCCTTTTTGGAAGACTTGGGCGATGGTATCTGCTGGGTGTTCATCGTCTGCTGGGAGAGTTTGGATGGCCATATGGTAGTTATGGTCAAATTCACCGTCAGCTACGATTTCTTCGATTCCTTCTTCTTTCAAAGCATGAATCAAGCTTTCTTGCACCATTTCCAAGCCCTTCTTCACATCATCTGTCAAACCTTCAACTGCGAGTGCACGCTCAAGGTTGTCCAAAGAAGGGAGAATCGCTTTTGCCAAATCCTGGCTACGGTAACGTTGCAAGTTTTGACGCTCTTCATTGGCACGGCGTTGGATATTTTGCATTTCTGCATGAGCGCGAAGGTATTTGTTTTCGAACTCATCTGCACGTTCATTTGCCAAGTCCAATTCAGACTTCTCAGGAGTTGTTTCTTCTACCGTTTCCACAACTTCCTCTTCTTGGACTTCTTCTACTTCTTCATTTTTTATATCTTGGACCATTTTCGCCTCCTTTAATGATTTCAATCTTAGTGTACTTCGTAATGATTACTGCTGAGGTAGCGGTAAAAATCTGTCAACTTCATGGTCAAAACACGATTGACTACATTGACTTGGTTGATTAGCTGTTGGTAATCCAGATTAACAGGACCGATAATTGCTAGAATTCCAACTCCCCGATAAGGAATGAGGAACTTACTACTAATCACCGCTAGGTCAGCTAGACAGGACTCTTGACTGTCCGCAACTCGGACATTTTGCATCTGATCCTCATGCAACCCCTCACGAATCTCCAGAGCTACCTTTTGCAGTTGATCAAAGAACTGATAAGCTGCCAGATTGGCAAAATTCAAGAGATTGACCTTGCCCGCCACCACAATGTTTTCGTTGAACATCTCCTTAAAGATATGTTCAAAGAGATCAATCACATTATCCGTTGTTGTAAAGTAACGCTGGATAATCTGCGGAATCTCCGTCCGAATCTTGTAGTGAATATCTAGAACGGTGTGACCGAGGAAACGTTCCTGAATGATGCTCTTCAGTTTCAGCAAGTCCTCCTGCAAGAAGTTCCTTGGAATCAGAAACTGACTAGTAACCGTTCGAGACTCGTCTAGGGTAAATACTGCCAAGGCTGTATGTTGCCCCAAAACAACGATATCAAAGGCTGTCAACCGTTGCCTGCTCGGCTCAACATCCAATGCTACTACCGTACAGCCACTCAAGTCTGTCAGTAGATTAGCAGCTTCTTGCAGAATATCCTCTAGCTTGAAGAATTCCTGATCAAAGGCTTTGACAATCTCATAAACCTCATTTTCAGCCAGTCGATCAAAATCCAGTGAGTGTTTCACATAGTACTGAAAACCAGCAACACTTGGCATCCGACCACTTGAAGTATGAGCCTTCTCAAGCAAACCTTGCTTTTCTAGAACCGCCATGTCATTACGAATGGTTGCACTGCTAGAGTTAATAGACTCTTGCAAGGCTTTGGATCCGACAGGTTCGTGCGTTTTGGTAAAGATGTCAATAATCAGATTTAAAATATCCTGCTGACGCTCTGTAACCACCTCATCACTCCTCTCTGTCTGATCGATTAGCACTCGATACTCTCAAGTGCTAACTTATGATTCTATTATACACCCTTAAAAGAGAATGTCAAGATAAAAACTCAAAAAATTAGCACTCTTTCATCAAGAGTGCTAAAAATCAGTCTGAAGACCTAGAATCTTGCTATTCATCTACTTAGTATTTCATTTTTAATCTGAAATAACTATAGATTAGATAAGAAATCATTAAAGCATATAGAGCAAAAATGACAAAGAAAGATTGCGACAGTTCTTCTCGAAACAAACTAATACAAACAACAAGACCACCTAAGAAAGTAGCTGTATATGAACGAAGTCTATATCGCATAACTTCCCATCTGAGCTCCTTACTCATATAGACTTGATCCTCTGAAAGTATATCAGAAGACGATTTACGAAGAATCGAACAAGAACCTGCTCCTATCAATTCCCAACCTCTATCTCTAAAATCTTGCAGTTCATGCTTATATTTTTTAAGAAATCTAGAATCATAGATACAGTAGATGACATCGTCTGGTTGACATTGGTCAAAATAGAACAAACCAAAACGACTAGTTCTATACCTCCAACCCTTCAAATGCATCTCATGTAAATATTCTTCTTCCTTATCCTCATCAAGAATCGTAAAAATCCGAAATTGTAGTTTGCTTTTCATCATCTCACCTCCAAATTAGAAAACATGCATGGTTTTATTTATCAGATAATTCTTTCCATTTTTGACTCAATCTCCAAAAAATATAAGAAATCTGAATCGCATGAACTATCAATAAAACACCATCTATTATGAAAATCAAAAACAATGCCCAACTGAAAGAACTAACTCCACTGACAAACTTTGAAAAAATCGGTAGTAGAGCTAAAAAGAGAAGCAAAATAGGAAGCATCCGCATTGTTAAAATTCGTTTGACCACAGCTAACTTCCCGGCCGCGTCATTATAAATTTCAAACTCGGCATCCGACTCAATTCCAGAATGAAGTTTTCTAAAGTAGGAAAAACCATTAAAGTCTGTAATATGCTCCCAGCCAAAGTCTTTAAATAATTGTAAATAGGAGGCCCTCTCTGATTTTTTCATAGGATAAAAGTTCAACTGATAAGACACCTGCTCCGGTTGACACTTTTCAAAAGTATACTTAACCGCAACTACTAAGTTAGAGTAGGTTACTTCCTTGAGTTTCCAGCCCTCAGCATGCATTTTTCTAAGATATAAAGCCTCTCTATCATAATCCGCAATGGTAGCAATTCTATAAACAACCTTCTTTTCCATCATCCTTCCTCCCGACTGTTTCTATAGAGCCGTTCAATACGCTTCAATTCAATATCTAAGACTTTTCGTCCCAAGTCTGTTATCTGATAGATTTTCCGTTTTTCCTCTTCGCGGACAAAGGAAATCAAACCATCCTTTTCCATCTTTGACAAAGTTCCATACATAGTCCCAGGACTAATCGAAACTTGCGAATCTGTCATCTCCTTGACCTTTTGCGTAATACTATAACCATGACCTTCCTTTTGCAGACAGAACAAGATATAAAAGCCCGTTTCCGTCATCGGAAGATAAACTCGACGAATCTTATCCGTTAATTCCATTTATAGCCACCTCCTATCCAGTTCGATATATCGCACTTCGTTATATAAAATATATCACACCTCGATATAAAACACAAGAAAAAAGACCGCCCTCAGGCAATCTTTCTTCTATATTAGTATTAGTAAAGGTCTAAATAATTATCAATTTCCCATTGTGAAACGAAGGTTGCATAACTTGCCCATTCGATTCGTTTGGCTTCAAGGAAACTAGTATAGATATGTTCTCCAAGAGCCGCTCTGACAACTTCATCTTCTGTCAAAGCTTTCAAAGCGTTGTGAAGGGTTGACGGAAGGTCTGTAATCCCAGCTTCCTTGCGCTCTTCTGCTGTCATGATATAGATATTTTCTTCGATAGGAGCTGGTGCTTCGATTTTATTCTCAATACCATGCAAACCAACTTCCAAAAGAACTGCCATAGCGATATATGGGTTTGCCATTGGGTCTACTGAACGCAACTCAAGACGAGTTCCCATACCACGTGAAGCAGGCACGCGCACAAGTGGCGAACGGTTACGGCCAGCCCAAGCAATGTAAACAGGCGCTTCATAACCTGGAACCAAACGTTTGTATGAGTTAACCGTTGGGTTCATGATGGCAGTGTAGTTGTAGGCATGCTTAATCAAACCACCAAGGAAATGGTAGGCCGTTTCTGACAACTGCATTCCTTTTGGATCATTTGGATCAAAGAAGGCATTATTTCCTTCTGCATCAAACAAGGACATATTACAGTGCATACCTGATCCAGCAATACCAAATTTTGGTTTGGCCATAAAGGTTGCGTAAAGTCCGTGTTTGCGAGCAATGGTTTTAACAACAAGTTTAAAGATTTGAATCTTATCACAAGCACGGAGAACTTCATCGTACTTGAAGTCAATCTCGTGTTGTCCAACCGCAACCTCGTGGTGACTCGCTTCTACTTCAAATCCCATTTTGGTCAAGACATTCACAATCTCACGACGTGTATTGTCCGCAAGGTCAGTAGGCGCCAAATCAAAGTAGCCACCCTTGTCATTCACTTCGAGCGTTGGATCTCCATTTTCATCCAACTTAAATAGGAAGAATTCTGGCTCTGGACCAAGGTTGAAGGATTTGAATCCTACTTCTTCCATGTGACGAAGAGCACGCTTCAAATTGCCACGAGGGTCTCCTGCAAATGATTCACCTTCTGTTGTATAGACATCACAGATCAAACCTGCAACACTTCCATTTTCATCTCCCCATGGGAAGACTGTCCATGTATCCAAGTCTGGGTACAAGTACATATCCGACTCATTGATACGTACAAAACCTTCGATAGAAGATCCATCAAACATAGCCTTGTTTGACAAGACTTTATCTAACTGTTCATCTGTAGCAGGAATTTCGACGTTTTTCATGGTTCCCAAAATATCTGAGAACATGAGACGGATAAAGGTAACATTTTTTTCCTCAACTTCACGACGAATATCTGCAGCTGTGATTGGCATGAGTTTTCTCCTTAATGTATGACTACTTGCGGTTGCCTAACCGCGACCAAAAGGTGACCGTACTGAAGCAAAGCGCCCCTGTTGGAGGAGTTCATTGTGAAGTGCACGACGCACCTCAGTCTGACTCACCGCTTTCTTGGATTTCGCTTCACGTTCAGCATATTTTTTCTTAATGGCAGCGATATTATAACCTTCAGAGATATAATCTTTGATTTCAAGCAGACGATCCATGTCATTCAAGGAATACATGCGACGGTTCCCTTCGTTTCGATCAGGCTTAATCAACTCTTGATCTTCATAATAACGAATCTGACGCGCCGATAGATCGGTCAACTTCATAACACTGCCGATAGGAAAAACAGCCATATTTCGGCGAAATTCTTTTTCCTTCATTTACAATTTCCTTCTTTCTGTCTATTATAGTCTAAAAAAAGACAAACGTCAATTGATAATGTTATAAAATGTAACATTATTTTTCTTTTTTCTCTAAAAAGAGCCGAATACGATCAATATCGTAATTTACGAGAATTGCGACAAAAACTCCCATGAACGTTTCTGATACACGCGCAAACACGTACAAAATCGTTTCACCACTCGGAATCGATAGGGTAATGATTAACATAGCCGCTACACCACCAATAACCCCTGCTTTGTTATTCATGGCTACATTTGTCATAATGGTTAACATGGTGCAGATTGGAACAACTACCAAGGTCACCCAAAAGGATTCGTGGAAAAAACTATTTATTAGGAAGAAGACCAGGGCATAGAGGCCACCGATACTATTTCCAAGAATACGCGAAGTCCCAAAATGAACACTCTTATCAAAACTCTCCCTCAGGCTAAAAACAGCTGTCAAAGCACCGATTTGAAGACCTTTCCAACCAAAAAAGCCAAAAATCAAGAGAACTAGAAAAACAGCAATACCTGTTTTAAAGGTTCGCATACCAAGTTTGAACTGGGATTTATCGAATTTATATTTTTTAAAATAACTCATAATCTCAACTTTCTATTTCCATTTTATCATAAAATGGATGATTTTATGAGGAATAGTTGAGAGGAAGCGTTTTTATTTTAAGCAAAAGAAAAGAGGAACTTTCATCCCTCTCTTCTTTGATTTGTTTATAAAATCTTATTTTTCTGTCAAGGCTGCAAATCCTGGAAGCACTTTATACTCAATGAAAATCAAAGAGCAAACTAGGAAACTAGCCGCAGGCTGTACTTGAGTATGACAAGGCGACGTTGACGTGGTTTGAAGAGATTTTCGAAGAGTATTACCTTCAAGAAGCTCCATTGATGCTCCACCACCGCGTCACAAATACCTCCACTAACACAAAAAGGTGACATAGCCACCTTTTTGTTAACGTTTCAGTTTTGTTCCTTTTTCTACAAAATCAGGATTTTGTAGAGACTAACGGGCTGAAATTATTTTTCTGTAAGTGCAGCCAAACCTGGCAATACTTTACCTTCAAGAAGTTCCATTGATGCTCCACCACCAGTAGAGATCCATGAGAACTTGTCTGCACGGCCAAGGTTGATCGCTGCGGCAGCTGAGTCACCACCACCGATGATTGATTTAACGCCTGGTTGTTTCACGATAGCGTCCATCACACCGATTGTACCAGCTTGGAAGTCTGGGTTTTCAAATACACCCATAGGTCCATTCCATACAACTGTTTTGGCACCAGTCAAAGCTTCGTCAAATTTGGCGATAGATTTTGGACCGATGTCAAGACCAAGGAAGCCTTCAGAAACTGCTTCACCTTCAGTGTCACGCACTTCAGTGTAGCCAGCAAATGAGTTAGCTTCTTTTGAGTCAACTGGCAAGATCAATTTACCGTTTGCTTTTTCAAGAAGAGCTTTCGCAACATCCAATTTGTCTTCTTCTACAAGTGAGTTACCGATTTCGATACCTTGTGCTTTGTAGAATGTGTAAGTCATACCACCACCGATAAGGACTTTATCAGCTTTTTCAAGCAAGTTTTCGATAACACCGATCTTGTCTGAAACTTTTGAACCACCAAGGATCGCTACGAATGGACGTTCTGGAGTTTCAACTGCTTCTTGGATGTAGGCAATTTCGTTTTCAAGAAGGAAACCAGCAACTGCTTTTTCAACGTTTGCTGAGATACCAACGTTAGATGCGTGTGCACGGTGTGCTGTACCGAATGCATCGTTTACGAAGATACCATCTCCAAGTGATGCCCAGTATTTACCAAGTTCAGGATCGTTTTTAGATTCTTTTTTGCCGTCAACATCTTCGTAACGAGTGTTTTCAACCAAAAGAACTTGTCCATCTTCAAGAGCGTTGATAGCTGCTTCCAATTCAGCACCACGAGTTACACCTGGGAAAACAACGTCTTGACCCAATTTTGCTGCCAAGTCAGCTGCTACAGGAGCAAGTGATTTACCAGCTTTATCAGCTTCTTCTTTTACACGTCCAAGGTGAGAGAAAAGAATTGCACGTCCACCTTGTTCGATGATGTACTTAATAGTTGGAAGAGCTGCTGTGATACGGTTGTCGTTAGTGATTACGCCATCTTTCAATGGTACGTTGAAGTCAACACGAACGAGGACTTTTTTACCTTTCAAGTCAACGTCTTTAACAGTAAGTTTTGCCATGTTACAAAAACCCCTTTATTTATTTTATTCGAAACTATTATATCACACTTTGGAAATATAAGGAAAGATTTCACAAGATTTTTCGATATTTAATCTTCATGCCATGCTAGAGTCTATTATTTTTACTTTTTCTCACGAATTTTCTTTCTAAAATCTTAGCTTAACACTTGTTAGATTTACTTTTATCCTTTAAAATAGAATAGGAGATATTCCGTTATTATTTTTCGGAGGAAAAAGAAATGTCCATTAATTGGCAGGAAATTTTATTTCACTTTTTAGGTGGTCTGGGACTATTCTTATATAGTATCAAGACCATGGGAGACGGTTTGCAACAAGCTGCTGGAGATCGCCTTCGTTTTTACATTGATAAATATACTAGTAATCCTTTCTTTGGAGTTCTGGTTGGTATTGGGATGACTGCTCTAATTCAGTCTAGTTCTGGTGTAACAGTTATCACAGTCGGCCTGGTCAGTGCCGGTCTCCTAACCTTACGTCAGGCTATCGGGATTGTCATGGGGGCTAATATTGGGACAACAGTCACATCCTTTCTTATTGGGTTTAAACTAGGTGACTATGCCCTGCCTATGCTCTTTATCGGTGCTGTCTGCCTCTTCTTTACAAAAAATCGTACAGTCAATAATATCGGACGCATCCTCTTTGGTGTCGGTGGTATCTTTTTTGCCCTCAATCTCATGAGCGGCGCAATGGCTCCACTCAAGGATTTACAGGTCTTTAAGGACTATATGATTGAGCTAAGTAAAAATCCTGTTTTGGGTGTCTTTGTCGGTACCGGCTTGACCTTACTGATTCAAGCTTCCTCGGCTACCATCGGGATTTTACAAAACCTCTACGCCAGCAATCTCATTGACCTGCAAGGAGCTTTGCCAGTTCTATTTGGTGACAATATCGGGACAACCATTACAGCCATCATTGCCTCTTTAGGTGCTAATATTGCAGCTAAACGGGTAGCAGGAGCTCATGTTGCCTTCAACGTTATCGGAACAGTCGTCTGCGTTATTTTTCTAGTTCCTTTTACAGCCCTGATTCATTGGTTTGAATCTACGCTAAATCTAGCACCGGAAATGACCATCGCCTTTGCTCACGGAACCTTTAATATTACCAACACCATTGTCCAATTTCCATTTATCGGAGCTCTGGCTTACTTTGTAACCAAGATTATTCCTGGAGAGGACGAGGTTGTCAAATACGAACCCTTATATCTTGATGAGCATTTCATCAAACAAGCCCCATCTATCGCTCTCGGAAATGCTAAGAAAGAGCTCTTGCACTTAGGAAACTACGCTGCTAAAGCCTTTGACCTTTCCTATAAGTATATCATTGACTTGGATAAAAATGTAGCTGAAAAAGGGCATAAAACCGAAGAAGCCATTAACACCATCGATGAGCAATTAACACGTTATCTCATTGCCCTTTCAAGCGAAGCTCTCAGTCAAAAAGAAAGCGAAGTGCTCACCAATATCCTTGATTCCTCCCGTGATTTGGAACGGATTGGAGACCACGCAGAGGCTCTACTCAATCTGACTGACTATCTTCAACGTAAAAATGTTGAATTTTCTGATGCCGCCTTGAAAGAATTAGAGGAAGTTTACCGTCAAACTAGTGACTTTATCAAAGATGCTCTGTATAGTGTGGAAAACAATGATATTGAAAAAGCACGCAGTCTTGTAGAACGTCATGAAGCAATCAATAAGATAGAACGTGTTCTCAGAAAAACCCACATCAAACGCCTCAACAAAGGCGAATGTTCAACACAAGCTGGGGTCAACTTTATCGATATCATCTCACACTACACTCGTGTATCAGACCACGCTATGAACCTTGCTGAAAAGGTTTTTGCAGAACAAATCTAAGAACCAAAAAGCTATCCTGAATGGGATGGCTTTTTGCTTTTTCCTAAGCAAGACTAGGATGAATGAAACTGAAAGAGCATTCTGCAGACATAGTGGATTAAATTAAAAAAGTATAGTGTATTGAATCTATAACAGTACACCTTGACTGCTAAAATATTTCTATAAATTGATTTGGCTTTCCGAATTTAATTTGTTCAGATTTTATTTCAATATACTGATAAATCCATTCACTAGCACAGGGCAAGAGGGAGTCGCTATTGATTTCAAGGGTAGCAGGTACATACAGAGGACTCCCATCTCAGATATACTGCAATATCATCGTATACAAAAAACCTCTGAGATTGTTCTCAAAGGTTCTGATTTAGCTAATTACTATTCTCAACTGCTGCAGTGACAAAGGCAGTATAGAGTTCTTCTGGGCGATTCGGACGGCTTGACAGTTCAGGGTGATACTGACACGCTACAAAGAATTTATTTTCAGGAATTTCCACGATTTCGACCAAACGATTATCTGGAGAAACTCCTGAGAAGACAAAGCCTGCTGCCTCAAACTGCTCACGGAAGGCGTTGTTAAACTCATAACGGTGACGGTGACGGCGTTGCACCACTTCTTGATTGTGATAAGCAGCCGCAGCCTTAGAACCACGTTTCAACTTAGACGGATAAAGTCCCAAGCGAAGGGTTCCACCCATATCCTCAACATCAATCTGATCACGCATAATATCAATGATAGGGTATTTTGTTTCTGGTGCAAGTTCTGCAGAATTGGCACCTTCAAGACCCAAAACGTGACGAGCAAACTCGATACAAGTCAACTGCATTCCCAAGCAGACTCCCAACATTGGAACATCATTCTCACGCGCATAGCGAATGGCTTGGATTTTCCCTTCAGTACCACGTTGACCAAAACCACCTGGCACGATGATTCCGTCCGCATCAGACAAGAGCTCTGCTACATTCTCTGCTGTCACATCATTGGCATTGATCCAATTGATTTTAACTTCTGCATCATTGGCATAACCAGAGTGTTTCAAGGCTTCAACCACAGAGATGTAGGCATCTTGCAACTCAACATACTTACCGACAAGGGAAATTTTAACTTGTTTCTTGAGATTCATGACCTTGTCCACCATGGCTGACCATTCTGTCATATCCGCTGCTGGTGCGTCTAATTTCAAATGATCACAAACAATTTGGTCCATACCTTGAGCCTGCAAGTTTAATGGAATTTGGTAAAGGTGTTCAACATCCAACGATTCGATAACAGCTTCTGGTGCCACATCACAGAACTGGGCTAGTTTGTTTTTAATTCCTTGACCAGCTGGCTCTTCTGTACGTATAACCAACATATTTGGTTGGATTCCCAAACCGCGTAATTCCTTGACAGAGTGTTGAGTTGGTTTGGTCTTCATTTCACCAGCAGCCTTGAGGTAAGGAAGTAAGGTTGTATGAATGTACATAACATTATCCGCCCCCACATCTGCCTTCATCTGACGAAGGGCCTCTAGGAATGGCAAGGACTCGATATCCCCAACAGTTCCACCGACCTCTGTGATAATGACATCAGAGTCAGTCGTTAGAGCGGCACGCTTTATTTTTTCTTTTAAAGCATCTGTGATATGAGGAATAACCTGAACAGTTGCCCCAAGGTATTCTCCACGGCGTTCCTTACGAAGAACTTCACTATAAATTTTACCAGTTGTCACGTTGGAATATTTGTTGAGATTGATATCGATGAAGCGTTCATAGTGACCCAAGTCCAAATCTGTCTCAGCTCCGTCATCTGTCACAAAAACTTCCCCGTGCTGGTAAGGACTCATAGTTCCCGGATCGATATTGATATAAGGGTCAAATTTTTGAATGGTTACTTTGAGACCACGATTTTTCAAGAGACGGCCCAGACTTGCTGCCACAATCCCTTTCCCAATAGACGATACCACACCACCAGTTACAAAAATATATTTCGTAGACATAGATTCCTCTTTCTAAAATGCTCAAGGTCTTGCTGACTACGAGGGGACATAGAAAACAAGACCCTACTAAGTAAGAATAATCTGGAACGACTGCACCAGATTCACAACAAATACTCTTCGAAAATCTCTTCAAACCGCGTCAACGTCGCCTTGCCGTAGATATGTGTTCCTGACTTTGTCAGTCTTATCTACAACCTCAAAACAGTGTTTTGAGCAACCTGCGGCTAGTTTCCTAGTTTGCTCTTTGATTTTCATTGAGTATAAAATACAAGAAGATAACTTCTTGAAAAAACAAAAATAGCTCCCTAAAAACTAGGGAGCCCCGACCTCTAAAAGAGGTGCCCGAACAATATGATACCTAAAAATAGGATAATTGTCAATAGCTAACTTTTATTCCTCGCTGGTTTCAGCATCATCATCTGAAAACTCGTCGTCGTCTTCGTTGAGATCCACGTCTTCACCCAAGTCATCAGGAGCGATTTCGTTGATTTCTGCATCATAAGCTTCCACTTCATTTTTCTCATCATCTGGATTTTCATCATCATATGAAAGAGCTGGATCTGCTTCGTATGCATCTTCGTCTTCTGGATCATCTGCATTGTAGTCAATAGCATCTGAATCGCCATCCATGAAGGCATTGACACGTTTTTTCTTAGCTTTTGGTGCTACTTCATCGTCGTCATTTTCTTCAAGAGCGATGATTTCTTCGTCGATTTCGTCCACACCATACCATGAACGAAGACCCCATTTGTTGTCCCCAAGAGAGATGAAGCTACCGTCAAAGTTCAACTCTGTGTAGAACAAAGGCAAAGCTTCGCGGATATCGCTGTTTGATGTTCCAAGGTAGTTTTGAATTTCGTTTACAAGATCGCTAAAATGCATCTCGTGATCGCGACCACGAAGTTCCAAGATAGCACGCGCTACCTCAATCATAGATAGTTCACTTTTTTCTTGCCCAGCAAATACTTCTAATTCCAAAGCGTTTCTCCTCATTTATACTACTATCGC
Organism: Streptococcus pneumoniae; assembly: GCF_001113365.1. Taxonomy (GTDB): domain Bacteria; phylum Bacillota; class Bacilli; order Lactobacillales; family Streptococcaceae; genus Streptococcus; species Streptococcus pneumoniae_C. The sequence continues at coordinate 88,321 of NZ_CKYA01000002.1, read as the reverse complement.
CAGAGCAAACAGACTCTGACCTCATTTTATCATTTACTCTTTATTTTACGATAATTTTGCAGAATAGTCAAAGGTTAAGGGGGAGAAAGTGACTGGATTAGATTATTTTCAATATAAAACTCATTCCTTTTTCTGTTGCTCCATTTTCCACAAATCCAAGCGACTTGAAACACCTCCTAGAAGCATGATTGTAGGTGTAGATTTCCTTGACTCTCAATTCTTTCCATCCTTTTACTCGAGCCAATTCAATCAAAGCACTTAGAATCTTTTTTCCAAGTCCTCGATGTTGGTAAGCGGAATTCCCAATCACAATGGGGAGATTATCCTGAGATAGTGTAACATCCCCAATTGGAAACCATTCTCCCTTCTCCTTGACTTCAATCCAAAAAAGTTCACCATGCTGATCCAAATGGGAATACATAGCTTCCAAAGTTTCTTGACTATAAGGTCTCTTCACACCATCTACGAGGTGAACCAAGTTCACATCCTGATACCAAGCAAAAGCTTCTTCACAATGATTGACCTTATAATAAGGAACAAGACGCAGTGAATTATCTATTTGTAGGGTCTGTTTCATCTGCTTTCCTTTTCAATAAGAGAGTTGCTGCTTGATTAAAACCCTCACACCAGTTATACCATTTTGCTTCATACTCATCTTTAGCTAAGATATGATTTTTTAAATCCAGAACAGAGTAAATTTTTCTTTCTTCGCAGGCTTGCGCATAGAGATGATATAGTTCATCACTGCCGTCTCTATCAAACTCAGCAGAAATCGTATCTTGACCTGCCAATAAAGCCTGATAAGCCCTGTGATGCCCATCTGTAATCAACAAGCAATTTCCAAAGGCAAGAATACTGATTGGATCAACATTGTTTAGTTCTACAGACTGATAAAGCATCTGAATATCTTGCAACTTCTTTTCTGATAAATATAGTTGAGTCGGATGAAGATCTACTATATTGACTTTCATTTCTTTCTCCTCAAGGGAATTCGATACTCACTTCTGTTTGCCTTTAAATCGCCATTGGAAGCGGAGCTTGTCATAAAAGGGAAATTCGATAAACAGGACTCCCAAACCCACACAGAGACTGGCAAGGACATCTGATGGGTAATGAACTCCCACCCAAAAAGAGACAATAGTTCATACTACTATTACTCTATTTTCATTGCTCTCACAATCGCTAAGGCAGTCAATACAAAAATAAAAAGTGGAAGCACTGTGATTTTTAGGTTTGTAGCACTCGCTAAGGCAACGATGAGCATGCTAAGAATTCCTGGTACAACAACATTGAATACTCCAAGCACTGACTGGATGGTTCCCATGACTTCTTCTGGAACCATCGAGAATACAAGGTTGAAAATCCGAGGCCCCATCATTCCTACTGCAACTGCGCATAAGAAGACAACTACCAATAAAAGGAGGAAATGATTGGTCAACCAAGAAAAGAGAATACAGAGATGCATAATTTCTTCAAAGTAGACAATCATTTTTATGGGAATATTTTTTAGGATACCTCCACTCAAAAAACTTCCCACAATCGTTCCTGAAAAAATAACCACTGACAATGCTGCAATGGATTTCCCAGTGTCAAAGAAGATAAATGGATGATGGATTAACATCAAGGTCGTTAAAGGGGTAATAATGCTTAAAATCACTTGGTTCATAGCTGCAATGAATATTAATTTGATAATTGCTGGAAAACTTGACAATATCTTCATTGAATGGAGGAAATGCTCTCCAAAAGATTTTGCGGTTAATCTTTTACCAACCTCCATCTGTCCCTCAATATCTCTCAAAGAAGTACGAATAAACACCACACCCAACAGTGCAAAAAGAAAGGTCAAAGCATTCAAACCTACAAACATCTTAAGACTGATAACCCCAATCAAAACTCCACCTATAAGGTTGCTGAGAATATTAACTACGCCAGCAGTTGCCTGTCTAAACCCCATAGCATCTGTCATATCATCTCCGATAATCCTCACATACAAAGGAGAAATCATAGCACCTGCAAAATAACTCATGGTATCTGATAAAAGATTGATTCCGCAAATAAGGAGAACCATCCCCATAGAGAAATTCTTATCCGCTACAAACAGTGTCAATAGAGTATAAAGCAGAAACTTACTTGCCAATATAGCAATATATTTTGCAACACGATTTTTTTGAAAATCGGCAATAACACCTGTGAACAACTGAGAAATCTGCGGCAAAGTCTCCGAAACTGTTATACAAAGAACAGCTAATGAAGCAAATTTATATCCCGATACATAAGAAATAAAGGAAATATAAAACAGCGTATCACCAAATGACGAAACCCATTGATTAATCAGCAACATCCGATAATTTTTATTGGTCAGAAAAGTATTCATTGGATTGCCTCCTTCTTCAGCTCAAAAGGAAATTGAAATCCTAACAACGCCCAATATATCCCCAAAGTTCCAATACCAAAATCAAAAACTATTGATGGTATTCTAACACATCAATTTTAGTTTGTCAATAGTTTTATATCATTTTCTTATTTTTTAAGAAATATAGATTAAAGTTATCTAAAAATACAAATCTTTTTCTTAATCTTCACTTTCCAATAATTTCATTTCCTTCTCAATTTCCAGCATCATTCTCTGGTTGTCTTCATGCTTGTAAAGCTGGTAAGATACTTGATAAAAACCTAGTATCCTATCCTTTTCAGCAAAGCCCACGCTTATATTTCCCAATAAACAATACAAATCTGCTAATCGATAACTGCTATTATATCTTTTACAAATAGCTATTGTTGCTGTAATCTCTTCTATAGCTTCAGATGTTCGTTCATTCAACCACAAATATCTACAATAGTTATATCGGAATTTAATCATCAGTTCTAATTGTTCCAAATGATGGACAGATAATGACTGGATGTTCTCTTTTAAAAGTTGATAGAGCTCCTGATATGTGTCTTCCTGCCCCATATCAAAATAAAAATTAGCCAAGGTATTTCCCAGTTGTAGATAGTAAAAATCAGATTTTTTCAGAGATAACAGTATTTTTTCCAATTTCGCAACTGCCTCTGTTTGATGATTTAGATAACGGAATTGAACTAACGTATCAATCCAGTCTAAATAAATCTGGTCTTTAGCAGATAAACGAGCACGTTTAGATTTTTCAAGTTCATAAATGTATTTGAGAGATTCATATTCCCTCTCATCCAAAAACTTCTTAGATAGTTCTTTAAACTTGTCAATATTTTCTAAACTAGAAACCTCAGTCTCTTCAAAGAAATAATTCATACTCACCTTCAATCGCTTAGATAGCTGAAAGAGTAATTCTGACCCGGGTGAGTATTTACCTTGCTCCATACGGCTAATCTGTCCTTGCTCACAAATCCCCTCAGCCAATTCCTTTTGAGATAATTTTAATTCCTTTCTCTTATTTTTTAAGCGTGTCGCTAACAACATATCCACACTTTCTTCCTCCTTGCTTTATGTATTAAAGTATATCAAGTTCCAAAACATGTTTCAAGTATATATTTTATGTCCTTCTGTTTGTATTTATATAATCTTTTATCTTTTTCATCACTTCTGCTTACCTTTAAATCGCCATTGGAAGCGGAGCTTGTCATAAAAGGGAAATTCAATAAACAAGACTCCCAAACCCACACAGAAACTGGCAAGGACATCTGATGGGTAATGAACTCCCAGATAGACTCTTGATACCAGCACACTGACTAGGTAGAGGCCAAGGACGATTTGTACGATTTTTCTCCAGACTGGATCTTTAATCCGCTGACTAAGAATAACAATCAAAGTCCCTACCATCAGCGTCACAGCCAGAGAATGGCCGCTTGGGAAGGAAAATCCCTTCTCCTCAACCAAGTGTAAAATAGCTGGTCGTGGGCGCTGGTAGATATTTTTAAAGATCACGATTAAAAGTCCTGCTAAAGCCAGATTTCCCAGCATGAAGAAACTTTCTATCTTCCATCGCTTACGATAAAAGATAAAGGCTACGATGGCAACCCAAGTGATAATCACTGGGATATCAATCAAGCGTGTGATGGCCCTGAAAAGAATAGTCAAGTAATCTGGCAAGTCTCCTCGAACGGCAGTCTGTATCGGTTGGTCAAAACCGACCAGCGTTTCAGGGTAAAATTTGACCATATAGCCAAGAATAACGAAAAGTAAAAGGGCAAAACTGCCCTTCATTAAAAATGTTTGTTTATCTCTCATAATGTTTTAAGGTTGGTTTCAAGAGAATGTACAACAACCAGAATGAAACGGAAAAGATTACACCCTCAATCAAGTTAAAAGGCAACACCATAGTCATTAGGTAGTTGGAAAGTCCCAAAATTTTTCCAATATCAAAGTTAGCAAACTTAGCGTACAAAGGAACAGCGTAAACATAGTTGAGAACCAACATAGCCACGGTTAAACCAATAGTCCCAGCTAGAGAGCCTAGTAGGAAACGAAGGGGTGTCCGTTCCTTTTTCCAAATCAAAGCAAAGACGATGACAAAAACTCCCAAAGCTACGATATTCATCGGCAAACCAATGTAAGTATTCACTCCCTGGCTGTTAAGAAGCAATTTCAAGAGTGAGCGAAGCAAGAGAATTCCTAGAGCAGCAGGCAGATCCATGACCACCAAGCCCACAAGGACTGGCAAGATACTAAATTCGATCTTGAGGAAGGACGCCGCTGGTAAAAGCGGAAAGTCAAAGTACATCAGCACAAATGAGATGGCTGATAAAATCGCAATGGTCGAAAGTCGACGTGTGTTTGTCATAACAGGTTCCTCCAATTTTCTATAAAATCAGAAGAAGTTAGAAAGGATTCCTCTATCTATTCTCAATTTTATATCCCAAAAGTTCCCTCTCACTCTATTAAGGAAATTCAAGCAAGCGGTTACAGTTTGGCTATAAATCTATCAGAACAGACAAAGCTATTCTTTCGTCTTCTCCCATCCAGACTATACTGTCGGTTGTGGAATCGCACCACATCAGCTTACGCTCGCGGACTTATTTGGCTAAGATATTTTAGATTTATCTAGGCGTCGCAGTCGAAGATAATACTTAAAGTATATCGAGACAAGACAACGACGAGAAAGCTAAAATAGCTCGTCAAATTTACCGCCGGTCGGGAATTTCACCCTGCCCTGAAGACTCTTTTATCATAACAAAAAACGCTTGCAAGCGCAAGCATTTTGTTCATTTTCATTTTTTATTTCAATTTATCCACTTCATAGGTATGAACAAGCTCAAGACCTGCAAAGTTCTGCTGGCGGAGGGCTTCGTAGACAATCATGCAGACGGTATTAGACACATTGAGACTGCGGACGTGTTCATCATTCATAGGAATACGGAGAGCTTTCTCAGGATGTTCGCGCATAAAGTCCTCAGGCAAGCCCTTATCTTCACGTCCAAAGAGAAAATAGTAGTCCTCGTCAGTCGATAAATCCACATCAGAATACACTTTCTCAGCGAATTTCGAAATCAGATAGAGTTTACCCTTCATCTGAGACATGAAATCCTCTAAACTCTCGTAAAAATAAATCTCTAGCTTATCCCAATAATCCAAGCCAGCCCGCTTCATCTTACGGTCATCAATAGGAAAGCCCATTGGCTTGATGATGTGGAGGGGAGAATTGGTCGCAGCGCAAGTACGCGCGATATTGCCTGTATTTTGTGGAATTTGAGGCTCAAATAATACAATGTGATTTGTCATGACTTGCTTCCTTTTACCATTGCAAAAAAATAGCCACACTGCCCGGAGTCAAGCTCAGCAAACAGCGTGGTTAAGGCATCGTTAACTTACCTCACAACAGGTTTGAAGTAAATCAGCGAAACTACTTTCTTAGTATAACACTTTCAGAATCATTGTCAATAGAAACGACTTGATTTTTTCAATTTTTTCAAGCTATTTCCAAGAGTTTCTAGGAGAAAATTCTTAAATATCTGCAAAAATTGCTTACTCTTTTATACCTATCTGTGGACTGGGAATGATGATGTTATGACCTCGTTATCTCAAATACTGCCGTATGAATCCACTCGTTATGCATTTGAAAATCATTCTCTATACTTCTACTAAAGGTGAAACCATTTTTTAAAAGCACTCTCTGAGAGGCCAGATTGTCCGTTGCCGTTCCTGCAATGATTCTATTGAAACCATAAGTCGTGAAGGCTTTTTCTAAAACGAGTTTAACCGCTTCGCTGGCATAACCTAAATTAGTAACATTTTCTCCAATCCTATATCCAAGTTCTGCTGTTTTTCTATCCTTCCCTAAAAGACTTAAATTGATTCTTCCGACCATAACGCCTTGCGAATCTCTGATAAGATGCATGTAGACATCATGATTCTCTTGTTCCCTTAACAATTCCCTCGTAATTTCTTTAAAACCTTCTAAATCAAAATAGTTAGCTGGTCTAGGAGATAAATTTCGTTCAAAATACTCTCGATTTTCTTTTTCAAAAGAATAGACGTCTAAACTATTTTCTTCAGACAACAGCTCTAAACTGATCATTACAAATCCTCTCCCATCATTATCTACATTCAAATTTTCTCATGTTTACACAAAGTGAAATTAACACGATTTAAATTAAGTACTTTTACTATTTTATATCGTCTCTACATTATGCCACTGAACTTGGTTGAAAATGATTATATTTGAATAACTTTGATTTTGTAGTGTAAATTCTACTATAAAGTAGACAAACTAATTCATATTTTGTCAAAAAGTTTCAAGCATACAATTATTAACTTTATTTCTCATACAATCTATCAATAAAAAGTTATAGAATAATTTCTCTTTACTTATCTAATAAAAACTTTGACAATACTATTTCCAAGGGTTGTAAAATCGTCCCTGATTCTGCAAGATAAGTAGTAAACTAGCTACTAAAAACAAGGCTGCCAAGAGCAAGGTAAGATAATCTCCTTTTTTCAAGGCCTGATAACTATACCATGTGCGTTTTTTCTCTTTCCCAAAGCGGCGAAGCTCCATGGCGGTCGCGATGGTATCAATGCGTTCTAACGAGCTAAAAATCAAGGGAGTGATAATGCGCAGATTGCCTTTGATTCGCTGCATGAGGGAAGCTTTCTTGGATAATTCCATCCCACGCGCTTCCTGAGACATCTTGATAGTAAAGAATTCTTCCTGCAAATCTGGAATATAGCGCAAGGTCAGGCTGACAGAATAGGCAATCTTGTAAGACACACCAATTTGATTTAAACTGGAAGCAAACTGACTAGGGTGGGTTGTCATCAAAAAAATAATAGCCAGAGGAATGGTGCAAAGGTACTTAATAGCCAAATTTAGCAGATAAAAGAGCTCTTGACTGGTCAGAGTGTAGGCACCGATTCCCTGCCAAATCACACTTCTCTCGCCGTAAAGTCCAACCCCATACTCGGGAGAAAAGAGATAGACCATCAAAACGTTTAAAACGGCAAATACCGTCGCAAAAACGGCTACAAAGGAAACATCTTTAAAGCGGATTTCTGACAAATAGAGGAGAAAAACCGAAAAGATGGCAATCAGAACAAGCAGCCTGGTATCATAGCTAATCATGGCCGCCAATGATACGAGAATAAAAAAGAGAAGTTTCCCAGCTCCTGACAAGCGATGAATCACAGTATCTCTATGCTGGTAACCAATTAGTTTAGCTGGCATCCTTCTCTCCTTTCTTTATAAAATGCCGTTAAAGCAAGTGGATCCACGTCGAGTTTCTTTGCCAAGTTGAAGATAGAAGTTTCTTTTAGATTGGCTTTTACTAACAGCTCAGGATTGCTCAAGAGACTAGCTGGATCAGTATCGGCAATCAATTCCCCATCCACCATGACAAGAGCCCGATCTGAATAATCCAGCATCAATTGCATATCATGGGTAATCATGACAATGGTATGCCCTTTTTGATGCAACTCTTCGAGAAATTCCATAATCTCAGTATAGTTCTTCTGGTCTTGACCAGCTGTCGGTTCATCTAAGAGGATAATTTCAGCCCCTAAGACCAAAATCGATGCAATAGTCACACGTTTTTTCTGACCAAATGACAGGGCAGAAATAGGCCAATTACGGAATTCATAGAGACCACAGATTTTCAAAGTTTCATAGACTCTCGTTTCAATTTCCTGCTCGTCCACACCTCGCAAACGAAGTCCCAGAGCCACCTCATCAAAAATCATGTTGGTCGAAATCATTTGATTAGGATTTTGCAGCACATAGCCTACTCGTTCCGCCCGCTCTGCAACAGAATCTCCTTTTATATCCTGCCCTTCCCAAAGATAGCGACCTTCAGTCTGAATAAAACTACTTAAGGCCTTGGCTAGAGTTGACTTTCCTGCTCCATTTTTCCCGACAATGGCAATCTTTTCACCTTTTTTAATATCCAAATGTAGGGACTTTAAAATCGGTCTATCATCATAAGAAAACGACACGTCCTCTAGTCTAAAGAGTGACTGCAATTCTGGGCTTTCTTTTACCAGTTCCGTCCGCAACTGAACCTGGCCTTTTGAGATAGACAAGTTGTCCAAATTCGATAATGGCTCTTCCTTGCCCAACTCCACACCCAATTGACGTAAAGTGGTTAGATAAAGGGGTTCGCGAATTCCATTTTGGGTCAACAAATCAGTCGCCAATAACTGATCAGGGCTCCCATTAAAGAGGATACGGCCATCGTTTATCAAGACAAGCCGATCCACAGGACGATGCAGAACGTCCTCCAAACGGTGCTCGATAATAAGAGTCGTCGTCCCCTCTTCCTTATGAATCTGGTCAATCAATTCGATAATATCCTGACCTGACTTGGGATCAAGATTGGCGAGCGGCTCATCAAACAAGAGAATCGGACTTTCATCAATCAAGACACCAGCCAGACTGACCCGCTGCTTTTGTCCACCTGACAAATCCTGAGGACGCTGAGACAGTAAAGGAAGAAGGTCCAGCTTTTTAGCCCATTTATGAACACGACTTTTCATCTCTTCTAGATCTGTCACATCATTTTCCAGAGCAAACGCCAAATCTTCTGCCACGGACAAGCCGATAAACTGCCCATCTGTATCCTGCAAAACTGTACTGACCAGATGAGATTTATCGTAGATGCTCATATCAAAGGCCGCTTGCCCCTTGATCAAAAATTCTCCAGACATCTGGCCCTTGTAAATATTGGGAATTATCCCATTCAAACACTGACCCAAGGTAGATTTACCTGACCCAGATGGGCCAACAATTAAGACTTTCTCTCCCTTGTAAATGGTCAAGTCCACCCCTTGCAAGGTCGGTTCTTGTTGTGTTTCATACCGGAAAGAGAAATCCTTCCACTCAATTATAGCTTCTTTCATCTTACTCTCTTCATTCGCTTCTTAGACTTCTATTTTATCATAAATCAAGCCCTTCTTGCAGTCTCTTCTCTTAAAATCTTAGCGCCAAAAAGATTCCTATCCTAGCTTACTTGCCTAACTAATCTATAAACATCGAAAAAGACTGGTTGCCCAGCCCTCCCCATCATTTTAGTCCTTTTTCAAACTTCCTGCACGAGTTTGAGTTCCTGCATAAGCAAGCAAGAGAAGAGTTCCTGCAATAGCTACAGATACACCATTAGCAATTCCCGCAACAATCCCTTGGGCAAATACTTTTTCTGCAGCTTCTTGATAAATCACAACATCTCCAAGTGGTGCCAAGACACCCCAAACAAGGGCATTTGCAAGTAGTTGAATGAGATTAAAAATAAGAATATCTTTCCAGTCAAAGACACCATTGATCACGCGAACGTACTTTCTAAATAGCCCCACAACTAAACCAAAGAGTCCACTAGCGATAATCCATGTCCACCAAAGACCGTAGCCAGCAATAGCGTCCTTCACCGCATGCCCAATTAAACCAACAAGTAGCCCCACTAGAGGACCAAAAATGATAGACAAGAGACTCTGTACCGCATACTGAAGCTGGATACTTGTATTTGGAACAGGTGTCGGAATGCTGATCATCCCGATGACAACAAAGAGCGCAGCTCCAACACCGATAGCAACAACTTGTTTAATTGATTGATTTTTCATATATATTCTCCTATTTTATGATTCTATTTTCTTTATTTCAATGGTCCAAGATGAACCGACACCAACATTATAGGCCTTGGCAAAGGAACCTTGGTTGATAGCCAGACCTAAACGATAGAGAGAGTTGATGTAAAGAATCGGCTGCCCAATTCTCACATCCGCAAATGATTTTCCATAGACAACCTGATTTTGATAGACCAGCATATCTGCATGATAGATAGTCACTTCAAAACGATCACCAAATTCTGGTTCCAGCTTATAAAATTCTTCTCGTGTGATAGAGGTCCAAAGCGAACCGAAACGCACATCCAGAATATCAATAGCTCCCTTCACCAGATGATCTTCAATGATGGTCTCTACGACTGGAAGCTCTACAATATGGTCTACACTGAGCTCTGGCCCCACTTCCTCAAAAGTAATGTGACCACTGGCCAGTTTAGCACCAGTATAGGCATAGACATCACGACCGTGGAAGGTATAAGAATGCTCTGTATTTTGACGTCTATTGGCCACTTCAGAAATTTCACGAATGGCTACAATACCAACGTGTTTCTTGATAAAGGAAAGAGTCCCATTATCTGGCGTGACAATGTATTGATTTTTTGCAGTCTTGGCAACTACACTCTTACGTTTCGAGCCGACACCTGGATCGACAACCGATACAAAAGTCGTTCCCTCAGGCCAGTAATCCACCGTCTGAAAAAGACGATAGCTCCCCTCAAAAATATTATAAGGTGTGATATCGTGCGTCAAGTGATGAATTTTTAAGGTTGGAGACTCTTCTAAAGCCACTCCAATCATAGCCGATACCGCACCATCAACCAGACCAAAGTCTGATTGTAATACCAGTAAATTATTATTCATTTTATCTCCTTGTATATCCTTTATCATACCATATTTCAGAGAAAGGTGCTAATAGCTATTTCAATTGGTTGGGGTATAGTTTTACCTTATAGCAAATTTCCGCTAAAAGTTCTCCCTTATTGGCTAGTAGGTGCATTTTTTCTTGAAAAAAGGTATGATAGTTACATCATGAAGAAGTAGGTTTTATTATGAAAATTATCCTTGTCGGAGGGGGAAAAGTTGGTTTTGCCCTCTGTCGCTCCTTGGTTGCAGAAAAGCACGATGTTTTGCTGATTGAGCAAGACGAAGCTGTTCTCAATCATATTGTCAGTCGCTTTGATATCATTGGTATCCTTGGTAACGGGGCCGATTTTGCCATTCTTGAGCAAGCCAGCGTCCAGGAGTGTGATATCTTTATCGCCCTGACTGAGTACGATGAAGTAAACATGATTGCAGCCGTTCTAGCCAAAAAAATGGGAGCTAAAGAGACCATCGTTCGGGTGCGGAACCCTGAATATTCTAACTCTTATTTCAAGGAAAAGAATATCCTCGGTTTTTCTCTTATCGTTAACCCTGAGCTTCTGGCTGCCCGCGCTATCGCTAACATCATTGACTTCCCCAATGCCCTGTCTGTCGAACGCTTTGCTGGTGGACGCGTTAGCCTCATGGAATTTGTCGTCAAGTCCACTAGCGGTCTTTGCCAAATGCCCATTTCTGATTTTCGGAAAAAATTTGGCAATGTCATTGTCTGTGCGATAGAGAGGGATCATCAAATTATCATCCCAAGTGGTGACATGACTGTACAAGATAAAGATAGAATCTTTGTCACTGGTAACCGTGTTGACATGATGCTCTTCCATAATTATTTTAAATCACGTGCTGTGAAGAGCCTTCTCATCGTTGGAGCAGGTAGAATTGCCTATTATCTACTAGGTATCCTCAAAGACAGTCGTATCGATACCAAGGTTATTGAAATCAATCCTGAAATCGCCAGCTTCTTTAGCGAGAAATTTCCAAATCTTCATATCGTCCAAGGAGATGGTACTGCAAAAGATATCCTGCTAGAAGAAAGTGCTCAACACTATGATGCCGTTGCGACTCTAACAGGAGTCGATGAGGAAAATCTGATTACCTCTATGTTCCTTGACAGGGTAGGTGTACAAAAAAATATCACCAAGGTCAATCGTACCAGTCTCCTCGAGATTATCAATGCGCCTGATTTTTCAAGTATCATCACCCCTAAAAGCATCGCTGTAGACACGATTATGCACTTTATTCGTGGTCGGGTTAATGCCCAGTATTCAGACCTTCAAGCCATGCACCATCTAGCCAATGGCCAAATCGAAACCCTGCAATTCCATATCAAGGAAGCCAATAAAATGACTGCCAAACCTCTTTCTCAACTGAAATTAAAAAAAGGGGTTCTTATTGCAGCCATCATTCGAAAGGGCAAGACTATTTTCCCAACTGGGGAGGATATGTTGGAAGTTGGAGACAAGCTCCTAGTAACAACCTTGTTGCCAAACATCACCAAGATTTATGACTTAATCGCGAGGTAAGAAATGAATAAAAGTATGATTCGTTACCTCCTTTCAAAATTACTTTTGATTGAAGCTGTTCTCCTCTTGGTTCCTGTGTCTGTCGCTGTCTATTACCGTGAATCGAGCCAAGTCTTTACAGCCCTCTTTTCGACCATTGGGATTCTCGTATTACTAGGCGGTTCAGGAATTTTACAAAAACCAAAAAATCAACGGATTTATGCCAAGGAGGGAATCTTGATTGTGGCCCTCTGTTGGATCCTTTGGTCTTTCTTTGGTGGTCTCCCCTTTGTCTTTTCTGGACAAATCCCTAGCGTTATAGATGCCTTTTTTGAAATCAGTTCTGGCTTTACAACTACTGGAGCAAGTATCTTGAACGACATTTCGGTTCTCAGCCGTTCCCTCCTCTTCTGGCGAAGTTTTACCCACTTGATTGGAGGGATGGGAGTGCTTGTTTTTGCACTTGCTATTATGGATAATGCCAAGAATAGCCACCTAGAAGTGATGAAGGCTGAGGTTCCTGGCCCTGTTTTTGGCAAGGTTGTATCCAAACTCAAAAATACTGCCCAGATTCTCTATCTCCTTTATCTAGCTCTCTTTTCCCTCTTTGTCATCATCTATTATCTAGCTGGTATGCCCCTATTTGATAGTTTTGTCATCGCTATGGGAACAGCGGGTACAGGAGGTTTTACCGTCTATAACGATGGAATTGCTCACTATGGTAGCTCACTGATTACCTATCTGGTTAGTATAGGAGTTCTGGTTTTTGGGGTAAATTTCAATCTCTACTACTACCTCATGCTCCGTCGCGTCAAGGCCTTCTTTGGAGATGAAGAGCTTAGGGCTTACTTAGTCATTGTACTGGTTTCTACAGGCTTGATTAGCCTCAACACCCTCTACCTCTACCCAGGGTTTTCAAAGAGCTTTGAAATGGCCTTCTTCCAGGTTTCCAATATCATTACAACGACTGGTTTTGGATATGGAGATATTACCAACTGGCCTCTCTTCTCCCAGTTTATCCTCCTCTTCCTCATGATAATCGGTGGCTCTGCTGGATCAACTGCAGGTGGACTCAAGATTATTCGAGGTCTCATCCTTTCAAAAATTGCCAAAAATCAAATTTTGTCCATTCTATCTCCCCACCGTGTTTTGACTCTCCATGTGAATAAAACGGTGATTGATAAGGATACCCAGCATAAAATTCTCAAGTACTTTGTCATCTATGCTATGATTTTGCTATCCCTTATCTTTATTGTCAGCCTAGATAGCAATGATTTCCTAGTCGTTACCAGTGCTGTCTTTAGCTGTTTCAATAATATCGGGCCTATTCTAGGAACCACTTCTAGCTTCTCAATCTTTAGTCCTATCTCAAAAATTCTCCTCTCCTTTGCAATGATTGCAGGCCGCTTGGAGATTTATCCTATCTTACTTCTCTTTATGAAGAGAACTTGGTCTAAAAGATAAAATACAAAATCCCTCTTTTTACAATTGTGAAAGAGGGATTTTTATATTAAAAAGGGGGAACGTTTTTAAATCCAAGCCTGTCTGTAAGCAAAGTCCTTACTTAAAGAAAAGATGGAAAAACTAACTACATAACTTGGTAATGCTCCAATACAAATTGTAAGGCCTTACTTGGATTCTTTGTTAAATGAATATATTCCATTCCTCTGGTAGCAACTATCTGAATACCTAATCTTTCTGCATCCACCTTCATCTCTCTATAATAACTCCGAACTTGTGGGGCCAGAATAATTAAATCATAAACACCCATAATATCATAATGAGCTCCGTACGCTCCTGAATTCGCAATCACTCTAACTTCTGCTAATTGAGCGCCCTCGTTAATTGCATTGGCTAATTGCGCACTTGTTCCAGACCCTGCACAAAGAACCAGTACTTTCAACTCCTTACTTTTTATTACATCTATCTCACCAGGCATTATTTCACTTGCATCCTCCTCTAAAATAATATCATTTGAGCTTGCAACATCTTCTTTCATCAGTAACTGTCTATCATACGCTCTACAGAATGGCAAATAAATCAATATGTCGACAACTAAAATCAAAGATAAAAATACAAAGGAGATAGGTTGAAAATTCGTTCCAATTAACAATCCCAAGGGACCAGGAAAGGCCCAAGGTAACTGGATATAAAATCCATTCATTCCAAAGAAATCAATAAAGACCTTTCCTAGAAATACATTCACTGGTGGAGTCATCAAAAAAGGGACAAAAAGATAGGGATTCAAAATAACAGGCATACCAAATAGAAGAGGTTCATTTACCGCAAATAAAACAGGAGTAATTGTAGCTTTACCTACCGATTTTAATTGTTTAGATCGCATAAAGAAAATCAAAATAAATGGTACAACAAAGGTAGCCCCCGTTCCTCCGATAGCAGCGATATAATTCCCGAAATTAGGTGTTAAAGAATGATAAGGGAACTGCCCATTTGCAAGGAGTTGAGCATTCTCTTCCATATTGCTTAGTTGTAAAGCTGTAACAGCAGGTAAGACAATAGATGGTCCATGAATTCCAACAAACCAAAGCAAAGCACACATAAACCAAATCAACATCATAACAGGATATGATTCTGCACCCTTAAAAATAGGGGTCAATAGTTGTTGAAATACTTGGGCAAAAGGAACATCTAAACTAAACCGAGATACAATATCTAACAAACCACTAATAAGTAAAACAAAAGAAAAAGGAAAAATATCTCTAAAAGCTTGTGATATAGCTCCAGGAACTTCCTTAGGTAAATGAATAGTAATGTCTCGCTTAATACAGAATCGGTAAACATTTACAGTAATAAAGGCACTGACAAACGAAGTTATCAATCCTTGAGATCCTAAATAGTTTGTCGACAAACTTGTAGATCCCGTCTTCTCATCAACTACAAGCGTTACAGTTAATACCAGATAACTACATATGGCTGCCAACATTACAGAAGTATCATTTATTACCTTTCCAGGAGGCATTTTTCTATTAACATTTCCAGCCAATGACTTTGCAACTGTCCCTGAAACAATAACACCCAAAACTCCCATGGTTAGCATATACACTTTCCTCATCCAGACAATAGCTGGACTCGGTAACTCTACTCCGAAATTTTTAGGAATCATAATAATAATCATCAAAAAGCTTGAAAACATAATTAAAGGCATAGTAGCAATGAATCCATCTTTAATAGCCATCATATAATTATTAGTAGAAATTTTTTCAAATTTCCCTTGTTGCTTTTCAATGGCAGCGACTAGCTTATCCATAAAACTCCTCCTATAAAAAATTCAACCTCATATTTAAAACATATTAAACATCATTCAAATCGCTAACCTTAATTCCGTTTTATCCCTTTTACCCAAAGGGCACTTTTCTTAATATATCTCTTCTGTGTCTCATAATCAACAAAGAAAAGACCATATCGCTTATTGTAGCCATTCGCCCAAGAAAATTGATCTTGCAAAGACCATATAAAATAGCCTTGAATATTGACTCCCCTATCTCGAGCCTCTAAAACTTTGTGTAAATGTTGCTCAATATAACGGATTCTCTTACTGTCATCAATAATATCATTCTCACCCTCTGGCTTAACCTCTTTAAGGGCTGTACCATTTTCCGTTAAATAAATGACCGGATGTTGAGGATATTCTTCTTTGATACGAAGCAACATATCAAATAAGCCTTGAGGATAAATATTCCAATCCCAATCTGTTGTCGGAATACCAGGCTTTTTTACAAATTCACCTAGAGCATTTAATTTAAAAGAAGACTGTCCTTTTATTCCTGTTGAATTAAATTCTTGTCTATTTTCACCTTTGTATTCACGAATAAATTCTGAACGATAATAATTCATCCCAAACATCGTATTAAGAGGTGCAGCTCTTTTCATAATTTCTAAGTCACCATCTTCTATAATAAAGCTAGAATTATTAGCTTCCAATATTTGATTTAAGTGGAAAAGCGTGTCATCACTGTAGTAGCCCAAAAAAGTTCCATCTAATAGAAACTTATTATTATAAACATCATACCGTTTAGCTGCTAAAATATTTTCTTTTTGCCCATCAATAGGATAGCCTGGTTTTAAAGCATGAATACAACCTACCTTTCCCTCAATCCCTAATTGATGAAATTCGAGGACTGCAAGAGCATGCGCCAACAACATATTATGATTCGCTTGAATTGCTTCAGATAATTGAAAATAGTGATTTGGAGGAAACTGACCTCCTATATATTGACCTGCAGCAAGAGACATCAGTTCATTGATTGTAAACCAATGCTTGATTTCTGTAAATTCTTGAAAACAAAAGCGAGCATATCGTATGAAACGATCAATATTCCCTCTATTCAACCAATCCCCTGTTTCTAACATTTTCTGAGGCGAATCAAAATGATGTAAAGAAACAAACGGAATCACATTATGTTTTAAGCAGGACTGAAAGACTCTATGGTAATAACGAACAGCTAATATATTAGCATCCCCATCTATATCAGGAAATATACGAACCCAAGAAATAGATAAACGCAAAGCCTGCAAACCATGTTCTGCCGCCAAAGCTATATCCTCTTCGTAACGATAATAAAAATCACTAGCTGGATCTGGTAAGAACGGACTATTTTCTTGCAAATAAACATCCCACATATTTATTCCTTTGCCATCTACCCTAGTTGCACCCTCTACTTGGTAAGCAGCGGTGGCTGCTCCTAATAAAAACTCTTTTGGTAGGGCATTAACCTGTAAATTTTCCATGACTAATCCTCATTGCAAACCAATATGTTCTTCAATCTTTCGAATTCGTTCATATTCATCAATAAAAAACTTTACCTGATCATACAATAGCATCGTTGTCATCAAAGTATCTTGACCATGAATCATGATAAAACTCACTTCAAAATTATCTCCAGATGCCTCCTCCGCTAATAAATTAGTCTGTTCTCGATGGGCAGACACTATTGAGTCGTTTGCAGACTCAACCAATTCTCTTGCCTGTTCAAAATATCCATCTCTCGCAAACGCCAAAGCATCCATCAAATCTGACCTTGCATCTCCTGCGTAAGCGACAATTGTAAAACCAAGCATATTTATTTCTTCTTTTGATTTCATCTTTCTTCCTCCTCAATCTTGATCCATCTTTTACACATCATTATTAAAATGACTTCGCTACGATACAAATAGAAAGTCGACCCTAAATATCTTAAAAATCCTTAAATTTCATAATATTTAGGATCAATCTTCTCTGAATACCTTAGTTCATTTTCTATACTTATGATTTATAAGTGGAAACCAGCGTAATTTTTTGCTACTTCAATTACACGATAAACATCCAAATTAGATTGGAATAGCAGTTCGTGCCCACGGATATAATTCAACATATTTTTCCACTCATCTTGAGCTTGCCTTGTTTTTCCAGTTGCTTGAAGATATAAAGCCTTCGCCATCTTAACAACATATTCACGATGATAACTGAGCTGTTTCCATTCATCCTTTTGACTATTTAATAACTTAGAAATATTTTCCTCAATAATTGGTAAAAAATTATCAGCTAGATTGTAAGCTATATAATAATGATTCGCTAAAACATCATTTTGACGACTGCCAATTGCATTAAAATAATCACATGAGGAATAACTAGATAATTTTTCTAAATATTCAACAACAGACTGCCAATTTGATCCATACAAAGCAGAAAAGTATTCTTCAATCAATTCTTCATAACTTCTTGTCTTCTTCCAGAGCATTTGCCCCATAACATAATTAGGAAAATTATGAGGGAATCCTGCACGTAATTCTTGACACGAAATGTAACCGTTCAAATGTAGGTTTGAAAGATAAGATACATCTCTGTAAATAGTTTGACTAATTTTCATATAGCCTAAATCGCCATAATGAGCACGCCCTAAAGGATAGTCATATACGAAACTATCTCCTTTAAATGTTTTTTGCCACTCAAAAAGATAAGATAAATTTTCCTCAAGAGAATTCGGAAGTATAATTTTATTACGCATATAAGGTTTAGGAGCAGGTATGGAATTGTCAAAATCTACATCTGCATAACTCATTTCGAATGTTCTTGTAATAGGTGCAAACATCATGGTAAAGCGTTCAGGATTATCTAATTTTTCTTTCTGAGGCGCCCATAACAACTCATGATAAAGTAGGAAACAAATCTTTGTATCCAATCCCTCACTCGTTAAAGCCCTATCCAATTGATTGAGAATACGAATATACTGATCCGAAACTAATTCTTGTCTACAGTTTTCGCATTCACAAATATTATTACGAGCATCCGACAACCATACATGTAAGTAATTCACATCAGGTCTTTTCTTGGCATAATCCTTGATAATTTCTACCATCTTATCCGCCACATCTGGATTTGAAAAATCCAGACTGGTTAAAATTGGAGCCGTATTAAATAATTCTCGTTTCCCGTTTATTTCAGCGACATAGGGTTTCTTCTCCTCTGAAATACTAAGACCTGATTCCCAGCCAAATTTTGAAGAGTAACCTAAAACCTCACCTGTCCATCCATGACCAACACGATGATGAATAAGACCTCTTTTTTGCAATTCTTTATCCAACCTATCACTCAATTCTTGTACTAATTCATTTGAAAATTGTTCTTTATTTAGATATGGATTAAATTCATGTTCATACCAACGTTTCAAAAAAGAGTAAGGATTTTCAAACTGGATGAAAAAACTGTTCATTCCAATCTTAGGTAGCCAATCAATGAAATCTAGTATATTTTCAAATGAATCTGCTCCCTCTATACATACTCCCCTATGATAGTAACTGGCTGTTTCATCTATAGATAGCTGTTTATCTAAAAAATCTTCAAATCGTAACTCTGGAACAAAGTCATGTCCGCGCCCTGGTCTAGTATACACAACCCCAAATTCATGAAACATTCGGTAAATTCCAATAAGTAAACCTACAATTGTATTAGACTCAATTCTTCCCTTACCCTTGTCTAATGAGATAAGAACATGGTCTTTTCTATCCTCTTTATTGACTAATCCTACAAAAATATCCGCTTCCTTCTCCTCGACAAGTTCTATGTCAGTCTTAAAGACCCGATTCATATAGTAATTTAATTCCTCTAAGGCAAAGCTAGAATAAGCATTTTTCTGCTGATCAAATACTCTGATAACCATCTTATTCCCCTCCAACAGTAGCTTTTTCTTTTTCAAGATTGCGTTTATCTGCAATTTTGAAGAATGGATAATAAATTGCCACAGAAACCAAAATTAAAACAACTTGTAATAGAGCTCCTCGCCAACTAGCCCCTGTCGCAAGGAATCCTCCTATGATCGGTGGCATTGTCCACGGAAGGATTACACCTGTTGTATAAGGTACTAATCCTACAGCCATTGATACATAGGTAATTAAGGCATTGATTGTAGGAGTAGCAATAAACGGAATCAGCATAATCGGATTTAAAACTGTTGGAAACGTAAATAGAATAGCTGTATTGATATTAAAGATAGACGGTATAATAGCTAGCTTACCTAATGTTTTATTAGCACGACTCTTGCTAAATAGGAAGAGACAAATCGCAAGACCAATAGTAGCTCCACCGCCACCAATAAATACAAATAAATCTTTAAACGGTAATGTAATAATGTGTTGAAGGGTTTGTCCTGCAGCCACAGCTTCTTGGTTTTCTGTAGTAAATTGTAGCCAAACTGGATCTACAAAAGCATTTAAAACTTGTCCCCCGTTAACTCCACAGAACCAAAAGAATGAGTTTACAATAACACATAGAATCATACCTGGAAGCGTTCCTGCAATTAACTTAAGCGGCGTTCCAACAATTGCACCTAAAAGTCCGTTGAGACCTCCTGCAACTCCTGCCACTTCAAGACCTTTTAAGACCAAAGCCCACAAAACAAAAGTAGTAAAACCAGGTAAAAGAGCTGAAAATGATTTACTTACTACATCTGGGACCCCGCTTGGCATTTTTATCGTAATTCCGCGTTGGATAAAAATACGATAAATCTCTGCTGTAACCAATCCAATGGTAATCGCCATAAACAAAGAAGACGCATTCAGGCTAGAAAATGGTATTGCGCCGCCAAATAACTGCTTGACCTGCTCCCCATTTTTATCATAAACCATACTTGAAAAACGAGGTGCCATCAATACAAAACTAGATAAGGCTATGATCCCTGCCGACGGACCATCTGTACCATATCCTTCCGACAACCTGTAGGCAATACCGAAACAAGCGACCAAGGAGATAATCGCTACTGTTGACTGATTCATAGTTGTCAAGATACTTAGCAATCCGACACTATTCAGCCAATTTGTAAAAGCCTCTTGAGGCCAACTGATTAGAATAAGAAATAAAGAGCCGACTAAAATCAAAGGCATTGCCATCATAAATCCTTCACGAATAGCTTTCAAATGCCGTTGGTTGCCAACTTTTTCACCAAACGGAGCGACTTTCGTTTCTAAAAACGTTAAAATATTGTTCATCACCGGAACTCCTTTTTTTATTTTTTATAAATTAAATATACCACTAACAGAAAGCGTTGTCAATATATTTTTTGCTGTTTTTACAATATTTTTTTCTTTGTATAGAATAATAATTTTAATTGATTTTTTCTTATGTTTAATATAAAATAAACCAAAGGAGGAAACAAATGATTACAAAACAATCAGCCTTTTTACAAAATAGAGCCACTATACTGGAGTTTCTATATCGAAATCCAGCAACATCCCGTACAGATATTGTTAATGAAACAGGACTTACTCCAGCAACAACGACTAACATCATAAAAGAGCTAAGTGAACAGTCCCTCATATACGAAACTGGTGATGAATTTAGCGAGTTTTCCGGATCTGGAAGACGTAGAAAAACTATTTCTATCACAGATAATATTCCATATGTTGTTGGAGGTATTGAAATAAACGTCCTAGGTATCTTTCTCAGTCTATGCGACTTACAAGGGAAAACTCTTTTCGAGACAGAAATTTTGAATGAAGATTATCCTATTTCAGAAATCAATTCCACCATTACCAATATGATAAAAACAGCTATAGAGTATGTCCCTTTGGAGACAAAATTACTTGGATTTGGCTTATCAATACCTGGACATTATAACAAAGACTCCGGAAGCATCATTACAAATAACCCCATATGGGAATCTTTTAATTTATTAAATGTAATTAAAGATTTCAATTTTCCTTTTATTGTAAAAAATAATATCGATTGTATGGCTATAGGACAATACCTTTTTAATCCACACAATACCCCCGATAACTTTATTTTCCTACACGCTGGATTAGGTATTTACACTTCCTTTTTCACAAAAGAAAAAATAGGAGCTTCTAAAAATCCTTATATCGGAGAAATTGGACACACCATTGTCGAATTGAATGGGCAATATTGTGAATGCGGAAAAAAAGGTTGTTTACAAACATATATTTCGGATGCTTGGTTAATCAAACATGCCCAATTATTATTTAAAAATTCTCAACTAACTGTACTAAAAAGCCTTGTAAAGACTGAAAAAGACATTCATTTAGATACCCTTTTAACAGCTTACAACTTAGGCGACTCTGCTTTACGCCAACAAATTGATAAAGGAGTCAATTTATTGGCCACTTCTATTGCAAATCTTCTCCTCATCAATCCTGCTGATAAAATCTATATCAACAGTCAATTGCTTAATTATCAGCCTTTCACTCATGAAGTCAGGGATAAAATCCAAGACCAGCTCCACTTCGTTCCTTTTACTCGTAATATAGAAATTGAAATTTTACCTTACAACAAACATCGTGGAAGTATAGGAGCTTGTGCATTAGCTATCGTCGCTTTTTTCATAGAGCATAGCAATGTTTTACAAGATATTATTTCACCTTAATATATATTAGAAATCTATAGACCTGTTTAAATCAACTATAACCTGTAGTAAATATCTCGTATTTAGACAATATGAAAACAAGACGACTTCCATATAGGAAACCGCCTTCTCGCTATACTGCATGAAACTGTAAAAATAGATGAAATTGATAGCGGTAGTCAGATCAAGAGACATCGTAACTCTAAAAAGTCACAATATATAAGTTCATCCTCGGAAAAATATCATTCTAATTATTGAAATGCCTACACGAAAAGAAACGTTAAATGTTCATAAAACAACGAATACAGGTATCAAAACTGTGACAAAACAAGTCCCTAAATTTACTAAAGACACTGCTCAACTTTACACCTGTAAATGGTTGTTGTATAATAAAGTTACAAAGATGTACGACCACACTGTTGTAAATCATAGTGTTCGCGAATATATTACTGATAGCATTTCTACAAATACAATTGAAGAGGCTGGATAGGGTTTAAACGAAATATGTCAGTGTTTTGGCATTCCTAGCCTTCATATCATTTAAAGAATTGTATAGATAAAATTTTTCCCAATACAGACACTCGTAACAACTGCTTCATTTTTCTACCAACATATTTAGGAACAAGATAAGATACAAGAGGATCAATCCATAAATCAGTTCTATACCAATCTAAGACAAATAAGCTAAAAAAAACGATTGATAATAAGCAAATAGATTCCAAATTTTCTCTATCTGCTCATTTTAATAAACAATACTAGTGTAACTATCCTTCCAGTCAGAAGCTTGTCAAGTCACACCGAAAATTCTTCTAAAATTTATCTCGTTAGCCAATCAAGCAAAAACTCGACGATAGTACAAACATTATCATACAGAATTGACTTCCTAAATTATATACTTTAGTAAGGTTTTCGGATAAGAAAAAAGGTTCATTTTACATTTCTAAACACTCTTTTCTAAGATGAAAAACAGAATTTTTCGATTGTGATTTAAAGCAACAAGATAATTTTCAGTATCATCCTATAGATACGAGCTAATTAAGAAAAACTACATTTTTAAATATAAACTACAATAAGATAAACTAAATTCCATAGGAGGAAGACAATGGATTGGTACGATTATATGATACAGGCATCCAAACAATCACAATTCAACGCAAGCCATTGGTTTCGCTATTTGCGAAAAGTTATTTTTGAAGACTGTTCTTATTTAACAAACCAAGATGTAGAAAAGTTGCTAGACTCCGAAGAACTAACCCATTTTCAAAAAATTAGCTTGAAGTATGCCTTTCAAGAGCATACTCCAACTCATAAATATGTGATTTCATTAAATAAACCTGCTAAGTTAACCAATGTTCAAAAATTGATGGAGAAATACAAGCATGGATAAAATGAAACCGGTCTTCCAAGCCCTAAATAAGGAATTAATTCAGGAAAATCTGACTTTAACAATTATCTGTGTCGGTGGTTATGTCTTAGAATATCATGGTTTACGTGCCACACAAGATGTTGATGCTTTTTATGACCAAAATCAGAAAATAAATGAAATTATTGCTCGTGTAGGAAAACAGTTTAATCTTAACACCCACGAAGAGTTATGGCTCAACAATCATGTTGCAAATATGAACAAACAGCCTCCCTTAAGTTTATGTGAATCCTTGTACTCATTTGAGAATCTGACCGTTTTAGTAGTACCTATTGAGTATGTGTTAGGAATGAAGATGATGAGTATCAGGGAGCAGGATTTGAAAGATATTGGTGCAATTATTAAATACAAAAACTTTCATTCACCATTCGATACCTTTAAATATTTAAAAGACATGGGATTTGATACTATTGACCTCTCTGTTCTATTAGAAGGCTTTAGTTATGCTTATGGTATGGATTGGTTAGAAAAATTTTTTAAAGAAAATCAAGATAAACTTCGCGAATTTTATTAACAGTATCAAACAAGATGATTGTCAATTAACCAGTCGTCTTGTTTTTATGATGAAATGAAATAAAATCTGAACAAATCGCTTAGAGAATTCCAGTCAATTTCTAGCACTGTTTGAGCCGTTTCAGTGGACTATTTCAGATTCGGTCCACTATTCCTTCCCAAAAACATTGCATATTGCGCCGAAGGAATTGCTCACACTATCCCAAGCACAAAACCCTCGGTCGATTGACCGAGGGTTCCTTTTTATTATTCAAGAACTTGATTAGCTCAATGCATCCAAGGCATCATCCATTGAAAGAACTTCGTGGAAGACACGTTGTGTCAATTCAGTTTTTTGTTCTGGAGTGAGGTATTTAGTGTTTACACAGTATCCAGAGATACGTACGATAACGTCTTCACCTGACATAATCTTTTCGTAAACATCGTTCAAGTCCATAACATTCAAGTTAACGTGTTGTCCACCGTTTTCGAAGTAACCATCAAGGATTGTTACCAAGTTATCAACTTGTTCGTCACGAGTCTTACCAAGAGCGCGAGGTGATACTTGTGTAGTCAATGAGATACCATCAGCTGCATAACTAAAGTCAAGGCTAGAAAGTGAATTCAAGTTTTGCAACCATCCACCTTTAGCTTTGTTAGATGGGTTAGCACCTGGTGAGAAGAATTCAAGTTTAGACAAGTTCACAGAACCATCTTCGTTGAGGTATACACCTTTGTGGACTGGTGAGTTACCAGTTTGTTTAGAGTAAGCAACGTTAGATGTGATTGTCAAAAGTGATACTGTAGCTTCTGCGTCTTTGTAAAGTTTGTGGCTACGTAGACGAGTTGTGTAAGCTTCGATCAACCATTCTGCCAATTCGTTTGAACGTGGGTCATCTTCACCCCAACGTGGGTATTCACCGATTGTTTCGTAATCGTAGATATAGCCATTTTCATCACGGATTGGTTTAACTGTAGCGTACTTAATAGCTGACAATGTGTCAACAGTGTTAGCAAATCCACAGATACCGAATCCCATGTTAGCACGTTGTTTAGTTGGCAAGAAGGCCATTTGAACAGCTTCATAGTTGTACTTATCAGTCATGTAGTGGATGATGTTCAAAGCATCTACATAAGTGTCAGTCAACCAGTCAAGAGATTTTTCAAAGTTAGCTTTAACTGATTCAAATTCAAGAACTTCGTCACGGATTGGTTCGATGTCAAATACTTTGTAGTCTTTGTGAACATCGTCGTAACCACCGTTCAAACCAGTAAGAAGGGCTTTCAATACGTTTACACGAGCACCGAAGTACTGGATGTTGTGGCGTTGCTCTTCATTTTCTGGGTCAAGTGGAGACACACAGCATGAGATACAGCTCATTTCACCATATCCGTCTTTAGCCATTGTTGTTACACCTTCGTATTGGATAGAAGAGTGTTTGTGGCTCATGTGCATACAGTAGCGACGGAAGTTGTATGGCAATTTATCAGTCCAAAGAACTGTCAAGTTTGGTTCTGGAGAGTTACCGATGTTGTCAAGAGTGTTCAAGAAACGGTAGTCCATCTTAGTAACACGGTGACGACCGTCGTTACCCATACCAGCCATAGAAGTTGTGATGAAAGTTGGGTCACCTGAGTACAATTGGTCGTAAGCTTTTGTACGAGCAAATTTAACTGTACGAAGTTTCATAACGAAATCATCAACGAATTCTTGGATTTCTGATTCAGTAAATGTACCACGAGCAAGGTCACGTTCTGCAAAGATGTCCAATACGATTGGTACACGTCCTAGAGATGTAGCAGCACCGTTGATAACACGGCAGACAGACATGAAGGCGATGTTAACCCATTGGATAGCTTCTTTAACGTTCATCGCTGGTTTGCGAACGTCAACTCCGTAAAGGTCACCCAAGCGAACAACTTGTTGCAATGCTTGGTATTGAAGGTTGATTTCTTCACGAAGACGGATTGTTTCTTCATCGATTTCTTCGATTGCGTTCCAGTCGTTTACTTTTTCTTGCATCAAGTAGTCTGCACCGTAAAGAGCAAGACGTGCGTAAACACCGATGATACGTCCGCGTGAGTATGCATCTGGAAGACCAGTTACAGTGTGTGCGTGACGAGCGCGACGGATATTTGAAGTGTAGGCACGGAAGATACCGTCGTTAACTGTTGTTACGTATTTAGTAAAGATTTCGTGAACAGCTGGATCTGGTTCGTATCCATTTTCTTTCAAAGTAGTTTCAGCCATACGGATACCACCTTTTGGCATGAAGTTCAATTTGAAGAGTTCATCGTTTTGGATACCGAAGATAACTTCGTTTTCTTTGTCGATAAATCCTGCTGGAATGTCAGCAATAGATGTTGGACGAGTGTCCATTGGGAAACGAGTTTCTTCGTAGTGAGCCTTCGTTTCTTCTACAATTTTTTTGATGTGCAGTGAACGTTCTGTTGGTCCTGCGAGGAAGCTTTCGTCTCCATCGTAAGGTGTGTAGTTAGCTTGTACGAAGCGTGATACACTTGCTTTTTCTTTCCAATCTACGCCTTTGAAGCCTTCCCAAGCTTTGTCAAAAATATCTTGTGCTTCAACAACTGTTTTAACAACCATGTTAATGTCCTCTTTTTTCTTTCTAGTAACAACCATCTGTTACATTCATGAGTCAAGTATACCATACAGTAACCGATTTCAACAAGCGAAAAATCCCTATTTTTACACTTTCTTTTCTAAAACAGTCTATATTTTACTCCAAACTGTATTATATTTTTGAAAAAATTATACCCTTTTTTCCTTTTTTCAGAAAAAAGGGTATAATAAAAGAAAATAAGCTGTAAAAAGGTGCTAGGCATGTTGATTTTCCCCTTATTAAATGATTTGTCAAGAAAAATCATCCATATTGACATGGATGCCTTTTTTGCTGCAGTGGAGATCAGGGATAATCCTAAACTCAGAGGAAAACCTGTCATTATCGGAAGCGACCCTCGGCAAACAGGTGGGCGGGGAGTCGTTTCTACCTGTAGCTATGAGGCACGAGCTTTTGGTGTCCATTCTGCCATGAGCTCTAAGGAAGCCTATGAGCGTTGTCCCCAGGCCGTCTTCATCTCAGGAAATTATGAGAAATACAAGGCTGTGGGACTCCAGATTCGAGCTATTTTTAAGCGCTATACAGATTTGATTGAACCCATGAGCATTGACGAAGCCTATTTGGATGTGACAGAAAATAAACTTGGTATCAAGTCAGCGGTCAAAATCGCTCGCCTCATTCAAGAGGATATCTGGCAAGAACTCCATCTAACTGCTTCCGCAGGTGTTTCCTACAACAAATTCTTAGCTAAGATGGCTAGTGATTATCAAAAACCACATGGTTTGACAGTAATTCTACCTGACCAGGCTGAGGACTTTCTCAAACAAATGGACGTGGCTAAGTTTCATGGAGTAGGAAAAAAGACGGTGGAACGGCTTCATCACATGGGTGTTTTTACTGGCGCTGACCTACTTGAAGTTCCTGAAGTGACCCTAATAGACCGCTTTGGCAGACTGGGCTATGACCTTTATAGAAAGGCTCGTGGTATCCACAATTCCCCAGTCAAATCCAATCGTATCCGTAAATCAATTGGGAAGGAGAAAACCTATGGAAAGATTCTCCGTGCCGAGGAGGACATCAAAAAAGAGCTGACTCTCCTATCAGAAAGAGTCGCTCTCAATCTCAGTCAACAAGAAAAAGCTGGAAAAATTGTCATTCTGAAAATTCGCTACGAGGACTTTTCAACTCTTACCAAACGAAAAAGTCTGGCTCAAAAAACACAGGATGCTAGTCAGATAAGCCAAATAGCCCTGCAACTCTATGAAGAGTTAAGCGAGAAAGAAAGAGGTGTCCGCCTGCTGGGGATTACCGTGACTGGATTTTAAAACCTTGAAGAGCTGCCCCTTCAAGGTTTTTCTTATACAAATAAACGGACAAAACTGTAAAGTAGCAAAACACTACCAAGCACGATGCGGTATTTGCCGAAAAGGGTAAAGTCGTGTTTTTTCACATAGCTTGTCAAGAAACGAATAGCCACCATGCTGACTGCAAAAGCTACTCCCATCGCAACCAAGAGCAAGAACAATTGCCCAAAACTCAAGAGCTGTCCTGCTTTCACAAATTTGAAAATCTTTAAGGCGCTAGCTCCAAACATAACTGGAATTCCAAGATAGAAGGTAAATTCTGTCACAACAGAACGACTGGTTCCATTTAACAAACCACCGACAATCGTTGCACCTGAACGGCTAGTTCCTGGTAAAAGAGCAAGAACTTGGAAGAGTCCGATATAGAAAGCTGTCGTATAAGGAAGCTTGTCCAACTCTGTTACACTTGGTTCGATAGCACGCGCTTTATTGCGCTTTTCCAAATAGATAAAGGCAATCCCGTAGATAATCAACATGAGGGCAACTGAAACCATGTTATGGAAGTGGGTGTCAAACCAATCGTCAAATTTAAAGACACCAAGTAAAGGCAAGGTCGCAATCAAGACCTTCAACCATAGTCTCCAAGTCTTACGAACTTCCTGTTTGTCCTTAGTCGGTTTGAAAGGATTGAGCTTATTAAAGTAAATCACCATAACCGCTAAAATCGCACCCAGCTGAATCACGACATTAAACATGGACACAAAGGCTTCGTTTTGATTTTGGTATTGGATAAATTCCTCTGCTAAAATCAAGTGACCTGTACTGGAAATCGGCAACCATTCCGTAATTCCTTCAACAATACCGAAGAAGATAGATTTTAAAATTTCAATAAGATACATAGATTACTCCTTTTTTCTATCTTCCATTATAGCATACTTTTTCAGTCTATGGCAGTTCTCTTTAAAAGGCGCCTATACTGCCACCGCCTCCGCCTCCAGAGAAGCCACCCCCAGAACTTCCACTTCCAGAAGATACGGAGTAGGTACTTGCTGTATTTGCGACACTAGCATAATGGCTCATTTGCGCGCTTGAATGATAAAACATACTGTGCCAGCCATAAGCTACATAGAGGTTGATATCTGGATTTTCCACTTGAATCTGATGCACCTTCATCAAATGACTAACCTTGTCCGCATAGCCAAATAGGGTTGCATAAACCAAGAGGCGATTCCAAACCACAATACTTTCCAATTCAGCCTGATCCAATCGTGCAATCTCACGCAACATATTTTCAAAACTGGTCCAGAGATAGTAGACTTCTGCTCCTGCTTCATTTAGGACACCATCACGATTATCTAATCGAAGCTTCCAATAATAGAAAACAGCCAAAACCAAACCTAGAAAACCAAGTATTGGCAAGAGGAGGTAAAGATAGCCATAAACATCCAAACTGTACAAGAACAAACCAAATCCAATAAATAGGGGCAGGATAGTCAAGGCACCCATACCCACTTGCAAGGCCTTTTCCCCACCAGTTAAGGGACGATAGTAATCCGGAAGCCCCCAGAAGGAAACTCGACTTCTCACTCCTTCTTGCATCTGGTTCAATACTTCTTCAAAAGAGGATTTGAGCTGACGCCCCCTTGCTTGAATCCGTTTTTCATCAGAGACTTTTGCTCTACGATAAAGACTATCAGATACCTTGTAATCCGCAAACAAGTTGGAAAGAGTTTCTTCTTTTTTGCCTGAAAAGGCCAGATTTAGACAGTCTCTCTCAAAGCTTGACAAACCATCTTCTTTTACTAGCCTCAAACCAACTGCATCTCCTTCTGAAATAATAGACACATTCCCACGGTCTATCACATCTAGCAAGGTAGCTTGAATAAGTTGATCAAAGGTAAATTTACCTGCTCCTTTTGTTAGAGGACTCACTTCCTCCAAGGAGGTCGAGTAGACAGCCTCTGATAAAACCATAGGCTCTAATTCCATTGGTGGTTCATAGAGACGATGATTTTTGGCATATTTGACCGAAGGAGTGGTCTTTCTTCTATAAATAAAATAAAAGCAGACACTCAATAACAAGGAGATAGAAAGTATCGAAGGGAAGACCCAAGTAAGGAGTTGTTTACTTTGCTCTTTGTCTTTAACAATCGAGTCTTCTATCTTATTAAACTCTTCTAAACGATTCCCTTTCAATCCCTGATCCGTAGCATTAGCAAAATCGGTCCGAGGCCAGTAGGCATGCAATTCAACTCCACGCTTAGGTGGAAGATCGTCTAAACGAATAGTATAATCAAGGTTACTCTTTTCAACCGTTCCCTCTCTAAAGAGTTGCCCTGTATGGAAAAAGAGTTTCTCAGCCCCCTTGTCCCCCCTTACATGAAATTCAAACTTTTTAATAGACTCTGAACTGTCTGTTAAAGGTTGCCAATTTAATTCAGCAATGTCATCATATAGAAAAAGCAAATTCTTTAAGTTCCAAACAAGGTCAACTTCAACTGTGTCGCCTTCTTGACCTGGATTATAAACTTTAACAGTATAACCATCTGCTCCTTCTGTCACTTCGCTAGTAACATCTGTCAGTTCAGCACCGTTTTTCGCAGCCTGAACCTTTGGGTGAGGATCAATGTCAAATCCACTAGGCATCTTGCCAGCACGTCCAAGTCCCACGATTTGGCCCTTAAAGTCCTCCTCAAACTGATAAACTATCTTCTGTCTAAATTCTGCTGTATTGTCTGCATGAATATACAAATCCCCTTGATAAGAGTTTATCTTAAAATCAATGGCGAAAACAGAAAATGGCAGAAGGCAAAACAAGCCAAACACTAGTAAGAAAAAAGTTTTTTTCATCAACTAAGCCCCCTTTTTATCTTTCTTATCATTATAACATTTTTTCGTAAGTAAAGGCTTACTTATGTTGAAAAATTACGCATTTTTCGATAAAATAGGAGACAGTTATTTTTTAATAGATTAGAAATAGGAGAAATCATGAGAAAAATATACTTATCTATTTTCACAAGTCTCTTGCTGATGCTGGGACTTGTCAATGTTGCTCAAGCCGATGAATATTTACGCATCGGGATGGAAGCGGCATATGCCCCCTTTAACTGGACTCAGGACGATGATAGCAATGGGGCTGTCAAAATCGATGGAACCAACCAGTATGCCAATGGATACGATGTTCAAATCGCCAAGAAAATCGCTAAGGACTTAGGTAAAGAACCTTTGGTTGTTAAAACCAAGTGGGAAGGTCTAGTCCCTGCCCTTACTTCTGGTAAGATTGACATGATTATCGCAGGTATGAGTCCTACTGCTGAGCGCAAACAAGAAATTGCCTTTTCAAGTAGTTACTATACTAGCGAACCAGTTCTACTAGTCAAAAAAGATTCTGCCTACGCAAATGCTAAATCTTTAGATGACTTTAATGGTGCGAAAATCACTTCTCAACAAGGGGTTTACCTTTACGATTTGATTGCACAAATCCCAGGAGCTAAAAAAGAAACAGCTATGGGAGACTTCGCTCAAATGCGCCAAGCTCTTGAGGCTGGTGTCATCGATGCCTATGTTTCTGAACGCCCAGAAGCTCTGACTGCCGAAGCTGCTAACTCTAAGTTCAAGATGGTCCAAGTAGAACCAGGTTTTAAAACTGGAGAAGAAGATACAGCTATTGCCATTGGACTTCGTAAAGATGACAATCGTATTAGCCAAATCAATGCCAGCATTGAAACCATTTCAAAAGATGACCAAGTTGCCTTGATGGATCGTATGATCAAGGAACAACCTGCCGAAGCTACAACAACTGAAGAGACTAGCAGTAGTTTCTTTAGCCAAGTCACTAAAATTCTTTCTGAGAACTGGCAACAACTCTTGCGTGGTGCTGGTATCACTCTTTTAATCTCTATTGTCGGAACCATTATAGGTCTCATTATCGGTCTTGCCATTGGTGTTTTCCGTACTGCTCCTCTATCTGAGAATAAAGCCATTTATGGCCTACAAAAACTAGTCGGCTGGATCCTCAATGTCTACATTGAAATTTTCCGTGGTACACCAATGATTGTTCAATCGATGGTTATCTACTATGGAACTGCCCAAGCTTTCGGGATCAACCTTGACCGCACACTAGCTGCTATCTTCATCGTTTCAATCAATACTGGTGCCTACATGACTGAAATCGTCCGTGGTGGTATCCTAGCAGTTGACAAGGGACAATTTGAAGCTGCGACTGCTCTTGGTATGACTCATAACCAAACCATGCGTAAGATTGTCCTCCCTCAGGTTGTCCGCAACATCCTACCAGCAACTGGTAATGAATTTGTCATCAATATCAAAGATACATCTGTATTGAACGTTATCTCTGTTGTCGAACTTTATTTCTCAGGAAATACCGTGGCAACACAAACCTATCAATACTTCCAGACATTTACAATCATCGCCGTGATTTACTTTGTCCTCACCTTCACCGTAACACGTATCCTACGCTTCATCGAACGTCGCATGGACATGGATACCTATACTACAGGTGCTAACCAAATGCAAACGGAGGATTTGAAATAATGACACAAGCAATCCTTGAAATTAAACACCTCAAAAAATCCTATGGACAAAACGAAGTGCTAAAAGACATTTCACTTACTGTCCACAAGGGAGAGGTCATCTCTATCATCGGAAGCTCTGGAAGCGGAAAATCAACTTTCCTACGCTCCATTAACCTACTTGAAACGCCAACTGATGGACAAATCCTTTATCATGGACAAAACGTCCTCGAAAAAGGATATGACCTCACGCAATACCGTGAAAAGTTGGGAATGGTTTTCCAATCCTTTAACCTCTTTGAAAATCTCAACGTTCTTGAAAACACAATCGTCGCTCAGACAACTGTCCTTAAACGCGAACGTACAGAAGCTGAAAAGATTGCCAAAGAAAACCTTGAAAAGGTCGGCATGGGAGAACGCTACTGGCAAGCGAAACCAAAACAACTCTCAGGAGGTCAAAAACAACGTGTGGCCATCGCTCGTGCCCTCTCCATGAATCCGGACGCCATTCTCTTTGATGAACCAACATCAGCTCTCGATCCAGAAATGGTTGGAGAAGTCCTCAAAATCATGCAGGACCTGGCTCAAGAAGGCTTGACCATGATTGTTGTAACTCACGAAATGGAATTCGCCCGTGATGTCTCTCACCGTGTTATCTTCATGGATAAGGGTGTAATCGCTGAAGAAGGCAAACCAGAAGACCTCTTCACCAATCCTAAAGAAGACCGTACAAAAGAATTCCTTCAACGCTATCTCAAATAAAAAGAAAAGGCTGCATCAATCGTGCAGTCTTTTTGCTGTCCAAAATGAAAAGGCAGATTCTCTATCTCTACTACTTGAGA
This sequence comes from Streptococcus pneumoniae, assembly GCF_001113365.1. Lineage (GTDB taxonomy): Bacteria > Bacillota > Bacilli > Lactobacillales > Streptococcaceae > Streptococcus > Streptococcus pneumoniae_C. Next base: position 54,893 of record NZ_CKYA01000002.1, on the reverse strand, counting down.
GTCAAGAATCCGCCGTTATCCAAAGATTAATCTTCAAATTTTTCATGATTTTTTTCATAGAAATCAATTAGGCCTAGGGCTGTTTCAAATGAAATATTTTTTACTTTTGCACGACCCTGCGCCAGAGCAATGATAGACATTTCACGCGCATTCGTTTCTTTAGAGATACGGTAGCCTGTGATTTTCTTATCACGAACCCAGCCAACAACTGATTCTACTTTTTCAAAGTTTGACTTAGCCATGTTTTTCTCCTATTTTCTTCTTTACAATATTTAATTGTATACGTTTTTACTACTTTTGTCAATAAAAAAACATATATTCAACGAAAATAATTAGTTCAGAATTTTCTTACTTCCTTTTTAAAGCCGATAATATATAGGTTTTGCTAGCCTCTACACCATAAATATTTGCTAATAAAAATATTGTATTATTACCCTCTTGAGGTGCAAAATTATTCAAGCTTTTAAAAAAATGCTTCTCTATCTCCGTAAGATAGCTTATTTCTTCGATTTAAGAACTGAAGATGACAGTCCTAACCTTTAGAAATCCAAGCATTCACTAGCTCAAAAACTCCTATCTTTCTTCCTCAATAAATCATCTGAGAGATAGGTATTCCTTATATCCTTCAAATTCATCACTCATTTGGATATTGAGGTGCTAGCCTAAAACCAAACACCCGATTCTCTAAACCATCCTTAATAAAGATGACAAGACAGATAAGCTCAGTCAATTACTTATATATCCTTTTAATATGGTATATTTGTCAATAAAAAGAAATCAAATCACATCTTAAAGACCGTGTGAGTTTACTTTTCAAAATAGATGGGAAATCAAAATGAAGGATGGAAATCTGAGCCAAACATCATAAATGCTATAATGAACAGAAGTAAGAATTGCACGATAAGCTTCCTAAAACCATAGGAATCGCCCCCTTTCTTCATCTTCATTATAGCACCTATACATCAGTTGTGCAAATAATATGATATTTTTTTATTAGTCCTCAGACAAGCATATTATAAAGCGTTTCATTCCCATTTAAGTTAATATAAGCCGGATCAAAACCTTCCATTCGACGAATCAATCCTGCATAATCATGCTTATCTGCCAAGGCAATCCCAATCAATACTGGACCTGTCCCCTTGCTAGCTCGTTTGATATACTCAAAACGTGTGATATCATCATTTGGCCCCAGGATATCATTTACAAATTCACGCAAGGCCCCTGGACGCTGTGGAAAATTGACCACAAAGTAATGTTTGATCCCATCATAAATCAAGGCACGCTCTTCCATTTCTGGCATACGGTTGATATCATTATTTCCTCCAGAAATGATACAACAAATGGTTTTCCCCTTGATATATTCAGCCAAAACCTCTAAAGAAGCGATACTAGCCGCTCCAGCAGGTTCTGCGACAATCCCTTGTTTAGAGTAAAGGTCAATCAAGGTTTCAGAAATCAATCCCTCATCGACACCTACCAAAGTTTGAACATGTTGACGCGTTGCTTCATAGGTCAATTGACCTACCTTTTGTACAGCAATCCCATCCGCAAATTTGTCAATTTCCTTGAGCTTAACAGGTCCACCAGCTTCAAAGGCAGCTTTCATGGAACGTGCCCCATTCGCCTCTACTCCGATGACTTCAATTTCTGGATTTGTTTCTTTGATATAGGTAGAAACCCCGGCAATGAGACCACCACCTCCAACAGGAACCAAGACAGCATCAAAATCAATCGATTCTTTTCGAGCTTCTTCTAAAATCTCATAAGCAACTGTTCCTTGACCTGCCTGGACATGAGCATCATCAAAAGGATCAATAAAGGTACGGTTTTCAGAGACTGTAAATTCTTGAGCTGCTTTAGCTGAGGCATCAAAGGTATCTCCAACTAGTTTAATGGTTACGAAGTCCCCACCAAAAAAGCGAACTTGTCCAATTTTTTGTTGCGGAGTGGTAATGGGCATAAAAATAGTAGCAGGAATTTTCATCTCATTACAAGTATAGGCTACTCCCTGCGCATGATTTCCCGCAGAGGCACAGACTACCCCACGCTCACGTTCTTCCTTGCTGAGCTGGGAAATAGCGTAATAGGCACCACGAATTTTAAAAGAACGAACACGCTGGGCATTTTCTTTTTTCAAATAAATCTTAGCACCATACTTCTCCGATAAATAATGGTCGTAATCAAGCGGTGTATTCACAACCACACCGTTCAAGACCTTGTGAGCCTTGATAATATCTTTTGAACTTAACATATAAAACCTCTTTTTCTATAAAAAACAGTCACTAATGACTGTTTTTTTAGTTATTCATCTCCAAAAACTTCAACAACACTTTCATGATATTTATGAGCCATACGAATTGAAAACTCTTTAGGAAGTTCATAACGATTTGTAGAAATCCAATCATATAACCATTCTGCCAAACTTTCTTCACTATCATTACGATGGAAGATAAAATAGTTTAAAATTTCTTTATATTCTACATCATTCAAATCCAGCGTGTCTACAAATTGACTACGAGGAACAAAATTAGAATCTAATTTTCTTAGTTGATCTGTCAATTCTCCCAATTGTAAATCCAACTGAAAAAATAGTTTTTGCAGTTGCCTATCAGTTTCATCACATCTTGTCTTGATAGAAAACAAATTGGTAATATTCATATGATTTCAACTCCTAAATAAGTACATCTAATATCCCACGAATAGCTGAAGCTACTATTTTAGCAAAATTCTTTGCTTTCTAATTAGTTATAGATTTTGAATGCATCATCGTCGTTTTTACCAACGAAAGGCATTGCTTTACGCAATTCTGCACCAACTTTTTCAATTTCAAGGTTAGCTGCTTGTTCACGGTAAGCAGTCAATTTTGGACGTCCAGCTTTGTAGTCATTGACAAAGTCATTTGCAAATTTACCATTTTGGATATCTGCCAAGACAGCTTTCATATTTTCTTTAACTTGTTCAGTGATTACACGTGGACCTGATACATAGTCACCGTATTCTGCAGTGTTTGAAATAGATTGACGCATTTTCTTGAATCCACCTTCGTAGATCAAGTCAACGATCAATTTCATTTCGTGAAGAACTTCAAAGTAAGCCAATTCTGGAGCGTAACCTGCTTCTGTCAAGACTTCGAAACCTGCTTCGATAAGGGCAGTTAAACCACCACAAAGTACAGCTTGTTCACCAAACAAATCTTCTTCAGTTTCTTCTTTATAAGTTGTTTCAAGAAGACCTACACGGGCTGCTCCAACACCTTTACACCAGTCCATAGCAATGTTTTTCGCATTTCCTGTTGCATCTTGGTATACTGCGTAAAGAGCTGGTACACCAAATCCTTCTTCGTAAGTACGACGTACCAAGTGTCCTGGTCCTTTAGGAGCACACATGAAGACATCTACATCTGCAGGAACTTTGATAAATTCAAAGTGGATATTGAAACCATGAGCAAATCCAACTGCGTTTCCAGCTTCCAAGTTTGGAGCGATTTCTGCTTCGTACAATTCTTGTTGGATTTCGTCTGGTGCCAAAATCATGATAACGTCAGCCAATTTAGTAGCTTCTGCTACTGTGTAAGTGTCAAATCCATCTTCTTTTGCTTTATCAAAAGATTTACCTGGACGTACACCGATGATGACATCGCGACCTGAGTCACGCAAGTTTTGAGCATGCGCATGTCCTTGCGAACCATAACCGATAACGGCGATTTTTTTACCGTCAAGTGCTGCTACTTTAACATCTTTTTCGTATTCCATTTGAACTGCCATAGTTTTTCTCTCTTTTCTCTTATTTATTGCCTTTTAGGCTGGTTTAACAAATTTAAGTTGGATTTTTAATCGCGGGTAAATCCAGTTGCACCCGTTCGAGCAATATTGCGAATACCGTATGGGCGAATGACTCGCAATAGGGCTTCGCTCTTTTCTGCATTTCCCGTCATCTGAATGGTAATCGAGCTTGGCGCTACGTCTACCACTGTTGCACGGAAAGGTTGAATAATCGCTAAAATCTCAGCTCTCTTCTCAGCTGGCGCTGACATCTTGACCAAAATCACTTCGCGTTCCAAATGAGGCTTGTCTGTAATATCACGAATGCGAATCACATCAATCTGACGATTGAGTTGCTTAATGATTTGCTCCACTTCATCATGTGAAGCTACATCAATAATAATGGTGATACGCGATACATTCGGATCTTCTGTTGCTCCAACAGAGATGCTTTCGATATTAACCTGACGACGAGATAGAACACCTGTAAAGCGATTGAGGACTCCTGAACGATTTTGTAGTTTTGCTGTTAACATTCTACGCATGGAACTTCACCCCCAACATCTCATGATTACTCTTACCAGCTGGTACCATCGGTAACACCTGTTCCTTACGAGAAATATCTACTTCGATTAGCATAGGAACATCCTCAGTGATGACTTCAAGGTCTTGAGCCAAGGTCTCAGGATTGTCAAACTTATAGTTTTTAATACCGTAAGCTTGTGCCATCAATTGGAAATCAGGAAGAGTATCAAAGACTGACTCAGATGTTCTACCTTCATAGAAGGATTCCTGCCATTGGCGAACCATTCCAAGTGAGTGGTTGTTCAGCATAACCACCTTGATTGGCACCTTGTAAATGTTCAAAATAGCCAATTCCTGGTTAGTCATTTGGAAACCGCCATCCCCAACAAACAAGACTACTTCCTTATCTGGGTTAGCAATTTTAGCACCGATTGCTGCTGGGATTCCAAATCCCATGGTTCCTAAACCACCTGAAGTCACTAACTGACGTTCATTTTGGTAGGGATAATACTGGGCTGTCCACATTTGGTGTTGACCAACGTCTGTTACCACGATGGCATCTCCATTCGTCAATTCACCAATTCGTTCAATAACAGCTTGCGGTTGAACCACACGTTCTTTCTTATCATAAGAACGAACACGGTTCTTGTCTTTAGTGACTTTTTCAATCCATTTTTCAGTATTGTTATGAACTGTCGGTTCAGCCAGCAACATTTGCAAGGCTTTCTTAGCATCTCCAACTACCGGAATATCCGCACTGATAATCTTTCCGATCTCGGCTGGGTCAATATCAATGTGGGCAACCTTAGCATTCTTAGCAAAAGTCTTTGGATTTCCTGTTAAACGGTCATCAAAACGAGAGCCAATACTAATCATAAAGTCCGTCTCTGTCATGGCAATATTCGCTGCGAAAGAACCGTGCATCCCCCCCATTCCAAGGAAGAGTGGGTGACTCGTTGCAATCGTACCTTGACCCAAAAGGCTGGTTACCACTGGAATTTGATAGCGTTCTGCAAATTCATTTAGTTCCGCAGCAGCTTCAGCATAACTAATCCCACCACCAGCTAACAAGACTGGCTTTTTAGCCTTGGATAATTGCTTCAAGATTTTCTTGATTTGCATATCATTTGGCTCAAGAGTCGGCTGATAGCTTGGTAGATTGACTTCTGGTGAATAGATAAAGTCTGTTTCTAAAGCAGATACGTCTTTAGGTAGGTCAATGACAACTGGCCCTGGACGGCCTGTAGTTGCGATATGGACAGCTTCCGTAATGATACGCGGAATATCAGCTGTCTCACGAACTTGGTAATTGTATTTAGTGATTGGCATGGTAATTCCCACGATGTCTGCCTCCTGAAAGGCATCTTTCCCAATCCCTGCTCGCCCTACCTGACCTGTAAAGACCAAAAGAGGAACACTATCACTCATGGCATCCGCAATCCCTGTAATGGCATTGGTTGCTCCTGGTCCACTAGTGACGACGGCAACACCCAACTTTCCAGTTGATTTGGCATAACCTTCAGCTTCATGCAAACAACCTTGCTCATGGCGCCCTAGAATGTGGCGAATGCCTTTAAAATTATATATCGCATCATAAAAAGGCAAAACCGCACCACCAGGATAACCAAAGATGGTATCAACTCCTAAATCACGAAGTGTTTCCAAAACTAGGTCCGACCCCGTCTTAGGAGATTCTAAACTGATTTTCTCCATTGTTCCCCGTTCTTTTCTCTTAAAAATAACTTGTTACTATCATACCATTTTTTCAAAAATTTTCAAGACAAAAGAAGAAATTTTCTGAATTTTCTATTTTAACGTTTATTTATGAATGTTATTTTTATTTTTATTAAAAAGATACCGATTTCATTTACTAAAAAAGAAAAAAGAACTGATTTCTCAGTCCTTCATTAATCTTATTCCACACTAAATAGGTATGGGTAAACAGGTTGTTGACCTTGGTGAATCTCGACTTCAACGTCTTCGAATTCTTCTACGATTTCTTGAGCGATTTCATTGGCAAGTTCTTCGCTTCCGTCTTCACCGACATAGAAGGTTACGATTTCACTATCTTCATCCAACATATGTTTCAAGGTTTCTGTCAAGGTTTGGTGCATATCAGGGTTTGACACAAGGATTTTCCCATCCACCATACCAAGATTATCGTTTTCATGGATTTCTAAGCCATCGATCGTTGTATCACGCACGGCTGTTGTGACGCTTCCGCTAACAACATCGCTAAGAGCAGCTGTCATACGCTCTTGGTTTTCTTCAATGGACTTGCTTGGATCAAAGGCAAGAAGACTTGTCATACCTTGAGGAAGAGTGCGAGCCTCTACCACTACTGCTGGTTGCTCCAAAACTTCTGCCGCAGATTGAGCTGCCATGAAGATGTTCTTGTTGTTTGGCAAGAAGATGATGTTACGGGCATTGACCTGTTCAACAGCCTTGATAAAGTCTTCTGTTGAAGGGTTCATGGTTTGACCGCCTTCGATAACATAATCCACGCCTTGAGAACAGAAGATATCTGCTAGACCTTTACCAGCCACCACAGCAATCAAAGCATACTCTTTTTCTTCAGCCGACTTGATAACTTGAGTAGCTTCTTTCTCAACCTGTGCTTCGTGTTGATTACGCATATTGTCAACTTTTACCTTGACCAAGCTACCATATTTGAGACCTTCTTGCATGACAAGTCCTGGATCTTCTGTATGGACATGGACTTTGACGATTTCATCATCATTGACAACGAGGAGAGAATCTCCAAGTTCATTCAAGTAGTTACGGAATTCATCGTAGTCAAAATCTTTGGCATAGGTTGGACCTTGCTTAAGAGCTACCATGATTTCAGTACAGTAACCAAAGTTGATGTCCTCAGTCGCCACATGACCAGCCACAGACTTGTGGTGCTCTGCATTGATCATTTCACTCATATTGGCAGGAGTCGCTACAAAGTCCTCAGATGCAATATATTCACCAGTAAGGGCAGAAAGGAAACCTTCGTAGATAAAGACCAATCCTTGACCACCTGAGTCCACAACGCCAACTTCCTTCAAGACTGGAAGCATGTCTGGCGTTTTAGCTAGAGCTGTTTTAGCACCTTCCAAGGCTGCGCGCATGACTTCAACAGCGTCATCTGTTTGCTCAGCTTTTTTCTTAGCACCGATAGCAGCCCCACGAGAAACTGTCAAAATCGTTCCTTCAACTGGTTTCATAACTGCCTTGTAGGCAACTTCCACACCTGATTGGAAAGCAAGGGCCAAGTCTTGACCTGTTAACTCGTCTTTATCCTTGATAGCTTGTGAAAATCCACGGAAAAGCTGAGACGTAATAACTCCTGAGTTCCCTCGCGCACCCATCAAAAGCCCTTTAGCAAGAATGCTCGCTACCTCGCCAACTGTAGAAGCTGGCTTGTCTGCAACTTCTTTAGCACCATTTTCAATGGTCATTCCCATGTTTGTTCCAGTATCTCCATCTGGAACGGGGAAGACGTTTAATGAATTGACATATTCAGCTTGCTTATTCAAGCGAGTTGATGCAGCCTGCACCATTTCTTGAAATAAGCTAGTAGTAATTTTTGACACGGTTATTCTCCTACAACTTTGATATTTTGAATGTAGACATTTACAGTCTGAGCAGTGATTCCAAGCTGGTTTTCCAAGCTAAAGGCAACACGCTCTTGAATGTTTTTTGACACTTCACTAATCTTTGTTCCGTAGCTCAACACGGTATACACATCAACTGCAATGCTGCCATCTTCGGCTGCCTTTACGACGACACCTTTAGAATAATTTTCCTTACCTAGAAGGGCTTGAAAATTATCTTTGAGGGCATTTTTACTAGCCATACCGACCACACCAAAAATTTCAGTTGCTGCTCCACCTACGACGGTTGCAATCACTTCATCTGTTAGTTCGATTTGACCATCTTTTGTATTAATTTTTACAGTCATCCTTTTTACCTCAACTAGTTGATACTCTATTTTATCATATTTCAGCCCAAGTGTAAAAGCAGAATACTGTATCAGCGGATATTTACTCTATTTTTCAAATGATTTTATACCTACAGTAAAAGAAAAAAGACCCTAAGGTCTCCTTACTTTTATATATTAAACGCGTTCAACTTTACCTGATTTCAAAGCACGAGCTGAAGCCCAAACTTTTTTAGGTTTACCATCGATAAGAACAGTAACTTTTTGAAGGTTTGGTTTTACGGCACGTTTTGTTTGGTTCATCGCGTGTGAACGGTTGTTTCCTGATACAGTCTTACGACCTGTAAAGTAACATACTTTAGCCATTGTGTTTTCCTCCTATTAGATCTAATATAGCGGATGTGCTAGCACCACATACCGTACTATGTTATCACACTTTCTTCATTTTTGCAAGGGAATTGGAAGATTTTTTTATTTATTGTGATTCGAATGTGATAATGTCTTTAGTAAATCGAACGTGAAAATGTCCCATTTGGTAGAATAGTCATATGAAAAGGATCCAACTAAATATGAATGAAACGAAAAAATATCTTGTGATAAAAGCTATAGCCCAAGGAAAGAAAACAAAGAATCGAGCCTGTGTCGAACTGAATCTTTCTGAAAGACAAATCAATCGTCTGCTACTAGCTTATCAACAGAAAGGAAAAGAAGCCTTCAGACACGGAAACAGAGAATTGGAAGCTTTTTTATTTGTGTCTTAAATCAGATTTTACGTGACATTTTCTGCTCTTCACATATCATTGTTGATTAACAAAAAACAGCATTGAAAATATGTGTATAAAAATCATCTCTAACTGCTACTAAGGAGATGCCTGTCAAGTCCAAGTCCCACAGCTCATCTATCTGTTTTCTTACGATAATATCCGAGTCTAAATACAGTACACGAACCTCACTTACATACTTTGGAATAAAATACCTAAAGAAGGTAGCGTAAGAAAGTCCCTCAAAGGGCAAACGATAATCTTTCAGAATACTACTGTCAATCGGAAGATCATCATTAAAAATATAAAACTTCCGATTATCATAATGAACACACAAGGATTTTATTGTTGTTTCAACTTTATCCATATAAGCATTATCTGCACCTAAGACAATCGCTTTTTTCTCTTCTTTCACTTTTTATCTCATTTCTTTTTATTCCCATCATATGTTTCTACGTAACCATTATTTTCGCCTATTCGTTCGTAAAACCATAGCAGTGGAGATTTTAATTGAAGTCCCATTACGGTTTACGATTTTCACATTACGACACGGAGTTTTGCAAATCGATTTCATTTGCCAAACGTAGTTAGTAAGGCAGTTACCCTTTTCTATCTATCTACGACGGAAAAGTCCACGAATCGATAATATTCGTGGATTTTTCCTAGTGAAGCGTTTAGGTAAACCGCCATAGCGGTTACCGTCAAATGACAGCAACTTTATGTTGCTAGTCATTTGTAACGATTTACATTTTCTCCTCTAACTCTACATCTGGATACTTGTCCGCAAACCAGCGGAGGGCAAAGTCATTTTCAAAGAGAAAGACTGGTTGGTCAAAGCGGTCTTTGGCCAAGATATTGCGACTTGATGACATCCGTTCATCCAAGTCTTCTGGCTTGATCCAACGAACGGTCTTTTTACCCATCGGGCTCATGACAACTTCTGCGTTATACTCGCCTTCCATACGGTGTTTAAAGACTTCAAACTGGAGCTGACCAACAGCTCCCAGCATGTACTCGCCTGTTTGGTAATTCTTATAAAGCTGAATAGCCCCCTCTTGCACCAATTGCTCAATCCCCTTGTGGAAGGATTTTTGCTTCATGACGTTCTTAGCAGAAACTTTCATGAAAATCTCAGGCGTAAAGGTTGGCAGCGGTTCAAACTCAAACTTGTTTTTGCCAACTGTCAAGGTATCTCCAACTTGATAAGTACCTGTATCGTAAACACCAATGATATCTCCTGCCACAGCATTGGTCACATTCTCACGACTTTCCGCCATAAACTGAGTAACATTAGACAGTTTAGCCCCCTTACCAGTACGAGGCAGGTTGACACTCATCCCACGCTCAAATTCGCCTGATACGATACGGACAAAGGCGATCCGGTCGCGGTGACGAGGATCCATGTTGGCTTGGATTTTAAAGACAAAGCCTGAGAAATCCTTGTCGTAAGGATCCACAATTTCTCCATCTGTTTTCTTGTGCCCATGTGGTTCTGGAGCAAACTTGAGGAAGGTTTCAAGGAAGGTCTGCACACCAAAGTTCGTCAAAGCTGAACCGAAAAAGACAGGTGTCAATTCTCCAGCCAGAATAGCTTCCTCTGAAAACTCATTCCCAGCTTCATTCAAAAGTTCAATATCATCTTTGACTTGCTCGTAGAAAGGATTGGTTCCAAAAAGCTTGTCCCCATCTTCTAGACTGGCAAAACGCTCATCCCCTTTGTAGAGCTCCAAGCGTTGGTTATAGAGGTCATACAAACCTTCAAAGGCTTTCCCCATCCCAATTGGCCAGTTCATCGGATAGCTCGCAATGCCCAAGACTTCTTCCAATTCTTGCAAGAGGTCCAGTGGCTCACGACCGTCACGATCCAGCTTGTTCATAAAGGTAAAGACTGGAATGCCACGATGTTTCACAACCTCAAACAATTTCTTTGTCTGCGCCTCGATACCCTTGGCAGAGTCCACGACCATGACCGCAGCATCCACCGCCATCAAGGTCCGATAGGTATCTTCTGAAAAGTCCTCGTGCCCTGGAGTGTCGAGGATGTTGACGCGCTTACCATCGTAGTCAAACTGCATCACAGATGAAGTAACCGAAATCCCACGTTGTTTCTCGATATCCATCCAGTCAGACTTGGCAAAAGTCCCTGTTTTCTTTCCTTTTACGGTACCAGCCTCACGAATCTCGCCCCCAAAGTAGAGCAATTGCTCAGTGATGGTTGTTTTCCCCGCGTCCGGGTGGGAGATGATGGCAAAGGTACGACGTTTCTTAATTTCTTCTTGAATATTCATAAGTTCTCTTTCTTTGATTCTCTATTTTTCTTGTTTCAATAGTTCAGAATGATTTTTACATTGGATTGTACCATTCCTTTCAACACTCCATTATATCGGATTTTAGCATTTTTTTCAATTTCTATTTTATATCAGATACTGCTAAAGTAGAACAATTCCCCTTGCAATTTTTAAAATAAATGTTACAATGAATATAGAAAAAGGTGTTGCGTCAACAACACCCTACAGAGCCGTTTAAGACGGTGGCTGTAATTACATAACTAAAAAATAGCTCGTTAACTCGCCAAAGTTAGGACGGCTATTTTTTTGTCTCTTTTACCAATTCAAGGATGAACTTCAGGAGCGTGATAACAAAGTTACCAACTACAAACATGAGCGTCAAAGCCTCAAAGGGTGACAAATCTGGTTACTCCTTTCTACTAAGATTTTACAGGTTCTGCACATAAGCATCACCATCCTTTCGATTTCGTAACCACCGTCTTCACTTCTCTGTTAAACTATTGTACCATATATTTTCCCCTTTGAAATCCGCTTTTCAAATAAATCATCATCAAAATCCGTTCTCCATCCTATACCTGTCTTTTTTCATCTTTCCCTCCCTTATTTATAGGAAAATATGGTAAAATAGAACAGACTAAAAATCATCATTTCACGAAAGGATGCAAGATGAAAATTACGCAAGAAGAGGTAACACACGTTGCCAATCTTTCAAAATTAAGATTCTCTGAAGAAGAAACTGCTGCCTTTGCGACTACCTTGTCTAAGATTGTTGACATGGTTGAATTGCTGGGCGAAGTTGACACAACTGGTGTCGCACCTACTACAACTATGGCTGACCGTAAGACCGTACTCCGCCCTGATATGGCCGAAGAAGGAACAGACCGCGATCGCTTGTTTAAAAACGTACCTGAAAAAGACAACTACTATATCAAGGTACCAGCTATCCTAGACGATGGAGGAGATGCCTAATGACTTTCAACAATAAAACCATTGAAGACTTGCATAATCTCCTTGTCTCTAAGGAAATTTCAGCAACTGAATTGACACAAGCAACGCTTGAAGATATCAAGTCTCGCGAAACAGCTATCAACGCTTTTGTCACCATCGCTGAGGAACAAGCTCTTGCTCAAGCCAAAGCTATTGATGAAGCTGGAATTGACGCGAATAATGTCCTTTCAGGAATTCCACTTGCTGTTAAGGATAATATCTCTACAGACGGTATTCTCACAACTGCTGCCTCAAAAATGCTCTACAACTATGAGCCAATCTTTGATGCGACAGCCGTTTCCAATGCAAAATCTAAAGGTATGATTGTCGTTGGGAAAACCAACATGGACGAATTTGCCATGGGGGGGTCAGGTGAGACTTCACACTATGGTGCCACTAAAAATGCTTGGGACCACAGCAAGGTTCCTGGTGGGTCATCAAGTGGTTCTGCCGCAGCTGTAGCTTCTGGACAAGTCCGCTTGTCACTTGGTTCTGATACTGGTGGTTCCATCCGCCAACCTGCTGCCTTCAACGGAATCGTTGGTCTCAAACCAACCTACGGAACAGTTTCACGTTTCGGTCTCATTGCCTTTGGTAGCTCATTAGACCAGATTGGACCTTTTGCTCCTACTGTTAAGGAAAATGCCCTCTTGCTCAACGCTATTGCTAGCGAAGATGCCAAAGACTCCACTTCTGCTCCTGTCCGCATTGCCGACTTTACCTCAAAAATCGGTCAAGACATCAAGGGTATGAAAATTGCTTTGCCTAAGGAATATCTCGGTGAAGGTATTGACCCAGAGGTTAAAGAAACTATCATCAACGCAGCTAAACACTTTGAGAAACTTGGTGCTATCGTCGAAGAAGTCAGCCTGCCTCACTCTAAATACGGTGTTGCCGTTTACTACATCATCGCTTCATCAGAAGCTTCATCAAACTTGCAACGTTTTGACGGTATCCGTTACGGCTACCGCGCAGAGGATGCGACTAATCTTGATGAAATCTATGTAAACAGCCGTAGCCAAGGTTTCGGTGAAGAAGTGAAACGTCGTATCATGCTAGGTACTTTCAGCCTTTCATCAGGTTACTACGATGCCTACTACAAGAAAGCTGGTCAGGTCCGTACCCTCATCATCCAAGATTTCGAAAAAGTCTTCGCGGATTATGACTTGATTTTGGGACCAACTGCTCCAAGTGTTGCCTATGACTTGGATTCACTCAACCACGACCCAGTTGCCATGTACTTGGCTGACCTCTTGACCATCCCAGTCAACTTAGCTGGTCTACCAGGAATTTCGATTCCTGCTGGTTTCTCTCAAGGTCTACCAGTCGGTCTGCAATTGATTGGTCCTAAATACTCAGAGGAAACCATTTACCAAGCTGCTGCTGCTTTTGAAGCAACAACAGACTACCACAAACAACAACCCGTGATTTTTGGAGGTGACAACTAATGAACTTTGAAACAGTCATTGGACTTGAAGTCCACGTAGAGCTCAACACCAATTCAAAAATCTTCTCACCTACTTCTGCCCACTTTGGAAATGACCAAAACGCTAACACTAACGTGATTGACTGGTCTTTCCCAGGAGTTCTGCCAGTTCTCAACAAAGGTGTTGTCGATGCCGGAATCAAGGCTGCTCTTGCCCTCAATATGGACATCCACAAAAAAATGCACTTTGACCGCAAGAACTACTTCTACCCTGATAATCCAAAAGCCTACCAGATTTCTCAGTTTGATGAGCCAATCGGTTATAACGGCTGGATTGAAGTCGAGCTAGAAGACGGTACGACCAAGAAAATCGGTATCGAACGTGCTCACCTAGAAGAAGACGCTGGTAAAAACACCCACGGTACAGATGGCTACTCTTATGTTGACCTCAACCGCCAAGGGGTGCCATTGATTGAGATTGTATCTGAAGCCGACATGCGTTCGCCAGAGGAGGCCTATGCTTATCTGACAGCACTCAAGGAAGTTATCCAGTACGCTGGCATTTCTGACGTTAAGATGGAAGAAGGTTCTATGCGTGTGGATGCCAATATTTCTCTTCGTCCTTATGGTCAAGAAAAATTCGGTACCAAGACTGAGTTGAAAAACCTCAACTCCTTCTCAAACGTTCGCAAAGGTCTTGAATACGAAGTCCAACGTCAAGCTGAAATCCTTCGATCAGGCGGTCAAATCCGTCAAGAAACACGCCGTTACGATGAAGCTAACAAAGCAACCATCCTCATGCGTGTCAAGGAAGGGGCTGCAGACTACCGCTACTTCCCAGAACCAGACCTACCACTCTTTGAAATCTCAGACGAGTGGATTGAGGAAATGCGTACAGAGTTACCAGAGTTTCCAAAAGAACGCCGTGCGCGTTATGTATCTGACCTTGGTTTATCAGACTACGATGCTAGCCAGTTGACTGCAAACAAAGTCACTTCTGACTTCTTTGAAAAAGCTGTTGCCCTTGGCGGTGACGCTAAACAAGTTTCTAACTGGCTCCAAGGTGAGGTTGCTCAGTTCTTAAACGCTGAAGGCAAGACGCTGGAACAAATCGAATTGACACCAGAAAACTTGGTTGAAATGATTGCCATCATCGAAGACGGCACTATTTCTTCTAAAATTGCCAAGAAAGTCTTTGTCCATCTAGCTAAAAATGGCGGAGGCGCGCGTGAATACGTTGAAAAAGCAGGTATGGTCCAAATCTCAGATCCAGCTGTTTTGATTCCAATCATCCACCAAGTCTTTGCGGATAACGAAGCCGCAGTTGCCGACTTCAAGTCAGGCAAACGCAACGCAGACAAGGCCTTCACAGGATTCCTTATGAAAGCAACCAAAGGCCAAGCCAACCCACAAGTCGCCCTTAAACTACTTGCCCAAGAATTGGCGAAGTTGAAAGAAGAGTAATATGTAAAAACCAGCCCTGAGGTTGGTTTTTTCTTGACAAATAGACAGAAAGCGTTTACAATGTTACATATAAAGTTTCCTAAAAGGAAAACTAAAAATCGCAACAAAAAGGAGTTATTCATATGGCTACAATGAAGGCAGCTCGCTGGCATGCAGCAAAAGATGTTCGTATTCAAGAAGTAGAAGTCCCTGAGGTACTTCCGCACCAAGTAAAAGTTGCTGTTAAATTCACGGGAATTTGTGGTACTGACCTCCACGAATTTTTAGATGGCCCTATCTTCATACCAACAGAAGAACATGTCTATTCTGGTCAAAAAGCACCAGTAACATTGGGACATGAATTTTCTGGTGAAATTGTAGAAGTCGGAAGCGATGTTACTCGTGTTAAAGTTGGTGATCGTGTTGCTGTAGAACCAATTCTAGCTAAGAATAACTTAGTTGGTAATTATAATTTGGATCCAAACCTTAATTTTGTCGGTTTGGCTGCAGACGGTGGATTTGCCAAATATTGTGTTTTAGACGGCGACTTAGTACATGTCATTCCAGATAGCTTAAGCTATGAGCAAGCTGCTCTCACTGAGCCAGCTGCTGTTGCAGTTTATGCAGTTCGTCAATCAGCACTAAAAGCTGGTGATACTGCTGCTGTCTTTGGCTTAGGTCCGATTGGTCTCTTAATTGTAGAAGCCCTTCGTGCAGCGGGTGCTTCTAAGATTTATGCTGTTGAACTATCACCTGAACGTCAAGCAAAAGCTGAAGAGTTAGGAGCTATCGTTGTCCGTCCGGAAGAAGGTGAAACAGCTGTTGAAGCTATTCATCGTTTAACAAACGGTGGTGTAGATGTTTCTTATGAAGTAACGGGTGTGCCAGTAGTTTTAGGACAAGCCTTAGCTGCCGTACATAAGGCAGGTGAGTGCATGGTGGTCTCTATCTGGGAACGAGAAGCAAATATCAATCCGAATGAATTTGCAATCCAAGAAAAGACACTAAAAGGGATCATTGCTTATCGTCATATCTTCCCTAAAGTATTAGAATTGATGGAACAAGGCTACTTCTCTGCTGAAAAATTGGTTACTAAGAAAATTAAATTGGAAAATATCGTCGAAGAAGGCTTTATCGAATTAACTCAAGATAAGTCACAAATTAAAATTTTGGTAGAACCAGAATAAAAATCAATCTTTTTAAGACAATACTAACAGGTCGGAGTAAACTTACTTCGGCCTTTTGAAATATAATACTCTTCGAAAATCTCTTCAAACCACGTCAGCGTCACATTACCGTATATATGGTTACTGACTTCGTCAGTTCTATCCACAACCTCAAAACAGTGTTTTGAGCAGCCTGCGGCTAGCTTCCTAGTTTGCTCTTTGATTTCCATTGAGTATGAGAAGAAATATAGTGGATACTCTTTAACATTAACCACTCCACCTGACTAGCCAATATTCTTTTTCGCTCCTACCATCTCCCAATAACTATTTTGGCTTTATTTCCAGAAGATTTTATGGTAAAATGAAGAGTAATAATATTTATTAAAGAGGTAAAAACATGATTGAAGCAAGCAAATTGAAAGCTGGTATGACATTTGAAACTGCAGACGGAAAATTGATCCGCGTTTTGGAAGCTAGCCACCACAAACCAGGTAAAGGGAACACAATCATGCGTATGAAATTGCGTGATGTCCGTACTGGTTCTACTTTTGATACAAGCTACCGTCCAGAAGAAAAATTCGAACAAGCTATTATCGAAACTGTTCCAGCTCAATACTTGTACAAAATGGATGAAACTGCCTACTTCATGAACACTGAAACTTACGACCAATACGAAATTCCCGTCGTGAACGTTGAAAATGAATTGCTTTACATTCTTGAAAACTCTGATGTGAAAATCCAATTCTACGGAACTGAAGTAATCGGTGTAACTGTACCAACTACTGTTGAATTGACAGTTGCTGAAACACAACCATCTATCAAAGGTGCTACTGTTACAGGTTCTGGTAAACCAGCAACTATGGAAACTGGACTTGTTGTCAACGTTCCTGACTTCATCGAAGCTGGACAAAAATTGATCATCAACACTGCAGAAGGAACTTACGTTTCTCGTGCCTAATCTCTAGAAAGAGGTCATTCTATGGGAATTGAAGAACAATTTGGCGAAATCGTTATCGCTCCACGTGTACTTGAAAAAATCATTGCCATCGCAACTGCTAAAGTTGATGGTGTCCACTCATTTTCAAATAAATCCGTATCTGACACCCTATCAAAACTCTCTCTTGGTCGTGGCGTCTACTTAAAAGAAAGCAACGAAGAGCTAACTGCTGACATCTATCTCTACCTTGAGTACGGTGTGAAAGTACCTAAAGTTGCTATGGCTATCCAAAAAGCTGTTAAGGACGCTGTTCGTAATATGGCTGATGTGGAACTTTCTGTTGTCAATATTCACGTTGCGGGAATCGTTCCGGATAAAACTCCGAAACCAGAGTTGAAAGATCTGTTTGACGAGGACTTCCTCAATGACTAGTCCACTATTAGAATCCAGACGCGAACTTCGTAAATGCGCTTTTCAAGCTCTCATGAGTCTTGAATTCGGTACAGATATGGAAACAGCTTGTCGCTTTGCCTACACACATGACCGTGAAGATGCAGATGTGCAAATCCCTGCCTTTCTTCTGAACTTGGTTTCTGGTGTTCAAGCGCAAAAAGACGAGTTGGATAAACAAATCAACCAGCATCTCAAGTCAGGTTGGACAGTTGAACGCTTAACCTTGGTCGAAAAAAATTTACTACGCTTGGGTATCTTTGAAATTACATCATTTGATACACCTCAGCTGGTAGCAGTCAATGAAGCTATTGAACTCGCTAAGAATTTTTCAGATCAAAAATCAGCCCGTTTTATCAATGGACTGCTTAGTCAATTTGTAACAGAAGAAAATGAATAATCGAAAAGGTGTTTGGTCTTCCAAGCACCTTTTTACTTCGTCCTTGATACAGAGTAAGAACCACATAAAAACTAGAACTGACTGCCAGTTCTAGTTTTTGTATTAGTATTTTCTAAATCGTTGATAGCGTTCTTCCAACAGCTCTTCTAGCGGTTTTTGTAAAAGTATAGCTAGCTCATCTTGGAGTTCTTTTTTGACACTCTTAATCAGTTCCTTACTAGAAAGTCCTGCTTCAGAAATCACCTTATCTACCACGTCCATTTCTAACAGCTCATGTGAAGTGATTTTCATCAGTTCTGCCGCTTCCATGGCACGACTGCCATCCTTCCATAGAATGGAAGCAAAGCCTTCTGGACTAAGAATGGCATAGATAGAATTTTCCAGCATCCAGACACGGTCTGCGACTGCTAGAGCCAGAGCCCCACCTGAACCACCTTCACCGATAATAATGGCGATAATCGGAACTTTCAGGTCACTCATTTCCATGAGATTGCGAGCGATAGCTTCCCCTTGACCACGTTCTTCTGCTCCGACACCAGGATAGGCTCCTGCTGTATTGATAAAGGTCACAACTGGACGGCTAAACTTTTCAGCCTGTTTCATCAACCGCAGAGCCTTACGGTAGCCTTCTGGATGCGGTTGTCCAAAATTCCGTTTGAGGTTATCTTGTAAACTCTTGCCTTTTTGGATACCAACCACTGTTACAGCTTGATCTCCAAGCCAACCAATACCACCAACAACTGCACCATCATCACGAAAAGAACGGTCACCGTGTAATTGGATAAATTCATCAAAAATGCCTGCAGCAAAGTCCAAGGTTGTCAAGCGACTCTGCTCACGCGCTTCTCTGACTATTTTTGCAATATTCATCTAGGACACCCTCCATGCAATCTGACTAGGCTAGCAATGGTAT
This sequence comes from Streptococcus pneumoniae, assembly GCF_001113365.1. GTDB lineage: Bacteria > Bacillota > Bacilli > Lactobacillales > Streptococcaceae > Streptococcus > Streptococcus pneumoniae_C. Next base: position 35,908 of record NZ_CKYA01000002.1, on the reverse strand, counting down.
CTGGTAAGTCTCTTCTTTTGACAATAGCATCCACAAATCCATGCTCCAATAGGAATTCTGCCTTTTGGAAATCCTCAGGCAAGCTTTCACGAACCGTGTTTTCAATGACACGACGCCCAGCAAAACCAACTAAACTCTGTGGTTCAGCCAGAATAATATCGCCTTCCATAGCGAAGGAAGCTGTCACTCCACCTGTCGTTGGATCTGTCAAAATGGTCAGATAAAAGAGACCAGCATTTGAATGCCGTTTAACTGCTGCAGAGATCTTGGCCATCTGCATGAGACTCATGATTCCTTCCTGCATACGGGCCCCACCAGAGGCTGTGAAGAGAACAACTGGCAATTTTTCAACAGTCGCATACTCAAACAAGCGAGTGATTTTTTCACCTACAACCGTACCCATAGAAGCCATGATAAAGTTGGAATCCATAATCCCAAGAGCCACAGTCTGACCTTTAATAAGAGCTGTTCCTGTCACAACGGCTTCATCCAGCCCTGTTTTTTCACGCATAGTTGCTAGTTTCTTTTGATAACCAGGGAAATACAAGGGATCCTTGCTTTCAATCCCTGTAAACAATTCCTTGAAGGTTCCCATATCAATCGTCAAAGCCAAGCGTTCTTGGGCAGAAATACGAAAGGTGTAGCTACAATGTGGACAGATACGCTCACTTCCCAGATCCTTCTGATAAATGGTATGCTTACAGCCTGGACACTGGGAGAATAATTCATCTGGAACCTCTGGCTTGGCTTGAGGTTTTTCCCTAACCGAACGATTGGGATTGATTCGAATATACTTATCTTTTTTACTAAATAGAGCCATTGATTCCCCTTTTCGGTTTAAACTCTTGAAGTCATTTTATTCTTTTTCTTGATACTTGGGTAAGAAGGTTTCCATCAAGAAGGAAGTATCATAATCCCCAGCAATGACATTGCGATCTGAAATGAGGTCAAGCTGGAAATCTGCATTGGTCTGCACTCCTTCAATCTCTAGTTCATAGAGGGCACGTTGCATTTTCATCAAGGCATCAAAACGATTTTCTCCATGAACGATGATTTTAGCAATCATACTATCATAATAAGGTGGAATGGTATAGCCTGGATAAACTGCTGAATCCACGCGCAAGCCAACTCCACCACTTGGCAGATAGAGATTGGTAATCTTACCTGGACTTGGAGCAAAGTTGAAGGCTGGGTTTTCTGCATTGATACGACACTCGATGGCATGGCCTCTTAGGACAATATCTTCTTGCTTAACAGACAGGGGCTGACCTGCCGCAATGCGAATCTGTTCCTTAACGATATCCACACCTGAAACAAATTCTGTTACTGGATGTTCTACTTGTACACGAGTATTCATCTCCATAAAGTAGAATTTGCCACTGGCTTCATCAAGAAGAAACTCAATGGTCCCTGCATTCTCATAGCCAACAGACTCTGCAGCTCGAACAGCAGCAGCACCGATTTCATTGCGTAACGTTTTGCCAATTGCAATCGAAGGACTTTCTTCCAAAACCTTTTGGTTATTCCGTTGAAGAGAACAATCCCGTTCCCCCAAGTGAATCACATGTCCATGCTCATCTCCTAGGATTTGAACCTCGATGTGACGAGCTGGATAGATAACTCGTTCTATGTACATGGCACCATTGCCATAATTGGCCTTGGCTTCGCTAGAAGCCGTTTCAAAGGCTGAAACGAGGTCTTCTGGTTTTTCAACCTTACGAATCCCTTTACCACCTCCACCTGCTGAAGCCTTGAGCATAACAGGATAGCCAATTTTTTCAGCAACAATCAAAGCTTCCTCAGAGTTATGTACTTCTCCATCCGAACCTGGAATAACAGGTACACCTGCTTTGATCATCTGAGCACGCGCATTGATCTTATCCCCCATCATATCCATGACATGGCCAGATGGACCGATAAACTTGATACCCACCTCTTCACACATGGTAGCAAATTTGGAATTTTCACTGAGAAATCCAAAACCGGGGTGAATGGCTTCTGCCTCAGTCAAGACTGCAGCTGATAGAACCGCATTGATATTGAGATAAGACTCTGTTGCCTTGCCAGGACCGATACAAACTGCTTCATCTGCCAAAAGCGTATGAAGGGCTTCCTTATCAGCAGTTGAATAGACTGCTACGGTCGCAATGCCCAATTCACGCGCCGCACGGATAATCCGAACCGCAATTTCACCACGATTGGCAATTAAAATTTTTCGAAACATGGAGAACCTCCTTAGTTCCCTATTGCAAAGGTAAGAGTACCACTAGCTGCAAGCTTGCCATCCACTTCAGCCTTTGCTTCAACCACGGCAATGGTCCCACGACGTTTTACAAAAGTCGCTGTCATAAGCAATTGGTCGCCTGGTACAACTTGCTTCTTGAATTTAACCTTGTCCATACCAGCATAAAAGACCAGTTTTCCTTTATTTTCAGGTTTTGACAACTCCAAGACACCAGCTGTTTGCGCCAAGGCTTCCATGATCAGAACACCTGGCATAACTGGGTATTGAGGAAAATGGCCGTTAAAGAAGGGCTCATTGATGGTCACATTTTTGATAGCAACAATGGTATCCTCGCTCACTTCCAAGACACGATCCACTAGTAGCATAGGATAACGGTGGGGAAGGGCTTCTTTGATTCCTTGAATATCGATCATTTGATACGTACCAATCCTTTACCAAACTCAACCATTTCTTCGTTAGAAACGAGAATTTCTGTTACCACACCATCCTTAGGTGCAGGAATTTCATTCATAACTTTCATGGCTTCGATGATGACCAATGTTTGACCTTTTTTAACACTATCACCAACTGTTACAAAGGCAGGTTTATCTGGACCAGCAGCTAAGTAAGCCACTCCAACAAGTGGGCTCTCTACAAGATCTCCCTCAGCAACCACACTTGTTTCAGCTGGAGCTGGAACTTCTTCTGCTACAGTCTCTGCTGGAGCAGATGTAGGAGCTACTGGACTTGGTGTTGCTAAAACGGGTACTGGTGCAACTTCAGATACAAGTCTCGCTTCATTCTTGCTAAACTGCAACTCATCCGTCCCATTTTTATAAGAAAATTCTCTCAAACTTGACTGGTCAAATTGAGCCATCAAGTCTTTAATATCGTTTAAATTCATACTTATTTATTCTCCCAACGTTTGAAAGCAAGAACTGCATTGTGGCCACCAAAACCAAAAGTATTTGAAATAGCGTATGGAATTTCTTGCTCCAAGCCTTGTCCATAAACGACATTGGCTTCGATATAATCTGATACTTCACTTGTTCCAGCTGTCATTGGTACAAAGTTATGACGCATAGCCTCGATTGTTACGATAGCTTCTACTGCACCTGCAGCACCCAGCAAATGTCCTGTGAATGATTTGGTTGATGATACAGGCACTTCCTTACCAAGAACAGCTACGATAGCACCACTTTCTCCTTTTTCATTAGCAGGAGTTGAGGTTCCGTGAGCATTAACATAGGCTACTTGTTCTGGAAAAATCTCAGCTTCTTCCAAGGCTAATTTGATGGCCTTGATAGCTCCCTGACCTTCTGGATGAGGAGAAGTCATGTGATAGGCATCACAGGTATGTCCATAACCAACCACTTCAGCAAGGATAGTTGCCCCACGTTTTTCCGCGTGTTCAAGGCTTTCAAGAACCAACATGCCTGAACCTTCTCCCATGACAAAACCATTTCGGTCCTTATCAAATGGGATAGAAGCACGAGTTGGATCCTCTGTAGTTGAGAGAGCAGTTAGGGCTTGGAAACCAGCAATAGCAAAAGGTGTGATAGAGGCTTCTGAACCACCTACCAACATAACATCTTGAAAACCAAACTTAATGGAGCGGAAGGCATCTCCAATCGCGTCATTTGATGAAGCGCAGGCAGTATTGATGGATTTACAAACACCGTTTGCTCCAAAACGCATAGCAACATTTCCTGAAGCCATATTTGGCAAGGCTTTTGGAAGGGTCAATGGTTTCACACGTTTTGGCCCTTTTTCGTTGAGACGAAGCACTTGATCTTCAATTTCCTTGATTCCGCCAATACCAGAGGCAACGATAACACCAAAACGATCTTTATCAAGAGCCTCTACATCCAAATTAGCATGATTTACAGCCTCTTGGGCTGCATACAAGGCATATAAAGAATAGTTATCAAAACGGTTGGTATCTTTTTTTACAAAGTATTTATCGAACGGAAAATCTTGGATTTCTGCCGCATTATGCACATCAAAGTCACTATGATCAAATTTTGTAATGCCACCAATGCCGATTTTCCCAGTTGCTAAACTATTCCAAAATTCTTCTGGTGTATTTCCGATTGGAGATGTTACTCCATAACCTGTTACCACTACTCGATTTAGTTTCATTCTTTTCACCTCTAGCTTTCGCTACATACTTAAGCCACCATCAATGGCAACCACTTGACCAGTTAGATAATCTTGGCCTGCTAAAAATACTGTCAAATCTGCAACCTGCTCTGCCTGCCCAAATTCTTTCATCGGAATCTGAGCTAGTGTAGCTTCCTTAATCTTATCTGATAAGATAGCTGTCATATCAGACTCAATCATTCCTGGAGCAATCACATTGACTCGTATATTCCGACTAGCGACCTCGCGTGCCACAGACTTGGTAAAGCCAATCAAGCCAGCCTTAGAAGCAGCATAGTTAGCTTGACCAATATTCCCCATCAAACCAACAACACTAGACATATTAATGATAGCACCTTCTCTGGCTTTCATCATCGGTTTCAAGACTGATTGTGTCATATTAAAGGCACCAGTCAGATTGACCTTGAGCACTTTTTCAAAATCTGCTTCTGTCATCTTGAGCATAAGAGCATCTTGGGTAATCCCTGCATTGTTGACCAAAACATCTACTGAACCCAGTTCTGCAATAGCTTGATCAATCATACGCTTAGCGTCTGCAAAATCTGATACATCTCCTGAAATGGGAACCACCTTGATACCATAGTTTGAAAACTCAGCGAGCAATTCTTCTGAGATTGCCCCACGACTGTTTAAGACAATGTTGGCTCCTGCTTGAGCAAACTTGTGGGCGATGGCAAGACCAATTCCACGACTCGAACCTGTAATAAAGATATTTTTATGTTCTAGTTTCATTTTTTTCCTTTCAAAACTTCTACTTATTTTAGTCTATTTTTCTAAAAGTGCTACTAAACTCGCTTGATCTTCCACATGAGCTAAGTGAGCAGTTTGATCAATTTTTTTAACAAAACCTGACAAGACTTTCCCCGGTCCAATCTCGATAAAGTTGCTTATGCCTGCTTCTTGCATGACCCCAATACTTTCATAGAAACGAACGGGTTCCTTGACCTGACGCGTCAAGAGCTGAGCAATGTCCTCTTTTTGCATCACAGCAGCTTCTGTATTGCCGACTAGGGGACAAGTAAAATCTGAAAAACTTACCTGAGCTAGAGTTTCAGCTAGTTTCTGGCTAGCAGGTTCAAGGAGAGCGGTGTGAAAGGGACCTGACACCTTAAGAGGAATCAAGCGTTTGGCACCTGCTTCTTGCAAAAGTTCAACCGCTCGATCAACTGCAACCACTTCTCCAGCAATGACGATTTGTGCAGGTGTGTTATAGTTGGCTGGAGTAACCACTCCAAGTTCAGAAGCTTTTTGACAGGCTTCTTCAATGACCTCTACTGGCGTATTGAGAACTGCTACCATCTTGCCAGAGTCAGCAGGAGCCGCTTCTTCCATATAGGCTCCACGCTTAGCTACCAAGGCAACCGCATCTTCAAAATCCAAGGCGCCGCTTGCCACCAAGGCAGAGTATTCTCCAAGAGACAAACCAGCAACCATATCAGGCTGATAGCCCTTTTCTTGCAATAAACGGTAGATAGCAACCGAAGTCGCTAGAATGGCTGGTTGCGTATAGCGGGTCTGATTGAGTTTGTCTTCTTCCGTATCGATGAGATAACGTAAATCATAACCGAGCACCTGACTCGCTCGATCAATCGTTTCTTTGACAATCGGATACTGATCATAGAAATCCCGTCCCATCCCTAGATACTGGGCACCTTGACCAGCAAATAAAAAGGCTGTTTTAGTCATTTCTTACAACTCCTGCCCAACGAGAGGCTTCTTCTTGAATTTTCTTAGCTGCTCCGTAGTACAAATCTTTTAAGATTTCTTCAGCTGTTTCTTCTTTGGAAACAAGCCCCGCAATTTGACCTGCCATAACAGATCCACCATCCACATCACCGTGAACAACCGCTTTGGCTAGGGCACCTGCTCCCATTTGTTCAAAGATTTCCAAATCAGGATTTTCTTGTTTAAAGGCATCTTTCTCAGCTTTTTCAAAATCACGAGTCAATTGATTTTTAATAGCACGAACTGCATGCCCAAAGTGTTGAGCTGAAATCGTAGTATCAATATCTCTAGCTTTTAAAATCTTGGCCTTATAATTTGGATGGGCATTGGACTCTTTTGCAACGACAAAACGAGTTCCAACCTGAACAGCCTCTGCCCCTAGCATAAAGCCAGCCGCAGCACCTTCACCATCTGCAATCCCTCCTGCAGCAATAACAGGAATAGACACAGCAGCAGCTACCTGGCGCACCAAAGTCATGGTTGTTAATTTACCGATATGCCCCCCAGCTTCCATTCCTTCTGCAATAACAGCGTCCGCACCAATTTTTTCCATGCGTTTTGCTAGGGCAACGCTTGGTACAACAGGAATAACTGTAATCCCTGCTTCATGGAAACGTTCCATGTATTTACCAGGATTTCCTGCGCCTGTTGTCACTACCTTAACACCTTCCTCGATAACAAGGTCTACAATATCTTCCACAAAGGGAGACAAGAGCATAATGTTGACACCAAAGGGTTTATCAGTCAATGATTTGATTTTATCAATATTTGCCTTGACAACTTCTTTCGGGGCATTTCCCCCACCAATAATCCCTAGTCCTCCAGCCTTGGAAACAGCTCCTGCCAAATCACCATCAGCAACCCAGGCCATCCCTCCTTGGAAAATAGGATAGTCAATCTTCAATAATTCTGTAATACGCGTTTTCATAGTGCCTCCAACCTTCCTTGCTTACGTAATAGTTCGATTTCACCATAATTTGACAGTCAAACTATTACCTAAACAAGAGGGAGTGGGTTTCTCCCTACTCCTTCTACTAATATTCTGCTTATTTTGCTTGCTCTTCAACGTAAGCAACCAAGTCACCAACTGTTTTCAAGTCATTTTCTGCTTCGATTTGGATATCAAAAGCATCTTCGATTTCTGAGATTACTTGGAACAAGTCCAATGAATCTGCGTCCAAATCATCAAAAGTTGATTCAAGTGTTACTTCTGATGCGTCTTTTCCAAGTTCTTCAACGATAATTTCTTGTACTTTTTCAAATACTGCCATGATAGGACTCCTTTAAAATAAATAGTTTTTATAACAATGTGTTCACCACATGATTACCTAAATTGTAAGAATGAGTGTGCCCCAGGTCAAGCCTCCACCGAAGCCTGATAGCAGAACAGTCTGTCTACCATCTAAAGGGATGAGACCTTGTTCTACACACTCTGAAAGTAAAATCGGGATACTGGCTGCACTGGTATTGCCATATTCCATCATATTGGCTGGAAGCTTGTCTCGATCGACACCGATTTTTCTAGCCATCTTATCCAAAATACGGTCATTGGCTTGATGAAGTAGCAGATAATCCAAGTCTGTCACCTCTATAGGAGATTCATCAATAGTCTGCTTGATAGACTTGGCTACATCTCGAATGGCAAAATCAAAGACTGTGCGTCCATCCATCTTCAAAAACGAATCTGCACTTTCTTGATCTGAAAATGGAGAATGCAAACCTGAATGCCCATAAGTTAAACACTCGCTGCGACTTCCATCGCTATTGAGACTCTCAGCTAAGAAATGCTCTTGCTCGCTAGCTTCTAACAAGACACCACCAGCACCATCTCCAAACAACACAGCTGTTGATCGATCCGACCAATCGACTGCCTTAGAGAGGGTTTCACTACCAATCACCAAGCCTTTTTGAAAGCGACCAGAAGCGATAAACTTTTCAGCAGTTGAAAGAGCAAATACAAATCCACTGCAAGCCGCGGTTAAGTCAAAAGCAAAGGCTTTATTAGCGCCAATATTAGCTTGAACACGAGCAGCTGTAGAGGGCATCATCGAATCTGGAGTAATGGTAGCTAGGATGATAAAATCCAGTTCTTCTCCTGTTATTCCAGCTTTTGCCATCAGTTTCTTAGCAACCTCTGTAGCCAAATCACTGGTAGATTCTGTTCTTGAAATATGCCTTTGTCGTATTCCCGTTCGACTTGAAATCCACTCATCATTGGTATCCATAATCTGAGCCAAGTCGTGATTTGTAACCACTTGCTCTGGCACATAATGAGCAACCTGACTTATTTTTGCAAAAGCCATTATTTCAAATCCTCCAAAAATTGGTAAAGATTAGTCAAACCTTTACCCATGACAGCAATTTCTTCCTCGCTCATGCCATCAATAATTTTTTCTACCATGGCCTTGTGGAAGCGTTTATGCAGTCTATGAATCAAGCGACCCTTCTTTGTCAAATGCAGATGCACCACACGACGATCCTGTTCTGACCGAACTCGCTCAATGTAGCCCTTACGCTCTAAATTGTTCAAACTTGTCGTAACAGTTCCAAGAGTTACCATCAACTCTTTTGACACTTGACTTGGAGTCACGTCTGGAGCCTTACCGATGACATCAATCGTATGCATTTCTTTGATGGAGATATCCTTAAAACGACTACCTCTCAAGTTCACTTCCTCAATTACAAGGACATTGTTAAATATAGATGTTAAATATTCATTGATTCGTTGGTAGTCCATTTTTCATATCCCTCCTTCTTCAAAAAACTTTTACAATCAAAACATTTGACAGAAAGAATTATATCAAAATTCAAAGAATGATGCAAGTATTTTTTATTTTCCTGTAAATTTAGGTCTTCTTCTCTCCGAATGAGCTCGCACTCCTTCTTTGAAATCCTCTGTTTGAGCTAAGGATTTCTGTAGGTTCAGTTCTAAAGTAGCGTAACCCTGCCAGTCTTTAAATTGGCTCTCCCAAACCAACTTCTTAATGGCAGCATAGGAATTACTTGAAGCACGTCTTAATTTTTTAAGAAGCTGTTCTCTCGTCTTTTCAAGTTTTTCAGCTTCAGAAACGCGGTAAACCAACCCCCATTCTAGGGCTTTTTCTGCCGTTAAAGCCTCTCCTGTCATAGCTAATTGAGCAGCACGCGTCACACCGATACTGCGGCTCAAGAGATGAATTCCCCCTGCATCTGGAGCCAAACCAACACCAACAAAGGCTTGGATAAACTTAGCCTTATCCGTCGCCAAACAGAAATCTGCCGCAACAGCCATATTCGCTGCGGCACCTGCAACAGCACCGTCAACTTCCATTAAAACAGGTTTGGCTATTTGCTTGATTTTATAAGAAATCGTATTGACCAACTCTGCGATTTTTGTCAATGATGGAATATCATCCTCATCCACTGCCCGCTTCATCTCTACCAAATCTCCCCCAACTGAGAAGACCTTTCCATTGGCATTGATTAAGATAAAATGCACAGCTGGATTTTCTTCTGCCAAAGTCAGAGCTTCTAAAATCTCCTCACACATGGGAATATGAAAACCATTTGCGACCTCAGGACGGTTCAAGGTAAGGATTGCCAAGTCCTCTTCAAGCTGATAAATAATGTGTTCCATCAGGGCTCCTTTTTATTTTATAAGCAGTTTATACTCTTCGAAAATCTCTTTAAACCGCGTCAGCTTCCATCTGCAACCTCAAAACAGTATTTTGAGCTGACTTCGGCTAGCTTCCTAGTTTGCTCTTTGATTTTCATTGAGTGTTAAATTATTTCACTGTCAAAGTATATCTTTTTTGCTCTAAAAAAGCAAGAATAAGAATGTAATAAGTGTCTCAGCCGATTAGAAAGGCTCGCTTTATACTAGAAAGCATCTTATTTTCTTCATTGAAAAAAGGCTTTCTTTCTGCTATAATCGTATAAAATACTTACTTTAGGAGTTCTTATGAAGGTTGTTAAATTTGGAGGTAGCTCTCTTGCCTCTGCTAGTCAATTAGAAAAAGTTTTAAACATCGTAAAAAGCGATTCAGAGCGTCGTTTTGTAGTCGTTTCTGCGCCTGGTAAACGCAATGCTGAAGATACTAAGGTTACAGATGCCTTGATTAAATACTACCGCGACTATGTTGCTGGTAACGATATTAGCAAGAGTCAAAACTGGATTATCGACCGCTATGCTGCTATGGTTAGTGAATTGGGACTAAAACCTGCTGTTTTAGAAAAAATCTCTAAAAGCATTCGCGCCTTGGCCACTCTTCCTATCGAAGAAAATGAATTTCTCTACGACACTTTCCTAGCAGCCGGTGAAAACAACAATGCCAAATTGATTGCTGCCTACTTTAACCAAAACGGTATCGATGCACGCTATGTTCACCCTCGAGAAGCTGGTATTGTGGTCACAAGTGAACCTGGTCACGCTCGCATCATTCCATCAAGTTATGACAAGATTGAAGAATTGACAAATGCAAATGAAGTCCTTGTCATTCCTGGTTTCTTTGGAGTTACCAAGGAAAATCAAATCTGTACCTTCTCACGTGGAGGATCTGATATTACAGGCTCGATCATTGCTGCAGGGGTTAAAGCTGATCTCTATGAAAACTTTACGGATGTTGATGGTATCTTTGCAGCCCACCCAGGTATTATCCACCAGCCACACTCAATCCCTGAGTTGACCTACCGTGAAATGCGTGAGTTGGCCTATGCAGGCTTCTCAGTCCTTCATGACGAAGCTCTTCTTCCTGCCTACCGTGGAAAAATCCCTCTCGTTATCAAGAATACCAATAATCCTGACCATCCAGGTACTCGTATCGTTCTAAAACATAGTAGTGATGAATTTCCAGTTGTGGGAATTGCTGGTGACTCAGGCTTTGTTAGCATTAACATGTCGAAATACCTCATGAACCGCGAGGTTGGATTCGGCCGCAAGGTTCTGCAAATCCTTGAAGACCTTAACATCGGTTGGGAACATATGCCAACAGGTATCGACGATCTTTCAATTATTCTTCGTTCTCGCGAACTAACTCCTATCAAGGAAGAAGAAATCCTTCGTCAGTTGGTTCAAAAGGCTGAAGTAGACCATGCAGAAATCGAACACGACCTTTCAATCATTATGATTGTTGGAGAAAAAATGAAGAGTCATATCGGAGTGACTGCCACTGCAACACGCGCTCTATCTGAAAATAAGATCAACATCCAGATGATGTCTCAAGGTTCTAGTGAAGTTTCTATCATGTTTGTTGTCAATAAAGACCAAGAGAAAGCAGCAATCAAAGCCCTCTACAATGCCTTTTTCGGTGAAAGTAAGGAAGACTAACCATGGCCCAATCTCTTAACAAAACAGTGCTTCTCAGCACGACAGGCACTTCCTACCTCTCTATAGCTGGGAAAGTTGGGAAATTCCTTGTCGGAGATCAGGCCTTGGAATTTTACCCAGATGTCAATGTTGAACAATTTATCCAGATTCCTTGGAGCCATATCAACCAAATTGGAGCCAATGTCACTGGGCGGAAAATCAGTCGCCACTTCGAAGTCTTTACAGACAAAGGAAAATTCCTCTTTGCTTCAAAAGACTCAGGCGCCATTCTCAAAATTGCTCGTGAAAAACTGGGCAATGACAAGGTCGTCAAACTTCCGACCCTGATTCAGACAATTAGCCAAAAATTTAAAAATCTATTTGCAAAAAAGTAGAAACTTTAGTATAATCATAGCAACGGATAAGTAGGTTATCTTCTTCTTTCAGAAAGTCTGCGGATGCTGCGAGCAGATAGGAGGGATAGGTGAAATTCTACCGTTAGTAACAATTACATACACAATCAAGTGCACACCTGTGAAGTTGGATGGAACCGTGGCCCTGCCACTCCAACGCTTTGTCAGGTGTGCTTTTTTCATAAAGGAGTTCTTATGTTAGATATCAAACGTATTCGTACAGACTTTGATGCTGTCGCAGAAAAATTGGCTACACGTGGTGTAGATGCTGCTATCTTGAATGAGATGAAAGAAATCGATGCTAAACGTCGTGATATTTTGGTCAAGGTTGAAACTCTCAAAGCAGAACGCAACACAGTTTCTGCTGAGATTGCCCAAGCTAAGCGCAACAAGGAAAATGCAGATGACAAGATTGCTGCCATGCAAACTCTATCTGCTGAGGTCAAAGCCTTGGATGCTGAATTGGCAGACATCGATGCTAAATTGACAGAATTGACCACGACTCTTCCAAACATCCCAGCTGACAGCGTTCCTGTTGGGGCTGACGAAGACGACAATGTGGAAGTTCGTCGTTGGGGCACTCCACGCGAGTTCGATTTCGAGCCAAAAGCTCACTGGGATCTTGGTGAAGATCTTGGTATCCTTGACTGGGAACGCGGTGGTAAGGTAACAGGCGCTCGTTTCCTCTTCTATAAAGGCCTCGGTGCTCGTTTGGAACGTGCTATCTACAACTTTATGTTGGATGAGCATGGTAAAGAAGGCTATACGGAAGTCATCACACCTTACATAGTCAACCATGATTCTATGTTTGGTACTGGGCAATATCCAAAATTCAAGGAAGATACTTTTGAATTGAAAGACACTAATTATGTCCTTATTCCTACAGCTGAAGTGCCTTTGACAAACTATTACCGCGATGAAATCCTTGACGGTAAAGACCTTCCAATCTACTTCACTGCTATGAGCCCATCTTTCCGTTCCGAGGCTGGTTCTGCTGGTCGAGATACTCGTGGCTTGATTCGTTTGCACCAATTCCACAAGGTTGAAATGGTCAAATTTGCCAAGCCAGAAGAATCTTACGAAGAATTGGAAAAAATGACAGCCAACGCTGAAAACATTCTTCAAAAACTCAACCTTCCATACCGTGTCGTTGCTCTCTCTACAGGAGATATGGGCTTCTCAGCTGCGAAGACTTACGACTTGGAAGTGTGGATTCCAGCCCAAAATACCTACCGTGAAATCTCAAGCTGTTCAAACACAGAAGATTTCCAAGCCCGTCGTGCCCAAATCCGTTACCGTGATGAAGCTGATGGCAAGGTGAAACTCCTTCATACCTTGAACGGTTCTGGACTTGCAGTTGGACGTACGGTGGCTGCTATTCTTGAAAACTACCAAAATGAAGATGGTTCTGTGACCATCCCAGAAGCACTTCGTCCATACATGGGTGGAGCTGAAGTCATCAAACCATAAAAAATAAGGTTTAGCTATTTCTAGCTAGACCTTTTTTCGTAACCAATTCAGATAAGCGCCTAATACAAAGAGCAAAATGATTAGGCAAATAGCTGTTTCAGCCAGTACCAGATAATCCAGAAATGGAACTTTCAAGAGTCCCTGAGCCATCTTGAGCGAAGTAGCTGTGATAATGGTCGGGAAGGTGAGGGCTGAGAAGGCTGGTTGAAAACCTTGTTTTAAAATATTAGGCAGGCGAGTCAAAACAAAGAAAAAGAAGGATTGGGAAGCCAAAATCATGGCAATCAAGAGCCAAGTCGGTAGGCTAGCTCCTCCAATCCGAACCAGAGAAGCCAAGAGTAGAGAGAAAGGAGCACAGTAAATCCCTTCTTGTCCAAGCATGGCTAGTGGGAGTGGATGTTTCTTTAAATCGCTATAAATAAGGGGATAGAGATAGAAGGTCAAGAGAAATCCAAAACTCAAGGTCGCATAGGCAATTTCGATGATGCCTACAAGAGGATAGGTCAAGGCTGCCACTGCTATCCCCACATAAAGCACCGTCCAACTTGGAGTCGCATGAACCCTTCGACCTGGACAGGCAAACTTGATGGTGAAACCAGCAATCAAGGTCAAATCCAAGAGAAATGAAAACCACCAGAGACCCTGCGCAACCAAAGAAAGAGAAGGGAAGACGCGAAAGACATAAGTCGATAAAATCATTCCAGCCATGGGAAATGTCGCCATTCCTGACAAAAGAGGAGGCTTGGTCAATTCTTGCTTGGTTTCCTTCCAATTAAACAGATGCAAAATCAGAAAGTAAATCCATAAAACTAAACCTGATAAACTCAGTATATGTGACAGAACTGGCAACGTATCTAAAATAAGATTTCCAGCTCCTGCCAAACCTAGCAAACAACCTGAAAATACTAAGGGGAGTTTTTTCATCCTAACCTCCAATAATCATGTTAGTTTCAGTATATCATAAAAGCGCTTAAATGAGGACTTAATACTCATCGAAAATCTATTCAAACCACGTCAGCTTCCATCTGCAACCTCAAAACACTGTTTTGAGCAACCTGCGGCTAGCTTCCTCGTTTGCTCTTTGATTTTCATTGAGTATAAAAAACGAAGTCCGATTATTTCAGACTTCATTTTTTACTCAGATATGGATTAAGCATAAGGTTGCAATTCTGGGTTAATTGGGGTATTGGCTAGGTTGTTGGCATAGTTACAAAGGCTTGCTAGGCTGACACCCAGAACCACATCCAAGGCATTTTGTTGCGTGTAGCCAGCTTCTAAAAACTCAGCCAAGGCTTCATCTCCTACACGACCCTTGGTATTGATAACTGCCAAGGTAAACTTAGCTAGGGTGTCCAATTTAGGATCTGTTTCAATTGGAGTACGATTGCGAAGGGCTTGAAGAAGGTCATCATTCATCTGGATTTGTTTGATGGAAAAGGCTGTGTGACCTGCGACGCAGAAGGCACAACCATTGGTCACGGCTGCCGTGATTTGCACCACTTCACGCTCAACGGGTGTCAGGCTGTTGCGACGGTTGATAGATGCGACAGTTCGGTAGGCTTCTAAAGCAGTCGGTGCATTGGCCAAGAGACCGATTAGGTTGGGAATATAGCCATTGTTGTCTTTTTCTACTGTTTCAAGAACTTCTTTCACTTCTGCTGGTGCTGATTCTACTGTATGGATTGTAAATGTTGTCATAAGATACCTCTTTTCTTATTATTGACACTAATATTATTGGAAAATCTTATAAAATCCTGATTCCTAAGTTTATCTAAGACAAAGGTTTATTCCTCTCATAAGATTTTCGTTGTATATTAGTTTATCACACTTCCAATCACTTGCATAATATATATTATATATCAGCTTGATAAAAATCATTTATAGGCAAAAAAATCACACGCCATGTGTGATTTCATTATTTATCAAAATACTTTTTAGTTTCAGCAATAACGACTGGCGACAAGACCAAGAGGGCAATCAAGTTTGGCAGCGCCATCAAGGCGTTAACGATATCTGCGATAATCCAAACCATATCCAACTCGATAAATCCTCCCAGCAAGACCATGAGCACAAAAATCACACGGTAGAGCCAGATAAAGCGAACCCCAAAGAGGAACTCAAAACAACGTTCTCCGTAATAGTTCCAACCTAGAATCGTCGTGAAGGCAAAGAGTACAAGGAAGATGGTCAAGAGGGCAGGTCCAAAGTGTGAAAAGACTGTTGAGAAGGCTGACTGAGTCAAGGCCACTCCATTCAAGTCACCACTCCAAACACCAGTTACCAAGATGGTCAAACCAGTCAACGTACAGATAATGAGGGTATCAATAAAGGTTCCCGTCATGGAAATCAACCCTTGCTCTACTGGTTCGTTTGTCTTCGCCGCAGCCGCTGCAATGGGAGCAGAACCCAGACCAGATTCGTTTGAGAAGACACCACGCGCCACACCATTTTGAATAGCCATTCGAATGCTAGCACCAGCAAATCCACCTACCGCAGCAAGGGGACTAAAAGCTGAGGTAAAGACTAAAACGATTGTAGCAGGGATTTTCTCAATATTAAAGAAAATAACTGTAAGAGTTCCCAAAATATAAATGATAGCCATAAAAGGAACAACAGTAGTTGAAACCTTTGAAATGGACTTGAGTCCGCCAAAGACTGCAATCGCTACAAAAACAGATAAGACGAGAGCTGTGATGGCTGGTGAAATCGTCGTTGTATTTTGGATAGATTCTGTAATCGAGTTGACTTGGGTGAAGGTTCCGATTCCCAAGAGAGCAACCAATACTCCTGCTACTGCAAACAAAACAGCAAGGGGACGCCACTTTTCTCCCATTCCTAGAAGGATATAATGCATAGGACCTCCCGCAACCGCACCATGGTCGTCCTTGGTGCGGTATTTTATGGCCAAGAGTCCTTCCGCATACTTGGTAGCCATTCCAAAGAAAGCCGCCATCCACATCCAAAAGAGAGCTCCTGGTCCACCAACCTTGATAGCCGTCGCAACTCCTATGATATTTCCTGTTCCAACGGTTGATGCCAAGGCTGTACACAGAGCTGCAAAACTGGATACATCACCATGTCCCTTATCCTGGATAAAAATAAGCTGAAAGGCCTTGGGCAGACGCAAAACCTGCAAGAGTCCTAGCCGAATAGTTAGGTAAATCCCTGTTCCGACCAATAAGATCAAGAGGGGCGGTCCCCAAGCAAAAGCATCGATTGATTTAAGCAATTCTAACATTTCCTTCTCCTATCTTTTCAACCCCAAAAGAAAGAGCACATGCAAGATACATGTACTCTGGAATGCTTAGATAAATGCTAAAAAGCGGTCTATCCTAGCTCTGTCCTTTTACCTGAGAGTTTGAGCAGTTGCCTGCCTTGCCCCTTCGGTGCCTTTACGGTCTCTCCAGAGTTCCGTCCATTTACAGTCATGGAAAATCAAACGATTCCCCACTTCTATTAAACTTCATTCGGTGTTGGTATTTAATTGATTCTTATTTTACAAAAAATGTTGGCTTTTGTCAATGTGTTTATTAGTAAAACTTAATTCAACAGTTTTTACTTTATAAAGCTCGGAATACTTCTATCCTTTAAAAGTGACAATAGTCGCACCACTGCCTCCAGCATTTTGTGGGGCATAGCCGAAACTCTTGACATGTTTGTTTCTTTGCAAGTATTTGGTAACTCCTTCACGGATGACTCCTGTTCCGATACCATGGATGATATCAACTTGAGCCATATTGTTAAGCAAGGCTTGATCGATGAAGGCATCTAGCTCATTCATGGCTTCTTCATAGCGCTTGCCTCGAAGATCCAGTCTAGCTTGAGGTCCTCGCCCAGAAGTTCGTTTCACAACATTGACCTGTTTCTTCTTGACTGGTTTTTCTTGCTGGGCTTGAACAAGATCAAACTCTTTCTCCTCCAAGGTCATCTTAATCAAGCCAACTTGGGCTTCCCAGCGGCCGTCCTTGAGTTGACTGGTCAAGGTACCACGCTGGCCATAACTGAGAACCACTATATCATCTCCCACCTTTGGAGCTCGTTTTTTCTTGGCCTTTTGAAGGACCTTGTTTTTAGACAAATCTACTTTTTCAGGAGCCAATTTTTTCAACTTGGCCTTGGCTTCAATGATTTCGTGGGGCTTGAGTTGGGATTTACTGTGGAGATTTTTGAGAATCTGGTCACTTTCACTCAGAGCCATATCCACAATCTCGGCAGCCTGTTCACGCGCCTTATTAAGCTCGGTTTCCTTTTCACGATTGAGCTCGTTGTAAAGTTTTTTTAGAACACGGTTCATCTTGAGATTTTCTTGCTCCACCTCACGGATATTGTCCAAGCGTTTACGGCTTTCCAGCGTCTGCTCTTCCAGCTGCTCAATAATCCGGTTGACATCATTGTCCTGATCGACCTGCTGACTGGCATCCCCTACAATAACTTCAGATAGGCCTAGACGTTTGGCAATTTCAAAGGCATTACTTCGGCCAGGAACACCCTGCATAAAGCGATAGGTCGGGCGTAGAGTTGCAGTATCAAACTCCATGCTGGCATTTTGCACAAAGGCTGTCTCGATACCATAGGCCTTGAGTTCTGGATAGTGGGTGGTCGCCATGGTCTTGACTTGACGCAGGCGAAGGTCCTCCAGAATAGCCATGGCAAGGGCGGCTCCCTCTTGGGGATCAGTACCAGCCCCCAACTCATCCAAGAGCAAGAGTGAATGTTGGTTGACCTTGCCAAGAATATCCACAATATTGGTCATGTGGCTAGAGAAGGTAGACAGGCTCTGTTCAATAGACTGCTCATCGCCAATATCAGCAAAGATTTCTTCAAAAATACCAACACGACTTCCCTTGTCTGCTAAAATCGGCAAACCAGACTGAGCCATCACCTGCGTCAAGCCCAGAGTTTTGAGCATGATGGTCTTCCCACCTGTATTGGGACCTGTAATGACAATAGCTGTTAAATCTTGACCAAAATGGACATCATTTGCGACGGCATTTTTGACCAAAGGATGGCAGACATGGAGCAATTGAATCTCTTGATTTTCTGATAGCTGAGGCACAACTGCTTGCCTTTCTTGGATAAAGCGAACCTTGGCACGAATCAAGTCCAGATGACCGATAATCCAGGCGTCATTGGCAATCTCAGCTG
Source organism: Streptococcus pneumoniae (assembly GCF_001113365.1). Lineage (GTDB taxonomy): Bacteria > Bacillota > Bacilli > Lactobacillales > Streptococcaceae > Streptococcus > Streptococcus pneumoniae_C. The sequence goes on along the minus strand of NZ_CKYA01000002.1, from coordinate 17,484 downwards.
CATGAGGGCGGACACGCTCAGAAATTTCTTGGAGAATTCGAAGCATTTCATAGCGCTCATCTGCTCGCAAACTAGCAATTTCTTCGCTCAGTTTGACCACCTCACGGGGTTCGATATAGACGGTATTTCCACTAGCAGAAATATCATGAACGACACCTGAAATCTTATTGCGGTAGGTGTTTTTGACAGGTAAAACCTGACGGCCATTTCTGCTGGCAACAATCCCTTCTGTCAACATCTGCGCTTTTTGCTTGAGCAGGTCCTGTAAAACATCGCGTACCTGACTCTCGCTATCATGGATTTTTCGACGGATGCGCGCCAATTCTTCACTGGCAAAATTTTCAATGAAACCTGCATCATTAAATGCTTGGAGATTTCCTTGTAATTGCGGAAAATCATGTAATTTCTCAAACCAAAGAGCTAATTCTGTCAAGCTAACATTTTCCAGATTGGCATAAAAACTTTGCAGTTCTCGGCTAGCAAGAAGCACGCGCTTCAAGAGGAGGAACTCCTCGATATTGAGGTCCGCCCCCATCTCCAAACGCTTGCAGACTCCTGCGATTTCCTTAGTTGCGAGAATGGTAAAATGCGGTTGCTCGACAAATAGAGCCTGCATTTCCTTCATCTCAGCAAAAGCCTGTTTGATTTTATCTGCTTTGGCAGTCGGAGCCAGCTGTCTCAATTGGTCCAAGCCCTGCTCGGTCAACAAATGGGGTTCAAACAAGGTCTTGACCTTATTGAACTCTAATGTTTCTAATATTTTCTTATTCATCTTTATTTCCTTGTCTTTGAATGTCTATACTCTTCGAAAATCTCTTCAAACCACGTCAGCGTCGCCTTACCGTACTCAAGTACAGCCTGCGGCTAGCTTCCTAGTTTGCTCTTTGATTTTCATTGAGTATTAGGTGTAGTAACTTTTTACATTCAGTCAAATCTGTAAACAAAGGGCTAGGAAAATTCCTGCCCTTTTTATCCGATTAAATTTGTCACCCAGATTTGTTTGAGCCAACTGGTTGTTACCGGTATGCTCTGGATGATGTGTTTTGCGACGATACTCTTTTCAAGAGGATTTTGTATAGCTCCCATGGGGATGGTCGCCAAGATTGTCAAAGCCATTTGCAAGACAAATAAGGTCACCAACATGGACAAGATACCTGCTGAAACTTGGAACAATTTGCCACCCAGTTTTTTACTAGGAAGTAAGTGTAATAGGAGACCAAGTAAACGACCGATGCTATAGACTATCCCAAATACAAGCAAGTAGCCGATACCTGCGTAAAAGACCTTATCCAACTGAAAGAGTTGATCCGATGGAAAAAAGAACGTTCCCTGACCTTCCTGCGGATTTGCATAAGGGACTAGCAAATGAAATTGCTCTCCAAGCCCCTTGTAAAACTGGCCAGCCACAAAAGCAGATGCCATGGCTGAAATCAGGTAATAGACCTGTAAGAGCAGGCCTCTCCGATAACCGATATAAAATCCCCAAGCCAAGACCAAAAGAAGAAGGAGTGAAATCATAAGGAATCCTCAATCTTGCTCTGTTCTTGCTTACAAGTCACGAGCTTGTGGCGGAGTTCTTCTAGCTCTTGCTCCTTATCGTCAAATTCAATCTCACGGCTGAGCTGAGTCGACAAACAGTTGACTGCCAACAAAAGAGCGATTGTTTCATCATCTGCGCTTGGCATTTGTTCTTTAATTGCTTGGTATTTTTCTGTCGCAACCTTAGCGATTTCCTCCATAAAGAGATTATCATGCTCGCTTGTCAAGGTTAACGTTTTTTTCCCGAATGTAAATTTGAATCGATTTAGATTTGCCATAAAATTCACCTCACGATATTATACCAAAATTCGCTAATTTTGTCAGTTTTTACAAATTTGCCTGCTTTTATGGTACAATAGAAACTATGGCAAGTATAACACTCACACCAAGCGAAAAGGAGATTCAGGCTTTTCTTGAACACTACCAAACCAGTCTGGCTCCCAGCAAGAATCCCTATATACGCTACTTTTTGCGACTACCTCAATCAACGGTTTCTATCTATACTTCTGGAAAGGTCTTGCTTCAGGGTGAAGGAGCTGAGAAATACGCCAGTTTCTTTGGCTATCAAGTTGTAGAGGAAACCAGCGGACAAAATTTCCCTTTGATTGGGACAGATGAGGTTGGAAATGGTTCCTACTTTGGTGGGCTTGCAGTTGTGGCTTCCTTTGTCACACCTGACCAGCATGATTTCTTACGAAAACTCGGTGTGGGAGATTCTAAGACTCTGAACGACCAAAAGATCCGTCAGATTTCCCCTATCCTCAAAGAAAAAATCCAACACCAGGCACTCCTTCTCTCACCAAGCAAGTACAACGAGGTCATCGGAGACCGCTACAATGCTGTTTCGGTTAAAGTAGCCCTCCATAATCAGGCCATCTATCTCCTCCTTCAAAAAGGCATCCAGCCTGAGAAAATTGTGATCGATGCCTTTACCAGTGCTAAAAATTATGACAAGTACTTGGCACAAGAGGCCAATCGTTTCAGCAATCCTATCAGCTTAGAAGAAAAGGCTGAAGGTAAATACTTGGCTGTAGCAGTTTCTTCTATCATTGCGCGTGATCTCTTTCTGGAAAATCTTGAAAATCTGGGACGAGAACTGGGCTATCAACTTCCAAGCGGAGCTGGAACGGCTTCTGATAAGGTGGCTAGCCAGATTTTACAAGCCTATGGTATGCAGGGACTCAATTTCTGCGCCAAACTGCACTTTAAAAATACTGAAAAAGCGAAAAAACGCTTAGAAAGGTAAGTTATGAATTCATTTAAAAATTTCTTAAAAGAGTGGGGATTGTTCCTCCTAATTCTGTCATTATTAGCTCTAAGCCGTATCTTTTTTTGGAGCAATGTCCGCGTAGAAGGACATTCCATGGATCCTACCCTAGCGGATGGCGAAATCCTCTTTGTTGTCAAACACCTCCCTATTGACCGATTTGATATCGTGGTGGCTCACGAGGAAGACGGTAATAAGGACATTGTCAAACGTGTCATCGGAATGCCTGGCGATACCATCCGTTACGAAAATGATAAACTTTACATCAATGACAAAGAGACGGACGAACCTTACCTAGCTGATTATATTAAACGTTTCAAAGATGACAAACTCCAAAGCACCTACTCAGGCAAGGGCTTTGAAGGAAATAAAGGAACTTTCTTTAGAAGTATCGCTCAAAAGGCTCAAGCCTTCACAGTTGATGTCAACTACAATACCAACTTTAGCTTTACTGTCCCAGAAGGAGAATACCTTCTCCTCGGAGACGACCGCTTAGTTTCGAGCGACAGCCGTCACGTAGGTACCTTCAAAGCAAAAGATATCACAGGGGAAGCTAAATTCCGCTTCTGGCCAATCACCCGTATCGGAACATTTTAAGAGACCTAAGAGGCCGAGAATCAGCAATCTCAGCCTCTTCTTCTATCGTGAAACGATGATTATTCACTACCCAGTCTAACTAGGATAGAAACAAAGTTATACTCAATGAAAATCAAAGAGCAAACTAGGAAGCTAGCCGCAGGTTGCTCAAAGCACTGCTTTGAGGTTGTAGATAGAACTGACGAAGTCAGTAACATATATACGGCAAGGCGAAGCTGACGTGGTTTGAAGAGATTTTCGAAGAGTATTAACTCTCACCTATTTATGCAAAGGAATCTTATGGAAGTTTATTTTTCAGGAACCATTGAACGGATTATTTTTGAAAATCCCAGCAATTTTTATCGTATCCTCCTCCTAGAGATTGAAGATACGGACGCAGAAGATTTTGATGATTTTGAAATCATTGTCACGGGCACTATGGCTGATGTGATTGAGGGAGAAGACTATACTTTTTGGGGACAAATTGTCCAGCACTCCAAGTATGGGGAACAACTGCAAATCAGCCGTTATGAACGTGCAAAACCAACTAGCAAGGGATTGATCAAGTACTTTTCAAGTAGCCATTTCAAGGGGATTGGTCTCAAGACAGCTCAGAAAATCGTGGATACCTATGGCGACAATACCATTGACGAAATTCTGCAACACCCAGAAAAGCTAGAAGGTATCGCAGGACTCTCTGCCAAAAATCGCGAGGCTTTCGTTTCCACTCTCCGTCTCAACTACGGAACCGAGATGATTTTAGCCAAACTTGCCAACTACGGCATTCCCAACAAACTAGCATTCCAGATTCAAGACTTTTACAAGGAAGAAACCCTTGATGTGGTTGAAAATTATCCCTACCAATTGGTTGAGGATATCAAGGGTTTGGGCTTTACTATTGCTGACCAATTAGCGGAGGAACTAGGCATCGAAAGTCAAGCTCCTGAACGCTTCCGCGCCGGTCTAGTTCACAGTCTTTTTCAGGCCTGTATGGAAACAGGGGATACCTATGTTGAAGCACGAGATTTGCTTGAGCAAACCCTTACTCTCCTTGAATCTTCTCGCCCCGTGGAACTGGATCCCAGCCAAGTGGCTCAAGAACTCTCCTACCTGATCGAAGAAGACAAGGTTCAGCAGATTGATACCAAAATCTTTGATAATAGTCTCTTTTTCGCTGAGGAAGGCATCCGCAGTCACTTGGTTCGTATCCTTGAAAAAGGAAAACAGAAGAGTCATGATTTAGAAACCATTCAAAAACATATCGCTACTGTCGAGGAAGATCTGGGGATTGAGTACGATAGCATTCAAAAACAAGCTATTTGTGATGCTATCCAGAATAAGGTCTTTATCCTGACAGGTGGGCCTGGTACTGGTAAGACAACTGTTATCAATGGGATTATCGCTGTTTACGCCCTTTTAGAAGGACTTGACCTCAGGAAAAAAAGCAATCTGCCCATTCTTCTTGCTGCTCCAACTGGACGAGCCGCTCGGCGCATGAATGAATTGACAGGTTTGCCTAGCGCGACCATACACCGCCACTTGGGAATGACAGGTGACGATGATACCAGTCATCTGGAAGATTATCTGGATGCCGACTTTATCATCGTAGATGAATTTTCTATGGTGGATACTTGGCTGGCCAACCAACTCTTCTCCAACATCTCTTCTAACAGCAAGATCCTCATCGTGGGAGACAGCGATCAGCTCCCGTCTGTCAGTCCTGGACAAGTTCTAGCTGATCTGCTTCATATTCCCTTGGTTCCTCAAACTCGCTTGGAAAAAATTTATCGGCAAAGCGAAGAATCAACCATCGTTACCCTGGCTAGTCAGATTCGACAGGGCATCCTGCCAGCTGATTTCACTCAGAAAAAAGCAGACCGTTCCTACTTTGAAATTGCTAGCGGCCATATTCCTGCCACGATTGAGAAAATCTTAGGCGCTGCTCTCAGAAGTGGTATCCCTGCCCGTGATATCCAAGTTCTGGCACCCATGTACCGAGGGACAGCAGGGATTGATGCTATCAATCAGCTCATGCAAGACCTGCTAAACCCACCACAAAAAGATCAACTCAGTTTTGAAGCTCCCCAATGCCACTATCGTAAGGGCGACAAGGTCATTCACTTGGTCAACGATGCTGAAATCAATGTCTTTAATGGAGATTTAGGAGCCATCACAGACCTGATTCCGGGTAAATACACCGAGTCGAAACAAGACGAGATTGTCATTGATTTTGATGGCAATGAGGTCTCTTACCCACGTAACGAATGGTACAAAATTCGCTTGGCCTATGCCATGAGTATCCATAAATCACAGGGAAGTGAGTTCCCAGTTGTTATCCTACCTATCACTAGTGCTAGCAGGCGTATGCTGGAGCGCAATCTCATCTATACAGCCATTACACGCGCCAAAAGCAAGCTTATCTTACTAGGCGAATTACAGGCCTTTGATTATGCTACTCAACATATCGGAACTGCTCGAAAAACCTATCTGATTGAACGCTTCAGTGATTTATTGGAGAATGTTGAAGAAAAGCAACCAGCTGTCTCTGAAACTGCCACATCAAGTGCCTCTGAACAATCCTACATCCTGACAGAAGAAAACTGGGACAGCATCCCCGCCATGATTGGGATTACAGACGCAGACCTCAAAGAGATTTTTAGAAAATAGTGCATCAGAAAACCCACCAATTCAGGTGGGGTTTTTGTTTATGAATACTCAATGAAAATCAAAGAGCAAACTAGGAAGATAGCCGTAAGCTGTACTTGAGTACGGTAAGGCGACGCTGACGTGGTTTGAATTTGATTTTCGAAGAGTATAAGATTATTTAACTGTTGCTGTGCTTGTAATCAACTCAACAGCTTTTTTGATTGTGATATCATGTTTCAACATATCAGCTGAAAGCAAGCTTTGTACTTGTGCAACTTCCATGTTGTAGTCTGCAGCCAATTGCTCAACTTCTTTTTGGATTTCTTCTTCTGAAGCGTCAAACCCTTCAGCTTTCGCAACTGCTTCGATAACAAGGTTAGTCTTAGTACGTGACTCAGCTTCTGCTTGGTATTGATTGTGAAGGTCTTCTTGAGTAGTTCCAGTGATTTGGAAGTACATGTCAGGGTTGATACCTTGACGTTGCAAGTTTCCAAGGAATTCGTTTACTGAGCGGTGAACTTCTTCGTGGATCATTTCTTCTGGAAGTTCTACGATTTCAGCGTTTTCTACAGCTTTATCGATTGCTGCACCTTCAACTGCATCTTTGTAAGCTTCTTCTTTAGCAGCAGCCAATTCCTTGCGGTATTTTTCTTTCAATTCAGCAAGTGTTTCAACTTCTTCGTCGATGTCTTTTGCAAGTTCATCGTCAAGAGCTGGAACTTCTTTAGCTTTTACTTCGTGGATAGTTGTTACGAATTTAGCTTCTTTACCTGCAAGGTCTTCTGCTTGGTAGTCTTCTGGGAATGTTACAACGACATCAACAGTTTCGCCAGCTGAATGACCTACCAATTGGTCTTCAAAACCAGGGATGAATTGACCTGAACCAAGTCCAAGTGAGAAGTTTTCACCTTTTCCGCCATCAAATTCAACACCGTCGATAGAACCAACGAAGTCGATGACAACAGTGTCACCATTTTCAGCAGCAGCTTCTTTGATAACCAATTCAGCCAAGTTGTTGCGTTCACGTTCGATACGCTCTTCAACGTCAGCGTCAGTTACTTCTTTTTCTACATCAACTGATACTTCAAGGTTTTTGTAGTCACCCAATTTTACTTCAGGTTTTGTAACAACTTCAGCAGTGATAACCCAGTCTTGACCTTTTTCCATTGAAGTTACGTCAATTTTTGGTTGAGCAACCACTTCAAGACCAGCTTCTTTTACGGCTGCTTCATAAGCGTTTGGCAAAAGAGCGTTCATAACGTCTTGGTAAAGTGACTCTTCACCAAATTTTTTGTCGAAGATAGGGCGTGGAAGGTGACCTTTACGGAAACCTGGAACATTAAGAGATTTCTTCACTGAGTTGAAGACACGATCCAATTCTGGTTTGATTTGGTCTTGAGAGATAGTGAAAGTCAAGACACCACGGTTTGTTTCTTTGTTTTCAAATGATACAGACATTCTGTCATTTCTCCTTAAAATTTTTTAAATACAGTCTATTATAACATAAACGAGCGACTTTTTTCAAGTAATGACTGCGCTTTTCAATCATGCTGGAAGTATGGTTTCTCCTTGGTTTTCTTTATACTAGATTGAAATCAAAAAGCATTATATAATAGTGATAGGAAATCAACTAAAGAAGAAATCTTTCCACTACAAAAACGCATATTATCAAGGTTTTTGAACACCTAATAATATGCGTTTTTTTCTATTTTAAAGACTTTTATCCACCTATTATAAAAAGTTAAGTATCCATCACAGTTTATAATTAGCCTTCATTACTTAATCCATTCACCATTGTAGTTGACGTAGTAGCCACCTACTGTGGTATTAACAGCTAAAGCACCTGAGCTATAAGCATAGTACCATTTTCCATTGACCTGGAACCAGCCTGTCTTCATATCTCCATTACTTGCATTTAGGTAGTACCAAGTTGAACCATCTTTCACCCAACCGGTAGACATTGCACCTGATGAACGAAGGTAGTACCAACTGTTACCAACATAAGCCCAACCTGTCTTCATATCACCATTTTGAGCATCTAGATAATACCAAGTTGAACCATCTTTCACCCAACCAGTTGCCATAGCACCTGATGAACGGAGATAGTACCAGTTATTACCTAGATATTGCCATCCTGTTTGCATAATGCCAGTTTCTGGGTCTAGGTAATACCATGGAGCAGGTTTGCTTCTATCAATGTCAATAGTAACATGAAAATCTTGAGTCCAACCCTTAGCAACTTCACCAATTGGTAGTGGATTGTACGAATCATCGCCAAAATTTCCTAGCTTATTTAAATAATACCAATGACCCTCTTCATAAATCCAACCTGTCTTTACAGCATAATTATTATCAAAATAATAAGTTCTCTTTTCAGCAGATGGAGTATATTGTTCACCGTATACTTTTCCTGTGTTTTCAGACGTTTTTGCCTCTAGTACTTGTTTATCTGTTTGTTCTAGCAAAGCACCATCTTGTCCAAAATAGTACCACTTCTCCTGAAGGGCAATTTCATTAACTGGTTGGTTGTCTAATAAATTATCACGATAGCCTGTCCCAGGGATTTCTATGTATTGCCAACCAACTACCATTTCTCCTTTATCACCAAAATAGTAAGTTTTACCGTCTATTTTATGCCAATAGATTGCTTTATGATCATCTTTTACATAATATTTTCTATTATCCTTATCAACAAATCGGCCACCTGTGGTATTCGCAAATACTGTACTTGTCGCTAGCAAACCAAAGAAAAATACTGTCAGTCCAACTTGCATAGTTTTTTTCAAAATTTTCATCTATATATCCTCCAATATTAAATCCACTCACCAGATGAGGCGAAATTATACACTTTACCATCGATAGTTTGGCTACCTGTAACCATTGCTCCAGAGGAATTGAGATAATACCAGTTTCCTCCTACTTTTATCCAACCTTTTTTCATGTCTCCATTAGTAGGATCTAGATAGTACCATGTTGAGCCATCTTTATACCAACCAGTCTTCATATCACCATTGGTCTTATCGAAATAATACCATCTTCCTCCTACATATTTCCAACTTGTTGCCATAGAACCAGAGGAGCCAAAATAATACCATTTTCCGTTTACTTTTTGCCAATCTGTAAGCATCTTACCTGAAGCATCTAGATAGTACCATGTATCATTTATCTTTTGCCAACCCGTTTGTTTATTACTATTCTTATAATAATACCAAGTATCACTAATCAACTTCCATCCATCAATAGAATGCCCTTTAATAACAGAGTAGATGAAAGATAGAGCTTTCTCATTTAACTTAACAGCATAATTCATTTGTTCAGGGTCACTCCCATTAGTATGAACTCCAACAATCCTATTATTAGAATCATACACTGCTGAACCGCTAGCACCACCCTTTGTATCTATTTGGTAGAATAAAAAATCATTTGTATCTTGAAGTATCGTTTTTGTATCAGTATACATCTGCTTAATACCCTTATTAACAGCAGAATATCCCGTAACTGTTACATCTAGATTTTTAGTATTTTCTAAATTATTGGGAAGTCCTAACGTCCCCAATTGAGCACCAATCGGTTCTTCCAAAATTAAAACTGCTAAGTCATAGGTAGTAAGCTCATTTGGAGCAGTATTTCGAAATTCTTTTAAATAACGAACTTCTTTGACTTTTATTTCACCAAATGGATTACTATCTGGAGTAGCCGCAGGCATAATCTCTACTTCAGTCGCTTCTGTTTTGGATTCACGGTCATAAACGACATGAGCTGCTGTAATCAAAACATTGTCTTTGATAAAGGAAGCACTTCCTCTACCTGTACCTATTTCTACTGAATCGGCATTTTTAATTTTGAATGTTGCTTTTACATAAGCTGATGTAGAGTAAGGATATTGTAAAGTATTTTTTACTTTAACTAAATCATTTTTGCCAATAATGACTTCTGACTGATTTGTATAATATTGACCATAAGTTGGCGAAATCTCAGGAAGTGACAAATTATTAGTTCCTGGACTTTTCTGTAATGTCTCACTTACCTCATATTCTTCACCTGTACTAGAAATAACAGTCAAAGCAGATACTGTCGATAACTGGCTAGCCAATAAAGTACTCGCAATAATTGAAATACCCAATTTTTTATAAAAAGTTTTCTTCATTATTCTATCCTCCTAATGTAATTATAGCATACCATTCTAAATTTCTCAATCTACTATAGAATCAAGAAATCTACCGCCTTCTTTAAATATCCTCTATTATGACATAAACGAGCGACTTTTTTCAAGTAATGACTGCGCTTTTCAACCATGCTAGAGGTACTTGCTCACTTCTTTGGTACTCAACTCAATCATTTCCTCAATATTATTCTTATATAACAATTAAAAATCTTCCCGCCCCACCAAGTGGTGCTGAAAGGCATAGACTGCAGCCTGGGTACGATCGCTGACCTCAAGTTTGGCAAGAATGTTAGACACGTGCGTCTTGACTGTCTTGAGAGAGATAAAAAGTTCATCTGCGATGCGCTGATTTTCATAGCCCTTGGCGATGAGTTGAAGCACATCTCGTTCACGCGCAGTCAAGTCCTCATATAGTTCTATGTGATTGCGGTGGTATTCGACCTTCTTGCTAACCTCTTGCTCAATGGCCAGCTCCCCAGCAGCCACCTTACGGACAGCATGGAGCAGTTCGTCTGCACTAGAAGTCTTGAGCATATATCCCCGAGCACCAGCATTTAAAACAGGCATGATTTTTTCATTGTCCAAGTACGAAGTCACAATCAAAATTTTAGCTTCGGGCCATTCTTTGAGGATAGCCAAGGTCGCATCAATCCCATTCATCTCAGGCATGACGATATCCATGACAATGACATCTGGACGCAATTCCAAGGCTAAGTCAATGCCTTGAGACCCATTAGCCGCCTCACCCACAACTTCTACATCGTCTTGGAGGTCAAAATAGCTTTTCAAGCCCAATCGAACCATTTCATGGTCATCTACCAGTAAAATTTTCATCTTTACTCCTTTATCATTCCTTATCGAGCAGGGGAATACGGATATCAACTGCTAATCCTTGCTTGGGAGCTGTTAATAACTGAACCGTCCCTGCCATATCTTCGACCCGCTCCTTAATATTGCGAAGTCCATAACTCAAGTCATCTAAGCTCCCTAACTGGAAACCAATCCCATTGTCCACCACCTTCAGCTGCAATTCAAGATCCGTCTGATAGAGATAGACATCCAAACAAGAGGCCTGGGCATGGCGAAGGGTATTGCTGATCAACTCTTGCAGGATACGGAAGATATGCTCCTCGATTTTCTTAGGCAATTTCGTCACATTTTGCTTGAAACTAACCTTGAGGTCACTCTTGTCCTCAAGCTCTTTTAAGAGGATTTGGATTCCCTCAACCAGACTCTTCTGCTCCAGCTCAACTGGTCGCAAATGCAAGAGCAAGACTCTCAAGTCCTTCTGGGCAGTTTCTAAAATAGCTGTGACACTCTGCAACTGGGTCTGCATCTTTTCTCTATCCAATTTCAAAGCCTGCTGACTGATACCTGACAAAATCATGTGGGCCGCAAACAACTCCTGACTGACTGTATCGTGCAAATCCCGAGCAATCCGTTTTCGTTCTTTCTCGATGATTTTCTCTTCCTGAGCAAGACTGTGATTTTCAGCTTTTTGAAGAGCTTCTGTCAAAAGGTTAAGTTTACCTGACAAGGACTTGAAACTGGCATCCAAATCTGGATCTGCAACCTGAACCACTTCTTGCCCTGCTAATAAACGCTTGAGATTAGCCTGCATTTTTCTTAGAGAAAGCTCTTCAACACCTCTCCAAAATAGGGCTAGGAGACAGGTCATGGACATGCTGAATACCAACAACAAAAAGACAAATTTTTCTGTTTTTTCGACATCGTGCAAGAAAATAATCCAGTCAAAGTCAAGGATTTCCAGCAAGCTGTGGGAAAAAAATAAGACAAACAGAAAGGAGGTGAGAGCAATGATTACATAAGCTTGTTTTTTCATCCTCTGACCACCTCCACATCCCCAATCATAGTGGTCAAGAAAATTTTGACACTCTTGTTACTCTTGAGATAATCTCTTGTTTCTTGATGATAGTGTTCATTGCGGAGGGCTCGCTTGGGCTGGTTGAAAAAAATCAAATCACCATAGAGACAGTTAACGCTGAGACTGACTTCCACATCTACAGGTACAATGATTTTGGTCGTGCCTATCATCTTTCTGAGGATAATGACATTGTCATGATTGGTTAGGATGACCCTCTCCAGATGAATAGTGTCCTTGCCCATGAGGCGAAAGAGATTGATATCATCAAACTGGCAAGTCTGGTAACTTGAAAAATGATGGAGATTTCCAAACCAACGATTTTTCTCCTTCTTAACCGTTACCACCTCTTCAAAAACCAAATTGGTCTGCTCTTTTTCCTGGTTCATCATCGGATAAAGAAGAAAGAGGCTATAAATAACTGCAACAAAAATAGCTAGAATCACAAAGGGATTGAGCATGACGATAAAAAAGAAGAGAATGGTTGCCACCACTAATAGAAGATTATTGCCTTCTTTACCAGTGTAATAACGAATCAAAAGCAAAAAGAGGAATAAAATCAACAGAAAACGCGAAAAATGCTCTGATACCATCAAAATCAGAGCTCCTGTCAAAAGACAGGCTTCGATAAATAAAAAGATTTTAAATTTTCTCATAGGTACATCCTCTCCCTTCTATTTTATCACACTTCAAAAAAGTCACCTCAGTCTGAGGATGGAAAAAAGGCGGTGGTTACGCCTTTTTCATCTGATCTTTTGCTTCTTTTAATTTTCCATAAAGAAGATAGTCTACTTTTTGCAGATCTGCTATGGTGGCACAATTAAGGGCACACATAATCAAACGCAAATCGTCTTTCCAGCCTTGGACAATGCCGATCACTTCTTCAACTGTGTAGGTTTCAACCAATTCTAGAACTGTTCGTGACAGTCCTACAGCCTTGGCTCCAAAGACCAAGCACTTAATCATATCCAGCGGATTCCGAACGCCTCCACTGACCAAAAGTTCGACCTTATCTTTCCAGTCTTGGGCATTGAGAAGGGCCTGCATGGTGGACTGGCCCCATTGATTGAGGTAATCACGCTGGCCACTGCGACGATTTTCAATATAAGCAAAGCTGGTACCACCACGACCTGATAGGTCCACTGTACGAACACCCAATTCATAGGCTCTTTCGATGGTCTTGGCATCCATTCCAAAGCCCACTTCCTTGAGGACAATCGGAACGGGGATTTGCTTGCTATAATCTGCTAGATGCGATTGCCAGTTTCTGAACGTTCTTTCTCCCTCGGGCATGAGCAATTCCTGCATAACATTGACATGCACCTGTAAGAGAAGAGGATTCATCTCTCTTACAGTCTGAAGTCCTAACTCGACAGGCTTGTCCAATCCAATATTGGTTCCAAGAAGGAGATTTGGATGATCAGACTTGACAGAAAAAGAGTCATCTGTTGAATCTTTGAGGGCTGCGCTATAAGAACCCGTTACAAATAAAATACCACAGTCTTCCGCCACTTGAGCCAGCTTTTGATTGATTTCTCTTCCCTTATCGCTTCCACCCGTCATAGCATTGATGTAAAAAGGAAAGTCCCACTTTCGACCAGCAAACTCTGTCGACAGATTGATTTCATCCAGATCGTAAAGAGGCAAGGAAGAATGAATCAACTCCACCTCATCAAAGCTATTATAGGAACTTTTTTGCTCAAGGGCATAGCGGATATGCTCGTCCTTACGATTTGTCGTCATGTCCTATCCTTTCTTGATATAAGAGCTCAATCCCCAGATCGGCCCAGCGATTTTTTAAGGTTTCAGTTGAGTGCGCATCAAAACTCAAGGCAATACCACAGTCACCACCACCAGCACCGCTACTCTTGGCAACAGCCTGCAAATCTTGACTGGCTTCTTTCAACTGTCTGAGCGAAGGCGTGTAAATATCTGCGCTCAAGCCTTCTAAAAGTTGACTGGCTACTTCTACTTGCTCGATAATTTTTTCTGATTTCCCCTGTTCCAAGGCTTCTACCAAAGTAGCTACCGTTGCTTTTGAGGAAGTTAAAAAATTCTGATTGATGTTTTGCTTGATTTGCTGGACCATGTGACTCGATACAGCCACTTCCTTGGTCCATCCCACTAGGAAATCACATTCTAAAGTTGGTTTCACTTGCGAAATTGAAAAGCCCCAATCACGCTCTAAAACAGTCGCCAATTTTTCTTCTTCCAACCAAGTTGCCACCTTCTGGCGATTAAAGGACTGGTAGACAACCAAATCCTCTGCTACAATACAGGCAAGGTCTCCCATGGAACCATTGTCTCCTCGCTTGAGCAAGACCGCGCTGGCCAGCTTGAACAAGAGCTCCTGATCAACCGAAAGCTTATACAGAGCCAGTAAAGCCTTGATAACCAAGACAACAACGCTGCCACTAGAACCTAAACCAAACTTTTTCCCTTCTCTTTCCATTTTCCCACGAATTTCTAGAGAAAAAGGTCGCAAGGTCTGCCCACGATAAACGAGAAAATATTCCACTAAAGCAATCGTTTCTTGAATCAAGCTATAATCAGGACTTGGTGTCAAATCCACTGAGAAATCAAACATATCTGAGTAGATACGGTAACTATCAGAAAAAGCAATCTCGCCCTTCATATAGATGGGAATGGCCTTTATCAAGGCTAACTGCCCTGGCTCTAAAATAGCATATTCGCCTGCCCAATAGAGCTTCCCGCAAGTTTTAACAGCAATCATCTTGGCTCAAATCCTTTGTTTTTGACACAATCAAGCGATAACGTTGACCGAAGATTTCTGATAAATGCTCCAAGTCTTTCTCCTGACATAGAACCTTGACATTGGGACCAGCATCCATGGTAAAGTAACAGGCTTCTCCTTGCTCACGGAGCTGGCGAACAAAGTCCATAGCTTCATAAGATGCATCGGTCAGATAAGAAAAGGCTGGTGATGCTGTTTTGGTCGTAGCATGCATAGCCAGGGCATTTTTCTCCGTTAATTTCCCAACCTTGGCAAAGTCATTTTCCTTGAGATAAGCTAGCATATCCTGATAGTCCTTCTCAGACTGACGCACCCAGTCGTCAAAGGTCGTCGAAGTTTCCACACAGAGCTTCATCCCGTCACGGCTAGAAATTGGTTTTTTCTTATCCTCTAGCACCAACATGATCATAGCTAGTTTCAAGTCTGTCTCTACAGGGTAAATTTCTCTGCTATCCTTGTCCCAGGCACCGAGTGGTCCATAAAAACTCCGAGAGGAAGAACCTGAGGCAAACTTAGCCTCCTGTGCTAACTGACTTCTATCCAATCCAAGCTTGAAATAAGCATTGCAAGCCTTAACCAAGGCGGACAAACCACTAGAACTTGAGGACAGGCCCGCTGCAGTCGGCATGTTGTTTTGAGTATCGATACGGACAAAGCCTTCCTCAGCTGGACGGTAGCGGTCAATAATCTTACTCATCTTGATATGCTCAACCTCATTTTGGAGCTGACCATTGATATAGAAGACATCAGCCGTCGCATGGGTTGGCAGAGGCGACAGGGTCGTCTCTGTATACATGTTTTCCAAAGTCAGAGAGATGCTGCTAGTAGCAGGTATCATCTCTTTTTCTTTTTTCTTTCCCCAATATTTGATAATAGCAATATTTGCGTAGGAACGTACTGTTACAGGCTCTCTATCCATGTCTGAACAGCTCCTTTCTCTTCTAATCTTTCTGCTAGTTCTTGTGCGTGTGTTAAATTGTCTGCCAAAGCTATAATACAGCCTCCTAGCCCACCACCGCTCATTTTGGCACCCAGAGCACCGTGGCTAAGAGCCGTTTCAACCAAAGAATCTGACTCAGGGCTACTGACACCAATTTCTTTTAAATGCAAATGCGCTTGACTGAGGATTTGTCCCAGTTTTTCAGCATCTTTTTGTCTAATCGCATCCTCTGCCTGCTGGGTCAATTCTCCCAAGGCATGCAAAAACGGCAGGGCATCCTTTCCCTTGTTTTGAACTACTTGAATGGCTTCACGAGTGTGACCATAAACGCCCGTATCGCCAATCACCAAATAGGCGGATAAATCCATCTCAAGCTCTGTAAATCCTACGTTCTTAATAAAGCGAATAGGCTGGTCACTGAGACAGGTCTTGGCATCCAAACCACTTGGATTCATATGGGCAATCATCTCCGCCCGATTGACCAAGATTTCTAGTACATCATGAGGCAGATCGGCTTGATAGTAGTCAAAAACCGCACGAATAGCCGCTATGCTGATAGCCGCTGACGAACCCATTCCCCGTTTCTCAGGGATAGCCGAATCAATCTCACAGCGAACGCAGGCTTCTTTGATCTCCAAATACTCCAGCGAAGCATACACCGCCATAGACAAGGTATCTTCCTCATAAAGGCGCCAAGGTCTATCAGCAGGAACTACCTTACAAGTCACCTCCACCTCCAAAAGCGGCAGGGAAATGGCAGGATAGCCATAAACGACTGCATGCTCCCCTATTAAAATAATCTTACTATGTGCCTGACCGACACCAACTTTTTTTGTCATTTTTTCCTTTTGATAGACGAAAAGAACGTCTTATTTTCATACAAGTATTTATTCTTTCCTATCTATTTTATTATATTTTCACAAAAAAAGCGATTGTTTCCTTTACAATCGCTTCTTTCATTATAGGGATATATTTCCATCATTTTATTATTTAAACGATTTTTATCATATCCTATTCTTCTCGTTTTTTAGGAAATACCGTCAAAGCACCTAGGAGAGATAAGCCACCTAGAGCTACCAACCATTCATCTTGTTGACTACCTGTCTGAGGTAATTCATCCCGCTTGTGCACTTCACTACTTCCTTGGTTCCAATTCTCTGAAGGAGTTGGGGTTGATGCAGGGCTTGGTTTTGGTACCGGACTTGGACTTGGTGCAGGGCTTGGACTTGGTGCAGGGCTTGGACTTGGTGCAGGGCTTGGACTTGGTGCAGGGCTTGGACTTGGTGCAGGGCTTGGACTTGGTGCAGGGCTTGGACTTGGTGCAGGGCTTGGACTTGGTGCAGGGCTTGGATTTGGTCCTGGGTTTGGATTTGGTCCTGGGTTTGGCTTCGGCTTAGGCTCCGGTTTTGGTTCTGGCTTAGGCTCTGGTTTTGGCTCCGGCTTAGGCTCTGGTTTTGGCTCCGGCTTAGGCTCCGGTTTTGGTTCTGGCTTAGGCTCTGGTTTCGGTTCTGGCTTAGGAGTCGGTGCGTTAGCCACGAATACCCATGTTCCTACAAACTCTACATCTGCTTTATTTACTTGTTTATTTTCAGCATCGTATTTTTTAAATACCCATGTTCCATCATTTTCTGTATCAACATACTCTGTTTTTGTTGGTTGAATTGTTGTTACATTTGATTTATCTACATAACGGTTTTGGTCTGTTGGTTTATAG
>NZ_CKYA01000001.1:7500-561687 GCF_001113365.1 Streptococcus pneumoniae | reverse complement strand
CGTAAGGATTTTATGTTCTTTCCAATCATGGCAAACTCCTTTATTTTTATAATTCAATTATAGCATAAAAAAGCATAACGCACCAAAATTGGTGCGTTATTGACTGTTTTTCCTAAACCTCTCTAAATTCTTCTCCAATTGTTCCTTATGAAGTTGATTCTTAGCTTCCTTTAATGTGTCGTCCAAAGTTTCTTCTCTGTAAGTTGATTCTGTTTTTAGTTGTTCTGATCCTTGATCTGGAGTGAAAATGATATCTAGCAGTCGGTCTATTTTTTCAAGATCTTGGGAAGACATATCAGATAGTCTATGAATCAGCTTTTTAAATATATCACTATTGTCGTGATTTTTCTTAAAAAATGTTGTAAACATCTATAACCTCTCAAAAAAAGCAGCCTATCAGGACTGCTTAGTGTAATTCGGAAATCGCATCATAAATGGACTGCAATTTCTTATTGTCTTTATTCTTTGTGTCAATCAACGTATGTAGCTCTTCAATTTTCTTTTGACTACTTTGAATATCGCTATTGTTATCTGCAATCAGTCTTTTAAGATGTTGCTGATAACTTGTAGTGATATCTGTCTCTTTTCCTGTTCTAACCTCTGTAACTTTGGATTTAGAACTAGGATTTGATTCCGTCACAGGTGCTTGTTTTCGCTTTTGAAAAGCTGCTTCATAATTTACATCATTACCTCCTTGATGATTTCCAAATAAGGCCGCAATTTTATCTGGATCTTCTTGATTTTCTGATTTACTTTCTAATGGTTGATTAAAATTCCAATCTTTTGTCATTCACTCATTTCATCCTTTCTAAATTCAGAATCATCGAATTGTCTTTCTTTACCAAAGGCATGGTCAAGAGCTTCTTCAAAACTCATGTGACTAATGCTTTGACGCCTTTTGAACGTCGCAAACATCGCTGTCTCTAGTTGCTCTTTGTAAGCAGCTAGTTTTTCTGTTTCTCTTGCTACCTTACTCTCTTGCCTAGTGACCTTTTCTTCTAAGCGTTCGATTATGGTCATATACGATCCTCCTTCATACTAATATTAGCTAAAACATCTTGATTTTGTTATCACAATTCTAAACATTGAGAAGTTTGTCTTACTGGTGGATTTCCAAATGTCTCTTTTACAGTCTCAAGCATAAATTGTAAATCTGATTTCTTTTCTCGAAGAATATCGTTCCAGTCTCGTTTTTCTTTCCCAGATTCATTATCAGGTAAATCCAGTAAAACAGGCAATCCTGATTGAGATAACTTATCAGAAAAATCTTTACCTGCATCATCACAATCTACTGCCAGTGTCAATAAATCAGGATGATTATCAAAATAGCTGGTGGTATCACGAATTGTATTGATTAAAGGCAATAACTTTGAAGGTATTACTGTATCTAAGAATTCCAATTTCTGATTTTCTTCAGCTATCAGTCGTAAAGTTTGATAAGCGACAACAGACCTTTTTAATCCCTCCATAGATACCAAACGAACATCTGATAGACTTTGTTGATGTAGCTCGTAATAGCTCATCAAGTCGATGAACGATTCACAAAAGACCAGTCTATTGGGGTGACCAATATCAAAGGATATTCCAACATGTCCATGGCTTCCTTTTAGAATCGTTTTCAACCTCTCTCTTGGAAGAGAATGATTCTTATAAATCCCTTGTAAGCTTGCTGCCTGCAGTTTGTGACGATGATCAAAACTTTTTAAAACAATAACAGGTTCAACAGTTTCATTTGTTTTCCAACTGGCTTGTGCTATCAAACCTTGTTGAATCATCTTTTGTACGATTTCTTCTGAAATTCCTCTACATTCTGTTAAGTAATATCTGGCCAGACTACAGTTAGAATCTTCTATTCTATTTAAAGGATAATAAAATGGTCTCTCTCTTTTTTCTTGAACAGCTTCTTTTTGAAAAGGTTCTTCAGAAAGAAATGCTAGAGCTTTTTTAAAGGAAATTCCCTTAACAAGTCGAACAAAATCAATGACATCACCTTGAATATCTCTTGAAAACCATTTAAAAGTATTGGTAGTTGAAAAAATCCGAAATGAATCGTGTTCAGGATGTTCATAGACACTGCTCGAAACTTGTTTAAAGGAGATACCTAAACGATTGGCTACATCAAGAATTGAAATTTGCTTACATTCTTCTATTTCCATGCAATATCATCATTTTGTTGTAGTATTTGGCAGTGATGGAACAGATGAGGATTCTTCTAAAGTTTTGGGAGTGGCCTTATCTAAATCATCTAACCCAGATTTCCAAACCTGTACTTGATTGACCAATAACTTACCTGGTAGTTTAGAATAGGACAATTTAACCGTTCTGGTTTCTGTCTGATTGGTCTTTGATTGGTTGGCATTCTTTAAATCGGATACATAGGTTACATTATAAGAGACCATGGCAATAGCTTGATTCGTAGTCTGATTGACAAAGATATCTGCTTTTTCAAAATGATAATCCAAAATATAGTCCTTATACACTTGGTTCATGGCATCATTTTGACTTGACAATTCTTGAGAATAAGCCGATTCAGTCATATAAGGTTGAATACGTGTATTATTTTCTCCGAGCTTTTCTTTCGTATAGTACTGAGTCAAAAATTCTTTTACAGTATCCGATGACAAAATACTTGCCTTATCTTCTGCTTGTTTGTCCTCTACAAGTTTAGCTGCAGCCAATTCGATTTCTTTGCGACTTTGTTTAGCAGTAGAATGTTGACCAGCAGTATATCCCATCATGAGAATAAAGCTAGTCGCAGCCACTGCTCCAACACTAATTAAGGCTTTAGTTTTGACTTTATTTAACATCTTAGACCTTCTTTCTATAAAAACTAGGTCAAGAATAACAAAAAGAACTTGTAAGTTTTATCACATCACAACGAAAGGTAATTCCTACATTTCAGGCGCAAAATCGTACAGTTCAGAGAAAAATATCAAAATTAGCTGTCTTCAGTTTATAATATAAATTTGAGAAGAGCTCTTTCTCATATTGAACGACAAAAAAAAGCCATAAATACAAGTAATAATAGTGAGGATAATGATTTTCATAAATTATTACTCCAATTTAGCTATGATGTATATGAAAGAATCAAGGCAAATAAAAAACCTTATCCGAATTTAGATTCAGATAAAGTTTTTTAACCATCTAACAAGTTTACATACTTTTCTTAGTTTTGGAGTTTATGAAACGCCAACTGAATCCTAGAACCAACATCAGATTGATGAAAAGGTACACAGCCGTAAAACTAGTTAAACCATGTTGTCTGATATCATCAAAGTATAAAGTAGGTTCAGTAAAGAACAAATAAATTCCATAGACCTCCACGAAAATAAGAAAACTGACAAAACCAATCAGGAAAAGTCCACTGGCAATAAGGAAGATCCTCCATAAAAGAATGAGAATTCCTCCTACTGCTAAAAAAATTACTGGGATAAGGAGTAAATCATTCATGACTTTCTCCTTTCTAATCAATCAACTGTCGATAATGGGTGGCAAGAGAAGAATCAAACTCTTCTAGTTTTTGAACTAATTCCAAATACTCCTCTTTTTCATGTTCTTCAAAGTCCACACCTCGATGATTTTGAAGAGTGATTTCCAATTGGCTAGTGAGTTCTCGTTTAGAAAAACTGTAATCCCCAGTAACTTCCTCATAATGTTCCTTTAGCTCCTTGTAGGCTTGATATTCTTCAGGTGTTTGAAATCCCTGTACCAAGGCCTCTTCTAATTGATAATAGGTATCTTCCATCATAATCGTTACCTCGTTTCTTTCTATCTTTATTCTACCGCGCTTTTCTTTTCTTGTCCGCTATTTATATCTATTTTTTAATCTAATTCAAAAGAAAGTTGTTCTTGCTTTTCCTTTCCTTTTTCGTGGAATTGTCTTAGGGCCTGATCAATAATATCTAAATCTGTTTCTGTTTCAATCAATGGCGCGAGTACATCGTATTCGGCCTTTTTAGTTTGATAATCCTCTTCCTTTGGAAAATTTTTCTCAATTTCTACTCTAGCAGTAGTCCATTTATCCTTTAATTCATCCAATAAGTTCTGAGTTTTCACTTGATCCTCCTTGATGTGATCAATCGTATGCTGAAGCCTTTGAATCGTCCCCAAAGGAGAATACAAATCTAAACTGACAGAATATTGATTTTCTCCTACAATCTTAACAGAGAAGGTTTCAGGAAGAGGT
This sequence comes from Streptococcus pneumoniae, assembly GCF_001113365.1. Classification (GTDB taxonomy): domain Bacteria; phylum Bacillota; class Bacilli; order Lactobacillales; family Streptococcaceae; genus Streptococcus; species Streptococcus pneumoniae_C. Next base: position 557,501 of record NZ_CKYA01000001.1, on the reverse strand, counting down.
TGATTTATTGGAAGACTAAGCATTTTAATGTCAAATCCTCGATAGTTTGCTAGGGTACGAAATTCTTTGCTGTCAGCTTGATTATGACGGATAAGACGGTGTAGAGATTCCCCTGCCTCAGCTCGTTGATCAAAAGCTTGCTTACCTACCGTCATAGAAAATGCCTGGTCTTTCGACATTTCAGACTGTTGAATGTCGCCTTCATACTTGCTTAATCGTTTCTCAAGAATAGGTATATTTTCTTCACAGTAAGAGATTGTATGACGATAGTGATCCTTGCTGCGTTGAAAGGCGCGTCTTTGATTTTCTAATAGAGTTAGATCATTCTCTAGTTCCATCTTATATTTGAGATAAGGATTACCTGTTGCTAGTGCCTTAAAATCAGAAGCTGTCATGGTCTGCTCATCAATATCTTCTGCAGCACGAATCGGCTCCTTAGAAGTCATAATCTGCTTAATATAACGAAGTTTGTTCTCCTGAGTTGCCCATAGATAATTATCAAATGAACCTTTGGTAATGTAGTGGTAAATATCCACTTCCTTGTTTTCATTTCCCTGTCGGATAATACGTCCATTGCGTTGCTGAATGTCACTTGGTCTCCACGGTACATCCAGGTGATGAACTGCTTTCATCTTGCTCTGAACATTTAAACCTGTTCCTCCTTTTTCAGTTGAGGCAAGAAGAATCCGCACCTCTCCTGCATTGACCTTTCGAGACAAGCTATTCTTCTTTTCATCACTATTGGCATCATGTACAAAGGCAATTTCCTTACTAGGGATTCCTCTATCAACTAATAAAGCCTTTATTTCAGAATAAACATCAAAGCCATTATCCTTTTTCTTAGGTGTGCCAATATCTGAAAAAATCATCTGAGTAGCCTTATTTTCCATTCCCTCACGATAAATTCTCTCAACATTATCCACTACCTGAAGCAGTTTATGATTGTCTGCTAGACTATAACTAGAGTCCAATAAACGCATATCAATAGCTAGTTTCCGTGCTTCACCTGTTATCTTTAACATGTTATCCTGGCTCGGATCAACTGTTCCACATTTGACCGCATCTGACCTCATAACCAATTCTTCTAGATAGAGTTTCTGGTTTTCAGTTAACTCACTCTCAATAGGGATAATATGAGCTTCTGGAACAGGTAAATCCAACATATCTTGTGTTTGAATGTCGGCTGTTTCTTTATAGATTTTCATCAACTCAGGTAGATTGACAAACTTTTTAAATCGTTTCTTAGGTTGGTACTTATCACCTGTAGGAGCTAATTCCATCGAGTTTTGAATTTCTCCAAAAGCACCTACCCAAGAGTCAAAATAATCAACTTGATAGCGTTTTAAGATATCGGGTTGAATATAGTTCATCATAGTATATAACTCACTAATAGAATTGGAAACAGGTGTTCCTGTCGCAAAGACAATATTTTTAAAATCATGTTCTTCCTGAATCTGTCGAACCTTCATTTCCATATCCACATTCTTCTTAGAAGTTGTATTAGTAATCCCTGCTACATTCCCAAGTCCAGTAATTGGACGAATATTTTTAAAGTGATGTGCTTCATCCACAAAGAGAAAATCAATTCCTAAGTTCTCAAAATCAATAAAACTATCACGATTAAAACGTTGGAGTTCTTCCAATTGTTTCTCTAGACCACTTATTGATTGCTCTGCTTCTTTAACGGTATACTTATTTTCAGAATGTGTTTTAATCTCTCGTAGTTCATTGAGTTTATCCTCTATATAGTTCATCTGTCTTTCCTTACTGACAGGGATTTTTTCAAATTGAGAATCCCCAATGACAATAGCATCGTAATCTCCTGTAATAATACGTGACACAAATTGTTTTCTTCTCGCCTTCACAAAATCTTTCTTAGTGGTCACAAAGACTTTTTTAGTAGGGAAAAATTTCATGATTTCTTGGCCAAATTGAGCAGACAAACTAGAAGGCACCACATACAAGGGCTTATGAACCATCCCTAACTCCTTTAATTTAAACCCAGCACCAAGCATGGTCAAGGTCTTTCCTGAACCTACCTCATGAGCTAATAAGGCTCTTTTTTCTTCTACGATTCTTTGAATGGCATTCTCTTGGTGAGGACGAAGACTGATGTTTTGTGCCAAGCCATCAATGACTAGATGGCTACCGTCATACTCTCGACTAACCGTTCGATTATAAAGACGATTATAGCTTTCCTCAATGACTTGTTGGACTTCTGGATACCGTGAGACAAAGTCTTGAAAGAGCTCTTGTAAATGCTGCTCTTTTGCTCTTAGAACAGAGGTTTTTTCCAAATCTGTGATGGTCTTTTTCTTTTCTCCTTCCGTAACAGTCATGGTAATCGTCGGTTGGTTTGAATTTAGTAAATTCTCAAAAATCTTTCTTCCTGTATCATAACGTGACCCACTGACTCCAAGACTACTATCTTTAGCACTTGGATAGCGATAAGCAAATGATGTCCTTAAATGAACTTGGCCATCGACAGGATTCACTTCAATGACTTGTTCAACATCAGGCGAAGACAATTCAAATTCACGATTGGTAAAACATTCAAAGGCAAATTTACCATAAACGGATTGAGGAATCCAACGTGACCCTATTTTAAACTCAATATCTGCCAGATGAATCCGTGGAGGGCGAACAGATTCTAACAAATCTAAAGCATGGTTCCAATCATATTCTTGGTTGTTTTCCTCCACTAATAGTTGAACTACTTCTATCTTGTTGAGAATGTCTCCTGATAAAAACTGGTTCTTAGAAAGATATTTTCTTTCTCCTCTTAAATAGCTTTCTGGATCTATTAAAATCTGCTCACCTAACTCATCTAAAATAGCAGCTTGGCTATGTTCGGGATAAATTGATACCATATAGTCTAAATCAACCCCTCTACCATCCGATAAACTAGAGTTTAAGGCATCTAGAGCCGTTGAAACTCTTGCAATCACTCTCTCTGGCCTAACCAATGCTTTCTCAAAGGCTAAAGATTTTTTATATTTTACTTTCTGGTCTTTAGAATCAATGTATTCATCTTCTAAACTTGCTAGTAAAGAATACTTATCGTCACTATCAAATAAGTTCCGGTTAACGGAGGCATTCAAGTATCCAAATTGACTTACAAAGCGGTCATAGTCATGATTGAGTTTACTAAGTAACACCTGAAAATCTGTCCGACTATAATCTTGATGACGTTGAATTTCAATTAAGGATTGATAGGTCTCTCTCAAATCAACCATGCCCTTAATGCGACTAATATCCTTATCCGATAAAGGACTTTCATAAAAGACAGTTTTTTTGAACAGTCCCTTATATTTCCCTCTTTTACTCGCTTCTTCTGACTTGTAAACATCTAGTGCTTCCTCATCTGTCAAATGAAGTTGCACGAATCGGTCTATTTTATGTTCAGACAAAGAACTGTCCCAAGCTTTAAAATCTCCCTTCTCATCTACATAATAACTAATTTCGTCTACTTTTGAACTTTTCCGAATACCATGCGTATCTCGGTAATAAATTTGATTTCCCTCATATCCAAAAGAATAGAGCGCTAAGTCCTCACGTATACGACTTGGAATAGAATTATCCACTTCTTCTTGGATAAAAACAGGTGCTTTCAAAGAATTGTAAATGTGTTTAGGTGCTTCTACATTTTCTAACGCTTCCATAATGTCAGTAGCTAATGTTTCTGATACCCCCTTAACATTGAGAGTTCCTCCATTAAAATTACGTACCTCATATTGGCCCAAAACTTGTGTATTGTATTTCCCATCAAAATATGGATTGATCCAGACACGCTTATCATCTTCAAAGGGAATAGAGCCACTAAAGACAAGTTCCTCCTCATTAAGTTTCTTTGCTTGATCCTTTTGAAAGAAGAGGAGGTCTGTGGTCACTCGAGTACCTGCAATCTTTTTAAAGGCCGTATCCGGCAAACGAACTCCCCCTAAAAAATGAGTGTTGGTTTTAATCTCTTGTAAGACATTATCTGTCCGCTTATCCATTGTCCCGATAGATGAGATAATCGACACTTGTCCTCCGTCTCTTACTAAATCAAGTGAGTGTTTGACAAAGTAATCATGAATCATATAAGGTTTATCATAGTTTTTATCGGCAATGCGAAAATTTCCAAATGGAACATTCGTTAAGACTAAATCAAAACTATTATTTTGATAGGGAACTTCTTCAAATCCTCGCACTTCAATATGGGTATTAGGGTGGAGTTGTTTTGCGATTGCGCCAGTCACACTGTCTAATTCAACCCCATAGAGCTCTGATTTAGCTCGTATACTTCTAGGCATCGCCGCAAAGAAGTTCCCAGTCCCCATAGAAGGATCTAATATCCTTCCTCCCTCAAAACCATCATCCAGTAATTTTTGCCAAATCTGGCGAATAATCATTGGATCTGTATAATAGGCTGTGAGAGAACTTTGTTTCATAGTGGAGTATTCTGATTTACTTACTAAACTCTTAAGAGTTAAACGTTCTGATTCATACTTTGGATTGAGTTCATCAAAAAATTCATTGGCAAGACCACCCCAGCCGACATACTTGGCTAGTAGCTCTTGTTCTTCTGGATTCGCTTGTCGTCCCTCTTTTTCTAATCTTTTAACAAGTTCAATTGCGGCGATATTCGTTTCAATTTTTTCTCGATTTGTCTTAGGATAAAAGTCCTCTAAATCATCTGGAAAAACAAAATCTTGAACGGGGACTTCCGTCTCTTCTATGCCTACAATAAGCGTTTCTGTTTCCTTATCCTTTTCATTTTCTTCTTCCAGGTAGGAAAACAAATCTATTTCCTGACTTTCACTTGATGAATCAATCTCAATCTCTGAATCTTCTTTTTCAAGTTCTACAAGAGACAATACTTGTTCAATCTCTTCCAAACTGTTCAAGTATAAGATAGGATTCTCTTCAAATAACTGGTTGGAATCATTGAATAGCTCTAGGCGAACTAAGTCATTTAACTGTGCATTTTCAATCGAAACCAACTGAAATACTTGTCCTTTATAACTTACTTGTGAACCAATCGGATATTCCCTCAAAGCTTCTTCTACAATTTTATCTACTTTAGATAGGGAATGAACTTCCACATTTTCTTCTACCTGGTCAATATTATCTAAAGGTAAGACTGCTCCCTCTACTTGCTTAGACTTTTCTCTTATAGCCTTTACCTCATCAAAGTGAGCAATAATCTTCAGCTTTTGTGTCAGTGGGAGTTGTGTGTAGTTTTCTTCATGATGGACAAGATTCGTAACAGTATCTAAAGTAGCCATCAATTCTGAACCCAAATAGGCTAGAACATCTCCTTCTTTTTCTTCAAAATGAATCTCAAGAACCTCTTTTGTTAGTTCTTTGGAATCAACCATTAGAAGAAACTCCTCTATATCTCTACTAATACGGTCAGATAGATTATTCGCAACCCGATAGACATTGACCAAATTGACATCCTGATTTTGATGAAATACAAGCTCACTTAATGGTGTTAGCTTCTCTTTTTCAGATTGGATGTAAAATCGAGTGGAAAGGTTATAGGTTGCGACTTCTAGCACCAAGTTTTTCTCAAAATTACTTAATTGAGATAATTTATCTAGACCCGCTTGTCCAAAACTTCTTGTGTAACTTTCTAAATCTTGGTCATTATTTTCAGAACTGGCCTCTAGGAAAGAAATAATATCTTGATGAAACGAATAGACATGAGGTATCTCTTCTATCTTGCCCTCTTCAGCCAAAAAACTCTCTACCAAGTCCTGCCATTTCTCATCAAAATGTTGCGCTTGATAACGAAGAAATAGGTCCATTTTCTCCCTATCTTTTGGAATCGTTCCACGAAACATAGCCAATAATTGCATTACTTCCATACTCGCTCCTTTCATCTATACGAAAATAGGAGAATCACATGATTCCCCTACAACTCTATCTCCATTTCAACCTCTTGAGGACTGGTTTCTAAATCACTAGATAAAAGAGAAACGGCATCCGTTCTCATGTAGTAAGTATATAAGTCTTCTAGGTCTTGTTGGTTTTCAATCCCTGTTTCAATACTAATCAGAGCCTGTATAAATTCCTTGTAGTGACTCTCCATCATATCTGAAATCTTTTGTTTCATTTCCATAAATACTGAGGACGGTTCAGTGATACTTGTTTGGTCTATGTCTTGTAAATCCTTTTCTAAGGGATTGGTTCCTTCTTCTATTTCCACTAAATCTGAACGACCATCACCATCAGAATCTGCGCTAAGAGGATTGGTTCCTAGCGCAAATTCTTGAGCGTCAGTCAGTCCATCTTGATCCGAATCACGTTGATAAATGGCTTCCATATACTTCCTTCTTTCTTAGTTAATCTTTTTTCACTCCAATCCTACCAAATATTCCTTGAAAGAAGTATCACAACAAAAAAGAGAACGAGCCAAAACTGCGTTCTCCTGAAAATGATAAAACATTACTATTAAAATAGATTACATGTAAAACTCTAATCAGGCAGAGCCTGCTAACTCATGACAGAAAAAGATGTTTAGCCTATAGTGCTGGCATTAAAAAATCCTCACACATCACGCAAGGAAATCGCTAAATAAAACAGGCTTTGACCATGTCGGGATTAATTGCAGCACATTCCAAGGATCCAGCTTTTTCTTTTTTTTATAATAGAATTTCCCAAAGAGTAAGCAAGATGAAGGCCGTCATTGCTTATGCTCATAAGATTCTCAGAATCATTTACAAACTACTTTCCGCCAAGCATACTTATCAAAAAGAGAAGGGGCTAGGACTGAGGAAACAGTTCTAACGCCAAAACTAAAAAATTTCAATTACACGCTAGTACAGGAATTGATTTTTTACGCTTTCTTACTGTTTTTTCAAATAAACAAAGTATAAATTTCTAATTATCTTTTTATATTTTCTTAAATGCTCGTAAAGCCTTATTCTATGTGCTTTCGAGTATTTTTACTGTAGGAAGATACTTCACGTTTCTTTGCATATTTCCTCATGTCTTAGCTGTCAGAAGTGGTAAATAAGTAGTAAATTCATTTGTACTACTAAGCAACAAGACGCTCCTGTTGCTTCTCTTTATTCAAGCGTTTCATTTCTGCCATTGCAGAATCGAATGTTGCATGTGCGTAATAGTTCAGCGTCATGGCTATATTAGCATGTCCCATAATGTACTGTAATGCCTTTGGATTCATTCCTGCATTTGCATAGTTGGTACAGAATGTATGTCGCAAACTATGTGGAGTGATGTGTGGCAATTTATCCTCGTTATACTTATTGTATTTCTTAACAAGACCTTTCATCATGCCGTTGTAATCACTTGCCACTTTTGGATAGTTCTTTCTATTAAGAAAGAGGAAATCACTATATCCATCAATCTCAACACGCTTATCATTCTTTCGATTCGCTAACACTCGCTTAAATGCTTGATAGGCTTCTTCAACCATAGGAACTTGACGTTCGCCACTTTTGGTCTTTGGTGTTTCAATGTAGTACCCAATTTCAGTATCTCTCAATAGCTGATGGTCTATATTGACAAGACGATTCTCAAAATCTAAATCTGGAAGTGTCAAACCACCAAACTCTGAAATACGAAGACCTGTTTTTAAGAGTATCAGAATTTCATCATAATTTTTGCTGTAGGTTTTATCAGCTTTTGCAAAGGCTAACAGTTTTTCTTCCTGTTCTTCTGTTAGTACGGTCTTAGGGACAGTATCATCATCAAGAACTGCTTTCAGTTGAAAGTCAAATGGATTCTTCCGAACACAATCATCTTGTATAGCAATATAGAATGAAGCCTTTAAAGAACGTTTGTAGTTATTGATGGTTTGATAAGCATAACCATTTTCACTCATTCTAATAGCCCATTCTTTAGCGTCTGATGGCTTAATACTGTCAATACTTCTTACACCTAACTTGTCTTTCTTCAAAATATCCATAAGATATTTGCGTCCAGTTTCAGTGTTTTTTCTAACCTTTGGTCTTTGAGCGTTCTGTTTTGCGTAAAGCTGGCAGAGTGTCATTTTCTTTCCTACAACATCAATACCATCATGAATGTCTTTCTGTAACTCTGCGATTTTCTCTCTAAGTGAGATACAATCACGCTTTCCTGCTGGTACTCGGTCTGTAGCCACAAGTTTCCACGAGTAAACAAATTGCGGTTCTCCAAATGAATCTATATATTTGTATAAGTATCTTCCGTCTTTTCGTTGGCTCTCTCCAGTCTTTAAGATTCGACCTTTATTGTCACGTCTTTTTTCTGACATGGCATTTGCTCCTTTCCTTTATGGAAAGAGCCTTGATACGACTTAATACTATTTTATCATATACAAGACCCTTTGGCGACGCTAGATTGCGTCCAATGTATCTATAATTTTTTCAAATTGTTTTCGTTTAATCTGAATACGATTGCCATTCATAATCAGCCAATTTGCATTTTTATTTTCCTCTGCCAAGCGTCGTAGCTTGTTTTCGCCAATACGAAAATATTTTGACGCTTCTTCAATGGTTAGGGTATAACGTTCCCAAATAGGAATGTCAGTCTGCTTCATAAAATCCTCCTTTCCAAATCACTTATTTGGATTTCATAAAAGTTGTTTTACCAGCAATCGAACAGCTTTAGCAAAGCTCACGGGAGTTCCACCCCTGCATGGTTCTCATGTAGCCATACTCATTGCCTGCGACGGTTTTATCACGCTCGGACTATTGACTGTATGGGAGTATCATTATCACGATAAGAATGTCGTTGCAGGCAATCCTGCTAAAGATTGCTTCTCGGATCACTAACATGAATCGCTCGCTATCTTTATAAGATAGGTCATGGCGGTTAGTTCCGTTGGCTCTTTTCTTATCGAAACGTATTCGATTACTTTTATTCAGTTTTCAAAGAACAATGGCTCGTTAGCCTATCAAAACACATTGAAAGCTCAATATGCTTTGGTGGAATAACAAACCTCCCTGTTCGGGAAGCGTGGAATGGTTTAGCACGCTTCCACGAAAGGAGAGAGGATATTACTTAATTTCAAATGACAAAATCTTTGTAATCAGTCTGGTTTCCATTCTTCCACGTAAGACTTCATCAACGACCATACTTTGATTGCCATATTCATCTTTCATAAGTCGTAGGGAACGCTTCGTTATGTACCCTCTGTAATGATGTAGAATCTGGTTAATCGCTTCTGTATCGCCATCTGTTGCCTTTACAATGAGAGGAAAGGGAATCATAGGATATTGTGTTTTCATTCTTCAAATTCCTCCATAAACTTTTTAATTAAGGCTAGTCCACTGGTTCTATGCCGATAGACAGTAGAACGGTTCAATTTCAACAGGTCTGCAATTTCTGAATCGCTCATGTCCATAAAGTAAAACAGCAGTAGAATTTCACGTTTCTTGTCTGGCAACTCACGTAATGCTTCACTCAACAAATCATTTTCAACGCCTACTGATAACCCATTGAGTGTAAAAATCTGAAAGTCAGTTGAATAGTTATCTGTTGTCGCAAACTGGCTAACAAGATAATCGCCAACATCCGAAAAGGACACCTCACGCTTTGCAATCCTTGAAAGATAAAGCATATAATTCTTTCGCTCGTCTTCCATAGCACGTTTACAGATATAGTCAAACTGATTTTCTATTGTGGTCTGAAAAGAAGATGGTTTCATGTTTCTCACCCCCTTTCTGTCTAGGAAAGGAAGTGAGCCTTGCTCGTTTATCTCCTTTCACTCTTAGTCCCAATGTGAAAGGGGGATTTGTTGCATTACTGATAAATAAACTTTGTAAAAAAGTTCTGAATAGCCAAAAAAGCATATAAACAGATTTATTTCTCTGTTTACATGCTTCTGTTATTCTATCTATATGATTTATAAAACCACATTGGTGGACGTACTTATCTATTGCAGATAGACGACTTTTTTTGACAAGAACCCAATGTAAGGAAATTTATTGTATATGATGTACTTCATGGCGACGTTGACCTCCAACAAACCGCCATTTGGAAGTAATATACAATATTTTAACAGCGTAAATAGCACTACCATATAACGGTTTTTTTTATTGGCGTTTAGTAGTGCTTTTTATTAAATATAAACCTATAAACCATATAACACGTTTTTCTATACCTGTTTTTAATTCAGTAGGAACAATAAAATGTATAGAGGTGGTCTACTATGCGTAAAAAAGAAGATAAATATGATTTTAGAGCCTTTGGTTTAGCCATTAAAGAAGCTCGATTGAAACGAGGTTTAACTCGTGAACAAGTGGGAGCATTGATTGAAATTGACCCACGGTACTTAACTAATATTGAAAATAAAGGGCAACACCCCAGCATACAAGTTCTTTATGACCTTGTATCGTTACTTCATGTTTCCGTTGATGAATTTTTCTTACCTGGGGTCCCGAGCGCTTAGTGGGAATTTGTATCGATAAGGGGTACAAATTCCCACTAAACCAATGTTTCAAGGCCTATTTATTTTTTATATTCAATTCTCTTAAGTGTTTAGGAATAGATAACAAGTCAAATTTATACTCTCCAAGAAAAGTGATATGCTCCCAATTAATAGGAGATACATGCTTCATATACTTAGTTACTTCGGGATCTATTTTGACGAGATAATTATAAGCTGCTTGTAAGTAGACGGCGTTCCATATACTTATTGCATTTATTAACACATTAAGCGCACTAGCACTTTGAAGTTGTCGGCGAATATCGCGCTCCATAAATTTTCCGCGTCGCCCAAAAAATAGTTCTCTAGCTAAAGCATTAATCGCTTCTGTCTTATTTAGTCCATGAGTGATCCTTCGCCGTAGCTCACTATCTGTAATATAATCTATCATAAAAATGCTCTTTTCAATGCGACCTAGTTCTCTCAGTGCAAGAGCTACTCTATTCTTACGTGCGTATGAGCCTAGCTTTCCTAATAGTAAAGAACTAGATACTTTTCCTGTTTGAATCGAATAGGCGATTCGTTTAATTTCATCATAGTTTTCTTCAATAATTTTTACATTGATTTTTCCGCTTATATCTTCTGATAAGTTAGGGTAGTAGGAAGGTGATTTGATAGAAAATAATTGTGATTTTTTTATATTTCTGATGCGAGGTTCAAAATCAAAGCCTAGTAATGCGGTCATTCCAAACACCTGATCAGAATACCCATTTGTATCAGTAAAATGTTCCTCAATATCTAGATCTGTTTCATGATAAAGTAGGCCATCAAGGGTATGAGTAGCTTCCCTTGTATTAGTTGAAGCAACCTCGATATGATGAGTCGTATGCCTATCATTTATTGATCGAATCATTGTAGCTCCTTTTTCCATACTTTTGTAATGTGGATTAACATCGGATTTTAGAGCTGAGACGCCCACTGGGACGCGCATTCCGTCTGAAGCAGTGGTTTTTCCTTCACCCCAAAAGTCTGCAACAGGAAGCTTTAACTGATAATTAACCAAAACAGATTGAGCACGAGTCAGAGCTTCTTTATAAAAGCGCCATTGTTTGGCATTGGCTAACTGAGAATAAGAAATTCCAGGAGTTGATTGGGCCATTTTTTCAAGACCAATATTCATCCCTAAACCCAGCAAAGCAGCAAAAATAATTTTTCTTTCTTGTTCACTCGGCGGTTTCCCTGTAGAATCATGACTAAATTCTTGTGAAAAGTTGGTCCAACTGTCCACCTCAATTAAAAGATCACTAAGCCTTATCTTAGGAATTATTGAATAAAGTTTTTTTCTATATATTTCTGCTTCGCTAGGTGTAACTTTTTCCAACTTTTTAAGGTTTGCTCTTGAAATTCTCTTATCAACTGTCGAATAAAATTGAAGCTGTAAATCTAAAATTATTTCCCGATCCTTTAAATAGTCCTCAAACGTGTCTGGAATAGTTTCTGAATCAATACAAGCAGATAAATCAACTAAGTAATCATCAATATTTCGATGGATCATACTTCCTTCAACTGAAATATCTCCTGATCGAATATTGTTCTTTAGCTCGGTGAAAGCTACTAACTCATAGTAAGACCGATCTATTTTCCCCTCTTCTGGCCGAACAAGGCTTTTCCATTTTTTACTCACAAAATCAGTAGAAGTATCTGCCGGTATTTTTCTTTTACCACTATTGTGTAAATCAGTTAGTTGAGTTAGGGCCATGAGGACTGGATTTGCTGCCGGAGTTGCTTTGAACGAAAGGGTCCTCAATAACATTGGCGTGTATCTTCGGAGGTAATTAGCTTTATTTCGAACCATTTCTAAATAGCCATGATTTTTATTACCTGTAATTTTTTTAGCTTCTTCTCCATCTTGTACTAAATCTTCCCAAGGCATGATTCGTTCAATTTCGTCAAAAGGATTACTATCATTATCTTTTGCAAAGTGAAGAGCATCAATTAAAGAAGCATAATGTTCCAATTTTTTAGTAGCCAATTTTCCTTTTTCTTTTAACTGTTCTTGTGAATCACGTGTCCCTTTGCGTTTAATACTTGCTAAAATGCGGTCATTAATCTCAATCAGTTGATCGATCAGATATTGATGATGATTGACTAAAAAAGCAATAAGTAAAGAGTATCTTTTTTCAAGCTCAAAACGGGAGAAGTCATATGCATCATAATTTTCCCCTAGTCTAGCTAGCTGAAGAAACCTGTTCCGATTAATATGGGAGACATTAATTGTCCCGAGTCCCATGGAAGCAATCACTTCCACTTTTTTACAAATACTCATAAAGCTTTCTGGATTTGCCTTACCTGGAATGTCTTTTAGCCAAGCGAGTTTAGTTATTTTCGTCTCTTCATAAATTTGAAACAAACTCTCTAGTTTTTCAATTTGTATATCTGTTAATGAACAGAGTAATATTGAAAATAAGTTGTTTTCTGCTTTATCTCGACAGCGGCTTATAATGTCTTCAAGTGTAGCTATAGATGGAAAAATAATTCTTTTTCGAGTTAAGAAATCAATTGTTTTTTTCATTAGATAGATAGAGTCATCATTTTCTAAAGCTAGTTCAATTAAATATTCTATTAACTGTTTTTGTGTATTAGCACTACCGAATCGATGATAGTTGAATACTTCTAAGATCTCGTTGAAGTGATTTGCACGTGTATTTCTATGATCATATGAATTTAAATCAATTGCATCAAGATGGAGCTGTCGACTCACATAAGAAGTTAGTCTGGTTGATTTAATCGGCCAATTACTTAAAGAACACCCAGGATACCGGGCCAAACAAAGTTGTATCGCAAATCCTAGTTTATTGACCTTTCCACGGTGTTGATTAATAACCTCCAGATCATAATCAGAAAAACTAAAATACGCTTTAAAATCCTCTTCTGATAAGTGGTCTACAGAAAGAAGTTGTTCACGCTGTGAAGTAGTTAAAATTCTTTTCATAGCCATATCTTAAGCATTCCTTTTATTGAGGTAACGGTAAAAGGTTGTTTTGCTTAATTTAGAGGCATCAAGAATTTGACGAATAGAATACTCTTTGCTGTCATACATTTTTAAAGCTAAATCAATTGATAGCTTACCTTTACTTGGACGGCCCCCTTTTTTTCCTCGGACTCTGGCTGCCTTAAGACCAGAGTTAGTTCGTTCAATAATAATATCCCGTTCCAGTTCTGCTAAACTAGCCATAACTCGGAAAAAGAATCTTCCCATAGACGTTGAAGTATCTACGTTATCTTGAATAGATATAAAATTGACACTAAGTTCTTCAAATAATTCAGAAAGTTCAATCAAATGTTTAGTTGATCGTGAAATTCGATCTAACTTGTAAATGACAACAGAATCTCCTTCACGTAGTAGGTTGATCATTTCTTCTAATTGCGGTCGGTCTTTTTTCGCACCAGTTACTTTTTCTTGAAATAATTTATCAATTCCATAATGAGTAAGTGCATCAATTTGTAAACTAAGATTTTGATCATCCGTACTCACTCGAGCATAGCCAAAAATCATAAAAAAACCTCCTTAATTTTATAATTTAAATGTACCATAACTCATTAAGTATAACTATATAGGAACTATGAAAAAGGAACGGATTTTGGTACTTGATTTACTTAAAAAACATTTAGAAAAAGCAGGAAAATGAAAAGGTACCATAAACGGTCGTTTATGGTACCATTCAAATTTATCCTTATTGTACAAAATAACAGCGAAATTTTTAAATCTATTCCTTATCGATACAAATTCCCCGTAGGCGCTAGGGACCTCTTTAGCTCCTTGGAAGCTGTCAGTAGTATACCTAATAATTTATCTACATTCCCTTTAGTAACGTGTAACTTTCCAAATTTACAAAAGCGACTCATAGAATTATTTCCTCCCGTTAAATAATAGATAACTATTAAAAATAGACAATACTTGCTCATAAGTAACGGTACTTAAATTGTTTACTTTGGCGTGTTTCATTGCTTGATGAAACTGATTTTTAGTAAACAGTTGACGATATTCTCGATTGACCCATTTTGAAACAAAGTACGTATATAGCTTCCAATATTTATCTGGAACATCTGTGGTATGGCGGGTAAGTTTTATTAAGACACTGTTTACTTTTGGTTTAGGATGAAAGCATTCCGCTGGCAGCTTAAGCAATTGCTGAATCGAGACTTGAGTGTGCAAGAGCAACCCTAGTGTTCGGTGAATATCCAAGGTACGCTTGTAGAATCCTTCTTCAACAATCAGATAGATGTCAGACGCATGGCTTTCAAAAACCACTTTTTTAATAATTTGTGTGCTTAAATGGTAAGGAATATTCCCAACAATTTTATACCTCTGTTTGTTAGGGAATTGAAACTGTAGAATATCTTGGTGAATTAAAGTGACACGAATGTTCAGTTTTAATTTTTCTGACGATAAGTTGAATAGATGACTGTCTAATTCAATAGACGTTACCTGTTTACTTATTTTAGCCAGTTTCGTCGTTAAATGCCCTTTACCTGTTCCAATTTCGTAAACGGTATCGGTTTCTTTTAAATTCAATTGTTTTATTATTTGGTTGAGTACTTTTTCACTCGTTAAAAAGTTTTGAGAATATTTTATATTTTTGTTCATGTAATCACTCCTGAAGTGATTACATCTATAAATAAATACAGAAGTTAAACGATTTGTTTGTAATTTTAGTTATCTGTTTAAAAAGTCATAAGATTAGTCACTGGTAGGAATTAATCTAACGTATTTATTTATCTGCGTAATCACTGTTTTTAGTCTGTTTCAAAACAGTAGATGTTTTATCTACATTACGCATTTGGAATACCAACATGACGAATCCCTCCTTCTTAATTACAAATTTTTAGCATCTAATTTAACTTCAATTCCTATTATACAAAATTTTAAGATAATGCACAATCAACACACTCTTAAGTTTGCTTCTAAGTCTTATTTCCATAACTTTAGGGTTAACCATACGCAAGACCAATCACTCTCGGACAATACTCATGATTTTAATGATAAAATCCATGTTAAACCCATAGATAAGAAATACACCTGCAATAACCGTTACCTGTTTGTGCCAATTTAAAAATGCACCACTTTTTTATAATTAAAACGGTTGAAAACTGTACCACTAATAACTCACAATAGAGAGATGTCACCGTCAAGTTAAATGTACAAAATAACAGCGAAATTTTTAAATCTATTTCTTATCGATACAAATTCCTCGTAGGCGCTCGGGACCCCTACCTGCTAATAACTTGGTAAAAAGCACCCGACGATTACAGATAGAGAAATACATGGATAGCTTTACAGACAAAGAACTATCCTTAATGGAATCTTTAGCCAGCGGTATCAACGAAGCAAGAAACATCGAAGACTAATTAAAAGAATCCATACATAACGGAAAGAGCCGATAAAATGAGATTGTATTAATCTCATTTTATCGGCTCTGCGTCTTTGCGTCTGGCTCTGTAATCACAGTTACTTTGAACTGCTTTATTTCAATTAAATTTTCTTGTCTGCATTTCGGACAATAGAGGGGGAATTTTTTTAATTCAGTATCTTCCCTTATCTTTAATCGTGTTTTATTTCCACATACAGGACACAATATCCACTTGTAGTTTATAATAACTATCTCCTCCTTTACACTTTAATTCAAATCTTTATTAAAAAATATTTCATCTTATTTAACAAGAAACCATATTTATATAACAACATAAAATACACTAAGTTATTTTATTGAACATATATCGTACTTTATCTATCCGACTATTTGGACGACGGGGCTGGCAAACAGGTTCACCGGTAGTAACATGGTACCCTTTTAACTCTGTTAAACAAACACTACGTCCATTTGTAAAGAAAGTTAAATCACTACGATATTCTTGAATACACCGAGCAGGGATTTCTCCACTAAGAATGACCTCATTATTTTTCAATTGAGTGTCTACGATGTTCGCACAATATTTAGGAGCATCGTTGTATGCTCGTGAAAGATATTCCTGTGGCGCATAAATTTTAAAACTAAGATATGGCTCTAACAATTCTGTTCCAGCTTTTTTTAAGACTTGTTCCAATACAATAGGAGCAAGCATCCGAAAATCTGCTGGGGTACTAACAGGGCTATAGTATAAGCCATACTTAAAACAGATTTTACAATCCGTCACATTCCAACCATATAATCCTTGTTCGCAACCATAGCGTATCCCTTCCATAACTGCATTTTGAAATGATTGATTTAAGTATCCAAGAGAAACCGAGCTCTCATACTGCATTCCACTTCCCAACGGAAGCGGTGATACAGATAAACCAATGGAAGCCCAGAAAGGATTTGGCGGCACTTCGATGTGAATGGTATATTCTGCATTTTTTAACGGTCTCTCCATATAAATGACTGTAGGCTCTTTTAGTTCTATCTCCACATGATACTTTTCTTGCAACAGTGCACTAATCACTTCCATTTGTACTTTCCCTAAGAAAGAAAGTATAATTTCATGTGTCGTAGAATCCACGTAATATCGTAGAAGCGGGTCACTGTCGGAGATTTCTAAAAGGGCATCAAGTAACATTTCCCTTTGTTGAGGTTTGCTCGGTTCAACAGTTGTTTGCAGCAGAGGGAGCGGATTTTCAATTCTCTCTCTCTGTGGCAATAGCTTTGTATCTCCAAGAACACTATTTAGCTTCAAAAACTCATTTTGCAAAATAACAATTTCCCCGGAATAAGCCTTATCAATTTTACATAATTCACCATTTATTGAAGTATACATTTCTGTAATTTTTATTTTTTCCTTTTCCGATATTCTAACCGAATCCCGCAAATGCAGGATTCCGCCATAAAGGCGTACATATGCAAGACGTTGTCTTTCTTCCGAATATTCAATTTTGAAGACATTTCCGCAAAGTTCAGACTTCTTTCTGTATGTTGATGAATAAAATTTATTCGTTATCACTTCTATAAGCTGCTCAATCCCTATGTTGCTTTTTGCGCTTCCATGATAAACAGGGTACAAGGAGCAATTCTGAAATCTTCTGATTTCCTCTTGTTCGAGTTCCAATGCTTCTAATGATTTACCGGACATATATTTCTCTAAAAGGTCATCGTTTCCCTCTATTACCGTATCCCATTGTTCAGATTCGGTAAAGTTCGTCACACACATATTAGGATACAGTTCTACCTTCTGTTTGATTACAATTTCGGCAGAAAGTTTCTCTTTAATATCCTGATAAACCGTTGATAAATCAATTCCATTTTGGTCAATCTTATTGATAAAAAAGATTGTGGGAATCCCCATTTTCCTAAGTGCATGAAATAATATACGAGTTTGTGCTTGTACGCCATCTTTTGCAGAAATCAGTAGAATTGCCCCATCTAAAACTGATAATGAACGATATACTTCTGCTAAGAAATCCATATGTCCTGGCGTGTCTATGATGTTCACCTTCGTATTTTCCCACTGAAAAGAGGTTATTCCTGTCTGAATTGTAATTCCTCTCTGACGTTCTAAAAGCGTATTATCCGTCCTCGTTGTACCTTTGTCCACGCTTCCTAATTCTGTAATCGCTCCACTGTTATATAATAAGCTTTCTGTTAAGGTAGTTTTTCCTGCATCAACATGAGCTAAAACTCCAATATTAATAATTTTCATGTGATTTTCCTCCATTCAAAAGCCCAAAAGGGCATAAAAATCCCAGTGATAAATACTCTTATCACTGGGATTTTTATGCATAACCATAGGCATACAAAGCATACAGATATTCTCCGGATACTTTAGAATCACATGATAAAGGTATTCTTAAACTGGGTACAAAAAACTAAGCCCTCCTAAAAAAGGACATCCAATTATTTGTTCCCACTATCAAATTGACAGTTTATTTAAGAATACCTTGCCGCATATTTATTAACTCCTTTTAAATAGATACTTAAATAATAGCACGTAAGAGCATATTTGTCAAGGAATCTCCAATTTTTTATCAAAGAGAGTACGTGATTACAAAATAGCTGTAATAATGTACCAATATTTGTTATTCTATAATCTTCCAATTACTCCCGTTCTTTTCAAGTACCAAATCAAATTGAGATACCTGCGTTGCTTTGGTCTGCTGGTCGATATACTCCACTGTCAGCGATACCGTGACTTGATTATCCTTACGATTGTGAATAGGATTTACCAGTTCTTGAAAGATGTACTCTTTTCCGATTGGTTTTAATATCCCGTCATTCACATAGTAGGAAAGTTCACTGGCTGTCGCTGTAGGATAGAGCTTGAAGAACGTCGTTAAAAACTCATTGATTTCATTGGTTGTAATGGAATCAACCGTCCCCTCACTTTCAATGGCTTTTGGTTTATAACTTGATTTCTTAGGTATGTTGGTAATGGTCGGATTCTTAACCAGTACCATATTTCCAGAACCATCTACATAGACACTCACTATATAAGCAGAGTGGACGGTCTTTGTATTTTCTCCCTCTGTAATGAGCTGGTCTACACTGTAGGTTACATTAAACTCATTGTCGCCAGTTGGCTCTACCGTCCATATCTGAAATCCTCTTACAGAAGACGATACAGGAATATCTTTGCGTACTGTATCAACATTGAGAGCTTGAAGTTCATCTGTCAGATAGCCTTTTAGACTTTCCATTCGATTATCAATGGACTTATCGGATTGCTCCCATGAATAGTAGACTTTCGCAAAGTTCTCTACAAAATTTTCTACATGATGAGTATCAACGTATTCCTTTTCTATGATAGTTGTTTCGTGAATAGTATGAGTATCTATAGCTGTAAAGTGCTTGAATATCGCAAAGCTGAAACTAAGCCCTAAAAGTACCCACAAGGCAATCACAACCTTTTTATGAGGATTGACCTTATAGACACGAGGTTTCTTTTCCTTTGGTATCTGTTTTTCTTTATTCTGATTTTTTCTAAATTTCATCATTAAATCTTCCTTTCTCATTGTTTGATTCGTCCTGCTCCCACTAAATGCTGTTGCCAGTAGGGGCTTGTTAAGTCGGCATAACCGATTGGGTCGCCTGCATGAAACATACGGTTATTGCCAAGGTATATCCCAACATGAGTAATATAAGAGCCAGCGTTATAGGTAGAATGAAAGAAAACCAAATCGCCAGCTTGTGCTTCCGATAGTGGGATATGCTGGGTCACATCATATTGCTGTTGTGCGGTTCGTGGTAAGTTAATTCCAGCTTTTCCATACGTCCATTGTGTCAGTCCGCTACAATCAAAAGAAGTAGTCGGGGAAGCTCCACCGTAAACGTATCGCCAGCCCTCATATTTCAGTGCTTCGTCCATGATGGCTTGTACCGTATCATCATCAAACTCTGTTGTGACAAGATACTGCGTTACCAGTTGCACATAAAACATATTGCCATAGTTGTATCGCCAGCCCCCATTGATAGGTATGGCTATGGGATTGGGGTAAGACACTTTTTCGCCACCTGAATACTCTTTTGAGAAACTTTGAGCCAGTTCAAAGGTATATTTATTTCCACGATTAGCCACATACCCTAAGAAACCACCACCATAATTGTAGGACTGGATAACCGATTCTAAATCTACACTGAGCCTTTCGCTACTGGCTAATAATTCACTGAAATACTTCACACCTTGCTTAATGGATTCTTCTGTACTCAATGAATTAGGTGGAAGACCGAGGGATTCCGAGGACTGCATAACATCTTCCGCAGTACCGCCCGATTCCACCTGTATAATCGCAAGAAGTATGTTGACATATTCTTCAACGCCATATTCTTTGGCATATTTTTCTACCATAGGCTTATGAGCCAGCACTTCTGCGGAAACATTCACACCTCCATAATGAATATTGGAAATTCCGCTGTCCTGTTCATCTGAAAATAAAATGGCAACAAACAGAAGCAGTGAGAAGACCATCAAGAATAATCCAGAACCACCAATCACTAAAGTTTTCAACTTCATGGTTTCTTACCGACTTTCTTAATGGTGGCGGTTTTGATTGGTGGTCTACTTCTTGTATTTTGTAGTGGTACTCTTTGAACAGTAGACGGACGTTCTTTTGTGATTGGACGTTGTGAAGTTCTATCTGCTGTAGTGGTTGAAGTTGCTGGCTTTTGAACGGTTTTTTCTTGAACGGTATTGCCTTGGCGTTCCACTTTTGGACTTGAAAAATCGGACTTAACTGCTGGACGCTCTTGTTTGGCTTGTTGAGATTCCTTATATGAAGTCTGAATATTAGACTGTTTTGAGGTCTGTTCATCATGATATTGTTCTTGTCTTGTAGTCGGTCTTTCATGAACAGAAGAAGCAGGCTGTTTTTTCTGTTTGACCTGTTCCATTTCAGAGCGACGCTTCGCAATGGTTTTTCGCCTTTGTTCCTGCTGTTCCTTGCGTCCACTGGCTCTGTCCGCTTTGGTTTGAGAAATACTACTGGTTAAATCACGGACATTCTCTTTTACTTTGGATTTTCCTTGATATACTGCATATCTTGCATTGGTCGGCAAATCTTTAACCTGTTCTTTCAAACCACTAGCAGTGTCTACCATTCTGTCTTTGGTATCAGCTACTGTACCGATGGTTTGACCGATACGTTTTCCAAGTGTTGATTTTTCCTTTCCGTCTGGTCGGGAGTGATCTGCTTGTGTCCTTGCAGAACTCCCCGAACCCGACTGTCCTTTTTTACCTGTAACAATGGCAGACCCAGCCCCTAGAGTAGTCATGGAACGTCCAAGTTTCCGCTGTAGACGGTGCATGTGAGCGTGCATAAGCATACGAGGTTTTCTCATCACACGACTTCCCACACTTTGAGAATCGTTACTCTGTAGAGAAAACATACTCATTAAATCGCCCAGCTTGAAGTAGATTCCTGCAAAGGTCACAATCTGTAGAAAAGCAATCAAAAAGAACGGATAACCAGCCGATAAGGTATAGAGCATGGTTGAAATACTAAATGCTGTCGTAATAATCAATGTGATTCCAGCTCGTGTCAAAATGGTATTAAAGAGCTTTGTTATGGCTCGTTTTGACATACCATCAAATGATGGAATCATGCTTAAAATAAAGCTCACAGGCAGAAACATAGCATAGATGATAAAAAGTACCTGCGAGAAAATCATGATTCCTGTTAATAGGAATACAAATATGGAAATCCCAATATTGAAGACAAATAGGAAGAAGACTGTACCTAAACGGTTAATCGTCTTTGTAATCGTCATATTGGTATTGCTTCTATCTTCAATTTCTTCCGCAACAATTTTTTCTCTGTCTTCCCCATTGTTGGAATCTGGACTGGTTGAGAGCAGGCTTTCCACACGGTCAATACCAATACTTTCAATGTCTGAACTGTTATATTGAAGCAGTAGCCACGGTTGCTGAACCTGTATGGAAAATAGGCTGTCACGTATCAAGTCCACACTGTCCTTGCCTTGACTATCTGAATGGGGCATGACAATTTTTGTACCCAGTGACAAACTAGCGTTGCTGATGTCTGATGAAAAGTCATTGATTTTCTTAATATAATCGGGAGCATAGGCAATAAAGGAAGCCGATAGGATAAAAACCAGCACAAAATTCATGAGGGCATGAATTGCCTTTGTGGTTTCTCTCTTTATCAGTCCTGTATAGGCAACATAAACCCCAAGAACCAAAATCAAGAGTAAAAGGAATCCAACATAGAAACCCTCTGTTGATAGTCCACTAGGCGTAACCCCTGCAAGGATCTGCATATTCTTGCCAATGGAATCTGCTGTAGCGGAAATGAAGTCTAAGGAATAGGCTTCCTGTACTAAGTAACCCGTCGCATTGGAAACATAAAGACTGATTGTCCAAATAAAATTGGTAATGGCATATAGTCCATACATGACTTGTTTTCCAATTCCGTCCGACCAGTTCCACGGTAGCCAGCCCCAGCTATTATCCACATAAAAATCCAGTTGATAGTTTTCAAGTGGGTATCGGCTGTATTCATTTGCCACATTGACCGTATCATCTACCAAGCCCGCAGCTTGAACCACCGTTCCCAGCATGGCTAAAAGAAAAATGGCAATCACAAGTGTGAAAGCCACTGTCATTGCCACTTTACCTAGACGTTTCAGCGTCCAGTTTGATTTTATTCTGTTTAATATTGATGGTTTCACATTTACACCTCTTTTCGCACAGGTGGTCTGGTATCAAAGGCATGGAGCAGTTCTTCAAATACAGGGTGGAACTGTATCACACCGACACGACCATATAAATCACTGATAAGGCATTGCCCGTTTTCCAAATCACGCAATCGCTTCTGATTGTTTTCGTCCTCTGGGTCTACACCAAAAAAGGCAAGGGTTTTTTTAATCTCGTTAAGGTCAGTGGAACGAAAGGCAAATTTTAAGCCGAGGTTATTTTTCAGTTTTTCATCTAAGAGGTCATCTGTATTTTGGGTCACGAAATATACCCCAGCGTTCATAGCACGACCAGCACGAACCAGCTTCATAGATAGTGTTTTCCCTTGTGCCACCTGTAAGAAGCTCCATGCTTCGTCTAAGTCTACAATCTTGAAAATACTTCGGTCTGTATGGATAAAGTCCAACGCAAAGGTACTAATGACAATCAGCATTGCTACCGATAGTAACTCCATTGTGGTATATTCCTCAAAGGAAGTTTCCTTGTCAGGAAGTACCAAGTCGGCAACCTGTATAATGTTCAGTTGTTTTTCAAGGCTGATAGACTGCTCTACATAACCATCACTAAAAAGCAGATGGGCAAAGTCATAGTCTGTAAAACTTTCGATATGGTCGGCTATGCTGGTACTTAGTGGCGTATTCTCAACCCGTAATTCTTCAATCACTTTCATCAACCCTCGCACTTCACTATTGGTTACTGCACGAATGGCTTTTCTAAGGATTGGGAAGCGTTCCCCATCACGAGAGGAAATCCCCGTAAGGAATGTCAAAATATCAATAGCCAGTGATTCAGAATCTTTGGTATTTTTCATAATTACATAAGGGTCAAGTAAGCCTTTGTTTTTCTCATCAGAAGTCAGATTGACGATATTGATTTCATGGGAAATCTCTGGCAAGGTTTCTTTCCATCTGCCACGTTCTGCTTTTGGGTCTACAATCACTGCTTGTGCCCCATAAAGCACTGCATAATAGACGATAAGGTTATTCGCAAAGGATTTACCACCACCCAGCGAACCGACAAAGGCAGACGCTAACGCATTGGTTACTGAACCCTTAACCCCTTGACTGGCAAGAGCAGGTTTCAGATAGACATTGCGTCCAGTATCTAAGCTGTAGCCAACATAAATCCCCTCATTTTCACCCAGCATTTGAGTAGCACCAAAACCTAAACCAGCGAGGAAATCAGAGGTCACGTATTGAATATAGTCATTCATATATCTTTTGCTGGCAGGTAAAAATTCTTCATGTAAGCCCAGCATATCCCCAAAAGGTCGTACCAGTTTCACGCTCAAATCATCATAGAAATCTTTCACTTCATTACAACGACGTTTAAGTTCGTCAAGGTCATTTGCTGATACCCTTACAACATAGGACAGCTTATACATAGATTCCTTGCTTTGGTCTAAATTGGTTTCCAGCTCGTTCACACTTTCCAGAGCTTCCGCCACATTAGAGCTGGTTTCATTATCACTTTGCCATGCGTGGTTATCCAAGTCTTTCAGTTCTTTCTTTTTATTGCGGACAGTAGATAGGGCTTTACGATTCGCTACAATTTCCACATTCATTGACGTATCAATCGGAAAGGTAAATTGCTGTTGCTGGTAGTAGAAGATTTCAGAGGACGGGAAGTCCAGTTCGCCGACAATACTGTTGATGGTAAAGTAAGCTACATAGGCGGTTTCGTCTTCCTGCTGGATTTTCAAATATCGCTGTTTTTCTTCCACCAGACAGCGAGTAGGCTTAATGAGGTCATAGGTTTTAATCAGTGTTTCATGTTCCAGCTTTTTCTTTGATAGAGGATACTCATACTCTTCATAGGCAGTGCCTGTCTGTCCGTAAAGGTGTTCAATCAGATAGCCGAAGTCGTCCTTATCTAATCTTCGGATTTTGAAACGACGGGAGATTTTATTTTCTAAAAGCTTTTCCATCTTCTGAAAACGCAGGATTTCATCATTACTCATACTAACAAAATCGCCCATCAGCTTATGGTTCACATCATAGACAAAATCAGTAAAAGCATTTTTTGCTTCAACGGTAAGACTTTTCATAGAAAACTCCTGATCGTTGAGAAGCAACTTAAAACCGATAAAGAAACGGTAGTCCACTTGATTTTCGCCAATCATGGATATTAAAGCGTCTGTCTGTTGGTCGATTTTGTCATAGGCAACCGTTTTGAGCTTTCCAGTGACTTCATTTTTGGAACGTTCTTGTGCAGAAAGTATGCTGGATTCTGTACTGATTTGTAAAGCATGAATCTTGCCATCACGATTTTGTGCGATAAGCTGTCTGAAAGAATCATGTACTTGTATTTTCTGTTCCGGACTTAGAAATGAGTAATTGTAGGGAACAAGCTCATAGTAAGCGTAACATTCCCCATCTTTATTCCAGACCAGATTGTTTTCAATATATTTAATTGGATATGCCATAAAATTCACTCCTAACTGCTGTAATGGCTTCTTGTGGCTGGTTTCTGCCAAGCGTTACTTTTTTTCCTGCATAGGTCAGTTTTCGTCGCAGTGCATAAGCAATGACAGACTTCAAAAATCCATAAGGCTTTTTACCATCAAAGGTTTTTGTAGACATAAACCATGTGAAAGCCACAGGAATCCCAAAGTATTTGAGAAATGCTCCCTCTATCATAGAAAGAGGGGGCAAGTTGCCAAGTATCATAACTGCAAAGAGTGACACGACAAACCATGTCATTTGCGTAAAGGTTATGGGAAACGGAAGTCTAAAGTCATTGATGGAGTACAACACTTTCTCAACAGACCAGATACTGGTATAGCTTCGTATTTTCTTCATGTAATCAATCCTTTCATAAAAATGGGGATAGTCTTT
The DNA here is from genome assembly GCF_001113365.1 of Streptococcus pneumoniae. Taxonomy (GTDB): domain Bacteria; phylum Bacillota; class Bacilli; order Lactobacillales; family Streptococcaceae; genus Streptococcus; species Streptococcus pneumoniae_C. The sequence goes on along the minus strand of NZ_CKYA01000001.1, from coordinate 532,124 downwards.
TGACTACCCCGTAAACAAGAAAATCTGCCAGTAAGAATGTACCGACAGATTTAATAGACGATTTCAAAAATCCCGTGATTGGTTGAGATAAACGTTCCCGAAAGGTCTAAATCCCGACCATAGGATTCATAATCAATATAGTTTTGAAGACTGGCTGGCACTTCGCCTAAAGCACCCGTTTCTTCAATGTAGTAGCGTGCCACGTCAGACATATCATCACAATCGGAATGAATGATAATATCTTCTTGATGTTCGCTTAATTCTTCAATACTTGAAAAATGAGTGAGCAGAGCAGATAGCTCCGATTGTAGTTCTTCTGGCAACTCCGATACCATTTCCCATAGGCGATTGAGTTCGCTAATAGAAGTGTATTCGTCAACCGTAAAGGGTAACTCGTAATCATGAATGGCGTATTCCTCATATTCATCATTCAAGCCGATTTTCTCTTTGACTTCCTCAAAATCAATGGGAAAGGTAAACCATGCACCAACTAATTCGCCCTCATTGTATTTGCCTAAATTGGCAATGTAGACTTGCATATCGTCCATGTATTCACACGTCCTTTCTTTATAGAGATTCAAAAATCCCTACCGCACTTCGTTTGGTGTACCATTCTTTTGCGGAACATAAGAAAACCACTTATATTCCACAAAATAACGGTTTAATTTAAGCACCAATAATGCGATTGAATAGCTCTAGTAAAATGTCTTTTACTCCAGCAGCGTTGAAGACTAAGCCTACCGCAATAATCGCAATAATGAGAAAGCCAATGAGTTTACTGAACTCACGCTTGAAGCCAAGATACAAGCCAATCACAACGATTGCTAAAAGTACCAGTGATTGAGCGTTTGATAGAAACCAGTTATAAAGGTTTTGTCCAAAATTCATAAAAATGTTCTCCTCTCTATATTCAATGAATTTGTGTTTAGGTTATTTCTTTGTCGTTATCACGTCCTTATCTTTTGCCGACTGTTGCTTCAAAATCTGCTCATGCCGGTCTGTCAGTTTCGCATGGTCGAGAATGTCTTTCACAACCTGCGTCTGGTTGATTTCATCAAGTTTAATCGCAACCTTTAAAGTGGGTGCGACTTGATGGGAAAGCCAGTTCAGCGTCCGCTGGAAAGAGTAAGGCTCTGGTTTTGTGGTTAGTTTTAATCGTTCACGGTTGTTCCCAATAAACCAAGCCCATTCTTCATTCAGCTTCCAATCAGAACGAGGTTTGGAATCGTCTTTATCTACAAAACGGATATACCGATTGATAATTTTAAAGGCGGTATGCTCTGGATTGTCATAGACGAGTAAATCACGGACTGCATAATAGGCACGCTCATTTTTCAATCGAATCTCAAAACGGTTTTTTACTTCTGCGTCTTCAATGGGAATATCATTTTTCTTGTACTGCTCGTAGTCCTTTTCATAGATACAGAAATAAACTTCACTTTGTAATGAACCGATATAGAGGGTGTTTCCCATACATTCCTTTTCCTCTTTGCGTACCAGTTCGCCACTGCGATAGCTTTTAAAACTGCGGAAGACGGAGATACATTCTTCCTGTTGGCACTTTTCAGTGAGTACAGGGATATTCAAAATCCCTGTCTTATCGTTAATGGCAAGGTCAAGGCGTTTCATCACACCGCCAGCCACCAAAACGTCCATAAAGAACTCATACCAGCTTCTTTGTTGTGCCAGAAGATAGCTTTCAAATTGTCTGCACCCACGACCTTTCAATTCCACCAGAACTCCTTTGTCCAGTTCATGGGAGCAAAGGACGAATATGTCGCCTAAAGCATAATGCTCTGAATAAGAATAGAAACCATAGTCCTCATGAAGAAAATAGGACAGTTTCAGTTGTAAGATGTTTTCGACCACCTGCTGTACGTCTGTTGTCGGAAAGCGAATCCTTACATAATCAAACAGCATTTCAAGGGGAGCGTCGGGATTGAAGCGTTCCAGAGCTTCCCAAAGGGACTGCTGTAAATCCTCTGATGGCTTGACTTTTCCTGTTTCAATATCGCTTAGATACTGCCTTGTAATACCAGTCGCAACAGCTAAACGGTTTTGAGATAGTCCATAAGCCAAGCGTTTTTCTTTTAAATGCTGTAACCAAGTTTGTTCATTCAGTAAAAATCCCTCCAATCAAAAAGGCGTATGTCAACTTTTAAAGCCCATTTGACATACGCTGAAATTTTGTAAATCCCTTGTAACCAAAGGATTTTCTAATGTTTTTTTGACTGTTTCCTGTCGATTTGTACCCCCCTGTTAGATACGGGGGGTTAAGTGCTGGCGTGGCTATTGCCACACCAGCCAGCAAGATCAGTCCACACCTGCGACTTCCGCTTCGCACGTCGCCTGCGTGGACTGTCTGCTGTTGGATAACTTTTTAATTTCCTCCAAGAAATCATATCCTTTTGGTACAAGGGGAGTATAAAACTCTGATATGACACTTGTTCCTACATCAACATAGCCACGACCTTTGATTCGCTTTAAGAAGAAATCCTTTTGTACGTCACTGCCAAACATCATGCCATAGCCCATTTCAGACATACGACCTAAAGCCACTCTGAAATTAAACTGATCACGGATTCCGTCGCCTAAATATTTTGCGTCTGGACGTTGACAAGCCAGTATTAGAAAGAAGCCAGCTTGACGACCTAACATGACAATCTGTTTCAGCTTATTCATAACTGCGGTGTTTTCTTTTGTTCCCAGCATTTCCATGAAAGCGACGTATTCATCAAAGATTAAGAAGTGTGCCGGGAGACCTAAGTAAGCATAATTTTTGCCAGTCTTATAGTTCTTCATCTGCTTCATTTCCTCACTACGTTTCATCATTTCTTCATAGAATGTTTCAATGCAAGAAAGCAAGTCTTCTTTTCTATAGTAGACATTTGCCATCACAGAACCTAAGTCCGCAAGGTCAGCATTTTTCGGGTCAAGAATATACAGTTTTGAATCTGTATGAAGCAAGGCTTCAATCAGTGTCAGTATAAAGTAAGTTTTACCGCCACCTGTACCACCAGCAATCAACATATGAGGGAGCTTATCATATTCCCACCATACGTTTTTCATTAAGCGAAGTTTACCATCTTTAGCTTCTACTTCATCAATAGAAATACGACTGGCTATGGTGTCATAGAGCAAAGTATATTCCACATAGGAATCCTTTAACTCTTTATCCGTCAGCTCACAGTACAAGCCACTCTCTAATTTCTTTTCCAAGTGTAAGAGTTGGTCTTGATATTTTCCCAGCGTGATTTCCACCCGTATCTGTATCAAGCCATTTTTAAGTCGATAATACATTTTAGGGAAGTAGGTTATCTTTTCCTTTGTACGACCAGCACTATCTTTAAAGAAACCCTCTGTTTTGACCTGTTCAGATTCATACCACTTGTTTTCAAGTATCATCTTTGCCAGTTTTTGACGGTGGTAAAGTTGTTTAACCGTATCATAGCGAACCCGTTTGAATACAAACGCTACCAGCAAGCAGATAAGAATTGCGACACTGAAACTGATAATTAAATAGGGAATGTCAATCTTATCTGCTTGTGATAGGTTAAAATCCTGCCAGTTGATCTGCTGGATTGTCTTCACATGAAAGTGACGCTATCGTAAAATGAAAGACTAAATCTTTACCAGATGGGCGAATCCTTTTACCACGCTGTTTCATGCGAAAAAGTCTCCTTTCTACCTAGCGACTATTTGTCTTGTGTCGGTTCTTTCTTTGCTTGTGGTTGAGCTTTGAATGAACTAGAATCCTTTGTCAGCACAATATCGTCTGCCTTGATATACCAGTCAACATCTGCTCCTTGATAGGTGGCAGTAGCAACGGTGTCCGCAATGGGATTGATAAGTTCCACCCGTGCGTTATAATCAAACTCTTTCAAAGGCACGCTGGCAGGAATACTTACTTGAATCATGCGTCCTTGTCCTTTGGATTTTAAGTCATAGGTACGTTCCTTGATTTCATCTGAAACCGACCCGTCTTCATTTTGGATTCTCACTTCACGACGTAGAGCAGAGAATTTCAATTCTCCAAAAGTCGTGTCTTTATCTAATACAATGCCATTTGCTAATCTCATCATTTTTCCTCTCTTTCTTTATTCTTTTATCATGTCGTCAGCATGTAAAAGGTAATTTGTAAAACCACGAGTGCCGATTTTGTAGCCCTCTGCGGTAATACGTGGATTGACTAACTTCACACGTTCCTCAAAGCCGAAATGTTTTTCGCCAGCTTCAGCAGGAAGCACCACCACAATATCATCTGCTCTTTGAACATCAGAATAGAGATTATAGCTTCTTGATAAGACAGTTAGCCGTCCGTTGATTCTTCGCTGAACGACTTTATCCTCGCCAGCAAATTCTAAATTGCCGAATGTTTTTTCCATGTTGGGAATCACAAATTTAAGTTCCATATTTTTACCTATCCTTTCTTTTTTATTGGCTGAATGAATGTTTGATGGTCTTAAAGAGTGGGGAACGACCTTTTGATTCTTGATTTTTTGTTTTCATAAGTTCACTTCCTTTCAAAATCGGGTAAAAAAATAGACACCTCATTTTTTGAAGTGTCTACCTATTAAATATTCAAATTTTATTGGAAGTATCTTTATATCTTCACTTTTCAAGGATAAATCGTCGTATCAAAGCTCATTCATAAGTAGTAAATTAGTAGTAAATTGAGTGGTTTTGACCTTGATAAAGTGTGATAAGTCCAGTTTTTATGCGGATAACTAGATTTTTATGCTATTTTTCAAATAAAAAAGATGACTTACTGAACCTGTAAGCCACCTAATCAGTCGGTTTATTCTGGTGTCTGCCACCGCTTGGCCCGTACGTCCAAGATTGCTATCGGATTTTGTTCTGGTGTCCGCCACCGCTTGGCCCTTATGTCCAAGATTACTATCAGATTGACCATGAGCCGACCACTCATTTATAGACATATTGTATCTTTAAATAGCTACAATTTCAAGTGTAAACTCTTCTATTTGGTCGTATAAGCAAAACTGATGGCACTATCTGCTTGAGAGATTTTTCTAAAGGTATAGTTAGGGTTGCCCCCATAGTTGGTTTCAGACACAAGGAAAGAACCATCATCATAGACCTTCTCTACAAAAGCCACATGACCATAGCTGGCTGGTGTACCATGTGTACCTCCTACAAAAGAAACAATAGCACCTGCTCTTGGTGTAGAGCCCGTTTCCCCACCAAGACTTGAAGCTGTCGCAACCCAGTCCTGACCATTTCCCATGGTATTAATGATTGAAATCTTCTCTCCGTTTCTACCTTTTAGCTTTAATCCTAACTGGTTCATACGAGCTGCAACACCCCATGTACATTGTCCATAGGCATAGGCCATACCATCTCCACCACCAGGAACAGAATGATCATACAAGTCCCCACGAACCCCTTCAAGGGATTGCGGGTCACTTTTTGCCTGTCCTCCATTTGTTTGGCTGAAGCCTTTTTCAATTTGGTAATACCATTCCGTTGCTCTGGTTTGTCTTTCCAGTAGTTTGTCACCAGAATTTCCTTCCCAATAGGTCAGAAAGAGTTGGGCGAGATTGGCTGCACTGCCCGTATTTCCAAAGAAATCCTTTAACCAACTTTGATAGTAAAGACTATCCCCATGAAGCATAAAATCAAGTTGGAGGTCTAAATCATACCACTTCTTATTTTTGATATGTGCATAATTCAATAAAGCTGTATGCCGTGTTGACCCATCTGCGGTATCTGTCCATTGCCCTAAACCTAGACCTCTATGAAGAATATTAGGATAAGCACCACTATAAATGGCTGGTCCTCCTATCGCTAACCAGCTTTCATCATCCCATGAGGAATCGGTAGCGCCAACTGGAGGAGATAAATAATCTCCCTCAGCTCGTTTAGGATTGATAGAAGACTCTACCGACCAATTTCCTAAAATAGCCGCAATGGCTTGGGGACTTGCCCCTTGAGATTTCAAAAACTCATAAATATGTTTTGCTCGTTCAAACTCATCCCCACCAAACTGACCAATTGCTGGTAAAATAGTAGTCTGAAGTTGAATGACTTTTGGAAAATAAAATTGCGGATTGACATACACCAATTTTTCTTTCTTGTTCTTATACTTTTGATAGGAAACTTTCAAACCTGTATCATCTGGTGTTTCACCTATAACATCACCCGTTAGGACTCTTGTCCCCTCAATCGCACGACCATTATGAATAGAATACAAGGTCAATCGACTCTCATTCTCTCCTTTTCCGTTAGTGAGAATAACATCATCTCCGTCTAGAGATACAACACCATCCATTGGTGCGACAATTGTTTGGTGAACCTTCGCTTCTAGTAGAATGTACTCCTGAAGAGTAGGTTTTCCGTCTAAATCATAGTATCCATAACGATAAGTCATGGTTAGACTATCTTCGTTGCTTTTCCCCTCAAATGGATTGTCCAATTCCTGCATGGAAGCATAGACACCTTCTTCTTTTAGTTCCTTAATTTCCTCTTGATCGTCTTTCGATAGTTTATACTTAGGACTTTCATAGAGGTCTTGCATGGATTTCAAATCTTCCCCATCGTTTAAATCATGCCACAAAGTAGACAGATAATCCTTGTAAGTTTCTGAACTAAATAAGTGAACTGGTTTGTGTAACTCATAGTCATGGAATTTAAAGTTCATATACCCCATCACATCATCAACTTTTGTGTAATAAGTAATTCCTTTGTCATTTGTGCGAGTATGTTCTGCATCTTCCCAAGTTAGGTGGGTATAAGCTTTTGTTAATTCAAATTCATCTTGTTGAATCAAACTAGCAGATGAAAATCCTAAAAAGAAGCTCATTATAAGTAAAAGAAGAAAGACTATTCCTCCAACTATCCAGGTTACAGGATTTCCAGCCGCAAATGTAAAGAAGGAAAAGGCTGCTTTTAGTTTTTGATAGATATTTCGGACACTTGTAAGACCTTGTTTCTTTAATTTTCGAAACCGATTTTTAAAGGAACTTGGCTTATCTTTCGCTAGTTTCCATCCTTTTCCATCCTTAAAATGATGGTATCGCTCTTTTGTGTTGGTCAGTCTTTTCTTGGTAAAACGACCTGTTGCTTGTCCTGTTTTGACACTAGCTTTTCCAAGGTTATAAGAAAGGCGACTGTAGCGTTTCCCTTTTCTAATTGTCTCTTGAAGTGTGCGATAGCCTTCTAAATCTTCATTTTCTGAAGCTAACTCTCCACCTTCACGTCCAAGGACATAAAGAAAAGTTTTGGCTTTCCTACTGACTTTTTTGGACTTATAGGCTTGTTTAGTAGATTTTAGATTCTCTTTTGCGGCCTTGACTTCTTTCTTAGCTTTTAATTCTTCTAAACTCTTCCCTTGAAAGAAAAAATTAGATTTTTGTTTCGATTCCTGACCGTAGAGAAATTTTTGATTGATTTTTCTTTCTTTACGACTCTCTTTTCTTTCTTCTTTTGCTTCTACCTTGGCTTCTCTAAATTGCTTCTTGGCTATTTTCAATCGTTTCCTAGCATGAGGCAACCGTCTGTCTCTTAATTCTTTCCGATTCAAAAGAGATGGAGGACTATTTTGAAGAATATGATTGTAGTCTTCATTTGCTTGTCTTACTCTCTCCTTTGAAGCTTCTCTCATCTCCTCTAGCTTTTCTTTTATCTCTTTTTTCCATCTTTTTTCATCCAGTCCAGCGGAATCTTTTTTCTGTTTCCTCACCTCCTTCTTTCCTTGTTTCAAGAATTTCTTCTCATCTTTTAGACTTCTTCTAAATGCCTTTCGGGCACGTATGATTTCTCTTTTATCCTTCATTTACCTTCCCCTTAATTAGAAGCCATTTTATCAGGATCTGTACTCATGATATCAAACAATTGAGTACCTTGAGGAATCTTATTTTTAAAGGGAACAACAACTGAACCAGCTTTTATCAGTCCTGCCCCTTTTTCTGGATTGACAAGGTATTTTTCAAGTTCTTTTGACAAGCCTAAGAGTTGAACCAGTTCTTCTCTATCATTTTTTGCTTGCTTGAGGAGAATCATAAATTCACTATTTGCAATAATCCGTCTACCATTTGGATCTAACAATAAGGTTTCGACGTTTTGAGTTATTCCAGTAGGACTGGCTCCATATTTTCTGACACGACTCCACAATTTAAAGAAGAAATCACTGGCATATTTATCTAATAAGAGAAGCTGCATTTCATCAAAATAAATCCAGGTCTTCTTCCCTAATTTTTGGTTCCGAACAACACGATTCCATATCTGATCAAACACTACCATAAGGGCGATTTGTTTCAGCTCATCTCCTAACTTCTTAACGTTATAAATCAAGAAATTAGATCCTGTCTGAATATTGGTCTTATGAGAAAAAATATCAAGAGAACCTTCGACATACAGTTCCATATCAAGTGCCAAATTTTGCGCTTCTTCTTCTGGTTGTTGACTCAAGACAAAAACCCATTCTTCCAAAGAAGGCTCTTTAAATGACTGATAGGTAAGTCTGGTGACTCGGTCGATAATCGATTTTTCTCTCCCATCCATTTTTCTATCCAATAACTTGCCAATAAAGGATAAAAGAAATTCTGATTTTACTTTTACAGGATCTTCATCCATATTTTCCTCAGACAAGTCAAGAACATTGAGATAGGTTTGGGAATCGGGCGCAATATCAATCATTTCTCCCCCAAAAGCCCGTCCAATGACACTGTACTCTGCTTCTGGATCCACAATGATAATTTCAGTATTTTCACCAGATTCCTTGATTTTGGTCGTGATAATTTCATGCTTGGTTGCCATCCCTTTCCCAGCTCCAGATGTTCCTAAAATCAGACCAGACGGTGTATTTAATAGGCTACGATCAATGGTAATAATATTGCTTGAGATTTGATTGATACCATAATATTTCCCACTACGGTCTTGTAAGTCTACTGAAGTCCATGGAGAGTTCACTGCTATATTGGACGTTAATAAACTCCGTGATACTCCCTCTAAAAAATCACAACCAAATGGCAGCAAACTATTAAAGGCTGCTTCTTGCATATATGGTAGTTTATCAATCATTAGGTCATTTGAGCCGGCCACTTGTTGGATCGTGTCTAGGGCTTGTTTAAGTTCTTCTTCATCCTGACCAAAGACACCAATCAAGAAGACTGTTTGAAACAGTTTATCTCCTGTCTCGGTCATGGTTTTTAAGAGTTCCTCAGCTTCATCGATATTGCTTTCTAATACATGACCTACTTTTTCCAAATAGATACCTGTACGAGCTAGTTTTTGTTGTTCCCCAATCTTTTGGGATTCCATCAAGGTCTTCTTTGTTCGTAGTTTCTTCATGGCATCCGCCTTGGTCGAACTTTGAGCATGAAGGCTTACAATCAATTCCAAATCTCCTTGCATGAGGTCTCGAATAAACTGATCTCCTAATTCCATACCGTAGTCTCTGACATAGACAATCTGCAATAAGCGGTCATTGATTTGTAGGTAATTCTTGTTTTTAAAATCCAAGAGATTAGGCGCTATGAAGTGACGAGTTGTCTGACCAGATCTCGTTAAATCACGGTAAGAAAAAGGAAGATGGTGTTCTCCTCTAAGCATATCGGCCAACAAGTTCACCCGTTCTTCTCCAGCCAAGGATTCAAATCGTGCATCAATTTCTGAGAAACCACTCTTAAAATATTCTCCAATTTGGGACAAGGAACGATAGGCTTGTTTGGGATTAGAATCCTTTCTACCAAAGCTAATCAGTTTCACAGCTGAAAAGTTATTTTCACCACTGTCTAAATTTTGATTCATCATCCGATTCAATTCTTTACGATAGCTATCATACCCATCTTCTTTTTCCTCATACAAAACACTTTGTCTAAATTTTTCTAAATTCAATCTTTTATTAAAGATGGTCAATTGGAAGTTGGTTTGATCGTCTAAAGAGTTAATCAAATCAGAATACTTCTCAATGATTGCGCCCTTGTCTTCTAAACCAACGGTCTGGTAATTGACATCACCAAGTAAATAGCTTTGTGAGAAATAATCTTCTTTTACCTGCATCAGACCATTTTGATACAGGGCTTGATAGGCAAGGCTATTCGCTGTAGAGGGTAACACTTCCTCTTTTTTCCCTTTAACTACTTCTTTCTGATTAGTCATTGAAGTTTTCTGTTTCTTTAATGTATTTGATTTTCTTATCATATTCAGGTCCTTTCTTTCCTGTAATTGTGCGTAGGGGAACCGTTAGTTCAAAATGAAGACGGTATTTCAAATAATGTTCAAAATATAAATCATTGGGTTTATAGACTCCAAAAAGCATGAGGGGGATGGTAAAGGCAAACACAAAACCGTAAACAAACCAATCCCCAAATTGCCAGAAAAAGAGATTCAAGCCCAAAACAATAATTGTGACAATAAAGGCTGGTAAAACAAAGATGATTTGTCTTGTGGTGAAGCCTAACCAAGCCCTGTGTTGGTATTTTGAGATGTCTTTAAAGACACGTGTATTCATGACTTTCCTTTCTAAAAAGGCTAAGAAGTAATCACTTCCTAGCCTTTATCTAATTACATACCTAAGATTGAGCGCGCCGTACGTTGAGAACCAACGAGGGCAATAATCAGTAAGATAGCTTGTATCAAACTACCAAACATAATCGCAAGTGATTGCAAGACTCCTGCACCATTTGAAACAGCTATTTTCCCAGCAGATTCAAACAAAGGAACAAGAGAAACAATCAGAAAAATGAGAACCCCTTGTACCGCATAGACCATAATATTTTTTAAATAGCCAATACCAATAGACTTCCATTCATCACTTAAAAATGTTGGAATCGTAAGAGGGGCAAATGGGATCATAAGGTAGAGTTGAATAAATCGAATAGATACCAAAAGATTAACCATGGCTGCACTTACTATCCGAACAAGCCAGATAAGGAGAGCGAAAAAGCCCACAATCATCCGGCCAATAAATCCTGAACCTTTTAATCCAGAGAGTGTATCATACTTCGCCCCACCGTGAGCCACAATCGAGGCCACTTGTTCGATGGCGTGACTCGCAATCCCGATGATAGCTTCTACTATAACGGTAGTATTGGTAATGACCACTGCGACCATAATATAACTAATCAACATCGGCGCTAATGCTTCAAAGGTCATCGCTCCACCAGAGTTAGCAATCTTCTTTGCCATCTTCGAAAATTCTAAGATGAGAACAACTGATAAAATCGCAACTCCAAGAGGCTGCATGACACTTTTAGTAATACTAGACATATAAGTCCAAACTGTTGGATTGTAGCTAGATAGGGATTTAATCAGATCTACCGTAGATTGTAAATCCACATTAAATCCTTCAAATAAATTTTCAGCTGATATTTTTTCAGATGCAAGGTAAACAAAGGGTGAGACTAAACTAAGATTCATGTCATTGTTTATCCTCCTAAATTGAAATCTGGGTTACAAAGGCTCCAGCAGCCCCTACCATAACACCACCGACAATTTCAAGAATGGCATTCCGAACACCTGGTCCACCATCTTTAATGTTGGTTGCAAGGTTGACAATCCCCACAACAACGAGAAAGGCACCAACTGCAATCAATCCCTTCTGTAACAAAGACATAGCTTGTGCAAACATAGCACTTGCGTCTACTCCATAAACAAAACCTTTAAAATGCGTAATCATCTATTTCCTCTTTTCTATTTTTATTTTAAACTAGATTCAAAAGTTAAATCACGAATTCTAAGGTCGTCAAGATAATTTTCTTGTCTTTGATTCAAAGGATTGATTTGATAGTTCCACCACCGTTCATCGCTTTCTTGATTAGCTAGGTACTTCCAGTTTGGATGCTTAGTGGAATTGTATTTTTTGCTTTTAAAGACAGGCATATTGGCAATTCGAACCAAGCATTCATGCCGTTTCATATTTCCGACCTCATCGGGTGTCATTAAGTCACGAGCAATCTTTTGATGAGAAAGGGATCCTGAACCTGTTTGGCCAAAGGAACGACTAGTATTTCGAACATCAATGGTTTGTTTACCGAGTAAGCCACTCATAAATTTAAAGGTATCTTCATCATTACCACCTAAGTAGACTAAGCTATCACAGTTCCCCAAAATGGTTTTCCAAGCTTCTTTTTCTTTATAGAGCCCTTGAAGTTGGGCAATATTTTGAAGAATAGGAACGAGACTCATATTTCGAGAACGGACTGTTGAGGTTTGTTCAGCAAAATCTGGAATTTCTCCGATATTTGCGAACTCATCTAAGTAAACTCTCACATGAAGAGGCAATTGACCCTTAAAATCAATATCTGCTTGTCTTGTTAGGGTTTGAAATACGGTTGAAAAAAAGAGGGCTGAAAGAAAGCGAAAGGTACTATCGTTATCTGGGATAACTAAGTAAACCATTGATTTTTCCTTGCCCCATGTCTTCATATCAAGGGTATCTCTTTTGGTCAAGTCCATGACACTTTGAATATTGAAGAGGGCAAATTTAGCAGTGGTTACAGCTATAACAGAATCCAGAGTCTTATCCTTATAATTTTGAAAATCTGCCCAATTTCGCATGGTAAAATTTTCAGTCCCATACTTTTTAGCATAATTTTCAAATAGAATTTCTAAGACACTTTTTTCCTGGTTTTCACCCTTAGATAAGTGTTTAATGAGTTTTGAGATTTCAGCAAAACTTGGATAACGACCTCGTTTTTTTCGCTCTTCCACTTCTTTTTTTTGACGTTTCAACAAGTTTTGATATTCCTTTTGACTTAAACGACTTTCTTCTATGAGCTGTTCTCTTGTTTTAGGTGGATTATAGAAATCGACTAAGTAAGAGGCTAAAGCTCGAACCAAAGTCATAGAAGCTTCATCCCAAAATGGATCACTTCGGGAGCCAGAGCCTTTGGTGTTATTAAAATAAACAGTCAGCATGCGATTCAAATCGTTTTCTGTTTCTATATAGCGAAAAGGATTAAAGCCATCTGAGTTCTTCATATTGACTAAATCTAACACCTTTACTTGGTAACCATTTTCTAAAAAGAGTTTTCCAGTTTTCTCAGCTAAGTGATCTTTAGGATCCACGACAATATTTGAACTATTCATCTGAATCAGATTGGGTTTCACAAAGCGAAATGTCTTCCCACTTCCTGAACCTCCGATCACCGCAATATTCTTATTTCTATCATATTGGGGTGGTTTTTTATCTAATAATGTCAGACGAACATCTTGTGCTAAGATCGTATCATGAGAAAATTCCTTACCGTAAAAGAGCTTCTTTTCTTTTAGAGTTCCAAAACGGGCGCTCCCGTATTCTACCCCTTCTCGGTATTGTTTTTTGCCAGTCTCTAAATAGAGATAAACCAGCAACATCATCACAAAGCCTAGTAGAAAAAAAGCACTTGATTTTCCAGTAAAAGAAACATTCCATGGCGACTGAAGAACTTCATCTTGACCTTCCATCAGAAGATGAGTCCATTTATCTAAGCTATTTCCAGTATAGGAATCATACAAAAGCGTCAAACGATGAAAAAGATAGCCTAGTAAGATACCTAACAGTGAGAATAGTAGGAATTTCTTTCCACTGTACATCATCTCACCATCTCTTTCTGTTTGACGGCTCCTTCTTGTCTAAAGGTAATTTGGGATTTAGCCTCATCAATTGCATCGTCTAATGACTTATCCATGGTAAAATCAGCTAATTTCTCTGGATCATTAACCATTTTTTCTAGCAGATGGTCTAAATGATTGTCTAGAATCGAACGATCTTTCGTATAGAAATGTAGAGAATCCCCTTGCCAAGCGATGGCTAAAGGAATCTCTTCTTTTTCTAAAAAAGCTTTAAACTTCTCTATATCAATTGGTTTGTCTAAAAAATCTTTTTTCAGATTAATCGTATCAATCGCATAGGGAGATTGTAGCAATTCTTCTAATTTCTGCACCCCTATCTTATAGGCGGAATCCTGTGCTAAAGCCTGACGTCTAGACCATTCTAGAATCTTTAAAAGACTTTTTACAGTAAATAAAAGACTACGCTCAGCATATTGAACTGCCATTCGTTCCTGTTGTTCAGAGGACATCTGAGGCCTCCTTCTTAACAAATAGCAGCTTTCCTTCTTTATAACGATAAGCTATCAATTTCTGACGTTGCTTAATCGACTTGACAACCTGCAGTAGATCTCTCGAATAAGGTTCTCGAAGAGTAACTTCTACTGCTTTCCCATCAAAGATACCAACACGTTTAAATTCAATGTAGTCTTTTTTGAGATGTCCTAAGCCCATACCAAAGGGAAAGTGATGAATCAATTGGATGGTACAACCACCTTTATTTCCCATTTGTTTCAAATCATACAAGTTTACTACTTTCATGATTAACTCCTTTATCTAGTTTGTCGCATCGTTTAAGTCTGGTAACGATAAACTCCGTGTCTGTTAGAAAATTCTCACACACGTCTTGTGCCAGTTGCCCTTCACAGGGAAATACTCTCAGTCCCTACTTACACAGGCACGCTAATCAAGACGGAGTGGATTCAATTTTCAAAGAACAGGTAGCTTTATTATAGATAAGAGTAGTTGAAATTTTTATCACATTTTTTATTTTTCTGTAGAGCTAAATTCATACTAAACAAAGATTTTGAAATAAAAGACTAACATTGTTACATAACGTTAGCATTTCATTTCCCTAAAACAAGCTGATTTGGTCTAAAAAAGCAGCAAACTATAAACTAGTAGGTTCCACACCAAATGTAGACCCATACTGCCCCATAAGTCCGATTTATAGCGTACCATCCCTAAAAACATCCCAAGTGAAACATATAAACACCAAGCTAGAATGGTTCCTGGATGATGTACTAAGGCAAATAAAACACTTGTCAACGCAACTCGAATATCTAATTTTCTCACCAAATTCCATATAATTTCTCGATACAGAAATTCTTCAACCATACTCGCATTGATTAAGAACAATAAAAATGAAAACCAAGGAACTTGATGTTGAAGTCCAATTAAGTTTGCTTGATTCGTGGTTCCTTGAGCATGGATTAGGCTAAAACATAGACTTATAATCAGTAGGCTAATGAATCCAATACCAAGCCATTTCATCCTAGATTTCATATTGACCTTATGAGCTTGTTTGCGTTGGCCATACATCCATAAAAAAGAAATGAGTGACGCACCATAGAGAATCTGTAGTATAGTTAACTCACCGATACAAAGCAATTTCAGTAAGTATAGAGATACCAATAGGACATTTACTTGTTGGAATATATAAACTGGAATGATTCTTTTCATAGTTACCTCCGAAATAAATCTTCATAATCTAAATCTAATACCTGCACAATCCTTTCTACCCATGGACTTTGAGGCATTCGTTGTTCCATCTTGTAGTGGCGTATCTTTTGATACAAACGGTTCAATTCACTTGGATAGTGAAACTCTCCCGCAAACATTTTTCTGGTTAACTCAATCCAGCTAATATTTCTTTCAGCCAAAATAATGGACAAGTTCTCCCAAAATCGTTCAGCCATATTGCTTCTCCTTTAGTTAGATAAATAATGTGTTTGTGCCATGTAAATCAATTGTTTCGTATCTCTTGGCAATAAAGCTCTAGCCTCCTCCAGATTCAGATTTGGATAAACTCTTTTATTCGAAACCGCAAGAGGAAGTCTGATGGTTAGTTCAGGATTTTTTAAGATCATTTCAATAAAATCCGTTAATCTTAAATTGTCACGGTTCTTAAATCGTAATAAATTGGGAGATAAAAACTCAAAACAATCTGAAGAATAGCTCATCATCTCAATTAATTTATCCCTTGTCATTTCAGAAATCGAATGACAGGATACCTCAATGCCATAGTTTTGGAAGAATTCTAAAAGAAGTTGATTTCTTTGGCTATTTTTACTTAGATAGAGATCAATCATGGGAGACCTCCCAAAGATTCGGTTCCATTTGATATTCTGAGACGATTAAGGAATCTAATAAATTGGAGAAGTTAATTGATTTCTTGTCTTCATCATAAGCTTTTACAGTTACTTGGGTTGTAAGTATTCCCTCTTTTCCCTCGGCTCGATAGCCTTGCCCATATAAAACAAAAACAAGATTATGATTATCATCTATAAAGGCATCAGCTCCATTCTTTATATCCTGACTTTCAAGGAATTCCATAATGTTTTGAAGATAGGATTCATAAAATAGTGGGTAATTATGTTTTTTATGGTAATAATCTAAAAATGTCACCTCAAACTCACATGGATAATTGGGCATCAAAAATATTTGTTCATCCAACTGCATCATTTCTGCATCATGTAATTCTGTTTCTAATTCATCACAATATAGTATTGACTCTTTATTTAACGCTTTCATCTTTTTCCTCTATTTCTTTTAATTTCTTTGCGATTGCAGCAATCACAGGTACGGTTACACTATTACCAGCTTGTTTATAGAGCTGACTATTACTAGAGACTTTTCTAGCAGCTTCAAAAGCCCAATCAGGAAATCCCTGCAGGCGGAAACACTCTTTAGGGGTGATTCGTCGTATTCTCAAACGGTAAAATTGTCCATCTATTAAGACACCGGCTACATGGTAAACTTGCTTATCTTCTCCTTCATAGCTAGCCACTACTACTCCCATTTGACCACTAGTTGTCAAAGTATTCGCTATACCTTTTCCAACTCTACCACGCCGATACTGAGAACTTGGTCTTTCTAAATTGATTGAATCCCCAATCTCTGCTTGAGCATATCCTTTTTTCGTTGCTTCACGTACTTTTAGAAATTGGATTGGTTCTGGAATTAGTATTTTGGGAATTTTATCTCCACCTTGCATTGTAGTCAGTGTTGGAGATAAGCCCTCACTTCCATAGACTCGACCGGTCTCCTTAAAGCTAGTCGGTAAATCTCCAACAACGACAATACCATGACGATCCTGAGTATTTAAAGTAAACATCGGCTCTTGGTTTTCCTTAAAGCGTCTACCATTTTGTCTTTTGTCTAATCTATCAGGTGTCATACAAGGAATCGCAACTTTAAATCCTTCTCCTTTTCCACGAACTAAGGTTGGCGCAAGACCTTCTGAATAATAGACTTTACCACTCATTCCACTTTTTGATGGATTCAAATTTCCTAATGTTTTTAAAGTCTCAGAGTTAGTTGCTTGACCTTCTCGTCTGAAAGGAAATAAGAGTCTGGTACCTTTCTTTCTAGAATGTCCGATAATAAACACCCTCTCTCTGTTTTGGGGAACGCCAAAATCCTTACTGTTAAGCACCTGCCACTCAACATCAAACCCCAACTCATCAAGTGTGGTAAGGATTGTAGTGAACGTCCGTCCCTTATCGTGATTGAGTAGGCCTTTAACATTTTCAAGAAAAAGAAAACGTGGTTGGATTTGTTTGGCCGCCCGAGCAATTTCAAAGAACAAAGTTCCTCTAGTATCTTCAAATCCCAATCGTCTTCCTGCGATTGAAAATGCTTGACAAGGGAATCCCCCACAGATGACATCGACTTTCCCTCTAAGTTTTTTAAATTCGTCATCTGAAACATCTCGTATGTCATGAAATTCTATTTCTCCTTCCGTTTGAAAAATGGACTTATAAGATTTCCTAGCAAATTTATCAATCTCACAAAATCCAATACACTCATGTCCGACACTTTCCATTCCAAGTCGAAAGCCACCGATACCTGAAAATAAATCAATAAATCTCATTTCTTTATCACCCCTTTCTTATCGACTATCATTGTCAGAACTGTCACTCCACTTGAAATGACAATGAGCATAACTAATATCCACTCGATTGGCGACATTTAACCACCTCCTTTTCTAACACGGTTGTTCCAAACGGAATACAAGCCATTAAACACAAATTCAGCAAGTACTTCTGCTCGTCTAACAAAGCGAACATTGTCAAGAGCATACTGATAGATTCTCTCAAAATCAGTCATAGCAATTTCACTGGCTGTTTCAGAAAAACCTTCTCGTCTAAATTGATCTTGTACCAATCCCCAAATATAATCTCGATCATATTTTGTGACCTTTTCTACTTTTCTTCTCAAAATAGGTTGAGTATTCCTATCCTCCTCATCCTCAATAAATAAAGAATCAGTCTCACTATATTTAGTCTCACTAACTTCAGTCTCACTAGGGGCTAAATGTGAGACGGGGGCCGTTTCATTTTCATCCTGCCCTAGTCTTTTTTTAACACTAGGCCTGTTTGAATTACCTACTGGGGTAGAAGACAACTCCCCTAAATAAATCTTATTAGCTAGTCTTCCTTTCTCACTTGAAGACTGTTGAACTTCATCAATTAAGTCATATTCTTTAAGAGTTTTTTTGATGGACAGTAGTTTTGACTTCGAACAACCTAACAGCCTCATCAGTTTAGAATTAGAAAATACTAAATAAACCGCCCCTTCTTCATCTATCCAACCACGACTGAGAGATAATTCTAAACGATCTTTTAAAATTGAATAAGCCACCTTTACTTCTAATTTCATATCCATATATTTCTCATCCTCAAAAAGAATTTTAGGTAATTTATAATACCGTTCTGAAGTTTGGTATTGATTTGCGGTAATTCGTTTCATAGCGATCCTCCAAGTTCTTTGAGTATTAAATCTCCACTTGATTCCAATCGAACCAAGCCACTTTTTTCTAATTCAGCCATAAGAGTGATGGCTTCAACAATGTCAATTCCCATTTCACGTACTAAAAATGAAATGACAATATAGCGTGACGATTGTAATTCTTTTGTCATTTTCCCTCCTGAAAATAAAAAAAGGAGAACAATATTCAATTGTTCTCCACGATAAATTTGTTAAAAAGAAAAACCCTGCCAAATTAATTTTTGGTAGGGTTTTTGGTAGGAAACTAAATTAATTTATCAGTTTCTAAAATGTGTTCACGATTCTAAAAGGCTGATACTATAGTATTCCGAATTCTAATTGGTATATGCCTCTTATTTAAGAGTAACTGAAGCTCCAGCTTCTTCCAATTTAGCTTTGATTTCTTCAGCTTCTGCAGTTGCAACGCCTTCTTTAACAAGTGCTGGTGCACCGTCAACAAGTTCTTTAGCTTCTTTAAGACCAAGACCTGTGATTTCACGTACAACTTTGATAACGCCAACTTTTTTGTCGCCTGCAGATGTCAATTCAACGTCGAATGAATCTTTAGCAGCACCAGCGTCAGCAGCACCAGCCGCAGCAACAGCTACAGGAGCAGCTGCAGTTACACCAAATTCTTCTTCGATAGCTTTTACAAGGTCGTTCAATTCAAGGATTGAAGCTTCTTTAATTTCAGCAATAATGTTTTCAATGTTCAATGCCATTGTTATTTCCTCCAAATATGTTTTTAAATTTATAATAGATTTTTCGTAGCTAGGCTACGCTGCGTAGCTTAAGATTAAGCTGCGTCTTCTTTGCTTTCTGCAACCGCTTTGACTGCAAGAGCAACGTTGCGCACTGGCGCTTGAAGTACAGAAAGGAGCATAGAAAGAAGTCCTTCGCGGTTTGGAAGAGTTGCAAGTGCAAGAATCTCTTCTTTAGATGCGACAGCGCCTTCGATTGCACCACCTTTGATTTCAAGTGCTTCAGCGTTTTTAGAAAAGTCGTTCAAGATTTTCGCTGGTGCGATAACATCTTCGTTAGAAAATGCTACTGCAGATGGTCCAACAAATACTGATGCAAGATCTTCAAGACCAGCTTTTTCAGCTGCACGACGCAAGATTGAGTTTTTAATCACTTTATACTCAACTTCGCTTCCACGAAGCTCACGACGAAGAACTGTATCTTGCTCAACTGTCAAACCACGAGCATCTACAACGACGATAGATGCAGCAGCTTTCATTTTTTCAGCTACTACGTCAACTAGTTCCGCTTTTTTAGCAATAATTGCTTCACTCATTAGTGTGTTCACCTCCGTTATTATTTTGCTTGGGGAAATTTTTCAAAAGAAAAACGCGCCCAAACCTAGACACGAAAGTACAATACGCTTCTTTTTACATGATACGTTTTGTCCTCGGTAGGATACTTATGAGTCGAGCTCCCCTACTGTCTTAGGCAGTTTTTTCAAACCGTATATAAGTATAGCATAGTCAAAAAAAGAATGCAAGATTTTTGCAAACTTTTTTTAAATTTTTTCCTGATTTTTCTTTTAGAGTTCTACTGTCAGGACTCGGCCTTGCTTAACAACTTGTTCTCCGGCGATATAAACATCATCTACATCACTGGATTTGACTGCATAAACCAGGTGAGAGAGCATATTTTCTTGGGGTTGGAGATGGATTTTCCCTTGTGGTTTAATGACCAGAAAATCTGCCTGTTTACCAACTTCCAGACTTCCTATCTGATTTTCCATCCCTAGAACCTTAGCCCCTTCGATTGTCAGTGCCTTGAGAGCTGTTTCGATAGGAAATTGGCTGGCATCTCCACTTTTCATCTTCTGAAGAAGGGCTGCTGTTCGTCCTTCCTCAAACATATCTAGATTGTTATTGGAAGCAACTGAATCTGTCGCAATTCCTACTGCTATTCCTGCTTTTTGCAGTTGGATGATGGGAGCAATCCCTGATGCCAGTTTGAGATTACTGATAGGATTGTGGGCAATAGCCACGTGAGAAGTTGCCAAGCGTTCAATTTCTAGCTCGTTTAATTCGACCCCGTGAGCAAAGACAGACGGATGATCTAAGTAACCCAATTCTTCTAGAAATGCGAGGGGGCGTTTGCCGTATCGTTTCAGGAGAATGCCTGACTCCTCCTTGGTCTCCGCAACATGGATATGGATGGGGATACCCAACTCTTTTGCCATTTCCAAGCTCGCTTCCAGCAAGTATCTACTACAGCTGTAAGGAGAATGTGGGGCCACCATAACTTTGAAATTTGGATTTTCATATCCTAAGATTTCCTCTATGATAGATCGTGTTCTGCTTATGGTCTCAACAGTTGTCTCTGCCTCAGAAGAAAAAAGGGTCGGTGAGAAGTAACAACGCATCTTGGAAGCCTCGACTGTCTGATAAATCTGCTCAATCTCCACTCCATTGGGATTATACATATCGTTGAAGGTTGTTGTTCCTGACTGGAGCATTTCTGTCAGCGCTTCTTTGACCGCCTTGGTAGTCATGTCTGGAGTAAACTCAGCTTCTGCAGGCCAAATATAGTCATTGAGCCATTCATGGAGATTGCTGTCATCCCGAATTCCTCGCAAGCCTGTCATAGCAGAATGGGTGTGGCAATTGACCAATCCAGGCATGATCCAAGCTCCCTGATAGTCTATAATATGCTCAGCTTGCTCTAAAATCTCTGACTTATCTTGACCGACATAGACGATTTGAGAATCCTTAACAGCCAAGATACCATCCAAATGCACATGGAAATCCTGATCACAAGTCACGATATTTACATGCTGATAGACTTTCATACTAGGCTCCTTTTCTAAAGACAATTTAAAGTGAACAATTTTTCTAGCTATTGTAACAAAAAAGTCACCCGAAGGCAACTTTTTTATCTATAAGAGTTCGAAATTAGAATGGCTTATTCAGAGCTAAAAGCTGCAGCTTGCTGCATTTGGTAATACTTGCCCTTTCTAGCCATGAGATCCTGATGGTTCCCATACTCAACGATATCGCCATCCACCAAAACTAGAATCAAATCCGCATCCTGAATGGTTGACAAGCGGTGGGCGATGATAAAGCTTGTGCGCCCCTTCATGAGTTTAGCAAAGGCATCCTGTACCAACACTTCTGTCCGCGTATCGATAGAAGAAGTTGCCTCGTCTAAGATGAGAATCTTGGGAATAGCCAGAAAGACTCGGGCAATGGTCAAAAGCTGTGCCTGACCTACAGAGAGAGATTCACCCGCATTTTCAAGCTTGGTATCATAGCCTTGTGGCAACTGTTGGATGAAAAAGTCAGCATTGGCTGCTTTGGCAGCAGCAATCACCTGCTCTCGACTGGCATCTGGTTTTCCAAAGGCAATATTGTCATGAATGGTCCCTTGCTTGAGCCAGTTTTCTTGGAGCACCATGCCAAACTGCTGTCTCAATGATGCTCGGGTATAGTTATAAATCGAGTGACCGTCTAGCAAGATATCTCCTGAGTTAATAGGATAGAAACGCATCAGGAGATTGATGAGGGTTGATTTACCAGCACCTGTCGGACCAACAATAGCCACCTTGCTACCAGCTGGAATATCAATAGATAAATCCTTAATCAAAATCTTTTCAGGATGATAGCCAAAAGAAACATGTTTAAAGGAAATAGCTCCCTTGACTTGGTCACTAGTCAAAACTTTCTTACCTGTTTCAGCAACCTCATGACTCTCTAAGACAGCATAGACGCGCTCTGCACAAGCCAGAGCACTTTGCAACTCGGCTAAAACAGAAGAAATATCATTAAAAGGCTTGGTGTATTGCTGAACATAATTCAAAAAAGTCACTAAGCGTCCAATGGTCAAGGTGGAACCCATCATGATACGATAAGCTCCTACTCCAGCTAGAAGGGCATAAATGAGCGCATTTACAAAGCGAGTCGAAGGATTAACCGTTGAAGAATAAAAGATAGCTGACTGCGAATAACCTGCATAGTTGTCATTAGCCTCACGCAGCCTTTGGATAAATTCTGCCTGAGCATTAAATGACTGGATAATGGTTTGCTGGCTAAGAGATTCTTCAATCAACTGAGTCTGAATCCCCCTGGTCTCTGTTTGCTTCTGGAAGAGATGATAAGAGCGTTTGGCAATAAAGCGTGAAATCACCATAGACAGTGGCGTCAACAGCAAGACCAAGAGGGTCATGAGGAGGTGAATTTGCAGCATGGCTAGAATACTAACCAAAATCATCAAGATGCCAATGAAAAATTGGTTAAAAATCATGGTCAAACCAGCTGCTAACTGTTCAATGTCCGTGGTTACACGACTAACCATCTCCCCACTGCCTTGCCGATCCACAAAGGCAATCGGTAAACGATGGAGCTTATGGATGATTCGCTCTCGCAAGTCTCTGGTATAAGAGAAAATTAGGCGATTATAAAGGAGAGGATTGCCCCATTGAACTAAGGTATTTCCTATGACCACCAAGAGCATCTGGAGAAAAATTTGCCAAAAAACTGGTGAAGAGTCAGCTACTAGAACTTGGTCTATGACCTGCCCAATCAGAATAGGTAGGTAAATTGATAAGGCAACTTGGGCAATAGTTCCTAGAAAGGCTAGAAAAAGGAGGAAGGGATGGCTTGCTAAATCCTTAGCCAAACGTTTGAGCGTCTGGTTTGCGGTTTGTCGTCTCATGCTAGTCCTCCTTTCCATGTTGGGATTCATTGATTTCGCGATAGACTTGACTAGTCTTCATCAAGTCCTCGTGCTTGCCGATAGCTAGAAGCTCACCTTTTTCCAAGAGGAGAATCTGGTCAGCCATCTGTAAAGTCGAGGTTCGTTGAGAAATCAAGATTAAGCTCGTATTTGGCAGATTTTCTCGGATAGCTTTCAAGAGCTTGGACTCGGTGATGGTGTCTAGGGCCGAGGTCGCATCATCTAGGATGAGAAATGGAGCTTGGCGCAAGACTGCTCGTGCAATAGCCAGCCTTTGTTTTTGTCCGCCTGAGAAATTTCGACCTCCTGCCTCAACAGTTGCATCCAAGAGTCCTTCCTTTTCACTAACAAAATCCTTAGCTTGCGCAATCTCCAAGGCCTGCCAGAGTTCTTGATCCGTTACTTCTTGATTGAAACCTAGAGTCAGGTTGGAACGAATGCTTCCCTTAAAGAGTTCGACCTTTTGGGGCACATAGGCAATCCAAGACCGCCACTGCTCAAGATTACGAGGACTAGACTCATCTCGATAAGGGTAAATGCTCCCCTTGTCTGCTGGATAAAGTCCAAGAATGAGTTGCACCAAACTTGATTTACCAGAACCCGTTCCCCCAATAATACCAAGGATTTGCCCTTGCTTCATATCAAAGGAAATGTCTCTCAGAGAAGGTTGAGCTGCATCTGGATAGGTAAAAGCCAATTCTTGGACTTGTAAAACCTTATCCCGGGTAGCTTGCTTTTGTTCTAACTCTGAATGGATATCCTCTGGAGCCTCAGCAAAGACTTCCTCGATTCGCTTGGCAGAGATATAGGACTGGTTGAGGGAATTGATCAGCATGGCGAGCTTGACCAATTCCACCAAAATTTGCAAGAGATAATTGATAAGGGCAATGAGAGCACCTTGACTGAGCAATCCTCCTTGAATCGAAATATAGCCTTGCCAGATAATAACGAGAAGAGTTCCATTGACAATCAGATAGGTCAGAGGTGTTAATAAACTAGACCAGAAACCTGTCTTTTCTTGTAATCTAGCATAAACTTGGTTAAGGGTTTGAAAAATCTGTAACTCTCGTTTTTCTTGACCAAAAGCACGAATAACCCGCATCCCTTGCAATTGCTGGCGCGTTTCCTGAACCAGTTGGTCCGTTTTCTTTCTGAGACTACTGTAGAGAGGGTTGACCAATCGAGATAGCCCTACAATGACAATGGTCAAAATGGCAACCATGACTAAGAACCAGAAAGTCAACTCAACTGAGATTCGATAAGCCATAAAAATGGCACCAAAAACGATAATGGGCGCTCGCAAAAAGAGACGCAGGAATTGATTGATACCAGTCTGAATCTGGTAGGTATCCGAAGTCAAGCGAGTGATCAAGCTAGAAGTTGTCAAACGGTCTCTGCTGTCCTTGGGCAATGAAAGAATATGGCGATAGAGGTCACCTGTCAATTCTTTGGCAAATCCAACCGCAGCCTTAGCTGAGTAGAACTGGGCTATTAAGGCTACTACCACACCAATCACTGCAAAGATAAGGAGCAACCCAATCTGCATCCAGAGATGTCCTTGATTTCTCTGGGGCAAGGATTGGTCAACAATCCCAGCAATCACCATGGGAACCAAGAGCTCAAACACAGCTTCTAGTAACTTGAACAAGGGGGCTAAAATGGATTCCTTGATGTAGGGTTTAAAGTAAGATAATAGGTGTTTCATAAATCCCTTCTATTCGTATTCTGGAAATGAAGAAAGTGGGAAGCACCCACCCTCTCTGTTTTATTTGTTTAAGTATGGCAGTAGATAGCCATATCCTGCTTTTTCCATCTCATCCTTGGCCACAAAGCGCAAGGAAGCAGAATTGATACAGTAACGGAGGCCACCAAACTCACGCGGTCCATCTGTGAAAACATGGCCCAAGTGAGCATTCCCCGACCGAGAACGAACCTCAATTCGCTCCATTCCATGACTGAGATCCTTGTAATAATGAATCAATTCCTTGGAAATCGGACGGCTAAAACTTGGCCAACCACAACCTGAGGCAAACTTATCCTTGGCAAAAAAGAGTGGCTCACCTGTCGTAATATCTACATAAATTCCCTCTTCAAAGGTTTGGTCATAGGCATTGGTAAATGGAGCCTCTGTGGCAGCTTCTTGGGTAACACGATAGGATTCTTCAGATAAACTGCCCTTTAACACCTCTTGGCTAGGCTTTTCATAGTTTGCTGCATCAATCAATGGCTTCTCAGCATCGGTCACATCGATATGACAGTAACCTGAAGGATTCTTCTTAAGATAGTCTTGGTGGTAATCTTCAGCCAGAATGTAGTGGCGAAGTTTCTCCACCTCTACTGCAATCTTTCGACCAAGCATGCGCTCCTGCTCCTGCACCACTGTGTAGATAGCAGGTAGGTCTGATTCATCCTGATAATAGATCCCAGTTCGATATTGGCGACCACGGTCATTCCCTTGTTGATTGATTGACAAGGGATCGATGACTCGGAAATAATAAAGTAAAATCTCTCTAAGTGACACTGCATTCTCATCATAAATCACTTGAACCGTTTCTGCATGGTCTGTTTCTTTGAGCAACTGGTAATTGGTCGTTTCGACTTGACCATTAGCGTAGCCGACACTGGTTGCTAGCACCCCAGAAATACGTGAAAAATACTCCTCTAGGCCCCAAAAACAACCACCTGCTAGATAAATTTCTGCCATCTTTATTTCTCCTTTATCAAGTTTTTAACTAATACTCTTCGAAAATCTCTTCAAACCACGTCAGCTTACATCTGCAACCTCAAAGCAGTACTTTGAGCAACCTGCGGCTAGCTTCCTAGTTTGCTCTTTGATTTTCATTGAGTATAAACTTCTTTTTAAAAAAAGGATAGGAAGCCCTCTGGTCGAGAGTTTCCCCATCCTATCATCTATTCTTTATTTTGCTTCGACACGGACACCTTGGGTATCAACCTTCAAGTCATGCAGTTTTCCTTTGAAGGGTTGCTTTTCCAATTCTGCCTTAATCGCCGGCATCTTGTCATGAGAAGCCAAAACCATAACTGTCGGTCCAGCACCAGAGAGGTAGGTTGCATAGGCACCATTTTCTTTGGCCACTTGCTTAATCGTCGCAAATTCTCTCACCAAGTCCTGACGATAGCGCTCGTGGAAGAGGTCTCCCTCGATTGCTTGCCCAGCAGTCACCATATCTCCTGCCAACAAGGCCGCAACCGCCACATTGGCGATAGAACTAGCTGCAACAGCTTCCTTGTAAGACAATTTCTTAGGCAAGACACCACGACTGTCTCGAGTACGCAATTCATAGTTTGGAATGTAGGCTAGGAAATCACACTCTGGGAAGTCTGCTACGATAGCAGAAACTTGTCCATCAACAGAGCTTGCAATAACGAGATTACCATAAATGGCTGGAGCCACATTGTCAGGGTGCCCTTCAATCTTGGTAGCTAACTGCAATTTTTCATGGTCTGACAAGTTGAGCTGGCCCAGTTGGTTGGCCAGTTCAATCCCAGCAACAATAACAGAACTGGAAGAACCCAAACCACGCGCCAGGGGAACATCACTAGTCATTTTCAAACGTCTTGGTTGCAAGTCTGATACAATTTGCAAAGCGATTTTGAGCAAGAGATTACGCTCGTCATGTGGAATCCATTTGCCAATCTGATGTTCAATCAACCACTCATCTCGTTCTTCACAGACCTCAATTTGAAGATACTTGGTTACAGCTACACCGACCGAGTCAAAACCTGGCCCGATATTGGCACTGGTTGCAGGTACAATAATCTTCATCTTATTCTCCTAGCACCTTGAAGGTATTCAAGAGGTCGAATTCTGAAACCTTCTTCAATTCAGCTGAGACATTTTCAAGCTGGGCTTTATCAATCTTGTGTGTGATAATCACAACACGCGCCTTGTCACCTTCTTTTCCATCTTGGAGGATTTGCTTGAAGGAAATATCTTGAGCATTGAAGATTTCAGCCAATTTCAAGACCTGACCTTTTGAGTCTGGAGCCAAGATTGAGAAGTAGTAGTTTGCTTTGACATCTTCAGGATTTGCCAAGACCAAGTCACGACTATATTCGTTGAAGTCTTTACCAATAGTACCATCATTCAAGCGACGAACGATACGGACAATATCTGCTACAACACTTGTTGCAGTTGGTTTTTGACCCGCACCTGGCCCATAGTACATAGACTCACCGATACCGATAGATTCTACAAAGACAGCGTTCATTACGCCATTCACACTAGCAAGTGGGTGCGCTTTAGGTAGGAAGGTTGGAGTCACTTCTGCAGCAATTCCTGAAGGAGTTTCCTCGATAGAGCCAACCAATTTCACTACATAGCCAAGTTCTTGGGCTACGGCTACGTCTTCTGGTGTGATGTTGCGGATTCCCTTGTGGGCTACATCGTCAAATGCAACCTTCATACCAAAAGCAAATTGGCTCAAAATAACCATCTTGTAGGCTGCATCAATCCCATCCACATCATTTGTCGGATCGCTTTCTGCAAATCCTAGACGTTGTGCTTCCGCAAGAGCATCGTTGTAAGACCATCCTTCTTCCACCATCTTGGTCATCATGAAGTTGGAAGTTCCATTAACCACTCCAAGCACGCGCGTAATTTTATCAGAAGCCAAGGAATTTGCCAAGGTACGAAGAATTGGAATCCCACCAGCTACTGCTGCCTCGTAGTAAAGTGCTACATTATGCTCTTTAGCGATTTCTAACAATTCTGCACCATGGACAGCCAAAAGGTCCTTGTTAGCAGTCACAACGTGTTTCCCAGCTTCCAAGGCACGAGTGATAAAGGTTTTAGCTGGTTCGATACGCCCCATCAATTCCACTACGATCGTAATGTCTTGATCTGACAAAATGTCATCCACATTGGTTACAAAGTTAAAGTCATTCCCTGCTACAAGCAAGCGATTCTTTTCATCTTCATCCTTGACCAATACCTTGGCAACTTCAATCTCTGAATGTGCTGATTGATTGATTTTTTCTCCATTTTCCTTTAGGAGGAAAGGCACACCACTTGCAACGGTACCAAATCCTAGTAAAGCAATTTTAACTGTCATGTTTGTCTCCTCGAAATTTTCTAATATAGCCATTATAACAGAATTTTGTGAAAATTCCTATTATAGTAAATCACTATTTCAGTATAAAAAGAAAAAACGAATCCCATGATTCGCTCTTCTTAAAATCTAGAAATAGCTTTCCAGAAAGGATTATCCAATCTTTTGTAGATTGAGCACTGCATCGTGATTCATCAAGACTTGGCCATACTCCTGCAATACTGAACGACTGATATCACTATCATCCGCAAACTCGCGCATACGAGCCAACAGCCAAGCTGGATATGGACTTGGATGATTTTCAATATCCACTAAAATAGTCAAATAATAGCGCTCATTCATCTTGTAGAGTTCAGAAGTTTCCATCTCAAAAGTCACTGTCTTAGCAAAAGACACCAAGTCAGCCAACTTAGTAAAAGAAAGGATGTAGTAGATGTAAGGTTCTTTCTTGCTCTCAACTTCTTGTTGATCCTGCTCCTGCTCTTCTTCCTTGGCTTCGACTTGCTCTAGAGATTGAATGGCTTCGATATCATCCTTGGTTTTGTCTGCGATGCTTTTTTCCAGGGTTTTGATAAATTCATCTGGCGACATTTGAGCCAATTCTTCCATATCTGGTAAATCCGATAAGTCTTCAAAATCTAGATTTTGGTCAATCTTTGATTTGGTTACAAAGACATCTACCTTATCAGGTTTTGGAGTCACACGGAAGCTCAACATACCTGTATCTAAAAAGCTCTCAGGCATCTCTAACTCATCCAAGATAGCATAAAAGAACTCTTCTGTTTTTTCTTGAGGAACGAGAAAGTCAGCAATCTCCATGCCTCGATCCATCAAATCCTCTAAAGACATCGTGATTTTTAAAGTTGTATCACTGATTTGTTTCATTTTCATTGCTAGTAACCTCATACTTTCAGTTCTATCTATTATACTAGATTTTTACGATTTTATCAAAAGAAGGCTCCTCTATCGGGCTAGATTTTCCATAGGGTAACTTCTGTAGAAGACTCTAATACTCTTCGAAAATCTCTTCAAACCACGTCAGCTCTATCTGCAACCTCAAAACAGTATTTTGAGCAACCTGCGGCTAGCTTCCTAGTTTGCTTTTTGATTTTCATTGAGTATAAGCAGACAGATAGAAAAAGCCTTCAAAATCGGCTCTTAGCCGACTTTGAAGACCTGATACATCAGAATGCTTATAATTTAAAGGTTGCTACACCGAGGATAGAACGATTTAAGTTTCTAAGAATTTGAAGACTTTGTTCAAATTTCTTATAACGAGTCACTCCGTACTCTTCAACAAGAAGGACTGTATCTCTTTCCAAAAGAGATGATACATCCTGTAAATCTACAAAATGCATTCCTTTTAAAGCCTCTTGACTCTGTTTCAATTTATCTAGGATAGCTTTATTTGAGCTAACGATTGTTAATTCTTGTCCAGCATTTTTGTATGACAAGACATCTGCTAGGTTAGCAATTGTTGTAATCTCTGTTACAAAATCAATTTGATACTGAGAAAAATCACCTGCTCTATTGATTGTTGGATTAAAGAGATAAATCAATACATTCCCCATCACAACCAAAATCACACAAACTACTCCAATAACAGCTAAACGGAGAATCAAGTTTTTCACATTCAATCCAAGTGCTGTCTCACCATTTGCATTCAATTCTTTAGAGTTGATGGTTTCCAATTTTTCAATTTTTACATTTGCAAAAGTGTGTTTAAATTTCTCAATCAATCCATCAATTTTTCGCTCTAACAAATCATTAGCATCTTTACTTGATGTCAAAATTTTCACACCAACCCCTGCATCGTCAATCATATAGTAGACGGTCAATTTTTTCCACCAATAATCATTCGTTGAATTTTTCAAGGTTGTTTCTGTCGTGTCTAATTCACTGGCAATTTTTTTCAACTCACTGGGTTCTACATCATTGAAAAGATAAGCTCCATTCAAATTACCATCAATCAATTTCCCATAAAAATCACTATAACCACCAATTTGATGATTCAAAATTGTTTTAGCTGAGTCTTCTGGAGGAGTGATTTTATAGCTAAGATAAGTTGAATAACTTGTTGTATCTTTGACAGTATTTTTATTCTTAACAGCTTTAATTGTAAATGGTACAGCAATGAGAGCAAATAAAGCGATGAGAGCTAAAATATTTGCCTTTCGTTTTTTGTAAAGATTTGCAAACAAATCAGCTACTGAATAATGTTCAAACATGATTTTTTTCTCCTTTGTTTAGTAGATACTGGTTTTCTTTTGTAAGCATTTTTGCTACAAATATAATCACAAGAACAATTCCCCAGAATTGCATTGTAAATAGATTGAAGAAACTTTCTGAAAAGCTACTTCTTGGCATAAAGAATAGATTATTCAAGATGAGTAGGGACAAGGCAAATAGGATTGTTCTTGAACGATAGGCTACTTGCAGCATGGCTATAAATAGCATACCGAGTAAGAGACTAAGTAGAAAGACTCCTATCATACCATAGTCTGTATACAACTCCATGATATAACTACTTCCGATACCATGTCCTTTTAAATATTCCTTGTTCAAAACAAGATAGGACAAATTGTGGGCATAACTATTACTATCAATAGCTAGCTCCACACTATTGGTTGTATGTTCAAAGGCTTTTCCTCCGAAAATAGCCCCCAAGCTTCCCCTTGCAAAATAATCAAGGACAGGACCAAATGTAAAATTACGGAAATCTCGGTAAGGGAGGCTACTGTTAAATAGAAAACCTCGAGCCAGAACGCCAAAACTGGTTCCTTGTTTATAGATAAAGTCAAGCAAGATATCCCAGAAACCTGTATGGGAAACCTGGACATTATCCCGTACATAATTGAGCACTCCCATTGCTAACATGAGAATAGGAGAACCTACAAAAATCGCTAACTTTTCTTTAAACCCAATCCATTTTCCTTTTTCAGTTTGCTCTCGCATAAAGTAATAAACAAAAGCAAATAAAATACTTAAAATAAAAGGATTTCGTGTCCCGATTGCCAAATGAATAGTATTAGCTGCAATAAAGGAGACAAGCACTGCTGTTGCCTGTAATTTCTTTGGCTTGGTTGCCAGATACATACACATTGCGTAGACCGTAAAGGTAGACAAAATGTAGGTAAAATAAGGCAGTTTACTTTCAAAATTTGCATAGTAGGCATAGTAGGAAGTCTGCAAACGATACAAGAGCCGTTCGAATAATCTAATGAAATAGAAAGGATAGGTGAGAAGAAAAACTCCTAGCGAAACAAAGCGTAACCGCTTGATATAAACCTCTTTTAGAGAATTTCCTATATTTGCTACTTTTATTTTCTTCCTAGCTATGAAGTAACGAGCCAGGACGCCTCCTGTGGTCAAGCCCAGAATCGAAACCATGACGACTACAAAGGCAAAACGATAGGCTATGGGATGATAGGTATCCAGGGCGCCATCCCTAAAATAATCAATGGTCGGTCTTGATACCAGAAAGACAAAAATAGTTAAAAAGAAAATAAAATGGATTAAGTAATACTTGATATCATTCCAACAAGCAATTAAGCTACTAACCAGTAAGAACAATAAAGTAGAAAGCAAGCTAACATTGTTATTATTAAACAGATACACAATTCCACTTACTAGTGTCAAAGCATAGCTGACTATGGTCAAACTAAATAATAATCGTTTTCCATCAATCACTTGCTCACCCCCGTTCTAATGTAATTTTTTAGATTTTTCAATATTTTTCAATAATAAAAATCGATATAAGGAAATATTTATGAATAGAGCCAAAGCACTAATTCTTCTCCCCTTACGGAAAATTGGATTCCTAGCAATAGTAAAGGCATGTCCTTTTAAAAAACGATGAATCTGAGAATAGGCTTCAAACTGTTTATACTGATCATCTAGCAACATCTTATCCAGAATAAAGAAGTGGGCATAGGCCAATCTGAAAAAAGCAACCTCTTTCAAATCAGGATAGTTTTTCATAACTTCATTATAAAACTTTTGGTAGATATCAATATAGGCTAAATCCTTCTCTGCATAGGGTTTGGTCGTAATGCTATCCCCTCTATGGAAATAGTAATAATAGGGTTTGGTATTAACCACGTACTTCTTAGCCAACTTGATCAAATCAAAATGATAATAAGCATCTTCATAAATCAATCCCTTTGGAAAGGATAGGGCAGTTGCAATCTCTCTCTTGATTAGCTTATTACAAATCGTTCCAGGTATTTTTTCACCTATGAGGTATTCCCTTAGAAATGTTTGGGAATCACAGACAAAATAGTCATCCTGATTGGCTGACTGTGGGCTTTCATCATTAGCATAGACATTCATGACACCACAGCTTGAAACATCCGCATCTTCTTGAACTAATTGCTCATATAAACTCTGAATCATTTCTGTATGGATATAATCATCTGAGTCAATAAAAATCAGATAATCCCCGTGAGCCTGCTTCATTCCATCATTTCGTGCTTGTGACAATCCTTCATTCTTTTTATGAAGTACTGACACCCTGTCATCTTGTTCAGCGATTGAATCACACAAGCGACCACTCTCATCTGTTGCACCATCATCAACAAGAATAATTTCCAGATTTTGATAGGTCTGCTTCTGAATGGAAGCTATCGATTTTTCTAGGTACTGCGCCACATTATAGACTGGCACAATGACACTAATTAATGCAGTTTCCATGCTACTCCTCTAATAGTTTTTCTACTTGTTCGATTTGTTTGGCAATTGTAAATTGTTGAATGAATTGGCTAGCCTCATCGACATCGAAGTTTGAGGCAGATGTCATGTAGTTTGTAATTGCCTGAGCTGCCTCTTGATTGCTCTCAATGATTTGTCCAAATCGACCTTCTTGGGATAATTCCTCAGCCCCTCCAACATCTGTAGAGACAAAAGGAAGTCCCAGACTCAAGGCTTCAACATACACTCCAGGAAAACCTTCTTGCTTAGACATAGACAAGAGAACTTTCGTCTGAGATAAATACTGATAAGGATTTTTTTGATAGCCAAGGAAATGTACGTAGTCCTCAAGCTCATACTCTTTGACCCGTTTTTTCAGTTCCTCTTCCATATCACCAGCACCTATAAAGTAAAGGTGATAATTTTTCCCCTCTTGGTGTAATAACCGTATCACTTCCACCACACGGTCAGAACCCTTATTTTCCTCAATCCGTCCGATAGTACAGATACTTTGAGGCGCAATCTCGATATCAATCTTCTCTTGAGATTTTTCTAGGATAGTCTTAAAATCATAACCATTGTAGACCGTCTGTAATTTTGAAGCATAATCTGGATAGACTTCCTTGATAGAATGGCTGGTCTTTTTTGAGATCCCTACAATGGTATCCGCAGCATCCAACTGTCGTCTATGTGATTTTCTTTTTGAGCTATCCTTAAGAAATTCTTCAATACTTCCATGAATCCAAGAGATTTTCTTGACTTCTTTTCTTTTAGAGAACAACAGTGGTGGATTCATAATGGTAAAGGAAACTTCAACATCATAGTCATCTTTCACAAGCAAGCGCCGAGTCAGTCTTGGAAAATAAATTCTCATTCTCCACAAAAGAGCTCGTAACCATCTGGCTTGGCGATAATCCTGAAAGGATTTTAAAATGCCTACATGTTTAGGAACTGATTCGTATCCCTTGTCAAAATGCTCCATTTCAAGAATATCAATATCATACTTTTCTGGATCCAGATTTGAAACAATGGTAGATAAAATCTTCTCTGCTCCACCTCCGAGAGAAAAAGACCACATAAAAAATAAGATTTTTTTCTTAGCCACCATATTCTCCCTTGTATTCTGTATAAGACTTATCCATATCAGCGATGACAGCATCATGATGCGGTAGCTGCTTGTCTGCTGGTGGTGGCGTCATATAATCCCCAAAAGCAGTACTGAGATAGGCATCATAGCCAACTGGAATAGGCATCTCTGTGCCTTCAAATGGCAAGAAAAGATTATCTTCAAAAGATGCGATTGGGTACTTGTTTCTCATGTATCCAGGACCTGAGCATAGTTCCGTGATTCCATCGCTCTCAGCTAGACTGTACTTGGTCATTTCTTTTTCAGCTTTTTTCCAAATGCGATAACGGAGAGATTTCGGAGTCAACCCCAGTAAAATACGGCTTCCCCATTTCATAAGTTCACCATGCTTTTCTGGAATAGTTTGGGCACAAAAGAGTGAATAGATCAGTGCCCAACTAACCTGTTTCTTCCGCTCAGCTGGATTTTTCGGATAATAATCCAAAGGCAAGACATCCAAGGCCAGACCATGTGGCAAATCCAAATCCTGCTGGTAAGGTTTAATGCAGGTAGTTTCCTTGTCACGAATGGTAATAAAAAGATTGCGGTCGACAAAATCCTTGTGACTCTTTGACAAGAAATAACGTTCATCTGCATAACGAGGCCATAATTCTGCCAATTTTTCATAGTCCTTACGAGGCATAAAAAAGTCTAGGTCGTCATCCCAAGGAATAAAACCCTTGTTTCGAAGGGCACCAATAGCACCCCCTCCACAGAGATAACAAAGCAAATCATGTTCTTTACAAAAGCCCACAAAATATTCAGCCATCTCCAGACTACGAGCCTGAATTTCTTTTAAATCAGTCATATTGTTCATTATTCTTTCTATCGTATCGTTTCATTATACCACAAATAGGGGGTGAAAATCTATTGCAGACTGTAAAAAATCAAAGCCTGACTGCTATATAAATAGCTATCAAACTTTGATTTTTCTGTCTTATCTTATCTCAAACCCATCTGAGATAATTTATTCTGATACTTGTTTTGATCGACCAGCAAGCCCAAGCCTCCATAAACATCGTAGGCATCTACCCAGTCACCCAGTTCTGGAATCGTCAATTTTTCAATACCATTTTTTGCTCCATCCAAAACAGATAAACCGTTTGTTAGGAGGAAAGTATAGGGTACGTTGGTTGAGGTCATAGCAAAAACCTTTCCAAGAGCTTCAGAACCAGTGAAAAGTTTAGTGGGATCTTTAATTTGCTCTAAAATTGCTGTTAAAACTTGTTGCTGTCTTTTTGTACGGCCGTAATCCGCCTCATCATCATCACGAAAGCGTGCATAATTGAGCAAGGTTGAACCGTTCATCTGCTGTTTTCCGACTTTAATAGTCTGGGTTGGAGACTCAGTCTCAGTAGCGTGTAAATCATCTCCGACTGTAGCTTCTGTTAGTGGACGCCCATTCAATGTTGAAAATTGAGCATCAATTGTCACCCCATCAGGGAAAAGTGTGTCAATCGCTGTAGCAAAGGCCTGAAAATCGACCAAGGCATAGTACTTAATGTCCAAGTCAAAATTATCTTTCAGGACTTGGCGAACCATTTCTGCCCCTTTTTGCCCCTCTTGTTCTCCTAACTCATAGGCTACGTTTAACTTGTTATCCGTCTGTTTTCTACCGTTAATGACTTGACTATAACCATCTATATAGACCAAATTATCACGCATGAAGCTGACCAACTTCATTTTCTTATCTGAGCCACCAACATTTAATACCATAATAGAGTCCGTCCGCGTCTCAGCACTGTTTTGGCCGATTCGACCATCCGTCCCCATGATCAAAATATTAACCCCGTCTCTAGTGTCCTGACCATTAAAGACTTGAACCTGTGCTGCCTTAGCATCAGCAGTTTTCTTTGCACTAGCATCTTGGTAACCACGTAAAAACATGAATACCATGGCCAAAGCCACACAGACAAAAAGTGAAAAAATCACCATAAAAATGCGTTTAAGACGGAGCTTCCGTCTTTTCTTTTTGGGAGGGGAAGAGAGTGCTTGTGATTTGGATTGTGAGCGACTCCGGTTCGCATAGCTTGGTAAGTCAACCTGCTCTTCTCTTTCTTGTTCCAAGCTGGAACTACTATTTACCCTAGCAAGAGTTATCTTTTCTTGCAAATAGGCAAACTCATTTTTTTCTCTCTCATTGAGATAGTGAATATTTTTTAGCAAATAATCATAACGTAATTTTTCATGATGACTGAGAGGATTTTCTTTACTCATCTTCTCTCCTTTCCATGGTCTGATATTGGATAAATAGGATAGGCACCCAGAACTTTATACTGGATTCCGATGGCTTCTAGTTCTTTTTGGGCAAAGTGAACCAAGTCCTTATCAGTATAGTCCACATCGATAATGAAAAAGTATTCGCCTAGCGCTGTCTTGAGTGGACGACTTTCAATTTTTGTTAGGTCAATTCCTCGCCAAGCAAAGGTCGAAAGGGCCTTGTAGAGGGCACCGGGAAGATTGTCAGGTAAGGTCAAGGACAAACTCATTTTCTCAGTTTGTGCTTGCAAGGGAATAAAAGGCATTTCAGCTCCCAAAACCCAGAAACGTGTGAAATTGGCTTCCATTTCCTGAATATCCTCGGCAATCAGTTCCAAGCCATATTCTTCTGCAGAACTTCGTGGTGCAATGGCTGCAAAGGGCTGGTCTGGATGTTCGGAAATAAAGCGGGCCGCATAAGCTGTACTAGCTGTTACCTCGATTTGAGCCTCTGGATACTGTTCATCGATGAATTTCTTTCCTTGAGCCAAAGCCTGTGGATGAGAAAAAATCTTTTCAATCTTAGTATGGCCTGGAACCACCATCAACTGCTGATGAATAGGCTGAACGATTTCTGCAACTGCTTGAATGCGAGCCTGATGAAAAAGGTAGTCCAAGGTTTCATGAACACTACCCTCGATAGAGTTTTCAACTGGCACCACAGAATAGTCCACCAAGCCTTGCTCATAGGCCTTGATGACATCTGTAATATTGGCAAAGGCCTGCAATTCCTCATGAGGAAAAGCTGTCTGCACAACGTGGTGTGAAAATGATCCCTTGGGACCTAGATAAGCAATTTTCATCTCAATTCCTCTATAATTTCCTCTGGGCTTAGCTTTGTCACATCCAAAACCCGACTAGCCACTTCCTCATACCAAGCCTGTCGTTCTTGGAAAATAGCTGCTAATTCTTCCTTGCTATTATTTAGAAAAAGCGGACGCTGATTGTCCTTATCAGCTGCGATACGTTGGTAGAGGGTTTCAAAATCTGCTTTCAGGTAGATGTTATCTGTATTAGTCTTGAGTAAGTCACGATTTCTCTGAGAAACGACCACTCCTCCACCAGTTGACACAACTTGGTCTCTTTGTAGTAAACCAGCTAGGACTTCTGATTCTACCTGTCGAAAGACCACTTCTCCCTTTTCAGCGAAAAAATCTGCAATGGACATACCTAGGCGTTTCTCAATCAGGGCATCCATATCAAGGTAGTCTGGGTCCAAGCCTCTTGCAATAGTCGATTTTCCAGCCCCCATAAAGCCTAGTAATACCTTAGCCATGAATCAAGTTCTCCAAATCATCAAAAAAGCTAGGATAGCTGGTATTGATAGCCTCAGCACGGTCAAGCTCCACTTCTCCATCTGCCACCAAAAGGGCCGCAATGGATGTCATCATACCGATACGGTGGTCTCCAAACGTATTGACTCTAGCACCGTGAAGGGCTGATTTCCCTTTGATAATCATCCCATCTGCCGTAGGAGTAATATATGCTCCCATGCTATTTAAAGCGTCTGCCACAACCTGAATGCGGTCTGTTTCCTTAACCTTAAGTTCCTCAGCATCTTTGATAACTGTTACACCATGTGCTTGGGTAGCCAGAAGAGCAATAATTGGCAATTCATCAATCAAACGTGGAATCAAAGCGCCACCAATTTCTATTCCTTTCAAGTCAGAAGATTCAACAGTCAAGGTTGCAGATTTAGCGACTGGGTCAATTTCAGTTACTTCTAGTTTTCCACCCATGGCACGAATGACATCGATAATACCTGTGCGCGTTTCGTTGATCCCCACATTCTGCAGCACTACACGAGAATTCGGAACAATCAAACCTGCGACTAACCAAAAGGCTGCACTGGAAATATCTCCTGGTACGACTACCTTCTGTCCTATCAATTTTTGTGGCCCTTGGACTGTGATTTTCTTACCGTCCACACTTAAATGACCACCAAATTGTTGCAACATATCTTCAGTATGATTACGGGTGCATTCTTTTTCAATAATAACAGACTCCCCCTGAGCCTGCAAAGCTGCAAACATCAAGGCTGACTTGACTTGGGCAGAGGCAATCGGCAACTCATACTGAATAGGTGTTAAATTTTTAGTCCCCTTTAAGTGAAGAGGAGGCAGGTCTCGCTCGGTTTGCCCTGAAATGCTGACGCCCATTTTTTTCAGTGGAATAGTCACACGATCCATAGGACGTTTGGATAGACTGTCGTCTCCGAACATCTCTACTTCAAAGTCTGCACCAGCAAGAACACCTGAAATCAGGCGAATCGAGGTTCCAGAATTTCCCATATCAAGGGCATTTTGTGGCGCTTTTAAGCCGTCCATACCTACACCTTGAATGGTAATAACCCCATCTTTATCCTCAATTTCAACACCAAGATCACGAAAAACCTGCATGGTCGAAAGAACGTCTTCACCTCGCAGAATATCATAAACCTTGGTCTCACCCTCAGCCAAACTTCCAAAGATAATGGAACGGTGGCTGATAGACTTGTCACCTGGAACTCGGATACTGCCGTGTAAGTGGCTAATGTTTGTTTTTAGTTTCATACTGGACCTCATACTTGCAATACTTTTACCTATTTTATCATAAAAAGCCAGAAATTCCTTAAAAATTCCTGACTTTATGATAGTTATTTTCTTATTTTAGCAATTCTGAAACTGGTTCGAAAACAATTTTTTCAATGTCAGAAAGGTAAATGGCCAATTGTTGTTGCTTGGTAAAGAATTCTGACAAGAGGCTGTTCCCCTGAATCTGCTTACCAAAGCCTTCCATTTTAGCTTGGAAGGAAGCATCTGGCATTTGCCCTGTCTGTGCTAGTTTTTGAATTTCCTCTTGAAAGGCAAGATATTCTGTAAAAATTTTGCTCGCCTCAGCATCTGCTGCAATAGCATCTTTAGCTGCTTTGACAGCCTTGTATTCTGGTAATTCGCGTAGACCGCGACTGAGTTCATTTGCACTATCGTAAATATTTGACATGATGTTCTCCTTATTTGACAACGACTGTGTAGTCAGTATTTTCTGTTATGAGATGCTCAGCTCTTTCTAAGTCTTGAGCATTTTTAAATGAAATTTGTAGAATCCCGTGAATATCCTCACGATTTTCCTCGTTGATATGAATATTGACCAAGGAAGTTCCACGTAGCAATTCCAAAATCCTCAAGATGACATCTTCTTCATCGGGAACATCGACATAAAGGTCATAAGAGCTATCCACACCGCCACGCTTATGAATTTCCATAGCCTGACGTTGCTCACGCGCTTGATTGAAAAAGTTCCAAATCTGCTCCTCATCTCCCTTACTGATGGCTTGCCCAACCTCATCTAAGCGCTCCTTGAAATCCGCAATTCGATCCAGAATGGTTTCACGATTAGACAAGAGAATGGAGGTCCACATCCCTGGCTCGCTTTCCGCAATCCGAGTCATATCTCGAAAACCACCGGCCGCAAAACGCCTTGCCATCTCATGTTCTTGAGCATAGACCGCGGTCTGTTCCATGAGACTAGAAGCCAGAATATGAGGAAAATGGCTAATCTGAGAAGTCACCCGATCGTGCTCCTTGGCATCAATTTCGATAAAACGAGCATGAAGACCTGAAAGAAGATCCTTCATTTCCTCAAGTGTATCAGGACTTGTCAGTCTCGAAGGTGTAAAGATATAATAGGCATTTTCAAAGAGATTGACATCCGCAGAAGCAGCCCCTGTCTTGTGACTACCAGCCATGGGATGGGCCCCGACAAAGCGAACAGACTTGCCAGCCAAATACTGCTCCGCCGCATCCACAATGGCTGACTTGGTCGAACCAGCATCTGAAATAATGACGCCTTCTTTCAAATCCAAGTTAGACAACTCCTTAATGAAAGCAATAGTTTGTTTGATTGGCAAGCTGAGAATGATGATATCCGCAAGAGGAGCAAAACTGGCAAAATCATCTGTTGCACGGTCAATCATGCCTTCTTTCAAAGCAATATCTCTCGAAGCTTGACTGCGATTATAACCTAAAATTTCATAATCTGGATGATCACGTTTGATACCAAGTGCCATAGAGGCACCAATCAAACCAAGACCTGCGATATAGATTGTTTTTGCCATAGGAACTCCTTAATAGTTCTTTGTATAGTCTCGGTGTTTGGCTATCGCTTCTTTTAATTCCTCTAGATTGTCTGATGAGAATTTTTCGAGGATTTCTTGTGCCAGAACCGTAGCCACAACGGCTTCCATGACCACACCTGCTGCTGGAAGAGCAGTCGGATCACTTCTTTCGACTGTTGCCTTGTAGGGTTCATGGGTTTCGATATCTACACTCATAAGTGGTTTGTAGAGAGTAGGAATGGGCTTCATAACTCCACGAACAACGATAGGTTGCCCATTAGTCATACCACCTTCAAAACCGCCAAGATTGTTAGTACGACGAGTATAGCCGTCTTCTTTAGACCAGAGAATTTCATCCATGACTTGGCTACCTTTACGATAACCAGCTTCAAAGCCGAGACCAAATTCCACCCCTTTAAAAGCATTGATAGAAACAACGGCTTGGGCAAGTCTGGCATCCAATTTTCTGTCCCATTGGACATAGGAACCAAGACCAACTGGAACACCTCCAACGACTGTCTCCACAACTCCACCGATGGTATCACCGTCACGCTTGATTTGGTCAATATAGTCCTTGATTTCCTGTTCCCTTTCTTGGTTGACAATAGAAACTTCTGACTGGGCAGCTCTTTCCTTAATCTCAGCAACTGTGAGATTCTCAGGAACATCGATTTCCTTGCCACCAAAGACAACGACATGGTTGGCAATCTCCATATCCAGCTCAGCCAAGAGGCGTTTGGCTACTGCCCCAACTGCCACCCGCATGGTGGTTTCACGAGCTGATGAACGTTCTAAAGAATTTCGCAAATCGTCAAAACGGTACTTGATGCCCCCTACCAAGTCGGCATGACCTGGACGAGGATGGGTGATTTTTCGTTTGCTTTTAAGGCGGTCTTCAATGTCCTCCGCAGACATAATATCCAGCCATTTCTGGTGGTCTTTATTGACGACATCCATGGTAATGGGAGCCCCAGTCGTCTTCCCGTGGCGAACACCCGAAGTAAAGACAACCTGGTCACTCTCAATCTTCATACGACCACCACGACCGTAGCCACCCTGACGGCGCTTAAGGTCCTCATTGATATCTTCAGCTGTCAAAGGAAGTCCAGCTGGAATTCCCTCAATGATAGCTGTCAGACGGGGGCCGTGTGATTCTCCTGCTGTTAAATATCTCATACACTCTCCTTATTTTACCAAGTAGTCTTTCATCTCTTCCAGAGAAACTGGGTGAATAGTCGCTGAACCGAGCTCTGGTACCAAGACCAATTTCAAGGTGTTGCCACGCGCTTTTTTGTCATGAGTAAGAGCCTGATAAAGCTTGTCAACTTCCCAATTTTCATAGTCAACAGGCAAGCCGAATTTCTGACACATTTCTGTGATGGACTGGGTAATGCCAGCTGGCATTAGACCCTTTTTCTCAGCAACCTTGGAAATCTGCACCATGCCCATGGCCACAGCTTCACCATGCATGACTTTTCCATAACCGGCAGTTGCTTCAATGGCATGGCCAATAGTGTGGCCAAAGTTGAGGTAAAGGCGAACACCATTGTCCAGCTCATCCTCAACCACCATCTTGCGCTTGACCTGACAAGAATGTTCAATCAAGATCTCTGCATGTTCCAAAATGCTCTCAACAGAACCATCCAGCTCCGTCAAGATTTGCCACAGTTCTGGATCCTCAATCAAGCCGTACTTGATGACCTCACCCATTCCTTCAATCAACTCTCTTTTTCCAAGCGTTTCAAGGACAAGTGGATCAATCAGAACCCCATCTGGTTGGGCAAAGGTACCCACCATATTTTTAGCAAATGGAGTGTTAACGCCTGTCTTTCCGCCGATAGAAGAATCAACCTGAGCTGTCAAGCTAGTCGGAATCTGAACAAAATGAATACCCCGCATATAGGTAGAGGCTACGAAACCAGCCAGGTCTCCAACGACACCACCTCCGAGAGCCACGACTCCATCGCTACGAGTCAACCCCTGCTTAACTAGAAATTCATAGACTTTCTGAACAGTAGTTAAATTCTTTCTTTCTTCCCCTTCTAAAAAGTCAAAAACAGCTACCTGAAAACCAGCATCTTCTAGGCTGAGCTTGACCTTCTCTGCATAAAGAGAAGCTACATGGTTATCTGTCACAATGACTACCTTTTGTGGTTGCCAGAGTTCTCGCAACCATTGACCAGCCTGAGCCAGACAACCTTTTTCAATCTGAATATCATAAGGATGATGAGGAATATCGATTCTGATTTTCATAGGAGAATCTCCTTTTCTTTATTGGTATTTTTCTGTTAAGGACTGCCAAATCTCTTCTGTTGGCATTTCCTTGCCTGTCCACAGTTGAAAAGCTTCTGCAGCTTGATAGAGTAACATACCCAGACCATTGACCGCTAGATTGCCCTGACTTCTAGCCCATTTCAAAAATGGGGTTTCAAAAGGCTTGTAAATAATATCTGCTACTAAAAGAGTTTCTGATAAGACAATGCTTTTAGGAACTGGAGATGATTGACCGTCCATTCCTACACTTGTCGCATTGACCAGTAAATCCGACTCGGCAATCCTTGCTTGCAGTTCCGAAACATCTTCTAAAGCATACAAGTCCACTTTAAAGCCTGTTTGCTCCTGTAACTTGTCTAGGTAAGGTCTTGTTTTTTCCATAGAAACGGAACGAACAAAGATCGAAATCTGACTGACGCCATCCAAAATAGCCTGTGCCAAGATTGATTTGGCCGCACCACCTGCACCCAGCAGGGTCATCTTCTTACCTGTAATTGTAAAAGAAGGCAAGCTCTTAAAAAATCCCTTGCCATCTGTATTATATCCAATTAAATTGCCATTATCATTGACAACCGTATTGACCGCACCGATCAAGCGCGCTTCGTCACTCAGCTCATCCAAATAAGGAATCACCTGCTCCTTATAAGGCATGGACAGGTTGATACCAAACATCTGGTAGCGACGAATATTGGCCACTGTTTCTGCCAAGTCACTCGCTTCAATCTCCCAAGCCACATAAGCACCATTGGTAGCTGTCGCCTCAAAGGCCCTATTGTGGATAAAGGGGGAAATAGAATGCTTAATAGGATTGGCAACAACGGCAGCTAAACGTGTATAGCCATCAAGCTTCATCCAAAATCTCCCTGATTTTTTTCATGTTGGCTAGGGAAATCTGACCAGGGGCACTTGCCTCATCCAGACTGGCAAAAGACCAACTAGAACCAGTCACATCCGCAGTGATACGAGAGACCTTGCCCACCTTGCCCATAGAAATGGTCACATATGCCTGTTCAGGATTAAGGGTTTTAAAGCCTCGTGTATAGTTCATCAAGTCTAAGACATCCTGCTCCGTGTGAGCCATCACCGCAACCTT
This sequence comes from Streptococcus pneumoniae, assembly GCF_001113365.1. Classification (GTDB taxonomy): domain Bacteria; phylum Bacillota; class Bacilli; order Lactobacillales; family Streptococcaceae; genus Streptococcus; species Streptococcus pneumoniae_C. The sequence goes on along the minus strand of NZ_CKYA01000001.1, from coordinate 488,283 downwards.
GACAAGTTTTGGATTTAGGCTCGTCAACTCTGACAAGATCTCCATCATATTTTCAGGTGTTTCTTGGAAATTATGGTAACTCAAAACGAGATTTGGGAAGTCCAGCATTTCTTCAAAAACATCCTTGTAGCTATAGTACTCAAAATCAATATAATCTGGTTGATAGAGTTGCGCCACTTCCTTGATTAGATAGATATATTCTTCTGGAGAAAGTTCGATTTCTCCCCCTTCAGAGCGAGTTCGCAGCGTGAAAACCAACTCACGACCTGCGAATTTTTCAAAAATAGCTGGAGCTACCTGCAAAATTGCTTCCTTAGGCAGATAGTCGGCACGCCATTCAATGATGTCGGCATCCAGGTACCTCGTGGCGTCCAGAGCCTGGGCCTCCTCTAAACTTCTTGGCATTACTGAAACGATCAATTTCATTTACTAACCTTCATACTAATCACCTTGAGGTAATTACTACTTTCATCTTTTTTATTATAGGCGAAGTCTGCTGGAAGACCGTATTTATTTAAAATCTGGTAACTTCTTCCTGCAAAGCCTTTATCAATTTGTTCTGTAAATTTCGGGCGGGAAACATTGGCAGCATTGGTACTGGCAATGATAATCCCTCCCGGATTTAAAATCTCAAGACTCTGAGAAATCAACTTGTGATAATCCTTGGCCACAGAGAAGGTCTGTTTTTTGTTCCGAGCAAAGCTAGGCGGATCTAGGACAATCACATCGTAGGTCAAGCCTTTTCTCTTGGCATACTTGAAATACTCAAAGACATCCATGACTATAAAACGATGGTCGCCTGTGCTGAGCCCATTTGCCTGAAAATGCGCTTGAGACAATTCTCGTGAACGTTTAGCTAGGTCAACAGAAGTTGTCTGGCTAGCTCCTCCCATGGCCGCAGCTACTGAAAAGGCTGCTGTGTAGGAAAACATATTGAGCAAGGATTTACCCATAGCCAAACCGTCAACTAAGCTACATCGAACTTCATGCTGGTCTAGGAAAATTCCTGTCATCAAGCCATCATTCATAAATACTTGATACAGAACCCCATTTTCCAGAACAGTGAAAAAGTCAGGTGCTTCTTGACCATAAACATGGGCAGATTCATAGTCCAATCCTTTAAAGCGAATCTTCTCATAGGCTCCTAAAACCTCAGGAAAAACCTGTCTAAAGGCTTCTGATATAGTCTTACGAATCTGATAAACATAAGAGTTATACCAAGAAAAGACAGCATAGTCGCCATAAAGGTCCACTATCAGACCGCCAAAGCCATCTCCCTCTTGGTTGAAGAGACGAAAGGCAGTTGTCAAATCATCTTGATAGTAAGCGCTTCTCTTTTCTTTAGCTTGTCTAAACAGCGTTTCAAAGAAAGCTTGATTGAAGGCCACCTTGTCCTTACTAACAAACCAGCCCAAGCCCTTGTTTTGCTGCGAAAGGTAGGCAGTTCCAAGAAAGGTTCCTTCCTGACTCTGCACTTCTACTTCCTGATCCTTAAGATTGACATTCTCAAGATCACTGGCTTCTAGTAAAACTAGCCCCTTAGCGAGCTTCTTTTCAACCCTTTTGCTGACTCTTATTCTATTCATAACTACCATTATATCAAACTTTTAGCCAATTCTCAAAAAAGAAACTACCCTTGCTTTTTTACTCTTCTTTTAAAAAATGGTATACTAATACTAATAAAAAATTAGGAAGTAAATATGTGAAAAGCAATTTTAACAAAATCCAAAAAGCCATGGGTACCAGACTGGGTTTTGTCCTAACCCTTTTAATCCTCTATTGGCTCAAAACCTTATTAGCCTATACCGTTGACTTTAATTTAGATATTCAAGTGGGCAAGTTGCAGGGAAATTACCTTGCCTTTATCGCCTTTTTCAATCCCCTTCCTTTGGGGCTACTCCTGCTGGCTCTAGCCCTCTATGCTCGCTCAACCAAGATTTTTTATGGTCTGAGTATAGCTATTTATAGCCTTTTATTCATTTGGCTCTATTCCAATGTCTTTTACTATCGAGAATTTAGCGACTTTATCACGGCTAATACCATGAAAGTGGTCAGCAAGGTGTCTGTTGGTACTGCGGAACTAGAGTTACTGCGTCCTTGGGATTTCATCTATTTTATGGATTTCCCATTGCTGGCTTTCCTTTTCTATAAAAAATTCATCCAGCTGGATAGGAGACCTTTCAAATTCCGCTCAAGTGTTGCTATCACTGCACTCTCAGCCTTGCTCTTTTCTGCTAATCTTTTCTTGGCTGAAATTGAGCGTCCCGATCTCCTGTCGCGAGGATTTTCTAATTATTATATTGTTCGTGCCCTTAGTTTGCCAGCCTTTTTAGGCTATAGTGCCAACCAATCCTACAGCGCCAACAAGGAACGAGCTAAGGCCTCTGAGACAGATCTGCAACCTATTACAGATTATATTCAAGAGCATTCGGCTAAGCCCAATCCAGACTATTTTGGCTTGGCCAAAGGAAAAAATGTGATTTATCTCCACTTGGAGAGTTTCCAACAGTTCCTGCTTGACTATAAACTCAACATAGATGGAACTGAGCATGAAGTCACTCCCTTCCTCAACTCCCTCTACCATTCGCAATCTACACTAGCCTTTTCGAATATCTTTAACCAAGTCAAGGCTGGTAAAACCTCAGATGCGGAAACCATGCTAGAAACCGGTTTGTTTGGGCTTGACCAAGGTTCTTTCATGGTCAACTATGGAGGTACCAATACCCAGCAAGCTGCGCCTTTTATCCTATCAAAAAATGGCTACCAATCAAGTGCTGTCTTTCACGGCAATATTGGGACCTTCTGGAACCGAAATACGACCTACAAACAATGGGGCTACCAATACTTCTTTGATGCTTCCTATTTTACCAAGCAAGACAGTAGCAATTCTTTCCAATATGGTTTAAATGATAAAATCATGATGAAAGATTCTATTCAGTATCTGGAGCATTTACAGCAGCCTTTTTATGCTAAGTATATCACGGTGTCCAATCACTATCCCTATGCTAGCAATCTGACAGGCGATGAGCTTGGTTTCCCACTGGCTAAAACCAAAGATGAAACGATCAATGGCTACTTCCAAACCGCCAACTATCTGGATAGTGCCATCAAGGCCTTCTTTGACTATCTCAAAGAAAGTGGCCTCTATGAAAAATCCATCATCGTCATTTACGGAGACCATTATGGTATTTCCAACTCCCGCAATCCTGAGCTGGCACCCTTGATTGGAAAGACTTCTGATAACTGGTCTAATTACGACAATGCCATGTTGCAACGAGTGCCTTTTATGGTGGTCATGCCTGGCTATGAAAAAGGACAAATCATCAATACCTACGGTGGACAAATCGATATATTACCAACTCTCGAACACCTCCTTGGTATTGAGTCCAATTCCTTCCTTCAAGTTGGGCAAGACCTTCTGTCTCCAGACCATCAAGAAATCGTTGCCTTTCGGACTACCAATTCCTTCGTCACACCAAAATATACTAGCTATGACGGACGAACCTACTATACTGAGAGCGGTCTTGAAATCAGTAATCTTGATGAACAAGCTCAGACTGAACTGGAAAGCGTTCGGCAGGCAGCTAGTCAACAGCTGAAAATCAGCGACCAGATTCAAACTGGTGATTTGATCCGTTTCTACCAAAAAGATCATCTTGGAAAAGTTGATACAGAAAGTATTTCTTACCTCAATTCTTTACCAATTCTGCAAAAGATTGAACAGGAAAAGGGAAGTCAGTCAACTAGCCTCTTTAGCCAACGAAAAGGTAAAACCAGTACTGACCTTTTCAAGGCACCAAGTTACCAAGAACTCCACCCCGAGTCTGCCGAAACCGAATCAAAATCACAATAAAAAATGCTCTTCCGTCTTGGAGGAGCATTTCTTTTTATCAAATAAAATTCAAAGAAAATCAAAGAACAAACTAGAAAACTAGCCGCAGGCTGTACTTGAGTACGGCAAGGCAAAGCTGACGTGGTTTGAAGAGATTTTCGAAGAGTATTAACTTTGAGATTGTAGCTAGAGAGGCTGTATCAGCAATATATGTCTGTCAAATTTAGTGACGAATATAGTAGAAGAAATATGAGGATATAAATCAGCTTCAGTAGATATCTGGAAAATTTGATTTTATAGAAAAGCCTTTTGTTACAAACTCAATATACTATCAATAAATAATATTATAGAAGCAACAATAATTATAATTTCACCTATTTGCATCATTCTATTTCGAACTTTAAATATATGTTCTATCAAAAATACTTGGATCACACACATTATAGGAATGAAAGTTTTTGAAATTGAAAAATATCCAAATAAATAAACTATAAACAACAATAATAAAACTAGATTATATTTCTTATTCATAACATTCCTCCCTATATTTTTTTACCAATCCTAATAATTTACAACTACATTCTAACAAATTCTGAAAGCGATTTGTCAAATAAAATTTATCAAGCGACCAATTATCTCATCTTTTTTCTATTTCTGTCAACATGCGTGACAGGTAGTAATGATAGCCAAAAATAGCAAGACCAAGCAGGAGGATAAGAGCTCCTACTCCCAAGCTAGTGGCAAGGATAGGGGAGAGAGACCGAACCAAGAATAAGCTCCCTATTACAAGGGCCATTAAGATTGCACTATAAATAAAAATCAAAACAATTGCGACTATACGATTTGAACGGTTCACCAAGTCCGTAATGCTACTCCAATTGGTTGACAGATTTTTCACGTCCTTAAAGTAATTGTGGCAAGAAAGGATGACACTGGCAAGGGTCCAGACTACAAGAAGGTAAATCATCGAAAGGATGGGCAAGCCTAGATATAGAGAAAGACCAAGTAACGTCAGAATTGGTAAAAAGGACTGGACAGCAAATATAATCCAAAATTTCACTTTCACATAACGAGCAAAGTCAAAGGGTAAACTCTTCAGAAAATCAACATTTTCTCTCTCCAAGGACAAGGCAATTGAATGCAGGCTGGTGATATTGTTATTGACAACTGCTATAAAGAGAGCTATAAAAAACAAGGGTAACCAGTATGGAGGATGAATGTCTGGAACTATCTGAGAATCTCGGATTTTGGAAATCAGACCGATCATCATGAGATAAGGAAGGAAAGCACTTGTAAAAAGCACTGTAATCACGCCAGTCCCCTGTCCCAAGAGGGTGAGGTGGTAGCGTAAAACCATACGGAAAAAGCCCTTTTTATTAGTAGTTGAAATTCTCTCCTTGCTACGACGTTCTTTCTTGACCTTCTCCTCACTGTTAAGCAGAATTACGTCATAAAAATGAGGAAAAACCTTCTTTTTGGTCAGGTAAAGCAAGAAGACAGTTAGAGTTATCCAAGCGAGCAGACCTACTAAGGCTTCTGTCGAAAAAGGCTCCACTGCTATTTTGTAAAAGAGATGAATAGGATAAAGAAGAGAGGGGATGTCTCTAACTTTGTCAACAATACTTCCAGAAGTCGACTGTAGAAAGAGGACAAATATTAAAGGTATGAGAACCCCTATCCCAATCATCACATTCGAAAAAATAGACTGATACTTTCTGAAGACCCTAGTCTGAGCCAAGAAATGTACTGCCACTACCATCACTAAAGTAACAGAGACAAATAATAAGGCCAAGGACAGCAGCATCAAAGGCAAGCCAAGCCAAAGAGAAGATGCTAGCCTAATGTAGAGAACTAGAAAATAAGCTAGGATTGGTACAATTCCAGGCAGAGCTGGCAAGAGGACAGACAGTCCTTTAGCAATTATAATCTCTGATTCTTTAAAGGCATAAGGCCTATACGATACCAAATCCTTACTCTCATAAAAGACATTGTAAAATGCAGTGAAAGAAGTTGAAAAGGCAAGCACCAGTAAAATAGCAACCATGCTACTAAAAAAACTCGGCCTTTCCTCAAAAGGAAAACGAAAGGCTATATTTATAAACATTAAAAGCATCAAGAGACTAGAAAAAATGTAAGAACTTAGGACTCTAGCGGAAACATTTACTTTTTTTCCAGGATTTTTAGCTTGCTTCTTTCGTAGGTTAGCCAGATTCGCTTCTTGAGATGAATAGAGGATATTGATATCAACTAATTTTTTAATGACCTTGAGACGCATCTGAAACCTCCTCTTTTCTACCAGCAAGGCTAAGGTAGATACTCTCTAAAGACTGGTCTGGATGGTCTTTTCTCAAGTCCTCCACGCTACCACAATAAATCAAATGTCCCTTTTTCAAAATGGCAATCCGATCACAGACTTGCTCTGCCACCTCTAGGACATGGGTTGAAAACAAGACCGTCTTGCCTTTTTGCGCATGTTCCTTCATCATCTGCTTCAAATCAAAGGCAGCCTGGGGATCCAAACCAGTCAAGGGTTCGTCCAAAACCCAAATATCAGGATCAGACAAGAGTGCCCCAATGACAAAGACTTTCTGACGCATTCCGTGAGAAAGAGTTTCAATAACCTGATAGCGATTTTCAGCAAAATCAAAAACACTCAATAGCCTAGCTAGACTAGCCTCCAAATCAGAGCTAGTCAGATCATAGGATGAAGCAATCAATTCCCAAAATTCATTGGCTGTTAAGCGTAAAAATAAGTCAGGCGAGTCTGCTACGTAGCCAATTTTTCGTTTAATAGCTAAACGATTTTCCGATAACTCCTGACCGTCTACCAAAATACGACCACTGCTGGGTGAAATAATACTGACTAAGGATTTTATAGTAGTCGATTTTCCAGCCCCATTATGGCCAATCAAGCCCATAATCTCTCCATTTTCAATCTGCAAATTGAGATTGCTCAAGGCCTCTTTATCACCATACAACTTACTAACATTTTGAAATTCAATCATGGGATGGCTCCTATCTTTATCTATATTACATACTATTATACTAGCACTTTGATACAAAAAAATCAACACTTTATTTTAAGTAGATACAATAGTTTCCTTCTATTCTTACGCAAACGTTTGCGCCAAGAGATACTTTATGATAGAATAAAGAACAAGATTGACAAGTAAGAGGAAACATCATGCAAAATCAAACACTCATGCAATACTTTGAATGGTATCTGCCCCACGACGGTCAGCACTGGACGCGTCTGGCTGAAGATGCTCCACACCTAGCTCATCTGGGGATCAGTCATGTCTGGATGCCACCAGCTTTCAAGGCTACCAATGAAAAAGATGTCGGCTATGGGGTCTATGACTTATTCGACCTAGGAGAGTTCAACCAAAAAGGAACTGTCCGCACCAAATATGGTTTTAAAGAAGACTATCTTCAAGCCATTCAAGCCCTAAAAGCACAGGGAATTCAACCTATGGCCGATGTGGTGCTCAATCACAAGGCTGCTGCCGATCACAGGGAAGCCTTTCAGGTTATCGAAGTGGACCCTGTAGACCGTACGGTTGAACTCGGAGAACCCTTCACCATCAATGGTTGGACTAGTTTTACCTTCGATGGTCGCCAAGATACCTACAATGACTTCCACTGGCACTGGTACCACTTCACAGGTACTGACTATGATGCAAAACGCCGAAAGTCTGGGATTTATCTGATTCAAGGAGACAACAAGGGTTGGGCAAATGAGGAATTGGTCGATAATGAAAACGGAAACTACGACTACCTCATGTATGCCGATTTAGACTTTAAACATCCTGAAGTCATCCAAAACATCTATGACTGGGCTGACTGGTTCATGGAAACGACTGGTGTAGCTGGTTTCCGCTTGGATGCCGTTAAACACATTGACTCTTTCTTTATGAGCAATTTCATCCGTGATATGAAGGAAAAATACGGTGAGGATTTCTATGTTTTTGGTGAATTTTGGAACCCAGACAAGGAAGCCAACCTAGACTATCTTGAAAAAACGGAAGAACGATTCGATCTTGTCGATGTTCGTCTCCACCAGAATCTCTTTGATGCTAGCCGAGCAGGTTCCAACTACGACCTTCGTGGCATTTTCACAGATAGCTTGGTTGAACTCAAGCCTGACAAGGCTGTGACTTTTGTCGACAACCACGATACACAACGAGGTCAGGCTCTTGAGTCTACCGTTGAAGAATGGTTCAAGCCAGCAGCCTATGCCCTCATTCTGTTACGCCAAAATGGCCTTCCATGTATCTTTTACGGCGACTACTATGGGATTTCAGGGCAATATGCTCAACAAGATTTCAAAGAAGTCCTTGACCGTCTCCTAGCCATCCGAAAAGATTTGGCCTATGGAGAGCAAACAGACTACTTTGATGACGCAAACTGTATCGGTTGGGTACGTTCAGGTGCTGAAAATCAAACCCCAATCGCAGTCCTTATCTCAAATAACCAAGAAAGCAGCAAGTCAATGTTTGTCGGCCAAGAATGGGCTAACCAAACTTTCATAGACTTACTTGGAAACCACCAAAGTCATGTTACAATCGATGAGGAAGGTTATGGACAATTCCCAGTCTCAGCTAGATCCGTAAGTGTCTGGGCAGCCAATACAATCTAACAGACAATAATAATCAAGCCAAGTCCAAGCGGATTTGGCTTTTTTGGTATGAAAAAGACCTACCCAAATGGATAGATCTTTACTCAATTACAATTTACCTGCTACGGCATCCAACAATTCTTGGATTTTAGCTTGGTTGCTTCCTCCTGCCATGGCCATGTCTGGTTTACCACCACCACGTCCATCGACGATTGGTGCCAATTCTTTGACAAGGTTTCCTGCATGAAGGTCTTTTGTCTTGCTTGCTACAAGGACATTGACTTTGTCACCGATAGCGGCAACTAGGACAAGAAGATCAGAGTAGTCTTTTTGTTTCCAGTTGTCCGCAAAGGTACGAAGAGCACCTGCATCTGATACAGAAACTTGGCTAGCAATGTAACGGTGACCGTTGACTTCCTTAACATCCTTGAAGATGTCTCCTGCGGCTGCAGCTGCGGCTTTTTCCTTCAACTCAGCATTTTCTTTTTGCAATTGACGAAGTTGTTCTTGAAGTCCTTCTACTTTATGAGGCACTTCCTTGACTTGAGGTGCTTTCAAGGTTGCTGCGACGGCTTTAAGAGCGTCTTCTTGTTCACGGTAGGCTTCAAAGGCTTCCTTACCAGTTACAGCCAAGATACGGCGAGTTCCTGATCCGATCCCTTCTTCTTTGACAATCTTGAAGAGACCAATTTCAGAAGTGTTGCCAACGTGAGTACCACCACAAAGCTCGATAGAGTAGTCACCGATAGTAACAACACGGACTTCTTTTCCGTATTTCTCACCAAAGAGGGCCATAGCTCCCATTTCTTTGGCAGTGTCAATATCCGTTTCAACTGTCTTCACTTCAAGAGCTTCCCAGATTTTTTCGTTGACTTGCTGCTCAATCGCACGCAATTCTTCAGCAGTTACTGCTTGGAAGTGGGTAAAGTCAAAGCGAAGGAATTCAACTTCGTTAAGAGATCCTGCTTGTGTCGCATGGTTTCCAAGAATGTTGTGAAGAGCAGCGTGAAGCAAGTGAGTCGCAGTGTGGTTTTTCATAACACGGTGACGACGATTTGTATCAATTGCCAAGGTATATTCTTGGTTCAAGGCAAGTGGTGCATGGACTTCAACCGTGTGAAGGGCTTGTCCGTTTGGTGCTTTTTGAACATTGGTCACAGTAGCCACAACCTTACCTGACTCATCCAAGATTTGTCCGTGGTCAGCGACCTGTCCACCCATTTCAGCATAGAATGGCGTTTCCGCAAAGATAAGTGAGGCAGTTCCTTCTGATACAGCTTCTACTTCTGCATTGTCAGCCACGATAGCCACCAATTTAGAAGACAATTGGCTAGCATTGTAGTTGAAGACACTTTCTACAGTAATGTTTTGAAGGGTTTCATTTTGCATACCCATTGAGCCACCCTTGACAGCTGAGGCACGCGCGCGTTCTTGCTGTTCTTTCATGGCTGCTTCAAAACCTTCACGGTCTACAGTCATACCAGCTTCTTCAGCGATTTCTTCTGTCAATTCAACTGGGAATCCATAAGTATCATAAAGTTTGAAGACATCTGAACCAGCAATAACAGATTGACCTTTTTCTTTCAAGTCTGCTACGATGCCTTGGGCAAAGTGTTGACCTGAGTGAAGAGTACGGGCAAATGACTCTTCCTCGCTCTTAACAATTTTTTCGATAAAGTCACGTTTTTCAAGCACTTCTGGGTAGTAGCTTTCCATGATTTTTCCAACGGTTGGAACGAGTTTGTAAAGGAAAGGCTCGTTGATTCCCAATTTTTGACCATGCATAGAAGCACGACGGAGAAGACGACGAAGAACGTAACCACGACCTTCATTTCCTGGAAGGGCACCATCACCGATGGCAAATGACAAAGAACGAATGTGGTCAGCGATAACCTTAAAGCTCATGTTGTCGCCATCTTGGTCATAAACCTTACCAGACAATTTCTCCACTTCACGAATGATTGGCATGAAGAGGTCTGTTTCAAAGTTGGTCTTAGCACCTTGGATAACCGCTACCAAACGCTCCAAACCAGCGCCCGTATCAATGTTCTTGTGTGGCAATTCCTTGTATTCGCTACGAGGAACAGCAGGATCTGCGTTAAATTGTGACAAAACGATGTTCCAGATTTCGATATAACGGTCGTTTTCGATATCTTCTGCAAGCAGGCGAAGACCGATATTTTCCGGGTCAAAGGCTTCACCACGGTCAAAGAAGATTTCTGTATCTGGTCCAGAAGGTCCAGCACCGATTTCCCAGAAGTTATCCTCGATTGGAATCAAGTGACTTGGATCCACTCCCACTTCAATCCAGCGGTTATAAGAATCTTTATCATCTGGATAGTAGGTCATGTAAAGTTTTTCAGCAGGGAAGTCAAACCATTCAGGGCTTGTCAAAAGCTCATAAGCCCAAGTGATGGCTTCGTCACGGAAGTAATCCCCGATAGAGAAGTTCCCCAACATTTCAAACATAGTATGGTGACGTGCTGTCTTCCCTACGTTTTCGATGTCGTTGGTACGTATTGCCTTTTGGGCATTGGTAATACGTGGATTTTCAGGAATGATTGTCCCGTCAAAGTATTTCTTAAGAGTTGCTACCCCAGAGTTGATCCACAAAAGAGTTGGGTCATTTACAGGAACCAAACTTACTGATGGTTCTACTGAGTGACCTTTGGTCGCCCAGAAATCAAGCCACATTTGGCGTACTTGTGCACTAGATAGTTGTTTCATATTGTCTCCTTATTTACTTGTTTAATGTGATTGGCTTTCCAGCATTTCCACATAGTCAATCGCTACACAGAGGGAAATAACTAGATCTGCATAAGCGTCCTCCAGAACCGTTACGGTATAGGTAGAGGTCAGATGGAAGAGTTCCTTCTTAATTTCTGCAATCATCTGATCGCGATCATCCAGCAATTTGAAATTCAAATCCCAGATATTGCCCTCGATACGAAGACCTAGATTATCAAACTCATACTTATCTCGCCAGAAGGTCAACTTCTTACGAATGACAAAACTCGAGCCATCCCGAAGCTGAATCTCAAAACGAGGAAGCAAGGTCAAGATTTCTTTACTGATCTGACTGACTTGTTCACCAGCCGCATCATAGATGGTAAAAGTTTTGGGAATCTTAAAAAATGATCCCTCCACCTGATAGGCAATTTCTCCCCTGTCATCCTTGATAGCGAAGCGTTCGCCTCCAAGACGAAACTTTTGTTTGACAAGAAATGTTTTCATCAACACCTCCAAAAATCAAAAGACAAGCTCATATCACGAAGGGCGAAAAACCGCGGTACCACCTTCATTCAATGAACTTGTCATTCTCTTATTCTTATGCAATTGTATGATTGAGTAGCATGACTTTCTAGCTTAGATGGCTCGCAGCACCGCCATTTCTCTGGACTAAGACAACTGAAAATCAATTCTCAACTTTATTATTATAACGTTTTTTTAAGCTTGCGTCAACTGGAAATCATCTCCATTGAATCAGACCAATTCCCTACATCTCAGATTACTTTTTCAGAATATACTTTTTCTTACTGCCATTTTTCTTTTTATCCCAACTTTTATCCCAAGTTTTCGAATTGCTAAACACAGCTACTAGAATATTTCCAAATAGAAAGGTGCCTATCACCCAATATATGGACTCAGTTGTTAGGTATTATCGATCCAAGCCATCCTTTAAATGGAATGGTATAATTGTTTGATTAACAATCGAAAAGGTTGACCAAAAACTTTTTTGAAAAAAGTAGATATTTTCATTATTTGTTGCCACTTTCTGTAAGGCTAAGCTTAGTATACTACTAGGAAAGCAAATAAGCAAATAAAATAGAAAAAGATAGGGCTCGTAAAAATTGCCTTCTATTCCTAAAAAACGAACCAGCTTGACTGATTCGTTTTCTTACGTTCTCCTACTTCCTATACATTTTAAACTGTAGGAAGAGGTCGCTATATTTACCTGTCCATTTATGGTCAAATTTCTCATAAACCTCTAGGTGTTTCATGGTTTCAGCATCTGGATAGAAGGCTTTATCTTCTTTTTTCTCCTCTGGGAGCAATTCCTTAGCTGGTAGGTTTGGTGTTGAATAGCCGACATACTCTGCATTTTTGAGAGCATTTTCGGGTTTCAACATAAAGTTGATAAAGGCATAGGCTGCATCTTGGTTTTTGACTGTTTTGGGAATAACCATATTGTCAAACCAAAGGTTGCTGGCTTCAGTCGGTACCACATAGCGTAGATTTTCATTTTTTTCTAGCATTTGGCTGGCTTCACCAGAGAAGGTCACGCCGATAGCAGCATTGTTCTGAATCATGTAACCCTTCATCTCGTCCGCCACAATAGCCTTGATATTTGGAGTCAGTTTATAGAGCTTATCCACTGTCTCTTCCAACTGCTGGGGATCTTTGGAGTTGAGGCTGTAGCCAAGGGAATTGAGTCCGAGTCCCAGTACCTCACGTGCCCCATCAAAGAGCATGATAGAGTTCTTATACTCTGGTTTCCAGAGGTCATCCCAATGCTCAGGCGCTTCATCTACCATAGTTTCATTGTAGACAATTCCCAGTGTTCCCCAGAAGTAAGGGATAGAGAATTTATTACCTGGGTCAAAAGACTGGTTTAGAAACTCTGGTCCGATATTTTCGATTCCTTCAAGTTTTGAATAATCAAGCGGTACCAAGAGGTCTTCGTCCTTCATCTTGTTGATCATGTATTCACTTGGGATGGCAATATCGTAGGTCGTTCCCCCCTGCTTGATCTTGGTATACATGGCTTCGTTGGAGTCAAAGGTCTCATACTGGACTTGGATTCCTGTTTCTTCTGTAAATTGCTCCAAGAGTTCTGGATCGATATAGTCTCCCCAGTTGTAGATAACCAGTTTTTGACTATCTCGGCTATTGATTTTACTATCTAAATGCGTCGCAATCCCCCACAAGACAAGGATAATCGCTACAATTCCTGCTAAAAATGAATAGAGTTTTTTCATGCTTGCTCCTCCTTCTCGCGTGAGATAAAGTAATATCCAACCACTAGGATAATACTAAAGAGAAAGACAAGGGCAGACAGGGCATTGATTTCTAGCGAAATCCCTTTACGAGCACGAGAGTAAATCTCAACTGATAGAGTTGAAAAGCCATTTCCTGTCACAAAGAAGGTCACGGCAAAGTCATCTAGCGAATAGGTGAAGGCCATGAAATAACCTGCAATGATAGACGGAGTCAGGTAAGGAAGCATAATTTCCTTGAACATCTGAAATTGACTGGCACCAAGGTCATAGGCCGCATGAATCATGTCGCCGTTCATTTCCTTGAGACGAGGCAAGACCATCAAGACCACGATAGGAATGGAGAAAGCCACGTGACTAGATAGAACGGTCAAAAAGCCAAGTGAAAACTTGAGTTGGGTAAAGAGAATCAAGAAGCTGGCACCAATCATAACATCAGGCGCAACCATGAGGATATTATTGAGTGATAGAAAGGCTTCCTGGTATTTCTTACGAGACTGGTAGATGTAAATGGCACCAAAAGTCCCGATAATGGTCGCAATCAAGGCTGACAGGAAGGCCAAGAAAAAGGTCTGAGTCACAATCAACATAAGGCGACCATCGCCAAACATGGTTTTAAAATGGCTCAAGCTAAAGCCTGTAAAGCTATTCATGTCATTGCCTGCGTTAAAGGCATAGCCAATCAGGTAAAAGATAGGCAGGTAGAGGACAAGAAAGACCAGTCCCAGATAAAGGTTGGCAAATTTTTTCATCGTTCTCTCCTTTCCTTGGTCACCCACATGGTGATGAACATGGTCAGGATGAGAATCACACCGATGGTTGAACCCATACCGTAGTTGTCATTGGTCAGGAAGTTTTGCTCAATAGCTGTCCCCAGCGTAATAACACGGTTCCCACCAATCAAACGTGTCAGCATGAAGAGACTCAAGCTTGGAATAAAGACCGACTGAACTCCACTTCGCACGCCGTTCATAGACAGAGGGAAGATGACATGGCGGAAGGTCTCCCACTTGGTCGCACCGAGGTCATAGCTGGCATTGATGAGATTGTTATCCATATCGTCCAAGACATTGAAAATCGGCAATATCATAAATGGAAGCTCGATGTAGCTTGCGACAAAAATAAAGGAGAAATCGGTAAAGAGCAATTGCTGTGAACCGATTCCGATAAATTCCAAGAATTGGTTAATAGAGCCATTCTGACCAAAAATCCCGATAAAGGCATAGGCCTTGAGGAGCAAATTGATCCAGGTTGGCAGGATAATCAGCATAAGCCAGAGTTGACGGTGCTTGAGACGAGTCAAAAAGAGGGCTGTTGGATAGCTGATAAGGAGGGTTACAAAGGTCACAATTCCTGCATAGAGTACAGAGTTGAAACTCATTTTTAGGTAGGTCAAGTTTTGTGACGCAAAGTAAGATTTATAGTTTTCTAAACTAAACTGGCCTTCAATGTTGAAAAAGGATTGTCCGAAAATCAAGACCAAGGGTGCCAGGACAAAGAGGGCAATCCAGAGCATGTAGGGCACTACAAAGAGTTTAGAGCTTGTTTTCTTCATCTCTTTCCTCCTCGATTGCATTGATCAGACCTGCTTCTTGCTCTTCGATTTCCACGTATTCTTCGATACGGGCATCAAACTCTTCTTCGGTTTCGTTGAGACGCATGATATGGATGTCTTCCGGTTCAAAGTCCAGACCGATTTCCTCACCCACAATGGCCTTGCGAGTCGAGTGGATCATCCATTCATTTCCAAGTTCGTCATAGGCGATAATTTCATAGTGAACCCCACGGAAGAGCTGGGTATCAACTTTTACTTGGAGCTTGCCTTCTTCAGGAAGGGTAATGCGCAAGTCCTCTGGACGAATCACGACCTCAACAGGTTCATTTGGCTTCATCCCCCCATCGACCGCTTCAAAGCGTTTGCCGTTAAACTCAACCAAGTAGTCCTCAATCATGGTTCCTGGCAAGATATTTGACTCACCGATAAAGGTAGCAACAAAGTGATTGATTGGCTCATCGTAGATGTCCACAGGTGTTCCTGACTGGACAATCTCGCCATCATTCATGACAAAAATCCAGTCACTCATGGCAAGGGCTTCTTCCTGATCGTGAGTGACAAAGACAAAGGTAATGCCCAATCGTTGTTGCAGTTCACGCAGTTCGTACTGCATGTCAGTACGCAATTTCAAGTCCAACGCTGACAAAGGCTCATCCAACAAAACCACACGGGGTTGGTTGATAATTGCACGAGCGATAGCCACACGCTGGCGTTGTCCTCCAGAAAGTTTGCGGATGGAACGTTTTTCATAACCTTCCAACTGAACCATCTTGAGAACTTCCGCTACACGCTGCTCGATTTCTTTCTTGTCAATCTTGCGCAAGCGAAGCGGAAAGGCAACATTTTCAAACACATTCATATGTGGAAACAAGGCATAGGATTGAAAGACAGTATGCACATCTCGCTTGTTGGTTGGGATGTCATTGATGCGGACACCGTCCAGTAAAATATCTCCTGTCGTCGCATCCAGTAAACCTGCAATGATGTTAAGGATGGTTGATTTTCCTGAACCAGATGCGCCTAGAAGGGTGTAGAACTTCCCTTCTTCCAACTCAAAGTTGATGTCTTTGAGAACCTTGGTGTTGCTGTCTTCAAAAACTTTAGAGACGTTTTTGAATTCAATAATTGGTTTTTTCAATTGTCATTTATTCCTTCTTTTTCATAGATTAACAGATCAGGGCTCTGTCAGGCCGCTACTACCTCGTGTAGGAGATTGAACTGCCTACATTCTTCTGCACTAACGATAGGCTTTCACCCCCTTTCCATGACATAGCAGCAGCTTTTCAAATACAGCTTCCTACTTGCTTTCACCCAAGATACGAACTTCTCTCTCAAGAGTAACGCCAGAGTGTTCCTTGACTTTTTCGATAACAGACTCAATCAAGTCTTCGTAGTCTTTGGCCGTTCCGTCAGCAACATTGATCATAAATCCTGCGTGTTTTTCTGACACTTCTACGCCACCGATACGATAGCCTTTCAAGCCAGCTTCTGAAATTAACTGACCTGCAAAATGCCCGACTGGACGCTTAAAGACCGAGCCACAAGATGGGTATTCCAAAGGTTGCTTGAGTTCACGTAGGTGCGTCAAGCGGTCCATTTCCTGCTTGATAACCTGATGGGTTCCTGGGGCTAGGGCAAATTTAGCTGACAAGACAACTGCACCAGACTCCTGAATGGCTGAATGGCGGTAACCAAAAGCCAAATCTTTGGCAGACAGGGTCTCGATTTCTCCATCCTTGGTCAAGACCTTACAAGACTGCAAGATGTGAGCAATCTCGCCACCATAGGCACCCGCATTCATAAAGACAGCACCACCGACACTTCCAGGAATGCCACAAGCAAACTCAAAGCCAGTCAAACTATGACGAAGGGCAATGCGAGTTGTTTCAATCAAGTTGGCACCAGCTTCTGCTTCAATGGTATAGCCATCAACGGAAACATTATTGAGCTTGTCACACAAGATGACAAATCCACGAATTCCACCATCACGAACGATGATGTTGCTAGCATTTCCAAGAACCATCCAAGGAATATTTTCTTGATTGGCAAATTTAACAACACGCGCCAACTCAAAACGATTTCGTGGAAAGACCAAATAATCGGCCTCTCCACCTACTTTTGTATAACTATAGCTATGCAAGGGTTCCTTAAAACGGATATCAATTCCTTCTAAGATTTCAAGCATTTTTTCTCTTACAGACATGTCACTCTTCCTTTTACAAAATTCATTCCATTATACCATTTTTAAGACCATTTGACGACCCTAAAAAAATCTTGGGCTTATTTTAAACAAAAAAGAGGTTTCCCCTCTTTTTATGATTTTTTGCAAAAGATAGCCTTTGTTCCATAGGCAACCAGAACGAGCTCAAGTGCTAGGACAACTTCCACCAAGACTGGATTTGTCAACCAGCCAACTTGGACTAGAGATGGTGCTAAGTCAAAGAAGGCATGTAGGCCATAGGCTGCTAGGAGATAAATCCATTTCTTCTGGCGAACAGCTTGGTAAACCCAAACAGTCAAGAGTAATTGGAAACCAAGCGCCAAGATTCTCTCAAAACCAAGCAAATAAATCTGCCAGACTGATAGCGACTGGATAGTTTTCAACATATTTTCAGACAGTAATTGCATGACCTGTGGATCCTGCGTTTGAACTGCTGAGAGAACGATGTAGAGATTAAGCAAACTAGCAAGACCTAGGAAAATCAACTCCAAGCCACCATGACCTAACCCATAAGCCAAGGCATCTGCCTTTTCCAAACTTCTCTTTTTCTCCAACCATTTGAAGAAAACAAGACGAGCAGTTTCCTCAAAAAATGCTGCCATGGCTAGGCCATAGATGATATAGACAAGTGGATGATCCTGCAAGAGGGCAATACTACCGTCTTTTTGAGGATGCAAAACTAAGATATGCACCAGTTTTTCCAAAATCTGTGAAGAGACAAAGAAAGCAACAGCCCCCAAACCCAAGACAGCTAGATTAATCTGGTATTTCTTTCTGGCATACCAAATGCTCCCTATCAAGAAAGCCAGCAACAGCACCATGGTAATGATAATATGAATGGTCATTTTCTTCTCCTATTCCGCCTTTTCAATATCTTTTTTCATCTCGTCAACATTGAACTTAGCAAACAAGTATTGACGGTCTTGGACTGGGAAACGTTGATCCAATTGGTCAACAGCTCCTACCTCAATAATGCCTTCCTTGATGACAAAGTCCATAACATGCCCACCGAAGGTCAAATCATCTGAGATGAAGTGCAGATGGTAGCCTGCCACACTGACTCCATGGAAAATCTCTGGCGTCCAGAAACCAACGATGGTTCCCGCCACATTGTCACGACTATATTCAGGCTGATGGGTTGCGACATCAGCAAACTTGGTATCTGGTGTCGACTTAGGAATCATGCGCACATGCATATGCGAAAATTCCCCACGAATCTTGATAGAGCGGAAAAGATTTTCCCCATCATAATAAGACTCGATTCGTTCTTCCAATTCCTTGTCCGTCATCTCAAAGCGCTGGCGGAAAATGACCTCTGCCTGATGTGGTACTACTGCTGCATAAGGAATAAGGGCATCTGGTGATACTTCTACAATTTCTGGTTGTTCTCCTGAGCCTTTGGCCTGATAGGCCTTGCCATCTAAGACAATCAATTCTCCATCAATAGAATCCAAGGTTCCCAAACCAAGGTCACCATGTTCTAGCAATTCTCCTACTGTCATAGTACCACCATAAAGGCCAGCCATCAAGGCTCCAAGGGTATTGTATTGAAATAATTTCACTGGTTCCTGCACGTTCTTATCCATTCTCTTTCTTGTCTGTTATTCTATAAATCTTACTCCTAAGTATACCACATTTGCCCCTAGATGTGAACGAGAGAAACACCCTAGACATTGCCAAGAAAGAAAAAAAAGGGTACAATGTAACAAAATCAAGGGAGGTTTGGAATGAAGAAACAAAGCAAGTACCAAGAGGTCGTAGCTTATCTGAAAAATAGTATCGAGTCTGGACGCTTTCCGACGGGAAGTCTGAGATTTTGACAGAAACAAAACTTGAACTAGCACAACAACCCCTAAGGAACACACTTCCCTAGGGGTCGCTTTTTATTTAACTAAATCATCATTATTTATTTTTTGTTCCTAGTAAACATAAATATTGTATTAATAATTGCAAAAATAAATGCAAACAAAAGGATTTTCCAAAGGATAAATTTTTGTAACACTAAATATGCATATACAAATCCAATCAAAAAGCTAATAATCCCATCTTTTATTAAAAAGTTTTTATCACGCATTATTACATACCACATTGAATTCCCTAAAAAGCCAATTGACCAGCAATGATATAAATATTTGTTTTAAGCCTATTAGCTTTAACAAATCTTAGTACCACTTTAGCTAATTCTAACCAAGCCCTTTTCTGCGCATACTTAACAATTAGCGAAACATTGGTCATAGCAAAAAAATCTTCTCGTATTTTTCCCACTATACATCCTCCCATCTCATCCCAAGGGACTCTGTCATAGGGATTGTTAATATTAGTTTCTAATTCATTTTCCGCAAGAGCAATATCTTTTTGAGAAAAGTTTTTATAAACATATTCAGTAAAATTTTTTTCATTAACTCCATTTCTAAACATTTGTTCAAGAACATTGACCACATCATCGATTTATTTTTGTTCTTGGGTACTAATTTTAGAAACTTCCGTGGTAGTTACATCATCAGCAAATACTCTAACAGAAGCTATAGAAGGAGACATAACAGAAAATAGTGATAATACAACAAGAGCTGAAGTTACAGTTTTTTAAAATTTCATAAAAAACACTCCTTCAAGTCACAAATATATATATTACTGATAAAATAACTTGATTTTCTGATTTAAAACTCCTTTCTAACAAGTTATTCGTATACTTTTATTTTTCAATTCTATTATACCACAACAAGAAAACGATTACAAACATTTTCCTAAAAATATATGCAAGTAATAAGGGGAAATTAGCATGAAAACTTTTTAAAACAAATCAACCCCAGATAAAAATACACATTTTGTTTTAAAGAGAAAAAGGGTTCTGAAAAACTGTCACATCCGCATTTGATTGCTCTTTGATTTAAAAAAAGTATTAAAAATGGGAGTATACCACATTTGTCACTAGATGTGAACGAGAGAAACACCCTAGACATTGCCAAGAAAGAAAAAAAAGGGTACAATGTAACAAAATCAAGGGAGGTCTGGAATGAAGAAACTAAGCAAGTACCAAGAGGTTGTTTCCTATCTGAAAAACGGTATCGAATCTGGACGTTTTCCAACGGGAAGTCGCCTGCCTTCTATCCGTCAACTGAGCCTTGACTTTCACTGTAGCAAGGACACTGTCCAACGAGCCCTGTTGGAATTACGGCACGAACAATACCTCTATGCCAAGCCCCAGAGTGGCTACTATGTCCTAGAACAAGGGCAACACCAGGACCTAGAAATTGAGGTTACTGACGAACATGCCAGCGCCTATGACGATTTCCGACTCTGTGTCAATGAAACCTTAATTGGCCGGGAAAACTACCTCTTCAACTACTATGACAACCAAGAAGGTTTAGAAGACCTAAGACAGTCCATTCACAAACTCCTCTTTGACCAAGCCCTCTACTGCAAGGCTGACCAACTAGTACTGACTTCTGGAACCCAACAAGCCCTTTTTATCCTCTCTCAAATTTCCTTCCCTAGCCAAGCCAAGGAAATCTTGGTGGAACAGCCAACCTACCATCGAATGAATCGCCTCTTGATTGCTCAGGGTCTGGACTATCAAACGATTGAACGAGGCATTGATGGAATTGACTTGAAGAAGCTGGAAGGTCACTTCAAAACAGGAAAAATTAAGTTTTTCTACACCATTCCTCGTTTTCACTATCCTCTGGGGCATTCCTATTCTGAGCAGGACAAACGAGCTATTCTTGACTTAGCAGCTAAGTATGGTGTTTATATCGTCGAAGACGATTATCTGGGGGATTTGGACTCCAAGAAGGGCCAGACCTTCCACTATCTGGATACAGAGGAGCGGGTCATTTACATCAAGTCCTTCTCAACCAGCCTCTTTCCAGCCCTGCGGATTACGGCACTCATTCTGCCAAATGCTATCAAGGAAGCCTTTGTGGCCTACAAAAATATCCTAGACTACGACAGCAATCTCATCATGCAAAAGGCCCTGTCGCTCTATATCGACAGTCAACTGTTTGAGAAAAACCGTCTAGCTCGCTTGTCCAATCAGGAAGACTACCAAAAACAACTCGAGGAAAGACTAGCTAAAACACCTTGTCCCCTTCCTCATTATCCCCTACACGATGGTTTATTGCTAGACCTGAGACAGTATCCTAAAATCGCCAGCCTCAAACACAGCCAGCTGGGCTTGGACTTCTTTGAAGAGGCTTACTTGGATGCCTGTCCTTATCAATTTGCCAAGGTGTCCTTAGACAATCTGGAAAAGGTTTTAAACTATTTAAAAGCAGAATTGGAATGATCTCCAACTCTGCTTTTTCTTATTCTTCAACTTCTGTTAAGGTTGCTGCCTTTTCAAGATATTTTTGGTAGGTACCGTCATCCTTGAGTTTTTGGATGACCTTGTCCACCACTTCTTTCAAATCAGCACTATTTTTTCTAAGGGCAACTGCATTAGCTTCGCCGTCCTTCATCTTCAAGCTGACGGTTGCAACAGCTAGGTCCGCATTTTTAGCAGCATAACTAAGGGCAACTGGCTCATCCATGTGAACAGCATCTACTTTTCCAGCCTGCAATTCATTGACAGCTTCCCCCATATTGGTTAGGGAAGTTAATTGAGCTTTTGGCAATTGTTCCTTGACCATTGATTCTGGAACAGTCCCTTTTTGGGCCGCAATATTGGCACTTTCTATGCTAGTTAGATCCTTGTATTTTTCTACATCAGCCTTACGAACCAAGAAACTAATCTTGTTTTCATAGTAAGGGATTGAAAAATCAAAGACTTCTTTTCTCTCGTCAGTAGCGCTAATTCCCGCAACTGCTAGGTCAGCCTTTCCAGTTTGAAGACTGGTCAAGACATTGTCAAAACTCATGCTTGAAATTTCCAACTTCACCCCAAGTTCGTCAGCGATAGCTTGTGCCATATCAATATCCGCACCGACTACCTGGTTTTTTCCGTCAACTAAAGATTGAAATTCAAAAGGTGCATAGTCAGGACTGGTCGCCACAACTAATTTCCCCTTTTGCTTAATGGCCTCAACAGCTGACTGAGAACCATTCGAACCTGACTGGCAAGCCACTAAGAAGAAACTTGCAAGAAAACTACATAAAACAAATATCCATTTTTTTGATTTCATAAATAAACAACCTCTCTATTGATTTTGTATAATTATAACGCTATTCAAGTTACTTGTCAAGTGTTTTTTGAATTTTTATCTTAAAAATATTTTTTTCATTCAAGAAAAGGAGCTATCAGTTGATTTCAAGCTCCTTTTTATACAGAATGAATCTATTTTATAGTTCGACAATCTTACCTGTTTCAAAGTAAACAACCCATTCACAGATATTTTTAGCATAGTCTCCAATGCGTTCCAAGAAGGCAATCACTTGGAAATAATCACGACCTGTAACGATGGCATCTGGATTTTTCTTGATTTCTTCTGTAGCCAAATCACGAATGCTATCAAAGTAATGGTTGATTTTTTCATCCATGGCTGCTACTTCATAGGCCTGGTCTACTGAACCATTCAGATAGAGTTCAAGGGCTGCTTCAACGAAATTCTTGACATCGCGCCCCATTCTCTTGATTTCTTCTTCAACAGCCGGGATGCGTTGCTCCCCTTTCATACGAATTGCCGCTTTGGCAATGGAAACGGCATGGTCCCCCATACGTTCCAAGTCAGATACAGCCTTCAAGACTGTCAAAACAGTACGCAAGTCCTGAGAAACGGGTTGTTGGAGGGCAATCATTTCAAATGATTTCTTCTCCAATTTCACTTCGTATTCGTTTACTTCTGCATCGTCTTCGATGACTTCCTTGGCCAAATCACGGTCATGCGTAACAAAGGCACGCACTGTACGATTGATTTGGGATAGCACTTCTTGTCCCATAGCGTAGAACTGGTTGTGCAATTTCTCTAAATCTTCTTCAAATTGAGAACGTAACATCATTTATCTCCTTATCCAAATTTTCCTGAAATATAATCTTCTGTTTCCTTGTGTTGTGGGTTGAGGAACATCTTCTTGGTATCGTTAAACTCAATCAAATCTCCATCTAGGAAAAATCCTGTCTTGTCAGAGATACGAGAGGCTTGTTGCATGGAACGCGTAACCAAGAGCATGGTGTATTTATCTTTTAGACCATACAAGGTTTCCTCAATCTTACCAGCCGAGATAGGGTCCAAGGCTGAAGTCGGTTCATCCAAAAGAATAATTTTAGGGCTGGTTGCCAAGACACGGGCAACACAGACACGTTGCTGTTGTCCACCTGAAAGCCCGATAGCTGAATCATGTAGGCGGTCCTTGACCTCATCCCAGATAGAAGCTCGTTGTAGGGCTTTTTCTACCGCTTCATCTAGAACTTGCTTGTCCTTCACTCCATTGATACGAAGCCCGTAAACAACATTTTCGTAGATAGACATAGGAAAAGGGTTTGGTTGTTGGAAAACCATTCCGATTTCCTTACGTAATTCAACCGTATCTGTACGCGGACTGTAGATGTTGTGACCATTGTACACCACGGATCCAGTTGTGGTCACCTCTGGATTGAGATCTCCCATGCGGTTGAGAGACTTGAGGAGGGTTGACTTCCCTGATCCAGATGGACCAATCAAGGCTGTAATTTCCTTAGGTTGGAAAGATAGGGAAACACTATTCAAAGCCTTCTTTTTATTATAATAAACGGACAGGTCTGATACCTGTAAAATCGCATCTGTCATACGGTTTCCTTTCTAACCAAAGTGACCAGATACATAGTCATTGGTGGACTGTAGCTTGGCATTTTGGAAAATAGTTGCAGTTTTGTCATACTCAATCAAATCACCCAAGTAAAAGAAGCCTGTATAGTCACTTGCACGAGCAGCCTGCTGCATATTATGCGTTACAATGATGATGGTAAAGTCTTTCTTGAGCTCAAACATGGTCTCTTCTAGTTGCATGGTCGCAATCGGATCCAAGGCTGAGGCTGGCTCATCCATTAAGAGGATATCTGGCTTAACAGAGATGGCACGAGCAATACAGAGACGTTGTTGCTGACCACCTGATAAGATCAAGGCTGACTTGTGGAGATCGTCTTTAACCTGATCCCAGAGGGCAGCCTGACGAAGGGAGGTTTCTACGATTTCATCTAGGACTTGCTTATCCTTAACTCCAGCACGTTCATGCGCAAAGGTAATATTACGGTAAATTGACTTAGCAAATGGATTAGGGCGTTGAAAAACCATTCCAATGTGTTTACGCATTTCATAAACGTTGATTTCTGGACGGTTGACATCAATTCCACGATAGAGAATCTGCCCAGTTACTTTAGCAATATCAATAGTATCATTCATGCGATTGAGACTGCGTAAGTAGGTAGATTTCCCCGATCCCGACGGACCAATCAAAGCTGTAATTTTATTTCTTTCAAATTGCATATCAATCCCCTTAATGGATTCATTTTTACCATAGTAAACATGGACATCCTTAGTAGAAAGGGCTACTTTTTCTTCAGGAAAGGTAAGGATATGCTTCTCATCCCAGTTATATGTTGACATGGCTTCTCCTTTAGACAGCGGTTAATTTCTTGTGTAGATAGTTTCCGAACTTACGAGCTCCAAAGTTAAAAATCAGGATAAAGATTAGGAGCACAGCGGCAGAACCTGCTGATACAATAGTTCCATCTGGAATAGTGCCTTCACTATTGACTTTCCAGATATGGACAGCCAAGGTTTCTGCTTGACGGAAGATAGAGATGGGGCTAGTCACACTGAGGATATTCCAGTTAGACCAGTCAAGAGCTGGCGCCGATTGCCCTGCTGTATAAATCAGAGCTGCAGCTTCGCCAAAGATACGACCAGATGCCAAGACGACACCCGTTACAATACCTGGAAGCGCTTCTGGAATAACAACATGAACCACTGTCTCCCAACGAGAAATCCCAAGAGCCAGACCAGCCTCACGTTGGGTATGGTGAACATGTTTCAAACTATCCTCTACATTACGCGTCATCTGAGGCAAGTTAAAGACTGTCAAGGCCAAGGCACCTGAAATGATTGAAAATCCATACTCAAACTGGACTACAAAGATCAAGTAACCAAAGAGACCCACCACCACTGATGGTAAAGAGGACAAGATTTCAATACAAGTCCGCACAAAGTTGGTAACAGGACCTTTTTTAGCATACTCAGCCAAGTAAATCCCAGCTCCCATAGAAAGAGGTACAGAAATAATCAAAGTAATGACCAATAGGAAAAAGGAATTGTAAAGCTGAATGCCAATCCCACCACCTGCTTGAAAAGCAGAAGACCTTCCAGTCAAGAAAGACCAAGAGATATGGGGCAAGCCCCGAACCAAGATATAGAGAATCAAGGAAGCCAAGATTGTCACAATGATGCTAGCAATCGTATAGAGGACAGCTGTTGCAAGTTTATCTAATTTCTTAGCGCGCATAATTTTTCTTTCCTCTTTCTTTCGTAATCAATTTAATCACACTGTTAAAAACTAAACTCATCAAGAGCAGTACCAAGGCCAGTGACCAGAGAACATTATTATTTACAGTTCCCATGACAGTGTTCCCAATTCCCATAGTTAATATAGAAGTTAAAGTTGCAGCTGGTGTGGTCAAGGAAGTTGGGATAACAGCTGAGTTTCCGACAACCATCTGGATAGCTAGAGCCTCACCAAAGGCACGCGCCATCCCAAAGACCACTGCAGTGAAAATACCAGAACGGGCCGCCTTCAAGATCACACGCCAGATAGTCTGCCAGCGAGTGGCTCCCATAGCGAAACTGGCCTCACGATAATAACGAGGAACCGCACGCAAGCTATCCGTTGTCATAAAGGTTACGGTCGGCAAAATCATGACAAAGAGGACGGAAATCCCTGACAAAATCCCAAAACCAGTCCCACCAAAGACACTGCGAACAAAGGGAACGACGACTTGCAAGCCAATAAATCCGTACACTACTGAAGGAATCCCAACCAGGAGTTCAATAGCTGGTTGCAAAATCTTCGCCCCTTTTGGTGATACTTCGGTCATAAAAACTGCTGCACCAATAGCAAAGGGTGTTGCGATAAGGGCTGAGAGAATGGTAACGATAAAGGAACCCAAAATCATAGGAAGGGCACCAAATTCTTTACTAGAAGGATTCCAAGTTCCTCCCAAAAGAAAGTCAAAGATATTCACACCATTGACAAAGAAGGTCGACAAGCCTTTTTGCGCTACGAAAACCAAAATCATGGCCACAAGGATGACTATCAAAGAAAGACAGGCAAAGGTCAAACCTTTTCCTAATTTCTCCAGACGAGAATTCTTTGATGGAAGCAACATTTTCTTAGCTAATTCTTCTTGATTCATTATTGTCTCCCTTCCAACACTGTCACAGTTCCGGCAGCATCTTTTTCAACCTTCATTTCCTTAATCGGAATATACTTCAATCCTTTGACAATCCCTTCTTGGGTCTCATCCGAGAGAACAAAATTGAGAAATTCTGCAGCTAACTCATTGGGCTGCCCCAATGTATACATATGCTCATAAGACCACAAGGGCCAATTATTGCTACTTATATTTTCTGGACTTAAGTCATAACCATTCAACTTCATGCTTTTGACCGAATCATCTATATAGGTAAGAGATAAATAAGAGATAGCTCCTGGACTTTTTGATACGATTGATTTTACCGCTCCATTTGAATCCTGCTCCTGACTTTGCATGGCAGACTGACCTTCCATAATGACAGTATCAAAGGTAGCACGAGAGCCAGAGCCGGCTGCCCGATTGATAACAGAGATGGGTAAGTCCTTACCACCAACCTCTTTCCAATTGGTTACCTCACCTATGAAGATTTGACGAAGTTGCTCTGTCGTTAGGTTATCAACATCAACCTCCTTATTGGCAATCAGAGCCAAGCCAGCTACCGCGACCTTGTGGTCAACAAGAGCAGAAGCATCAATTCCGTCTTTTTCCTCAGCAAATACATCTGAGTTTCCTATATCAACTGCCCCAGACTGAACCTGGGACAAGCCTGTACCAGAACCTCCCCCTTGGACATTGACCGTTTTTCCAACATGGATCGTGCCAAATTCATCTGCCGCTACTTCAACCAAGGGTTGCAAGGCAGTTGAGCCAACAGCCGTCATGGATTCTCCACGATCAATCCAGCTAGCACAGCCTACTAAACAAGCCGTCAGCCAAAAAGCGATAAGAGACAGAGCAAGCTTTTTTCTTTTTTTCACTGTTTTTCTCCTCGAAAATAATTATGAATACTGTGAATTTTTTAAGTAGTTCTTTATGAGTTGACGCATGAATTCTTACCAAATTTCTGCGCAATTGATTATTTATATAATATAGGCTATATTACTCTTTTCTAACCTCCTTTTTTCATATGTGGATAAAATCTCTTGTCTATCCCTTCCCCCATTGTCACCCATTATAGTCATTTCGTGTCTCTTTTTCCCCTTTTTAATGCAAGGAAAAGGTTACTCTCCTTAGATGATAATCCAAAAGCTAGAAAGGTATCTCAAACCTCTCTACTCTCCCAGACTAGTTTACAACTAAAAGGAAAAGATTCTATTTTATGGGAAATCTAGTTTACAAGCGGTAAGAACGCTAATAACTAAACTTCTTGTACTCTTTGAAAATCTCTTCAAACCAGGTCAGCCTTGCCTTGTTATAGGTATGTACCTATTTGGTCAGTCCTATCTACAACTTTAAAGCAATGCTTTGTAACTGACTCCGTCAGTCCTATTTGCAACCTCAAAACAGTATTTTGAGCTATCTATGGCTAGCTTCCTAGTTTGCTCTTTGATTTTCATTGAGTAGTAAAACTACATGTGATGGCAATCAAGATATCAAGAATCATCCTACTAAAAAAATCCATACTTTCACTATAACATAGAATAAGATATTTGACTAGCATTTTCACTTGAATCTGAGGCCTTTTGGAAAATAATTTTTCAAAACATTTCCAGTAACCTTTGCAAAGCCCAAGCCATTGCCTTTAACCAAAACTTGGTACCAACCATTTGGCAGACTTTCTGCCAGCTGAACAGTTTCTCCAGCCACATACTTGACAAACGCTTCTTGGCCAATTTCAACCGATTGTTCGACCTGACTCGGTTTCAAGGCTAGACCAAGAGCAAAACTGGGCTCAAAGCGTTTCTTCTTAAAAGTGCCCAGATGTAGTCCATTGCGAGCAATCTTGAGCTTACCTAAATCTGGCAAGAGTTCTGGTAAGAGATAGAGTTGGTCCCCAAAAGTCTGCAAGATTCCCGGTAGATTGACCTTCAAATGGTTTTGGGCAAATTCTTGCCACAAGGCAACTTGTTCTCGACCAAGATTGCTCTTACTTGCCTTACATTTAGGAGTTGGATTGTTACCCTTAAACTGTAGATGGGCTACAAACTGACCCTCTCCCTTAAACTGATGAGGGTACATCCGAGCCGTTTCTGGCAGGTCAATACCAGCTACCATTCCATTGATATGCTCTACTGGCAACAAATCAAAATCATACTCTTCCAGCAACCACTTAACAATCTCTTCGTTTTCCTCGGGTGCCCAGGTACAGGTTGAATAAACCAGACGACCACCTTCAGCTAGCATGGTTACTGCATCTGCTAAAATTTCTCTTTGCAAGCTAGCACATTGACTCGGATACTCTAAGCTCCAATAGTTCATAGCATCTGGTTGCTTACGAAACATTCCTTCACCAGAGCAAGGGGCATCAAGGACAATGAGGTCAAAATAGCCTTTAAAGACCTTGGCCAAGCGGTCAGCAGATTCATTGGTCACCACAACATTTGTCGCTCCAAAGCGCTCCATGTTTTCTACTAAAATCTTAGCCCGTTTGCTTGAAATTTCATTGGAGACGAGAAGGCCCTCTCCAGCTAGATAGGCTGCTAGTTGAGTTGATTTACCTCCCGGTGCAGCTGCCAAGTCCAAGACCTTCATACCAGGACTGGGCTGGGCTACCTGAGCAACCATCTGAGCAGCAGGTTCTTGCGAATAAACTAAACCAGTAGCATGCTCAGGCGATTTCCCTGAAACCTTCCCATAATGTCCCCAAGGAGTTTGAGGAATGGTATCAGAAAAGGAAAGTTGCGCTTCTTTTAAAGGATTGACCCGAAAGGCCGAAACCGCTTCCTCCTCAAAAGAGGCAAGAAAATCTCTTGCCTCATCTCCTAGTATCTCTTCATATTTTTCAACAAATCCTTCTGGAAATTGCATTTAAGTTCTTTTCCTTTCGTAAATATAGGACTGAATTTCCTCCTGCATCTCAAGAGGTAGCATCATGACCGGTTGTCTGGTTTGAAAATCAAGCGGTTGACCAGATAGGGTCACCACCCGATAGCCCAGACTTTCCCCTAAAATACTAGCCGCAGCATAATCCCATGGTTGCAGATAAGTGACATAGGTCAACAAACGCCCTGACAAAATCTTGGCAAAACTAATGGCCGCACTCCCATAGACACGAACACCGAGGACGGCTCGACTCAAATCAGCTAGTCCCCATTCATTGGTTTCTAGCATACCACTATTTCCTGCAATGAGAAAATCTCCAAGTGGTTTTGGTTTAAAGGGAGCTAGGGGCTTATTATTTCGACAAACTGGAAAGACCCCACCACCGTGGTAACAATCCCCTTTGACCACATCATAAATTAGGCCAAACTGTCCCTGACCATTTTCAAAATAAGCCATCATAACAGCAAAATCTTCCTGCTGGGCTACAAAATTATTGGTCCCATCAATGGGATCAATGACCCAAACCTTGCCCTCTTGAACTGAAGCTCGCAGACACCCTTCTTCAGCACAAATCTTATCCTCAGGATAACGGGACAAAATCTCACCAACCAAGAGTTCCTGAACTTCCTTGTCCAGTCTGGTCACCAAATCTGTTGGAGAGGACTTGGTCTCAACACGCAAGTCTTCCTGCATGTGGTCAAGGATGTACTGACCCGCTTTCTTAATTAGCTCTTTAGCAAATTCAAATTTACTTTCCAAGAGAAATCTTTCCTTCCCCTTTTTCCTTAGCCGCCTGAACTGCTCGGTAAAGCGAATAGCCACTGACTGTTTCAAATTCTCGTCCCAAACGTTTTTCTTCACTCTTTCTTGGCACAACCGCCTTGAATCGCTTATAGGAGTCCAGTAACTTTTTAGCCTCTACCTTGCCTTCATAGGCAGCTTCAACATCATTAAAAAAAGAAAGCACTGAAGCAAGTTCTTCAGTGCTCCACGACAAATCTAGTGGGTAACTATACTGTTTGTTCATTAACTAATACCAGCTCTCATTCTTGCTTCTTTTAGTTCTTGCTTACGGTAACTACGAGGGAGAAAAGCACGAATCTCATCTTCATTAAAACCGATTTGCATGCGCTTGGCATCAATAATAATTGGACGACGCAAAAGACTAGGATACTGCTCAATCAAATGAAGCAATTCCGATACCGAAATACTCTCTACATCAATATTCAATTTTTGAAAAATTTTTGAACGAGTTGAAATGATGTCATCAGTACCATTTTCGGTCAAGGAAAGGATGTGTTGCAATTCTTTTCTTGTTAAAGGACTGGTCATAATATTGTGTTCCACAAAGGGAACCTTATGTTTTTCTAACCAGGCCTTAGCCTTACGACATGATGTACAGCTCGGTGATAGAAATAGTGTAATCATGCTTTTCTCTTCTTATCTATACTTTGCTACTTCTATTATACAAAAAAATAAAGCGCTTGACTAGAGATTTTTAGAAAAAAAGCCTATTTTTTCAAGAAAAATAGACTGTTCGCGAACGATTGCCTTTGTTTGAATTTGATTAATTCCTTCTTAACCATGGTTTCAAACAATATGCATTTTTATATACGTAAATTAAAAACAGCTTTCATTTCACTTCCTACGACTTTTCAGATAAAGATAGCCAAAGAAGCTTTCATATAGGGCAAAAAAGAGGAGGAAGGCATGAAGGAAGAAGGTCTCTGGCAAAATCAGAATCACTGGATCCTTGGCTGGGTCAAAAAGCCAGGTATCATCTCCCACAAAGAGAATTTGATGGAAAAGAGTAAAGAATTGGTCAAAACCAATCAAAACTCCCCCAAGACCAATCAGCAAAGGAAAAACCACTAGGGTCAGGAGCCCTTTACTAAATAAAGATAAAAAGCCCTTTTTTACAATCTTATTGACAAAGAAATAGAAACTTGGAAGTGTCACTAGAGCTACTAGCTGAACCAAGTGAAAGAGGTTCTTGACCACCTCAAAGTGGTGCAGACCAGCTGCTGACGAACGAAAATCTGGCATCTCTAGGACCTGACTAAAAGGATTGGTCAGGTAATTCATCAAGATATGAAAGTTGTACTGAATGGTTTCTGGTTTTAGATAAACTCGATCCGTTAAGTTCAACCACTTGATTTCCAGCGGATAAAAAATCCAAGCCAGATAAATGGTCAGAAGGATAAAAAGAGAGAGGAGAAAGAGCATAGAGCTCCAAAAGGTTAATTTAGTTTTCATCAAAGTTCCACTCCGCAAGGCTAGAAACCACATGAGTCGGTGCGATTGGCAGGTCTGCTACTTCTTCTGCCTTGGTAAAACCTGTCGTCACCAAGAGCGTTGGAATGCCATTGTCAATCCCAGCCCGAATATCAGTCAGATAATTGTCCCCAACCATGATCAACTCTTCACGTTCCAAACCTAAGTGCTCAACCGCCTTGTCCATAATGATGGCATTTGGTTTTCCAATATAAACAGGCTTCACTCGTGTTGCTACTTCAAGCAGGGTAATCAGTGAACCAGCACCAGGCAAAAGACCACGCTCTGTCGGGATATTGAGGTCAGGATTGGTTCCGATAAAATGAGCTCCCTTTTGGATAGCTAGAGTTGCTGTGGCAAATTTTTCATAGTCGACTTGCCAGTCCAGACCTACTACCACATAGGCAGGATTTTCCTTGTCTTCCACATAGCCAGCCGCCTTGATGGCTTCCTTGAGCCCTGATTCTCCGATAACATAGACAGTCTTTTCCAGTCCCAAGTCATTCATATAGTCGATAGTTGCCAAAGTCGCTGTGTAGACAGTCGATAGAGGCGTATCGATATTAAAATTCTGAGCCAACATTTCTTGAACACTCTCAGGAGTACGGGTTGTATTGTTGGTCACAAAGAGATAGGGGATGTCTCGCTTTTGCAATTCATGGACAAAAGCCTCTCCTGCTGGGATTCTGTCTTTGCCCTTATAAATGGTTCCGTCTAAATCAATTAAATAGCCTTTATATTTCATCTATTTCTCCCTAAGCCTTTTTTATTTCTTGCCAAGTAATAATAGCCTGTGCATTGGTAGCCCCGTCGCTTGTAATTTCATGCTTGCTTTCCAGTCCAGTCCGTTCAACAGACGATATGATTACCCCACCTGGTCGAACTTCCTTGACATACTTGAGGTTGATTTTCTTGGGAATATAGTGGGTCAAAAAATCCGCTCCCATGACCTCAAAAATCCAGTCCAAGTATTTACTGTTATTGACATGACCATTCATATCCAAGTCGTAAAAACGAACATGGTAATCCTTGCTGATCGGCTTTTCCAAGGACTCATACTTCGGTCCACGGATAAGTTTTTTATCAAAATCAGACTGGTAAGGAGCCACAATCTCAGGTTCAACAGCATGGACTTTTCGACTGTCGCGGTCCATGAGAACAAAAGTCGCCATCATGTGGATGAGTTCCTGACCTGCTTCATCATAAATGGTAAAGCGACGGTAGCAAAAGAGCCGATTGTAGCTCAAAGCTTCCGTTTCGATGGTGATTTCTTCCCCAAAACGAGGCAAACGAACCACCTCAATATCGTATTCTGTGATAATCCAGACCAGATTATGATCTTCTAAAATGGCCTTATCACTAACTCCCAGTTCAATCGACTGCATCCCTGAAACTTGTAGGGACAGCAAAATCACATCTGGAAGTTTGATATGACCGTTCATGTCAGCCATATCAAAAGGAATTTTCATGTTCATTTGATAAGTTAAGCCCATCATCCTACTCCAAAATAAATCGTTCTGCTACGGTGTCTCCTAAGAAGAGACCTCTTTTTGTCATGCGAACTCGGTCACCGTCTATTTGCATGAGACCCTGTTGAACCAAGTCTCTGACAATTTCTCCATAAAGTCCATCAAAAGACCGTCCAAATTTTTCCTCAAATCGCGCCATGGAGACTCCTGATTTCTTGCGGAGTCCCAGGAACATTTCTTCTTCCATTTGCTCTTTTTGACTCAGGTACTCCTCTGTGATACGAGCATTGCCTTCCTCAACCGCATTAAGATAATGGCGAATGGGACCATGATTTTTATATCGAATACCATTGACATAACCAGATGCTCCAGCACCGATGCCATAGTATTCAGCATTGTCCCAGTACATAAGATTGTGGCGACTTTCAAAACCAGGTTTGGAGAAATTAGAAATCTCATAATGCTCAAAGCCTGCTCGCTCAAGCTCAGTGATGATGTACTCAAACATCTCCGCTTCCAGTTCCTCCTTAGGCAGAGGCAATTTCCCTCGTCGCATACGGTTCATAAAGACCGTATGATTTTCCAAAATCAAGCTATACAAACTCATGTGGGGAATATCCAGTCCAATGGCCTTAGCCACATTTTCCTGGACCTGCTCCATGGTCTGACCAGGCAGCGCATAAATCAAATCAATGGAGATGTTGTCAAAACCAGCCAATTTCAGGCGGTCGATATTTTCATAAATATCCTTCTCCAAATGACTGCGCCCAATCTTTTTCAGCATCTTGTCGTCAAAGGTCTGCACGCCTAGCGAAACACGATTGACAGCCGAGTTTTTCAAAACAGCAATCTTATCCGCTTCCAAGTCGCCTGGATTGGCTTCAATGGTCAACTCTTCCAAGGCAGACAAGTCCAAGTTTTTAGTCAAGCCCTTCAATAACACCTCCAGTTGCGGAGCTGACAAGGCTGTTGGTGTCCCACCACCAATGTAGAGGGTCCGCAACTTTTGAATATCATAAGAACGAAACTCTTCTAACAGATGCTCTAAATAACTGTCGACTGGCTGATTCTTAATAAAAACTTTTGAAAAATCACAATAATAACAAATCTGGGTACAAAATGGGATGTGCACATAGGCTGACGTTGGTTTTTTCTGCATAGTACTTATTATACCACAAAAGCGAACAATACTTAGAATTCTCTTTAACAAAATCCTAGCATTGTTCGCTTTCTTTATCTAAACATTCTTTGTATTTTATGACGAACCCGATTCCTAGAACCAATCTAGTTTGTCTTTACAATACAAAAGAATGAATGTTCATTTGACTAAATTTTTAGTCTTCTTTTTTCTTTCCAAGAGCAAGTCCGAGACCACCTAGCATACCAAGAAGTCCTAGAGATGCAAGAGTCGCATTTGATTCTGTTCCTGTATTTGGCAATACATTTTGAGAATCATTTGACTTAGCTCCATTATCAACAGTAGTCTTAGTATCTACCTGATCTGCATTCGGAGTAACTGCATCTGGAATTGGAGTTGTTGGTGCAGGTGTAGGCGCAGGTATATCTTGACCAGAATCTCCATTAGTATCAGGTGTGACTGGCGTATCAGGTGTCACTGGTGCAACTGGAATTGTATCTGTTGGTGTTGCTGGTGTTACCTTAGCTGGAGTTTCTACTGGAACTTCTACAGCTGGTTGACCTGGTTCTGTAATCTTACCTGTACCTGGAACTTTACCGTCTGGTAATTCACTGTTTGGTATTGTAGCTTTTCCGTCTTGTCCAATTATTACGACAATTGGTGTGCCATTCTTACCTGGAATTTCTACCTTCGTTCCTGGTGGATATGTTGAACCATCTGGTTTCTTAGGCGTTACTGTAACGTCACCTGTATTTGGATCTTGATAAACATCTAGTGTTGGTGTCTTACGAGCTGGCGTTGTTACGATAACTTCTACAGGATCTTTTCCTGGTTCCGTAATCGTGCCTTTTCCTGGTTCTATTCCATCTGGTAAATCTTTATTAGGTATAGTTCCTTTTCCGTCTTTTCCAATTATTACGACGATAGGTTTACCATTCTTACCTGGTATTTCTACCTTAGTATTTTCTGGATATAGTGTTCCATCTGGTTTCTTAGGTGTTACCATCACATCCCCTGTATTTGGATCTTGATCCAACTCTACTGTTGGTGTCTTACGAGCTGGGGTTGTTACATCCACCGGATTAGATGGTTTCTTACCTGGTTCTGTTACGGTTCCTTTTCCTGGTTTAGCTTCTTTTGGAAGTTGGTCATTTGGAACTGTTCCTGAACCGTCTTTTCCAATTGTCACTACTATAGATGTTCCATTTTCTCCTGGAATTTTCACAGTCGTTCCTGGTGGATATGGTGTTTTATCTGGTTTCTTAGGTGTAACAATCGCATCCCCTGTTATTTTGTCAGTTGTAATGTCAATCTTAACTGGTTGCTCTGTTTGTGGAGCATTAGGATCAATTTTCCCAGGCGTCTCTACCTTCACTTCAACTGTTGGATTACCTGGTTCCTTAATCCTACCTGTTCCCGGAGTATCTTCATCAGGTAAATCATTATTTGGAACTGTTCCTGTTCCATTATTTCCGATTGGTACAACGATTGGTTTGCCATCTTTCCCTGGAATTTCTACCGTAGTTCCTGGTGGATATGTTGAACCATCTGGTTTTTTCGGTGTGACGGTGACATTTCCTGTAGCTGGATCTTGTGTCAGCTCTACTGTTGGAGTCTTACGAGCAGGTGTCGTTACAGCTACTGGTTGTGACGGTTTCTTATTCGGCTCTGTTACAATTCCTTTTCCTGTGACAGCTTCTTTTGGAAGTTTATCATTTGGAACTGTTCCTGAGCCGTTATCTCCAATCGTTACAATAATAGATGTTCCATTTTCTCCTGGAATCACAACCTTAGTTCCTGATAGATATGTTGAGCCATCTGGTTTTTTCGGTGTTACTACAGCATCTCCATTTGAATTTCTTGTAATTTCAATCTTACCTGGTTGCTCTGTTTGAGGAGCGATTGGATTGATTTTACCTGGTGTTAGCACCTGAGCCTCAGTAGTTGGTTTTCCTGGTTCTGTAATCTTACCTGTTCCAGGTACATTTCCGTCTGGTAAGTCGTTATTTGGAACTGTTCCTTTTCCATCTTCCCCAATTGTTACGACAATTGGATTTCCATTCTTACCTGGTATTTCTACCTTCGTTCCTGATAGATATGTTCCTCCACCTGGCTTCATAGGAATCACTGTTACATCTCCAGTTTTTGGATCTTGATCCAAACGTATAGTTGACGGCTTACGAGCAGGCGTTATTACATCCACTGGTTGTGATGGTCTAGCTCCTGGCTCTGTTACTGTTCCTTTTCCTGGCACTTCATCTTTTGGAAGTTTGTCATTCGGAACTAATCCAAAACCATCTTTTCCGATTGTCACAACAATAGGTGTTCCATTTTCTCCTGGAATTTTCACAGTCGTTCCTGCTTGATATGGTGTTCCATCTGGTTTCTTAGGTGTAACTACGGCATCTCCATTTGGATTTCTTGTGATGTCGATTTCAGTTGGTTGTTCTGTCGCTGGATTATTTGGGTTGATTTTTTTCGGTGTTTCAACATTGACAGCTACCTCTGGTTTACCATCTTCTTTAATCTTACCTGTTCCTGAAGTATCCTCATCAGGTAAATCATTATTAGGAACTGTACCTTTTCCATCTTTGTCAAGTGTTACTTCAATAGTTTTTCCATCTTTTCCTGGAATTTCTACTTTAGTATTTTCTGGATATGGTGTTCCATCTGGTTTCTTAGGCGTTACCGTTACATCTCCTGTATTTGGATTTTGTTCCATTTCCACTGTTGGTGTCTTACGAGCTGGTGTTGTTACAGCAACTGGTTGTGATGGTTTCTTATTCGGTTCTGTTACTGTTCCTTTTCCTTCTACTTCATATTTTGGAAGTTGGTCATTCGGTACTTCGCCTGAACCATTTTCTCCTATCGTTACTACGATACTTGTTCCATTTTCTCCTGGGATTTTCACCTTAGTATCTTTAGGATAGTTTGTTCCGTCTGATTTCTTAGGTGTTACAATCGCATCTCCATTTGGTTTTCTTGTGATTTCAATTGTTCCTACTTGTGCTGTTTCTGGCGCAGTAGGGTCAATTTTTTTCGGTGTTTCTACCTTAATCTCTACCTCTGGTTTACCATCTTCTTTAATCTTACCTGTTCCTGGAGTATCTGTTTCTGGTAAATCATTATTAGGAACTTTTCCTGTACCATCTTTTCCAATTGTTACAGTGATTGGATTTCCATTTTTACCTGGAATTTCTACCGTAGTTCCTGGTGGATATGTTGTTCCATCTGGTTTTTTAGGCGTTACTGTGACATCTCCAGTTTTTGGATCTTGATCTAATTGTAGTGTTGGAACCTTTTTAGCCGGTGTTGTAATATCCACTGGTTGCGACGGTTTTTGATTTGGTTCTTTAATGATAGCTGTTCCTGGTACATCTCTTTCTGGTAAATCACCATTTGCAACTGTACCTGAACCATTTTCACCGATTACTACATCAATCGTTTTCCCATCTTTGCCTGGGATTGTTACCGTAGTTCCTGTAGGATAGTTTGAGCCATCTATTTTCTTCGGTGTTACTGTAACATCTCCAGTGCTTGGATTTTGAGTCAACTCTACCGTTGGTGTCTTACGCGCTGGTGTTGTTACATCTACTGGTTTTGATGGTTCTTTGTTTGGTTCTGTTACGACACCCTGTCCTGGTACTTCACCTTTTGGAAGGTTGTCATTTGGTACTTTGCCTGAACCATTTTCACCTATCGTTACTACTATTGTTATTCCATTTTCACCTGGAATTTCTACCTTCGTATCTTTAGGGTACGGTTTCCCGTCTTGTTTTTTCGGTGTAACAATTGCGTCTCCATTTTTCTCACGTGTAATAGTTATTTCCACAGGTGTTTGTGTTGTAGCAACTTTTGGATTTGTTCCGTTTTTCTTTTCTTCCTCATCCGAAATTCCATCATTATCATCATCCGTATCTGTCACATCTGGATCTCCATCTCCATCTGTATCACGTTGGATAATAACTGGTACTTCTACACTTATTTCTTCATCCCCATTCTTCACTTTAACTGGAATGTTGACTTTACGTTCTTCATCACTACCCCAATCTGTTACGCTTGGTCTTCCTGTTAATTTACCATCTTTATCAACACTTAATCCATTTACTGGGTTTTCTGTTGTAATTGTTGAACCGTCTTTATTCGGTGTTACAACTTTCGGTAATGTTGAAGGAACTTTTGTCTTCTCTGTAACTTTAGTTGGATCTGAAACTTTTGCAGTTAGGTTGTTTGCATTTTTCGGATCTGTTCCATTCGCTTTTTCAACTTCATCTGGAATTCCATCGTTATCATCATCTTTATCTATAACATCTGGCTCTCCATCTCCGTCTGTATCACGTTGGATTGTTACTGTTACTGTTACTTCCTTTACTTCCGGTACTTCTTGTTTACCATTTTCTGTGAATTTTTCTACAACTTTAGTAACTTTAACCGGAATGTCGATAGGGCGTTCTTCTTCATCTTTACCCCAGTCATTTACTGTTGGTCTTCCTTCTAGTTCACCTTTATCATTGACTTTTAGACCATTCACTTGTCCTGAACCATCTGGTGTATTTGTTACAATCGTTGAACCTTCTTTATTCGGTGTTACAACTTTTGTTGGAGTAACTGGAGTTTTCTCCTTCACTTTGTCTGGATTGGTAACTACTACCTCTAGTCCATTTGCAGCTTTTGGATCTGTTCCGTTTTTATCCTCTACAGTGTCTGGAATTCCATCGTTATCATCATCTGTGTCTTCTGAATCTGGGATTCCATCATTATCTGTATCACGTTGGATTGTGACTGGAACTTTTACTATGATTTCTTTATCACCATTTTTTACTTTAACCGGAATTAAGATATTACGTTCTTCTTCGTCTTTTTTCCAATTATCTACTGTCGGTGTTCCTTCTAAGTTACCATCATTGTTGACTTTCAAGCCATTCATTGGATTTTCTGTCGTAATTGCTGAATTTGGCATATTCGGTGTGACAACTTTTGTTGGAGTAACTGGGCTTTTCTCTTTAACTTTAGTTGGTGCAGCAACTATTGCTGTTAGATTATCAGGAACTTTTGGATTTGTTTTATTACTTTTCTCCACATCATCTGGAATGCCATCATTGTCATCATCTGTATCTAAAACATCTGGAATTCCATCTCCATCTGTATCACGTTGGATTGTGACTGGAACTGTTACGTCTTTTTCTTGCGTTTCTTCTTCTTTACCATTTTCAGTGAATTTTTCTACTTTTTTCGTAACTTTAACCGGAATATTGATAGTTTTTTCTTCTTCATCATTACCCCAATTTTCCACTGTTGGAGTTCCTGTTAATTTACCTTCTCCATTAACAGTCATTCCTGAATTATCTGGCGTAGTTGTAGTAATTGTTGCGCCTTTTTTATTTGGTGTGACAACTTCTTTTGGAGTGACTTCTTTTTTCTCCATCACTACATTCGGTTTTGTAACTTTCACAGCTAGACCGTCTGCAGTTTTTGAATCTGTTCCATTTTTCTTTTCATCTTCATCTGAAATTCCATCGTTATCATCATCCAAATCGTCTACATCAGGTATTCCGTCTCCATCTGTGTCTCGCTGAATTGTGACTGGCACATGTACAGTAACTTCCTCTTTTGGATTTCCATCTTTTTCTCTTGTAATTTTAACAGGGATTGTGATATTCCGTTCTTCTTCTCCGCCAACCCAGTCATTCACAGTTGGTGTTCCTTCTAATTCACCATTTCCATTCACTTTCAGTCCCTTTACTGGTTCTGATGGCTCAATTGTTGCATCCTTTTTATTCGGCGTTACAACTTTTGGTAATGGTGTCGGTACTGGAGTTTTTTCTTTCACTTTAGCTGGAGCTATAACGATTCCTGTCAGACCATTTGCTACTTTTGGATCTGTTCCATTTCTCTTTTCATCTTCATCTGAAATGCCATCGTTATCATCATCTGTATCTGTCACATCTGGTGTTCCATCTCCATCTGTATCACGTTGAATTGTGACTGGTACAATTACGTTAGCTTCTTCATTACCGTTCTTAACTTTTACTGGGATAGTAATATCACGTTCTTCTTCACCTTCACCCCATTTGTTTACTGTTGGTCTTCCTGTTAATTTACCATTGTTATCAACTCTCAAGCCATTTACTTCAGCTGGTGTTTCTATCGTTGAGTTTTCTTTATTTGGTTTTACTACTTCTGGTATATCAACATCTGTATTCTCAGTAACGGTAGATGGTTTCACTACTCCTGTTAGACCGTATGACGTTGGATTTCCTGGTGTGTCAGGAGTTTTCGGATCTGTTCCTTTTTTCTTTTCATCTTCATCTGAAACTCCATCATTATCATCATCTGGATCTGTCACATCTGGATTTCCATCTCCGTCTGTATCACGTAGAATTGTAACTGGTACGCTTACGGTGATTTCTTCGTTTCCATTCGTAACTTTAACCGGAATTGTGATAGCACGTTTTTCTTCGTCTTTGCCCCAATTTTCTACTTTTGGTATTCCTGTTAATTTACCTTCTCCATTAACTGTTAAACCATTTTCTGCTTTTTCTGTTGCAATTGTTGAGCCCTCTTTATTTGGTGTGACAACTTTTTTAGAGTCAACTGCACGTTTCTCCAAAACTTCATTTGGTTTTGTAACTTCTGCTGTTAAATTCGTAGGTACAGTAATATTCACACTAACGTTATCTGTTGTTTGGTCTGGATATTCTACTACAACAACTGCAGAAACTGTTTGTCCGCCTTGGCTTGTATCTGGTGGCGTTAACCAACGATATTTTGTTCCTTGTGGAAGGTCAGTTTTGTTCGCAATACTATCCTCCGCATTAGGTGTTGAATTTTTAGGAACAGTTTGGTCTTTTCCTACTGGATTATACTTGTCATTTTGCCCTTTGACTACAATCTCAATTGTTTTTTCAGCCTTATTATCATTCTTATCATAAGCTGTAATCGTTACTTTGGCAGTTCCAGGTGTTCCAGTTGGAGTCCCTACAATTTGACCACCTTCGAATCTTAATCCATCTGGTAAGCCTGTTACTTCGATTGGCTTATCTTCACTCATTCCAACTCCACCATCATTATCTTTAGCTGTTACTGGAATTGGCGTAATTTCCTCACGACTTGTAACTGTAGCTCCATTAGCTGAAATCGTTGGCGCAATTCTATCACGTGGCGTTACTTCAAATGAGAAAATCACCGGTTTAGCCTTATTTACATCATCTGTTGCGTTAAATATAATTGTATTTTGCTTACCAACATCCTCTGCTACAGTTTTAATTGTAAACTTAACTTCTTTCAATATAGGTGTATTTTTTAAATACTCAGCCGTCACTGCCCCTAAATTATATCTATTAAAATATTTACTTAAAAAATCATTCATATCAAAAGTAACATTTTTGTCATCTCTTGCCGTCACTGTAAATGTTACAGTTTCTCCTTCTACTACCGTTACATGATTAGGTGTTAGAGTTAAAACAGGTGGTTCATTATCTGGTGTTTTCGCTGTATCTGTTGCCGGATCTGAATCATCACTCGTTCCATTTTTTGTGATAGCTGTTACATCTGTTTCATTTTTTACTTTTTCAGCTGGGATTGTGATTTCACCTGTGTCTGCATTAATGTTGATTTCTGGATCATCTGAAGCCCATTGTTTAAATGGATCTTTCGTTCCTACTACTTTTTTCGATGAACCATCTTCTCCTGTGTAAGTAACCGTAATTTTGTCTGCTTTAGCTGGATCTTTTGGTTTCGCTGTTACAGATCCATCTTCTTTTGCTACTACTGTTGGTTTTTCAGGTTTTGGTGCTCTTGCTGTTTCTGTTGCTGGGTCTGAGTCAACACTATTTCCATTTTTTGTGATAGCTGTTACTACGGTATTATCTCTTACCTTGTCAGCTGGAATTGTGA
The DNA here is from genome assembly GCF_001113365.1 of Streptococcus pneumoniae. Taxonomy (GTDB): domain Bacteria; phylum Bacillota; class Bacilli; order Lactobacillales; family Streptococcaceae; genus Streptococcus; species Streptococcus pneumoniae_C. The sequence continues at coordinate 446,081 of NZ_CKYA01000001.1, read as the reverse complement.
TTTCACCTGTATTAGAATCAATAGTTACACCTGGATTGTTCTCAACAGTCCATGTGTTATCATTTCCTTTATTACCTACTACCGTTACATTTGTTCCATCTTCGTCTTTATAAGTAACCGTAATTTTATCTGCTTTAGCTGGATCTTGTGGTTTTGCTGTTACATTACCGTTATTCGGTGCAGTTAAGATTGGTTTTTCTGGTTTTGGTACTTTTGCAGTTGCTTTGGCTGGAGCTGACTCATCACTGTTTCCATTTGTTGTTACTGCTGTTACTTCTGTATTATCTTTGACTTTATCAGCTGGGATTGTAATTTCACCAGTACTTGCATCAATTTGAACGTCTGGATTACCCGTAACAGTCCACGTTCCATTTCCACCTTTATTTCCTTCAGCCGTCTTATTAGAACCATTTTCATCTGTATAGCTAACTTTAATTTTATCCACTTTATTTGAATCTTGTGGTTTTGCTGTTACAGACCCATCTTCTTTTGCTGTTGCCGATGGAGCTTCTGGAGTTTGAGCTTTATCTTCTAAAACATGTACAGGAGCATCCACAATATACGTTCCACGCTCTGGAATAATCACTTCGACTTTACCATACACAGGTCTATCTGGTGCTGTAGCTTTTGATACATCTGGATCTTTAAACCAACGGTATGTTGTACCAGCAGGTAATTCTTTTGTATTAGCAATACTATTAATAGCAGGTGGAACGACACCTTTATTAGTTGTTTGTTCTTTAGATACTAGTTTAAGATCATATTTAGCTGCTTCATCTGGTTTCAACGGTAATACACCGATAATTGCATTTTCACCAGTTCTATAACGTCTATATCCACCTTCTGTATATCCTCCATAAGCAAGGAATGGGTCATTGGCTAGACGTTTTTTTATTTCGTCAAGCATAGGATTATTAGTGTTTTTATCTCCCCAATCCGACATAATACTATCATTTAGCTCTTTTCCTTCAAGAATTTTCGTCTTGAAAGTAATAATTGAACGTTGCCCTGCAACTACGTTCATTCTGTCTTCTATAACACCTCGAACAAGATTGTATTCAAGACCATCTTTACGAATCCCCAATATATCACTAACACGAGAAAAGGCATCGTTGTTAGGTTCTGTACCATCTCCGCTATTTTTACGATAAATATTAAACCTCCAATTATTCAGTCTAGTACCAGCCTCTGGGTTTATATATTTAAGCCATCCATCTACATTTTCAGTATAAGCCGCCCCTGAACGTCGGACGCCATCTTTTACATAAGCACGAAAAGCAGAGTGTTCATACTCCCATGCTGATGCACTAGCATAATCCTTATGGAAAGTCTGTTTTCCATCTTGGTATTTTGTATACGTAAATTCATAAGGATCTCCAACCGTACGTGGAATCGCAAGTGAAATTTTTTTAGAAACACCAGCCAGTCCATTTGGTCTTGGCCCTGAATCTAGTATCCAGTAATAATATTTATCCCCATTATTTTCAATACGCATTTCACGGTAAACACGAATATTGTCATACGCTTGATCAGCAGTTCCTTTACTTACGAATGCATACTGTTTCGTATCTGGAGAGAACACGTCACGATGTGAATAGTTAATCATAGGGTTTTTAATCCAACCAACCCCGAAGTCTGTTACTTTCGTGTTACGAACCGTACTTGTTCCAGAGCCTACTTTTTTCCCATTCTTTTTAACGACAGTTGTAACAACTGCATCTTTTACCATCAATTTCGTATCAACATTGACTGTGAAGTATCCATTTGATTGTGATCTAGTCGTATATGTTTTTCCGCCAACAGTTACCTCAACATCAGCTTCTGCCGCTGTATATCCATCAACTTGAGCAATACCAGCTAAACTGTCGTTAAACGCTACTGTATCTGTTTGTTTTACTGTAGTAGTAGTAACAGTCTGTCCATTAACCACTAATTCAACAACATCTCCAACTTCAATACCTGGAGCATTTAATTTAAAAGCTCCTGTATCATCTAATTTAGAAGTCAGTATCGTTTTCCCATTTTTCTTAATTTCAATTGTCGAAGATGGTGTTGCATATCCTGTAACAAATCCAGAATTTGCTACAACGAGATCTAATTTTCCACGTTTGGTATTTTTATCAATAGGTGCTGAGCGAAGATCAGATCCTTCTTCCATGGTTTCGCCATTACGTGAATCACGAGACCCAGTATTAGCAATCGTATTTTTGCCTTCTTTTACTACTTTTTCAGGAGTGCCAATCTTAGGCATTGAAGATAATATAAACAATTTATCGCTAAGCGTTTTAGCTGCCGCATCTACTTCAGCTTGTGTTAACCCAAGACTATTGTTATTAAGCACACTATTAGCTGTTTCTAAATCTGCCTGGATTGCAGCAAGGGTCGAAGCTGGAGCTTTTTCTTTGTTGACTTTATCCAAGAGTTCTTGAACTTTTGTAATATTAGCTTGTAATTTAGTCTTATCTAATGTTTGTTTTTCAACTACCTCTTTATCAAGGGCAGTAGTCTCGTTTTCAGATGCATTCTCAGTTGAAGTTTCAGGTAGTTTCTCAGATAAAGTCTCAGCTGGATTCTCAGCAGTGGTTGGTGATTTTTCTTCTTTATCTGTAGTTAGAGAATCTTCTGTTTTAGGCAAATCTACTATTGTAGCAGTATGAGCCTCTTCTTTATCTGGGATAACCGGTGCTTCAGTAGTATCTGAAACTTGAGCAGCCTCAACTCGAACAGCCTGATGCCCAGACAAAAACATCAATGCCGCAACAGCTACTGAAGCAGCACCAAAGCTATATTTACGAATCGAAAAGCGCAGTACCTTTTCACGTTGCTGTCGATTTACTTTATATGAATTCGATTTGTGTTCCATTTCTCCTCCTAAGGAAAATATAATAAAAAAGCAATCTTTATAACTTCAACTCCTTAAAAAGAGTTAAGCTACAAAAATCACTATGATGATTGCTATTAGCAAATAACATCACAGCTATCACAGCTATCACAGCTATCACAGCTCAATTATACCAGTTTTAATATATTTACACAAATATAAAACGATTTATTCTATCAAATAAAGTTAAAAATTTTTATTTATTTATAAAATATCAATATATTATATTTTTTCAAAACAAAAAGAGAGGTTTCCCTCTCTGTCAAATCTAGATTTTTTCGTCTCTAATATCAATCACAATCTCTTCTAATTCATCAAGAGTTTCGGCCTTTTCTTGCCATTGCTCCTTGAGATTATTAAATCGATCTTTTGATGCTTCTGTCGCTTGAAAAGCATAGGATTTGGCTTGAGCAAGTACACTGTCCACAGTGATTTCACCTGACTCAACCTGTTCTTTGGTTTTCAGAACAAAATCTGTAGCCTGCTCCTTAACTTCTGTCAGTTTTTCACAGACCTGCTCCTTGGCATACTCAGGATCTTCTCTCAAATCATCTAGAAAATCTTGAGCCTGACTGCAAACCTGTTTGCCCTTGTCGCTTGTTAAAAACAAGGCAAGAGCTGCACCTGAAACAGTTCCTAAAAGGATTGAGGATAGTTTACCCATAAGGATTCTCCTTTTTTATTTTTTTAAAAATTTACTTGCAAGACGAAGAGCTGACAAACTTGCTCCAGTCTTGAGTGTTTTTGAACCAGCTGATGAAGCTTTCTTGCTCAAGACACGCGCATGGTCATTGAGATCTGAAACGGATAGAGATAAATCTGCAACAGCACTAAAGAGTGGATCAATCGTTGCCACCTTGACATTGATATCATCTGCCAAGACATTGACCTTAGCCAGCAATTCATTGGTATGATGCAAGGTCACATCCACATCTGAAGTTAAGGTTTTAATCGTCTTTTCTGTTTCATCGATAACACGTCCAAGCTTTTGCACAGTAATGATTAGATAGACTAAAAATACAATCAAAGCTAGGGCTACAAGAATATATGCAACTTCTAACATTTAGTTTTCCTCCTCTGTAATATAGTAAGGGGCTTTCTTACGATTTTGATATAGAATGATAAAAATACCCAGTCCGATAAGGACAACTGATAGCCATTGAGACACTCGAAGACCAAAGAACATGAGACTATCTGTTCGCATACCTTCGATAACCATACGACCGAAACCATACCAAATCAAGTAAAAGGCCGTGATATGACCTCGTCTGAGACTCTTCCATTTTCGTCTCAATATCAAAATCAAGGCAAAGCCAAGCAGATTCCATAGAGACTCATAAAGGAAGGTCGGTTGACGGTAGCTCCCCTCAATATACATCTGGTCACGGATAAAGGCCGGTAGATAATCCAAATTATCCACTGCTGCACCATAAGCTTCTTGGTTAAAGAAATTGCCCCAGCGACCCAAACTTTGGGCAATCATGACGCTAGGTGCCGCGATATCTAGGAAATCCCAAGTGTTAATGAGTTTACGATCAGCAAAGATATAGAGTACAAGAGCCCCAGTTATCAAACCACCGTAGATGGCCAAACCACCATTCCAAATGGCAAAAATCTCTCCTAAATTCTGACTATAATAATCAAAACGGAAAATGACATAGTAGAGACGAGCTCCTAAAATAGCCAAGGGAAAGGCTATCAAGATAAAATCTAAAATATCGTCTGGTATGATCTTCTTTCTAGGCGCTTCTTTCATGGTCAAATAAACCGCCAGAATCAAGCCTGTCACAATACACAAGGCATACCAACGAATGGCTAGAGGGCCTAGTTGAATAGCAATTGGATCAAGCATTAGGCACCTCATTTCGAGCGATGAGACTTGTTAGCCGTTCTTCGAACAAACGGGTCGCATCAAAGCCCATTTCCTTGGCACGATAATTCATGGCAGCTGCCTCAATCACGACAGAAATATTACGACCTGTTTTAACTGGAATACGGATACAAGGAATGGCTACGCCAGAAATTTCTAGTTCCTCTGGATTGTTGCCAAGACGATCAAAAGTTTTATGCGTATCGTAATTTTCCAAATAGACAGCAAGCTGAACCTGTGAAGAATCCTTGACAGCACTGGCACCGTAGAGACTCATAACATCGATAATCCCAACTCCACGAATTTCAATCAAGTGTTTCAAAATTTCAGCTGGTTCACCCCAGAGAGTAATCTCATCCTTGGCAAAGATATCAACACGGTCATCGGCTACCAAACGGTGACCACGTTTGACAAGTTCCAGACCTGTCTCACTCTTACCAATTCCACTATCTCCCTGAATCAAGACGCCCATCCCATAGATATCCATCAAAACCCCATGAACACTGGTACGTTCTGCCAAACGAGAATCCAGATAGCTAGATAACTCTCCAGACAAACGACTAGTAGCTGTACGGCTGGTTAAAATGGCAATCTTACATTCTCTAGCTGCCTTTAACATCTCCTCTGGAACCACCAAACCACGGGCAACAATGACCGCAGGTGTCTCAGGTAGAAACATTTTTTTCAAAACTTCATAACGGCTGTTGGAAGGCATGCTGATCAGATAAGACCACTCCTTCATTCCCAAGAGCTGGATTCGCTCTGGCGTATAGTAGTCAAAGTAGCCTGTCATTTCAAGACCAGGTCGCGTAATGTCCGCTGTATTGATTTCCTTTTCAAGCAATTCTGGTTCGCCATAGACAATGTCTAGTCTAAGCTTTTCAATCACTTCTTTTACTAAAACCGACATCATTTCCTCCTTCAAATGAGTTCTTCTCTCTATTATATCAAATTGTAGGAGGATATTTGAGATTTTTGCAGGCTTTAGAGTATTTATTTATACTCAATGAAAATCAAAGAGCAAACTAGGAAACTAGCCGCAGGTTGCTCAAAGCACTGCTTTGAGGTTGCAGATAGAACTGACGAAGTCAGCTCAAAGCACTGCTTTGAGGTTGTAGATGAAACTGACGAAGTCAGCTCAAAGCACTGCTTTGAGGTTGTAGATGAAACTGACGAAGTCAGTAACCATATCTACGGCAAGGCGACGTTGACGTGGTTTGAAGAGATTTTCGAAGAGTATTAAAAGAAAAAGGACTAGATTTCTCCAGCCTTTCATTTCAAATTAGAATTTTTTACGTTTACGAGCTGCTTCTGATTTACGTTTACGTTTTACAGAAGGTTTTTCATAGAATTCACGTTTGCGTGTTTCTTGAAGAGTACCAGCTTTAGTAACCGCACGTTTGAAACGACGAAGTGCGTCGTCAAGAGATTCATTCTTACGTACCACTGTTTTAGACATTTTTTTCACTCCCTTCAAGTTCAATATCTATTTTATTATACACGTAAAAGGAATAATTGTCAAGCAAAAATGCGGTTTAATTTTGATTTTTTCTTACATTTATACAAGAGTTGAAAGCGTTCAACAGAACATTGCTTTTTATTTTTCAAGTAAGCTGAGCGCTTCAGCATCTGCGATGATGGTCACATCAGGGTGATTTTGGAGACTACTTGCAGGTAGATTCTCAGTCACTGGGCCAGACACTGTTCCGGCAATGGCTTCTGCTTTCGACTCACCGTAGGCAAAGAGAAGGATTGACTTGGCATCCAAGATGTTCTTAATCCCCATTGAAATAGCTTGGGTTGGGACGTCTTCAATCTTGTCAAAAAAGCGCGCATTGGCTTCAATAGTAGACTGGTCAAGTTCTACTAGATGCGTTTGACTGTCAAATGGAGTACCAGGCTCATTAAAGCCGATATGCCCATTGCGACCGATTCCCAAGATTTGCAGGTCAACTGGATGGTCAGCCAAAATTTGGTTGTAGCGTTCAACTTCAGCTTCAGCATGATCCTTAACACCACGAGGCAAGAAACTTTCTTTAAATGGTTTTTGGTTGAACAAGTTTTCTTGCATGAAGTGACGGTAAGACTGTGGATTGTCGCCATCAAGGCCTACATACTCATCAAGGTTGACACTGGTTAGATTTGAAAAATCGAGGTCACTTTCAACAATTTCCTTATAAAATTCAAGTGGACTACTTCCTGTCGCAAGCCCTAAGGTTTGAGCGCCATTGGCTAATTTTTCCTTCAAAATCTCAAAAGCAACTTTTCCACCTTCGATTTGGTTTTCAACTTTAATAACTTTCATCTTTTCATCCTCCATTTCTATCTATTTTTATTATATGGTATAGACCAATTTTTGTCAAGTGAAAACGATTTAATTTCTAAAAAAAGAGCGTCTATACTTGAAACATGTTATAATGGATAGGATTAGAACTTAGAAAGAATGAACAGATATATGAATACAGCTGATTTTGACTTCCACTTACCTGAGGAATTGATTGCCCAAACACCCCTTGAAAAACGAGATGCCTCTAAACTCCTCATCGTCAACCGTGAGACAGGAAAAATGCAGGACAAACACTTCCACTCCATTATTGATATGCTGGAACCTGGTGATGCCCTCGTTATGAACGACACCCGCGTTCTCCCTGCCCGCCTCTATGGTCAAAAGGAAGAAACTGGAGGCCATGTGGAACTTCTCCTGCTCAAAAATACTGCTGGAGATGAGTGGGAAGTTCTGGCTAAACCTGCCAAACGCCTCAAGGTCGGTACTCGTATCAGCTTTGGTGATGGTCGCCTCAGCGCTGTCATTACAGAAGAATTGACCCACGGAGGCCGCATTGTCCGCTTCGAATACCACGGAATTTTCCTAGAAGTTTTGGAAAGTCTGGGTGAAATGCCGCTGCCACCTTATATCCACGAAAAACTGGATGACCGTGAACGCTATCAAACAGTTTACGCCAAGGAAAGCGGCTCAGCTGCTGCACCAACTGCTGGACTTCACTTCACCAAAGAACTGCTAGCAGAAATCCAAGCTAAGGGTGTTCATCTAGTCTATCTGACTCTTCATGTCGGACTCGGAACCTTTAGACCCGTTTCTGTGGACAATCTAGACGAACACGAAATGCACTCAGAGTTCTATCAACTTTCTGAGGAAGCAGCTGCAACTCTCCGCTCTGTTAAGGAAAATGGTGGTCGTGTCATCGCTGTCGGAACCACTTCTATCCGCACCTTGGAAACTATTGGTTCCAAGTTTGAGGGGCAAATCCAAGCAGATTCTGGTTGGACCAATATCTTTATCAAACCTGGGTATGAGTGGAAGGTCGTGGATGCCTTCTCAACCAACTTCCACCTGCCAAAATCAACTCTGGTCATGTTGGTTTCTGCCTTTGCAGGCCGTGAATTAGTCTTAGATGCCTACCACCATGCCATCCAAGAACACTACCGCTTCTTCAGTTTTGGTGACGCCATGTTTATTTATTGAGAAAGAATTTCTCTAAATCTTCTAATACCAATAAATCGCTAAGATATTATATCTACAACAGATTGCGTTGACTCTCCAAATTGATTCATCTATATTTTATTTCAGCTTCCTATATTTTCTTCGCTGTTTGTAAATCAAAATGCAAGACACATGAGTAGCACCATATTTGTTACTCTTATCTGTCCTCTCAAGAGAGTATTATGAGTTGTTTCAGAATCATTCACTACTTTGACCCTGACTCTCCTTAGTCTCAAAATCAAAGACTTATACTCTTCGAAAATCTCTTCAAACCGCGTCAGCTTCATCCACAACCTCAAAACAGTGTTTTGAGCTGACTTCGTCAGTTCTATCTACAGCCTCAAAGCAGGTCTTTGAGCAACCTGCGGCTAGTTTGCTCTTTGATTTTCATTGAGTATTAAACAAAAAGTGAACAAACCTGAATTCTAATGTACAGAAGACTAGGCTTGTTCACTTTTTTATAGTCGCTATAAGATGGGCTTATCTATAGCTTTTTATACATAATTATATATTCAGATATACTATTATCAATTGTGTCGCAGGGAGGAATCTATTAACGCACCCATTCACCATTATCATTGACTCTATAGCCATCTATACTTGTATTGACCGCTAGCTCACCCGATGCATTTACATAATACCATTTACTACCAACTTGGAACCATTGGCTGGCTTTCATAGAACCGTTGCTGTTGAGGTAGTACCATGAACCATTATTTCGTAGCCAACCTGTCTCCATGGAACCATTATCGTTTAGATAGTACCATGAACCATCAACTTGCTCCCAACCTGTTGCCATGGAACCGTTAGAGTTTAGATAGTACCATGAACCATTCACTTGTACCCAACCTGTTGCCATGGAACCATCAGTATTATAAAAATACCACATACCATTTTCTTGTTTCCAGCCTGTTGTTGGAGCAACTGGTTTAGCTGGTTCTAATGCTGCATCTGTTCCTTGATTAGATGTAACAGATACAGGATACGAAGGAATAGATGATTTCTTAGGAACAACAACTTTTTCAGGTTCTCTCGTCCCTCTCCTTACACGTCTTTTTACCATCTCTTTAGTAATTTGACGAGAAGTAGTTTCTTCAATTGTTCCATCACGTTCATCTACAGTATAAATTGTAGTAAGCGTAATTTCACCAATTTCTCCTGCTTCTTCTACTTCTTGACCCTTATCAAGAGTTGGGTCATCGAGATATTCTGTTTCGATTGGAATTACTTTTGTTTCAACGCTATCCTTAGCTGGAACTTTAACAATAATATTTCCTACTTCATCAACATCAGTCTCCGGTTCCTCTCCTTTACGGCGGGTATCGTCTTTAATAAATGTCACTCCTGTTCCATCAGCATGAACAAAACTTGTATTCAGGATTCCTCCTAAAAATAAAGTTAGCCCGATTATCACAGAACCAAAAATCTTTCCGAGTTTACGTAATGCTTAGCGCTTATTGGGATTAGATTTTGCCATTACATCCTCCTTCTAAAAGTTACTACAAAGCGATTTTTTAACTAATACTAAACAAAATTAAAGAAGGAACTAGAACATCTATCTTGTACTAATCAATATGCTATTTTAAAGTTGCAAATAAACTTGGGATGCCAATTATTATATTTACAATAAATAGTTGACTTCGATAGAAACAGAAAATAGAATTCAACATTCTTCCCTACTTATCTGATAATAAATAAGGTCCGCAAGATAGCCTTTTCTCTCTACACCATTGATAATAGTCTTTAGATAGGACATCCCTGCTTTCTCCATGACACGACCTGAAGCTGGATTGAGACTGGCATAACGTGCCTTGACTTTTTGAAAGCCTACTTGAGTAAAACAAAAGTCCAAGACAGCTTTCAAGACCTCTGTCATCATACCATTCCCCCAGTAAACCTTTCCTAGCACATAGCCAATTTCACAAGAAGAATCGTTCTCATCCATTTCAACGATACTGATATCTCCTATCACTTGCTCAGGATTTTCTTTGAGACAAATAGCCCATTTGTAATAGTTGGGATTGGTATAGGAGGCAACCCAATTTCGAATCGAGTTCCGAGTGACCTCGACATCAGGATGAGGATCCCAGGTGACGTAGGTTAGATTCTCAGCAGATGAAGCCCAATTCTGAAACATGGCTTCTGCATCACTTTCCACAAATCTTCGCAAGATTAAACGATCTGTCTGTAATATTTGCGTACCGATAGATTTCATGACGATACCTCGCTTTCTTATTTCTAGGCTCAAGGTAAAAAGACTAAACTCAGTAATAACTAAAAAACAAGTTTTTCGTCTAATTCCTTGACGCAGTCGCTGTCTGGTTTGAAATGCACTCTCAAACCTAGTCATCGTTGCAGGGGTGAGACGACGAAATCGAACTCTTCGAGTTACCGATTTCTGTCTCACTCCCAAAAATCATCAAATACGGTGATTGGTAGGTGGCGTTTATGTTGACCTTTGTGCCACCAGTTTTCGATAGTCGCTTGGGCTTCTGGGCTAATTGTTTTGCCTTCTAGGTAGTCGTCAATCTCTTCATAAGTGACTCCAAGTGCAACTTCGTCAGCCAGACCTGGTTTGTCTTCTTCTAGGTCTGCTGTTGGGATTTTTTCATAAAGGGCTGGGTCTGCACCAAGTTCCTGCAAGAGTTGTTTTCCTTGACGTTTATTGAGGCGATAAAGAGGGAGAATATCTGCACCCCCATCACCAAACTTGGTAAAGAAACCTGTGATATTTTCCGCAGCATGGTCTGTTCCAATGACCGCTCCGCTATGGGCACCAGCCAGAGCATATTGGGCAATCATACGGCAACGAGCCTTGATATTACCCTTGTTGAAGTCTGAAACAGGACTACCTGTCGCTTCAACTGCAGCTGTCATGGCATCAGCTGATTCCTTGATATTAACTACCAAGCTGACATCTGGTTGGATGAAAGCAAGAGCTTTTTGAGCATCTGCTTCATCAGCTTGCACTCCATATGGCAAACGAACAGCGATAAATTTGTAGCTGTCGTCTCCCGTTTCTGCTCGCAATTCTTCCATGGCCAGTTGAGCCAATCGTCCTGCTAAGGTTGAGTCTTGTCCTCCAGAAATCCCTAGCACAAAAGTTTTAAGAAAGGGATGTTTTTTCAGGTATCTTTTTAAGAAATCAATAGAACGACGGATTTCTTCCTGGGAATCAATCACTGGTTTGACACCCAATTCTTGGATAATGGTTTCTTGCAAACTCATTCTTCTTCTCCTTCACCAAGGGCTTCCTTGCGCATCTTATCAATCAAGTCCATCTTATCTTGCCATACATCACGCGCCAAATCCACTGGATAGTGCTGCGGATTGAGCACGCGCTTGTATTCATCCCAAAGCTTGTCAAATTCCTTACGAGCATAGTCCTGAATCTCAGTCAAACTAGGCAGGTTGTAAATCAATTTTCCTTCCTTAAAGATATCCACCAAGAGAGGAACGGCATCAAAATTACGAACCGTCTTCTTGATGTAGGTATAAGTCGGATGGAACATCTTGATTTCTGTCATGTCACTCACATCAACACCATCATAAGTGATGTAGTCACCCTCTGACTTGCCTTTTTCACGACTGGTAATACGCCACACCTGCTTCTTACCTGGCGTAGAAACTTTTTCCGCATTATTAGACAGCTTGATGGTATTGCGCATGTTACCATTTTCATCTTCGATTGCAACAATCTTGTAAACTGCCCCAAGAGCTGGCTGGTCATAGGCTGTGATCAGCTTGGTACCCACGCCCCAGACATCAATCTTGGCCTTTTGCATCTTGAGGTTGAGGATAGTATTTTCGTCCAAATCATTAGAAGCATAAATCTTAGCCTCTGTAAATCCAGCCTCGTCCAGTTGCTGACGGACTTTCTTGGAAATGTAAGCAATATCCCCAGAGTCAATCCGCACACCCATAAAGTGAATCTGGTCACCCAGCTCACGCGCCACCTGAATGGCAGCGGGTACCCCAATACGAAGGGTGTCATAGGTATCCACAAGAAAGACACAATTTTTGTGGGTTGCAGCATAAGCCTTGAAAGCCTCATAATCATTGCCATAAACCTGCACCAAGGAATGGGCGTGAGTCCCCAAAACAGGAATGTCAAAGAGTTTACCAGCACGCACATTGCTAGTTCCATTGGCGCCACCAATCACCGCTGCGCGTGTTCCCCAGATAGCCGCATCCATCTCTTGCGCCCGACGTGTCCCAAACTCCATCAAGGGTTCATCTTCAATAACCGAACGAATACGAGCTGCCTTCGTCGCCACCAAGGTCTGGTAATTGACAATGTTCAAAAGAGCCGTTTCGACCAACTGACATTGGGCTAGAGGGCCTTCCACCTGCACAATCGGTTCATTAGCAAAAACCAAGTCCCCTTCTTGGGCAGAACGAACGGTCAACTCCAACTTGAAATTGCGAAGGTAATCCAAGAATGCTCCATGATAGCCTAGCGACTCCAAATAGGCAATATCACTATCTGAAAAACACAGGTCTTCAAGATAGCTCACAATTCTTTCCAAACCTGCAAAAACCGCATAGCCATTCTTAAAAGGCTGCTGGCGGAAATACACCTCAAAGACCGCCTTTTTATTGTGAATTCCTTGGTCAAAGTAAACCTGCATCATGTTAATCTGGTACAAGTCCGTGTGCAATGTCAAACTATCATCTGGATACATACTTTTCCTACTTCCTTAACTAGAAACCCATGAAAACTTTCAAAAACTTTCATGTATTCCAATAAATTAGTACTATTATATCACATTTTAGCCGGATTGAGAAAAGAGTAACAAGCTATTCACCACTCTCCAGTTCATCCATATCTTGTTCAAATTTTTTCTGAGCCCATTCGCCATAGCTCCTAAGACCGAGATTGCCGATAAAAACCCAAGGAAGGTAAATCAGATAAGTAATGACCCAAGCAGATAAGTATTTAACGTTCAAAGGATTATGCTGATAAATTTCTATGTTGAATTGATAATTCTGCAACATCAAAAGAGCCGTAATCGCCAAGGTTAGGAAAAAACAACCCAAAATCGTAAAATGAAAACGACTATAGTAGGTCACTCCCAGATAACGGGCACGATTGAAAAAGAAGAAAATTCCTACTATCAGAATATAGACTAGAAAATTCGGATTAAAAAGAGAGGGAGCTAATACAGCCACCAAATAGCTTAGAAGCACAAGCCCAATGAAGAGGGTAAAGGATTCTGCCCCAGCTTTATTGATTAGTTGTTCTTCTCTTTCGTCAAGTAATTGATAATGAATAAATTTATTTACCATCTTCTTCCTCCCAAACTTGCTGATTTCTGCGATTCAAGTATAGGATAACTCTATCCATAGAATAACTCCCAACTAGATAGATGATAACTGCTAGGATCACTTTTAGGGAGTACTTCCAAGTCAATAGACTGACTAGTTCCTCTCGATTACCTACGATATCAATCAGTAAAATCACTATAGAAAATCCCAAAGCAGATAAAATTCTTTCTTTTCCAGTATTCTCAACAATATCTCGAATATCAATTCCTACATACATGCGGCGAATAATGGCATACAAACCAACTCCAATCAATAAAAGTAATTCTGGCAAATAGGACAGAAGTGTTAAATTGAAAATATAAACTTTGGCAAAAATTTCCAGTGCCAAAAATAGGAACATTCCAAAGAGAATTTCTCCTGAAATCTTTCCATCCAATTTTTCCGTACGTTCATCTTTGATCACAAGTTTTTTTCTATTCTTCATCTTCTTCCTCCCAAAATAGTTGGTCTAGGGTTTTCCCTAAACATCTGCAAATGGACTGGCAGAGCGAGAGGCTAGGATTGTATTTTCCCGCCTCTATCAAACCAATAGTCTGGCGCGTCACCCCGACAGCCTCTGCCAGTTGACCTTGAGTTAAATCAAGCTCTACACGAGCTAATTTTAATTTTAAATTTTTAGCCACCTGCGTCCTCCTTATAATTTTAAAAAGTTGCGCCTTTTTTTAACAATATTATATCATATATCTAACTTAATGCAACATATATATGTCATTTTGTAAAAGTTTATTAACAAAAAACTCTCTACCACAAAATAATAGAGAGTGTTAAGTTTAAATATAGGATTTCAAAATATCGACGGCATCGCTTCTTTGTTTAATTTGATAGGCTTTGATACCTAAGCTCCGACTTTATCACTTAAAAATAAAAAAGGACAGCTAATCCCTTGCACATCAAGGGATTTCGCCATTCTTTAATCTCGTTTAAGTGTTGTATATGGAGCTTTGCATAATTTTTTAAAACTAAACAACTACATTAAGCTCGAACTGTGACACTAGTTCCATCTTCTTTGTAGAGATTGATGAGTCCTTCTTTTAATGCACGAACCATGTCTCCTGCTTGAACAGGTTGAGGCACCTTAATAGTCAATAGTTCCATTGGATTTGGAGCACGGTCGATTTTATTGCCTTTGGCATCGTGAAGATCCTCAATATAGGTTTCAAAATGACGGAAACCTGGTCCATAAAACTCAACTTGATCGCCTTCGTTGATGACATTCCGTTGACGAATGGTTGCCGTTTGAGTCTCATCATCATAAGAAACCACTTCAGCGACAAACTTATACTCAGGAATTTTACGACGCGCACCAAACAACTGCTCATTTTCAGATGGTGTACCATAGTAGAAACCTGTTGCTAATTCACGTTGGGCAACCTTCCACATCTCGTCCACCAAGTCTTGTTTGATAGATTCAAACTTTTCAGGACTTTCAAGATAGGCATCCACAGCCGCCTTGTAGCAGTTGGTTACTGTTGATACGTAGTGAATAGACTTCATACGCCCTTCAATCTTAAGACTGTCCACACCATTTTCAATCATATCTGGGATATGGTCAATCATAGACATGTCAACGGCTGACATTGAAAATTCTTCTGGAATTTCACCTTTCAAGCTCTTGCGTTCTTGACCAAATGGCATATCGTAAAGGTCGTATTTCCAACGGCAAGATTGAGAGCAACCACCACGGTTAGCATCACGCATACTCATGTGGTTTGAAAGAGTACAACGACCAGAGTAAGAAATACACATGGCTCCGTGAACAAAGGCTTCAATCTCAACATCTGTACGTTTGCGGATTTCAGCTAATTCTTCCATCGAAACCTCACGCGCCAAAACGACACGAGTCAAGCCCAGTTCTTTCCAGAACTCAAGGGTTTCATAGTTAGTGGCACTGGCTTGGGTTGAAAGGTGGATTTCAAGACCTGGTGCTTCTGTTGCTGCAATCATAATCAAGGCCGGATCAGACACGATAACTGCCGCAATGCCGATATCACGTAGTTTACGGAACCACTCACCAGCACCAGCTTCATTTCCTTCGTGCATAACCATATTGGCAGCTACATAGACTTTGGCACCGTACTTAGCCGCAAACTGGACGCCTTCTTCCATCTGTTCAAAGGTAAAGTTTCCTGCACGGCTACGGAGACCATAGGCCTGACCACCGATAAAGACAGCATCTGCTCCATACTGAACAGCTACCTTTAGCTTCTCTAAAGTCCCTGCAGGTGATAAAACCTCAGGACGTTTTAATGTTTTTGTCATGATTTCTCCTATTTGCAATATAAAAGTTTGACATTTTTCCTTCTCATTTTATAGTAAATAAGCGATAAAATCAAGCCTAGACAGATTGTTTTGACAATTCTAATCTTTTAAACTTTGCATAATAACTGTTAAACTGTCGAAAATTAACCCAGTTTTAACAGGTAGTCAAAAAGTCTAGAAAAGTAAAAACCAGTACCCAAAGATACTGGCTCATTAAACTACATAAATTAGTCCTTAGATGACTATTCCCATTCTATTGTTTTCTAAATTGATAAGGTTTGATATAGTTTAAAATTAAGGATTTATACTAGTTATTTTTATAAGAATTTATTAGAATTAATTTCTATTGTTTACAGAGTTGAAATTAATGTGTAACAAAAACACAACATTTTTTGTATAATAGTATTAGTAATAAAAAGGTGGTGATATAGTAAGATTAGCTGTTAGACTAGCAATAGAAACACGAAATAGTATCGATGCTCTAAAAAAAGAAATAAAAGCAACTGGAGAATTTGATAATCTTCATCTTACTAATGGGTTTGTCGTAAATCAAGCTTATTTAGATTCTAAAAAAATTACTGCTGAACAAAACTGGGATAAAGTATTAAAATTTGGGTCTCAAGTTGAAGAACGAAGTGCCCCAAAAACTCGAACTGATTTACAAGTAAATCAAACTACTATTGATGATATTGCTGAGTTAAAAAAGATTTTACCTCTATATACAGAAACAAATTATGTAACCACTTCTTTTGTTATCAGAATGATAGTGAGGGGTTCTCTTTTAGTGCGTCACGGAAAAATTTAGGCTTCAAGCCTATTTTTTTTATTTCAATTTTATGTGTCGACAAAACACGACACTTATTTTATAATAGTGCCGTGAATGAATTACAACACTGAAATTATATAAAGAAGGTTCAACAATGGTTAGATCAATTTTTAATGCAGAATACATTTATTTGACTATTTTTTGTAGTGTTAAATATTTTATGCGTTTAACTTTACATTTTAGGAAGAGGAGAAGTTTATAATCAGTTTTTGAAGAAAAAAGTATAAAAAATGCTATAATAGAATACATATAGTAGGGGAGGAGAATTACAATTGTTACCTAAAAAAATTATCACACCTAAAGTACCACCTATTAAAATCCAAGGAATAAAAACTAAATTAGTTCCATTTATTGCTGAATCAATAAAGTGGGATGGTAAAGGAACATACTTTGAACCATTTATGGGATCTGGTGTAGTAGGTTTTAATTTAGAACCACAGAAGGCTATTTTTAGTGACACCAATCCCTATATCATTCAATTTTACAAAGATATTCAATCAAAGAAGATTACTGCTCAAACAGTTAGAACTTTTTTAGAAAATGAAGCAACTAAATTATCTAGTACTCCGGCTGATAAGACATCTTATTACTATGAAGTTAGAGATAGATTTAATAAAGAACATAGCTCTTTAGATTTTTTATTTTTACAACGTTCCAATTTTAATGGAATGATACGTTTTAATAATAAAGGTAATTATAATGTTCCTTTTGGACGAAAACCAGAGAGATTTCAAAAAGCATTGATTACAAAAATTGTAAATCAAGTTTCATGGATTGAAAAAATAATGAAGGGTAAAGATTGGGAATTTATCTGTATTCCTTTCACTAAAGCATTTGAGATGATGGGAGAAAATGACTTTGTTTATTTAGACCCTCCGTACATTGATCGATATGATGGATATTATGATTCTTGGAGTGAAGAATACGCGACATTACTCGCAGAACTTACTCAAAAAGGAAAAGCAGGATACGCCTTTAGTATGTGGTACGAAAATCAGTATAGAAAAAATACCCACATGGAAAAATGGACGGATGGAAAGTTGTTAACTACTGAACATTTTTATCACTTAGGAGCAAAGGAATCTAATCGAAATAAAATGATAGAAGCCCTAGTAATAAGTGAATCTAATTCAAACCTAAATGAAGTGCATCCTGAACAAGAGCAAATTAGCCTTTTTGAAATATAAAAAATAGAGCGAACTGCTCTATTTTTTATCAAATGTTTCATCGTACTGAGATAGATAATCTGAATATAATTGTTTTAATTCTAGCGATTTAGGTTCATCTGTTTTAGAAAGCCAATCAAAATATCCTTCAAGATTATTATATAAAGATTGTTTTACCTTTTGGGTATCAGTATATCTTGGGTAATGTTTCCAATAATCTTTAAACACATCATCTCCTAAAACGGAGAAAGGGCCTGCACCATAAACAAAAGGCTTAATGGATGTTGAAGTAATTGTTCCAATATTATCGGTATTTCCACTACCTTTCTTATCACCACATATTCTATACTTTTCTTGAACAAACATTTCTATATTTTTATATGCAGGAATTATAGAATCTAATTTCTCAAAATTAACTTTTCCAGTAGTTGGTTTCGTCTCTCGAGTATAGACAACACCTAAAATATAATGACCGTCATAATCAGAGTAATGACCTACAATATTCTTTGTTCCATTTCTCATAAAACTTGTAAAACTACCTCCAGTAAAGCCAAATTTCGTATTTTCGCTTCTTCTGTAAGTAGTTTTTATATCGATGGCAATTTTTCGCCCATCTTGCTTTTTAAAATAAAAATCAGGGTATACAGTTTGTTTTTCAGATTCATGTAAAGTATAGCCCAATTCATTGGCTGAACGTTGCAATGCTTCAAAAGCTATAACTTCAAGCAATCTACCTATAATCTTTGAATCACTCCCAAACGTGTAGATTTCCTTCTTTTTGTTTATAAAACCAACGAGTTCCCATTCATTTTCATTTTTTGGTAAATACTTAGCAATAGTATCAATTATTTTATCTGTATAAGGTGTCATTTACTCAGCTCCTTTGTTTGCGAATTGTTTGCGATTATTTAATTAAAGGCTCTGAAACATTGATTTCAAAGCCTTTTTATTGTAATTTTTCTTATTCCCACTCAACGGTTGCAGGTGGTTTACTTGTAATATCATAGACGATACGGTTAACGTGATCTACTTCATTTACGATACGAACAGAGATTTTTTGAAGGACATCCCAAGGAATTTTGGCAAAGTCAGCAGTCATACCATCGATAGAAGTGATAGCACGGATTGCAATTGTGTAGTCATACGTACGACCGTCACCCATAACACCAACTGAACGAACGCCTGTGTTGACAGTGAAATATTGCCAAATATCGCGGTCAAGACCAGCTCTAGCAATTTCCTCACGCAGGATAGCGTCTGACTCACGAACAGTTTCTAGTTTCTCTTCAGTGATTTCACCCATGACACGGATCGCAAGTCCTGGTCCTGGGAATGGTTGGCGCCATACGATATGGTCTGGCATACCAAGCTCTGTACCAAGGGCACGAACTTCGTCTTTATAAAGAGTGTTGAGTGGCTCGATCAATTCAAACTGCATGTCTGCTGGAAGACCACCCACGTTGTGGTGTGACTTGATAGTTTGAGCTGTATCTGTACCAGACTCAATCACGTCTGTGTAAAGAGTTCCTTGTGCAAGGAATTTCACATCTTTGAGCTTGCTTGCTTCGTCATCAAATACATACACAAATTCATTACCGATGATTTTACGTTTTTGCTCAGGGTCAGAAACGCCAGCAAGTTTGTCAAGGAAACGTTTAGCAGCGTCTGCTTTGACGATATTCAAACCAAACTTACCACCAAGCATGTCCATAACTTGGTCCGCTTCTCCTTTACGAAGAAGACCGTGATCCACGAAGATACAGATCAATTGATCGCCAATCGCTTTTTGAAGAAGAACCCCAACGACAGATGAGTCAACCCCACCTGAAAGACCAAGAAGGACACGTTTATCACCGACGGTTTCACGAATTTTTTGGATCTGCATATCAATGAAGTTATCCATTGACCAGTCGCCTTTAGCCTTACAAATGTTAAGGGCAAAGTTACGAAGGATATCATTTCCGTATACAGAATGACGAACTTCTGGGTGGAATTGGATACCGTAAATGTGTTTATCTGGGTTTTCAATGGCTGCATAAGGGCAGTCAGCTGATGTTCCAGTACGAACAAAGTCAGAAGGAATCTCAGTAACCGCATCACCATGGCTCATCAAAACAGTCTGCTCGTCTGGTGTTGATTCAAAAAGAGCTGATGGTGTGTGAGTTAGGGTTGATTGACCGTATTCACGATTCCCAGCATCACCTGCAGGAACAACTTTTCCTCCAAGTTTATGGGTCAATAACTGCATACCGTAACAAATTCCCAAAATAGGAATTCCGAGTTCGAAGATTTCTGGGTCAATATCGAATGAACCATCTTCGTATACAGAATTTGGACCACCTGAAAGGATGATTCCTACAGGGTTGATTTCACGAACTTCAGCAGCTGAAATTTTATGGCTTTTTAGTTCTGAAAAAACACCAATCTCACGGATACGGCGTGAAATCAGCTGGTTGTATTGGCTACCATAGTCCAATACGATGATTTTTTCTACATCTTGCAAATCAGTTGAAATGTTGCTCATCTTTTTCCTTTCTCAAAAGAAATATCTTTTTTCAATATTCTATCACAAATACTAGTGAATTACCAACTAAACAAGGCGAAGTTTGACTTTTTCTAGTTTATTGGGGTACAATAGAGAAAAGATAGAAATGAAGTGAAAAATATGCTACCTGCTTATATGAAAATCCATGATCAGATTAAAAAGGATATTGACGAACATCGTTGGGCTATTGGTGAGAGACTTCCCAGTGAACGAGACTTAGCAGAGCAGTTTGCGGTCAGTCGCATGACCCTCCGCCAAGCTATTTCCCTCTTGGTCGAAGAAGGCGTTTTAGAGCGTCGCGTAGGAAGTGGCACCTTTGTTTCCAGTACTCGAGTACAAGAAAAGATGCGAGGGACAACCAGTTTTACTGAAATTGTTAAGTCCCAAGGTAAAGTTCCCTCTAGCCAACTCATTTCCTATAGAAAAACCATTCCCAATGAGCAGGAAGTTGCCAAGCTAGGAATTTCTCCTACCGAAAATATTATCCGAATGGAGCGGGTCCGCTATGCCGACAAAGTTCCTCTGGTTTATGAAGTTGCTTCTATTCCTGAAAAATTCATTAAGGACTTTAAAAAAGAAGAAATCACCAGTCATTTCTTCCAAACTTTGCAAAAACATGGCTACCGCATCGGTAAATCACAGCAGACTATTTATGCTCGCCTCGCTAAAGAAAAAATTGCCCACTATTTGGAAGTTGAAAAAGGACATGCTATTCTTGGTTTAACTCAGGTTTCTTACCTAGACGATGGGACTGCTTTTGAATACGTAAAAAGCCAGTATGTAGGCGAACGTTTTGAATTTTATCTTGAAAACAATTAATACTCTTCGAAAATCTCTTCAAACCGCGTCAACGTCGCCTTGCCGTACTCAAGTACAGCCTGCGGCTAGTTTCCTATTTTGCTCTTTGATTTTCATTGAGTATAAAATACTACGCAAAAACTCTCTGTCACGGACGACAAAGAGTCTTTTTTATTTTTCTAAGAGTAAATCTTTCAAAGAAATCAAAGTTACAGCAAACAATATCATTGCCATACCAAGAAAATCAATGGGATAAAATTGTTCATTCATGATTAGAAAGGCAAAGAATACAGCCGAAATTGGCTCAATTGAAGCCAACAAACTTGACTTGACCGGCCCAATCAGACTGGCTCCTTTTAGAAAGGCTGTATAGGCAAAGACAGTCCCGATAAGGATAATACCTGCAAAAGCAAGGAGAAAATCAAGACTAGTCGGTATATTGGCCTGTAGAACCCCTGTAAAAGGAAGGGCGACCAAACCAGCTATGACCATTCCCACACCAATGATCAAACTGCTCCCCCACTTCTTAATCAAGGTTATGGGCAAAATGATATACAGGGCGTAAGTCAGAGCAGAAAAGAGCCCCCAGAATAGGCCAGAAGGTGTCATAGATAACTGGTCCAACTGCCCATGAGTTGCAATCAGGAAGGTTCCTCCAATGGCTAATATGATAGAAATAATTTCTCCTAGCGTCGGAGCCACCTTATCCTTGATACAGCTATAAATCAAAATTCCGACAGGACAAACATACTGAAGCACTGTTGCAGTACCTGCATTGGTTTCCTGAATAGCAGTTAGATAGGCAAATTGATTGAGGAAGAGACCAATTAGAGCAAAAATAAGAAGAGACAGCAAACTCTTCTTATCCGTTAAAAAGGCCAGCATTTTATCCTTTGCAGTAGCGTAAGCCAAGACCATGAGAATTCCACCAGCGATTAAAAGACGCAAGTTGGTCAAAACCAGAGCCGAAATTCCGTGTGCCATCAGGTATTGGCCACTCGTTCCTGACAAGCCCCAAGCAATCCCAGCCACAACTGTTAATAGAGTCCCTTTTAAACTATTTGACATGTCTCTCCTTAGTCTTCTTTACGAATCAAGTCCATTACTTGATTGCGGTCTACAATCCACTGGGCCCTCTCATCCTTTTCATAGGTACGATTCGATAGAAAAATAGCCGCTTCTTGCTTCTGACGATTCCACATGATAAAGGTACCCGTATAGCCCGTATGGTCTAGCCAATCTCCCTCCAAATTCCATGCCAAAGAACGTCCCTTGTCATCCAAAGGAGAAAAATTTTGACTCAAATCTCTTGCAAAATCATCTGCTAAATAGTGTTCTAAAAAGATTTGTAAATCCTTTACAGTCGAAAACAAACCAGCACTACCTGCATGTCTGCTCAGGAGGCGAGCCTTGGGATCATGTACCACGCCAGCCTCTACACCTCTGACTGTTGGAACAGCACGCTCAACAGGTCCAAATTGGGTTTCCGTCATTCTCCAAGGATTCCAAACTTGTTCTTGTAAAATCACATCCAAATCTTGATTAAAAATTCTTTCCAAAATAAAGCCCAACAGCAAAAAATGAACATCCGAATAAAGAAAGGCTGGCTGACTTCGTCTCTTGAGATGAAACATAGCTTCCTTTAATTCTGAGGCTGTTAAAAGGTCTCGATTGGGAATAAAAGGATCAAGATCTGTAGCATGGGTTAAAAGCTGACGAATAGTGATGTCTGGATAATCACTCTCAGCTAAAAAATCGGTTACTGGTCTTTCAATATCTAATTTGCCTTTTTCCCACAAGAAGGCGAAAACGGTACCAACCCCAACAACCTTGCTGACACTAGCTAGGTCATAAACTAGTCCTGCCTCTGTCTGCAAGCCATGCTCTGGGTTCCTCTGGCCTAAATAGACCTCCGTCCATTGATGGTCCTTAAAATATGCAAAAGAGGCTCCGGGATAAATCCCTGCCTCGATTTGTTCTTCTATTTTTTTAATAATCTTGGTCCACTTCATACTTCTTCAAACCACAATTCAACATTATTTCTATCTTTTCCAAGGAAAAATTTTTCAGACTTAGGAATAAAATATTCGGTAGACTCAAATTTCTGGCGCAGACTTGCTATGTCTAATTCATTAACCAAGAACTTGAGCATAGATAAGTCCCAAGTAACCGTATTGTCCACAGTCAAATCCTGCCCCTGAGTTGGAATAAAATCAAGGGATTCCCCAATTTCAGATAGTTCCAAGAAACTATCTACATCCATTGAGAGGTGTAATTCCATAGAAATCTCAAATTTACTTAAAGAAATTGACTCCAGATCTGTTTGAAATTCAGGTTTTTCTACTACTTCGACTAGACTTTCTCTATCATTTTCTGCATGGATCAAAACCAAATCATCTTCTGGAGAGTAAATTTCAAAAGCGTAGCCATTTTGACCTTTATATAATCGATGAATCGAATCTGTTTTAGTTAATAAGGCCTCGATTTCTAAGGGATTTTCCACCTTGACAATCAATCTAGCTAGTTTTTTTCTTCCCTCTACCTTACGAGTACGCATACTTGGAGCTTCTTCTAAAACCAGCTTTTCTAGACCTGTTTGATCACCTAGTGACAGAAAGGCTGACTCTTCTAACAAGGCCTTCATTCCAAGGGTTTCAATATAAAATATTTCATTTAATTTTCTATTATTAACTTTTAAAGTAGGAATAATCCGTACAATCTGATTTACATTCATAAATTCCTCCGTCACTTTTTATTTTAAAGGATTTTAGAATTTTTTACAAGATATTATGCTCAAATTTACCATTATTTAGCTATTTAGTAAAGATAATCTTTCAAGGCTTTTGTCAAAACCTGATAACCAGTAACACTAAGGTGCAATCCATCAGTTGTATATTCTTTTTTTAGTTGACCTTCTTGGTCTATCAAACTATCAAAAACTGGCACAAATTCCACCTGCATATAGGCAGAAGCAAGCTCTTGATAGGCTTGATTCCAGTTCTGAATTTTTTCATTCGAGCGGATATAGACTGTCTGCTTGTACTCCTCTCCCTCATTGACTGGCAAAATAGAAAGCAATTTTATCTCTGTCAATGGATAATCACGAGCAATAGACTGTATGATAGCTTCGAGATTATTGAGAGTCTCATTCACAGGCACATCTTTTCCGACATCATTTGTCCCAATCAAAAGGACAATTTTATCTACTGCCCCACCGTACAGATGCGCATCTAGATTCTCAAGTAACAGCCCTGTCTGATAACCTCGAATGCCTCGATTGACAATTGTCTTTGCAGTCCCAAACAACTCCTGCAGAGGATAATATTCGACAATGGAATCCCCAATAAAGAGAACATCTGGTTCTACAACAGAAACTTGATTTAAGTGACGATACTTGGTT
Source organism: Streptococcus pneumoniae (assembly GCF_001113365.1). GTDB lineage: Bacteria > Bacillota > Bacilli > Lactobacillales > Streptococcaceae > Streptococcus > Streptococcus pneumoniae_C. The sequence goes on along the minus strand of NZ_CKYA01000001.1, from coordinate 421,506 downwards.
TGAATTTTACCTTGTTCCTTAAGGAGCCAATTTTCTAATAACTGTACTGCCACTTCATTCTCCTTTTTCTAACCAGTTTTCCAAGACTTGATAAACTCCTCCTTGGCTGTTGGCTGGCGCTAGAGCAGTCGCCACAGCTTTGGCTTTATCATCAGCATTTTCCATCGCATAGGCAATTCCAGCCATTTCAAGCATTTCAACATCATTTTCACTATCGCCAAAAGCCATGATTTGTTGGGGGTTCAAGTCCCAACGCTTGAGTAATTCTTCCAAGCCCCATGCTTTATGAATCCCAGCTTGGAGGATATCAATGCAACCATAGCCACTGGATACAGCACGAACACGGCCATCAAAGAGGTCATTGATTTCTTCCAAGACCGAACTCAAACGCTCCTCACCAACAACCATACTCATCTTGAGCACACCACCAAAGAGGTCAGAGGTTAATTCATCCACAAACTGCATCCGTTGGTAGAATTTTTCAATCATTTCTGGAGTCATAAAACTTTCAAGGTCTGTAAAAATAGTACCTTCCTTGACGAAACCACCCTTCATCCCCGTTACCACAAACTGGTCCTGACACGCTCGACCCTTGAAATGAGCCAAAGCCTTGTCAACAATGGCGTCATCCCATGTCTGAGCCTGAATCAGTTCATTGTTTTCAAAAATACGAGCACCGTTAGCAACAACCAGAACCACTCGATCGACCAAGTGCCCCAGTAGTTGCCTCATGCGGTGAATTTCATTGCCCGTCGCGATGACAAAACGAATGCCCCTTTTATCCAACTGATCTAAAATCTTTTCCAAGCGTGGGAGATCCAGCTGGCCTCTAGCATCCAGCAAGGTTCCATCCATATCTGTCGCAATTACTTTAATCGTCATTTACTTTCCTCTGGATTCAAGCTAATCCCACTTCAATCCCACATGTTCGTTCATTTCTTTGTAGGCTGTATCAATTCGTTCCTTAGTCGCTTCATCTAATTGGTCACGATGACTGCCGCCCTCTATAAAATCTTCCAAGATATAGGTTTGATAATGATATAAAGGATAGCCTTCTGGTGAAAAGGTTCCCTTTGGTGTTCGATTGACCCAAGTAGGATGAGCTTTAGCTGTTCCGATAGTTGTTTTTCCATCCTTCTTCTTAATGGTCACGTCCATGAGAACGCCACGTTCAGTCCACTTAGCATTTTCTTCATCTCCCATAGATTCAATTCGTTGATTGGAAATGAAGTTCCCCATTGAATAGATAATGAGTTTCTTTTCTCCATCTTTTTCAACCGTTTCAGATGGTTCAACAACGTGAGGATGCCCTCCAAAGATGATATCCGCCCCCCAATCAATCATCTTGTGATAAAGAGCTTTTTGTTCTTCAGTTGGTTCCAAGCGATACTCAACACCCATCTGAGGCATGATAATGGTGATATCTGCTTCCTTCTCTGCCCGTTCAATTTCAGCCTTCATCTTATCTTCGTTTAAATCTGAAAGATAACGATTATAGTCTTCCTGAGAAATATACTGCTCAATTCCATTGAATCCATAGGAATAGGCTAACAGTGCAACCTTGATACCATTCACTTCCTTAATGACCAGCGGAGCCTGATCACGTGATTCATGCGTATAAACTCCGATTGGAGTGATTCCAGCTTTCTCAATAATATCGGCCGTTGAAATAACTCCCTCAATTTGCGAATCCAAAATATGATTATGAGCTAAATCCAGCACATGATAACCTGCATCCTTAATGGCATCCATAACTTCAGCAGGAGCATTAAAGAGAGGATAACCCGCTAAATAATGATCCTTATTGATGGTTCCTTCAAAGTCACCAATAGCTAAGTCTGCTTGCTTAAGCCAAGGAGTCACATACTCAAAATTCTCATGAAAGTCATAGGTACCGTCTTCTTTTTTAGCTGAAAAGAAAAGTCCATCGTGGTAGAGCAAATCCCCGTTGGCCATAATTCTGGCAGTTTTTTCCTCTTCCTGCTCCTGAGACTTTTGCTTAGTCCCATCTTGAGAAATAGTATCTCGTTTTTGACTGGTCAGAGGCACGCCTTGGAAACTTTCAAACAACAAGACCAAGCCCATTGATAAAGCAACTGCTAGCAAGAGTACCGCCACAAATCCTTTATTGCTCCACTTGCGATAACTCCTAAAAAAGTTTACCAAGCCCTTCATAAAACGAAAAGCTAAACCACCCTGATTTCTATCTTGTCTTCTTTTCATCTTCATTCTCCCTACTTTCTTATGCAAGCCTTTTCTTTTTATTATAACACAGATAAGGATTTCTTTCACAATTGAATTGAACTTCCTATCTATTTTCTATAAATCCTAAAGGCTGTAATACTTTCAATCCTTGTCATTTTATGTTATCATGTAGAGGTAATGAAAGGAGAGAAAATGTCTGCTATAGAACGTATTACAAAAGCTGCTCACTTAATTGATATGAACGATATTATCCGCGAAGGGAACCCAACTCTACGCGCGGTTGCTGAGGAAGTCACTTTTCCCTTGTCTGACCAAGAAATCATCCTTGGCGAAAAGATGATGCAATTCCTTAAACATTCCCAAGATCCTGTCATGGCTGAAAAGATGGGGCTACGCGGTGGGGTTGGACTGGCTGCTCCTCAATTGGATATCTCAAAACGCATTATCGCTGTTTTGGTGCCTAATATTGTCGAAGAAGGCGAAACTCCAGAGGAAGCCTACGATTTGCAAGCCATTATGTACAATCCAAAAATCGTCTCTCACTCTGTTCAAGACGCTGCTCTTGGTGAAGGAGAAGGTTGCCTCTCTGTTGACCGCAACGTGCCTGGCTATGTGGTGCGCCATGCCCGCGTTACTGTTGACTACTTTGACAAGGATGGAGAAAAACACCGTATCAAACTCAAAGGCTACAACTCCATCGTTGTTCAGCATGAAATTGACCACATCAACGGTATCATGTTTTACGATCGCATCAATGAAAAAGACCCATTTGCAGTTAAAGATGGTTTACTAATTCTAGAATAAAGAAAATCCCGTTGCAAGACGGGGTTTTGTGTTATAATAGAGGCATGAAAACAAATGATATTGTCTATGGCGTCCACGCCGTTACCGAAGCCCTCCTTGCAAACACTGGAAACAAACTCTACCTCCAAGAAGATCTCCGAGGTAAGAACGTTGAGAAAGTCAAGGAACTAGCTACAGAAAAGAAGGTGTCCATTTCTTGGACATCAAAAAAATCCCTCTCTGAGATGACTGAAAGTGCTGTCCACCAAGGTTTTGTTCTACGAGTATCTGAATTTGCCTATAGCGAGTTGGATCACATCCTAGCAAAAACACGCCAAGAAGAAAATCCACTTCTATTGATTCTGGATGGCTTAACTGATCCTCACAACCTAGGCTCCATCCTGAGAACAGCCGATGCGACCAACGTTTCAGGTGTCATCATTCCCAAGCACCGTGCTGTCGGAGTTACTCCTGTCGTTGCCAAAACGGCCACAGGTGCTATTGAACACGTTCCCATTGCCCGAGTGACCAACCTAAGCCAAACTCTAGACAAACTCAAGGATGAAGGCTTCTGGACCTTTGGAACGGATATGAACGGTACTCCTTGCCACAAGTGGAATACAAAAGGAAAAATCGCCCTCATCATCGGAAATGAAGGAAAAGGTATCTCTAGCAACATCAAAAAACAGGTCGATGAAATGATTACCATTCCGATGAATGGACATGTTCAAAGCCTTAATGCCAGTGTTGCTGCAGCCATTCTCATGTACGAAGTTTTCCGAAATAGACTATAAAAAAGTTTCCAGTCATCTGATTGGAAACTTTTTTATGATTATACTCAATGAAAATCAAAGAGCAAACTAGGAAGCTAACTGTAGACAGCTCAAAACACTGTTTTGAGGTTGTGGATAGAACTGACGAAGTCAGTTACATATACCTACGGCAAAGCGAAGCTGACGTGGTTTGAAGAGGTTTTCGAAGTGTATTAACTATGTTCTGTGATAAATTTATAGGCTTCTTGACCAGCGATAGCTCCATCTCCAACTGCTGTTGTTACTTGGCGAAGGTCTTTCAAGCGAACATCTCCAACTGCAAAGATACCGTCAACTGCAGTTTTCATATGGTTATCTGTCACAATCCAGCCTGCTTGATCTTGGATATTCAATTCTTTAACAAAATCGCTAACAGGGTCCAAACCAACATAGATAAAGACACCACCGAAGGCTTGCTCTGTCACTTGACCTGTTTTCACATTTTCAAAAACGACAGATTCTACTCTGTTTTCACCCTTGATTTCCTTGACTACAGAATCCCAGATAAAGCTGATTTTCTCATTCGCAAAGGCGCGGTCTTGTAACACTTTTTGTGCACGAAGCTGGTCACGACGGTGAACAATGGTAACAGTCTTAGCAAAACGAGTCAAGAAGAGGGCTTCTTCAACAGCTGAATCTCCCCCACCAACTACCAACAAATCTTGGTCACGGAAGAAAGCACCATCACACACGGCACAGTAAGAAACACCTCGACTGTTCAGTTCTTCTTCTCCAGGCACTCCCAAAGGACGGTGTTTAGAACCAGTTGCTACGATAACTGTACGCGTTTCATATGTTTGGTCATCAGTAATTACTTTCTTAAAATCACCATGATCTTCGACATTTTCAACATAAGCATAAATGTGCTCAACACCAAGATTTTCAAGTGGTTCAAACATCTTTTCAGCCAATTCTGGTCCACTAATATTAGCGTATCCAGGGTAATTTTCAATATCAGAGGTATTATTCATCTGACCACCTGGCAGACCACCTTCAATCAAGGCTACTTTCAGATTGCTGCGAGCAGCATACAAGGCTGCAGTCATCCCTGCAGGTCCAGCACCGATAATAATAGTATCGTACATATAGATTCCTTCTTTCTTGTTGTAACTATCTTTATTCTAACTCTTTCTTGTCAATCAAGCAAGGATTATGCCTTGAAAACAAGAATTAAACTCATAACCGCAAAGGATAATACTGGAACAACCAAGACTCCAATCATAATCATATCATAGAGATGGGCTTGGCGAGCCTTAGCTGTCTTATCAACTCCCGACATGGCTCTTAGTCCAATCCAAATCCCTAAAAAAATCAGGACGAGGATGGTGGTCAAGATCAAACTCTCGAAATATAAAGAAAATAGTTGCAGTAGCATGCTTTCTCTCATTTCTATCTTTTTTAAAGAGTAAACTCAGCTAGTCCAGCTAACTGAGTTTTCCTTTATCTATTATATCAAATATAAGTCCGTTTGTAACTAGCGAAGAATTCTTTTGTCCGCTCTTCTTTAGGATGGTGAATAATCTCATCCGGTGTTCCAGACTCGATGATTTTCCCCTTATCTAAAAATAGAATCTTATCAGCCACTTGGGCTACAAAGGACATATCGTGACTGACCAAAATCATGGTCTGACCTGACTTAGCAGCATCTGCAATAGATTTTTCTACTTCACCGACCAATTCTGGGTCAAGAGCTGAAGTTGGTTCGTCTAAGAGCAAGACATCTGGTTTCATAGCAAGCGCACGCGCTAGGGCAACCCGTTGCTTTTGTCCACCTGATAAATGGCGAGGATAATGGTTTTCACGGTCAGAAAGCCCAACCTTAGCCAACTCTTCCTTAGCAATCTTGGTTGCTTCTTGATCAGACAATTTCTTGACAACAAGCAAGCCTTCTTTCACATTATCAAGTGCTGTACGGCGTTCAAACAAATTAAACTGCTGGAAAACCATAGACAGCTTACGACGAAGGGCAAGGATCTCTTCTTGAGTGATTTTAGAAAAATCAACTGAGAAATCATCAATCTGAATAGAGCCACTGTCAGGTGTTTCAAGATAATTGAGACTACGAAGAAAAGTTGATTTTCCAGCTCCTGAAGAACCAATCAAGGCTACAACTTCCCCTTTTTGAATATCCAAGTTCAGATGATCCAAGACAGTCTGTCCTGAAAAGGATTTGCTTAAATTCGAAATCTTAATCATTAACGAAGGTCTCCTTTCACATCTGTTTGCACTGTATCAGGTGCAGAAATAGCCATTTTTCTCTCGATGAAACGACCGAGGCTCTCAATTCCAATATTGACTACCCAATAAACAAGGGCAACGGAGATGAAGCGTTCAAAGTAACGATAATCGGCACCACCCAAAATCTGAGCTTGGGCAAAGACTTCCACAACACCCGCACTAAAGGCTAGGGAAGTTCCCTTGGTCAAGCCGATGAGGGAATTGATTAAGGTTGGAGTCGCCACAACTGCTGCATTTGGAATAATCACTCGACGATAAACTTGTGCTCGGGTCATGCCCAGACTGCGTGCCGCCTCAATCTCACCAGGATTAACTGAGAGAATGGCTGCACGAATGGTTTCACTAGCATAAGCTGCCTCATTAAAGGCAAAGGCGACAATCGCAAAAGCAGCAGCTGGAATCGCATTGATATTGAGACCAGTACCCCATTGCTGATTGAGAGCTTTCAAAGCCAAAGGAATTCCGTAGTAGGTCAACATGAGTTGCACTAAAATCGGTGTCCCTTTTAAGAAACTAACAAAGAAGGCCTGCAAGGGATATAAAATCTTGACACGATTGATCTTCACAATGGCAAAAAGAAGTGCCAAAACCAAGCCAAAAAGGGCACCACCAATGGTCAACATAATCGTTATTGGAAGTTGTTGGACAATTCTTGGAATTCCATCAAAGACCGAACGCAGGCTAAACAGCTTGCCATCCGGAATCAATTGCATCAAGTTTTGGTACCAATCTGATGCTAAAATCGTTGTAACATTCATAAAAACATCCTCTCCTGATAATGATTCATTCTACCATACTTCTGCCGTCAATGAAATTATTTGCTACGGTCAGGTACAGACTTTGTCTACCTACTAGTTTATCATACTTTGAAACAGGGAGGCTATATATTTTATCTATCAAAGAGATAGATAAAAACTATTTCAATCCCAATTCTTCGTAAGCTTTTCGATAACCGATTTGCTTAACAGTTCCATTTTCTACTAAAATGGGGCGTTTTAACAACATACCGTCACTTGCTAGCAACTGAGCTGCTTCTTGGTTTGACAGGCTTCCTACCTTATCTTTCAGCCCTAATTCACGGTATTTGATTCCACTGGTGTTGAAAAATTGCTTCAACTCAAAACCTGAGTTTTCTAGCCAGTTTAAAATGACTTCTTGGCTAGGTGTTTCTTCGACGATATGGACGGCTTTATAGTCCACACCGAGTTGGTTTAATTCTTGTTTTGCTTTTTTACAAGTTGAACATTTTGGGTATTCGATAAATTCTAACATGCCTTTCACTTTCTATTTTATATCTTTAAAATCTGCGCCTTCATGCTCCAAGAGCCAAGCTTTCTTTTCTACTCCTGCAGCATAGCCTGTCAAACGCTTGTCTGCTCCCAGCACACGATGACAAGGTACTAGGATAGACCAAGGATTACGTCCCACTGCTCCACCAATTGCTTGGGCAGAAGCCACTTGTAGGTCTTTCGCTATTTGTCCATAGGTCACTGTCTGACCATAAGGAATTCCCTGTAAATAGTCCCAAACTCGCTTTTCAAAATCCGTTCCGATTGGAGCCAAGGGCAAGTCGGATAAATTCCGAGACTTGCCTTTAAAGTAAGCATCTAAGCAAGCAATAACTGGATCTAAAATGGGATGACTAACAAGTTCTTCTATCGTTTCATCTCCTAGTCCCCTCTCAAAATGCTTCTGCTCCTGCACCCAAATGCCATACAAATACTGGTCATCAGCTACAAGAGAAATGCAGCCAATCGGCGAAGAGTAGAGCATTTTTGCGTACTTCTTTGGCATTATTTCTTCAATTTTTGATAGGCCAAGCGTTCGCCATCAACTGGAACCTTACCAACCTGTTTAAAACCGAGTTTTTCAAAAATATGTTGCATAGCTTTGTTTTCTGCATGCGTATCTGAACGAAAATCAAGATAATCAAATCCTTCAATTAAGCCCTCTAAGAAGGTTTGAGCAACTCCCTGTCCCTGCACATCTGCTGCCACAGCAATACGATGAAAGACTAGGTACTCTGACCCCCCAGCTTGCCAGTTGCCTTCATAAATGGCTTCATAGGCTGCCTCTGGACTCTTGGTCACAGCAGCATAGGCTAGTAGTTCTCCCTCTTCCAAGGCTACGTAAGCTTGACCTGAGATAATATCTTCAATAATAATATCAGCATTTGGATAACCATTTTGCCACTGGTCACTACCAGCATCTGCTAAACATTTTTTAGCATCCTCCATCATCTGCATGATGGTATCTACTTCATTTGGAAAAGCTAAACGAATTTCCATCTTTTCTCCTCATTTCTGACTAGTTTCTCCCATCATAGCATAATTTAAGTCTTTCTACAAGCAGTTAAAACTTGACTTTCTATTTTTATTATTTTATAATCTAGTTATTAAAACTAGATAAAAAGGAGTTGGAAATGAAAACTACCTTTTCCTACCCAAAATGGGCAGAAATTCCAAATATTGACCTCTATCTGGACCAGGTTTTGCTCTATGTCAATCAGGTCTGCGCTCCTGTCTCTCCAGATAAAGACAAGGGCCTAACAGCATCCATGGTCAATAACTATGTCAAACATGGTTACCTGACAAAGCCTGACAAGAAAAAATACCAACGCCAACAGATTGCCCGTTTGATTGCTATCACAACCCTCAAGTCTGTCTTTTCTATTCAAGAAATAGCCCAGACACTGAATACTCTACAAACTCAAGCAAGTTCAGAGCAACTCTACGATGCTTTTGTGGACTACATGAACCAAGGAATGGATCCAGCTAACCCCATTATTCAAACCAGCTGCCAAACCGTTAAACTCTATCATCAAACCCTAGCCTTAATCCATCATACTCAAGAGGAGGTAATCAAATGAACACTAGTCTTAAACTCAGTAAACAACTTAGTTTTGGAGAGGAGATTGCTAATAGCGTGACCCATGCTGTGGGTGCCGTCATCATGCTCATCTTACTGCCTATTTCATCCACCTATACTTATGAAGTACATGGATTTTTATCCTCTATCGGCGTTTCCATTTTCGTCATCAGTCTCTTTCTCATGTTCCTATCATCCACCATTTACCACTCTATGGCCTATGGTTCGACCCACAAATATGTCTTGAGAATCATCGACCATTCTATGATTTATGTCGCCATTGCTGGCTCTTACACGCCAGTCGTCTTGACCTTGATGAATAACTGGTTTGGCTATCTGATTATTGCCATCCAATGGGGAACAACCATCTTTGGTATTCTCTATAAAATCTTTGCTAAAAAGGTCAATGAGAAATTCAGCCTTGCTCTTTACCTGATTATGGGCTGGTTGGTTCTAGCTATCATTCCTGCCATTATCAGTCAAACGACACCAATTTTCTGGAGTCTCATGGTAACTGGCGGACTCTCTTACACAGTTGGAGCTGGATTTTACGCCAAGAAAAAACCTTATTTCCACATGATTTGGCATCTCTTTATCCTAGCAGCATCTGCCCTCCAATACATCGCCATTGTTTATTACATGTAAAAAAGTTGAGAAATTCAATCTCAACTTTTTTCTTTACACATTTCGATAAAGTACTGGTGCAAGCGCACATCATCAGTCAATTCTGGATGAAAAGAAGTTACCAGCATATTTTTTTCTTGGGCTGCAACGATTTGATTATCAACTCTTGCTAAAATTTCTACATCTTCTCCAACACTACTGATAATCGGACCACGGATAAAGGTCATTGGAATCTTGCCAACTCCCTTACATTCTGCTTCCGTGTAGAAACTTCCTAATTGGCGCCCATAGGCATTTCGCTCGACCACCATATCCATAGTTCCAAGATGACACTCTTCCTGAGAAGTAATTTCCTTAGCCAGTAAAATTAAGCCTGCACAGGTCCCAAATACTGGTAAACCAGATAGAATGGCTTCTCGAATGGGAATCAGCATGTCCTGGTCTCGTAAGAGCTTGCCCATGGTTGTAGACTCACCACCAGGCAAAATCAAACCCGACAAATCACTCTGATCTTGCTGAAAATCCTCTAAATTTCTGATTTCAACACTCTCGACACCTAATTGATCTAGCACTTTTGCATGTTCTGCAAAGGCACCTTGCAAGGCCAATATTCCGATTTTCATCTATTTTCCTCGCTCAGCCATGAGGATTTGGATCTCATTTTCATTGATACCAACCATGGCTTCTCCTAAATCTTCAGAGATTTGAGCTAAAATTTGAGGATTACGGAAGTTAGTCACCGCTTTGACAATAGCACTCGCTCGTTTAACAGGATCTCCTGACTTAAAAATACCTGAACCGACAAAGACACCCTCTGCCCCTAATTGCATCATCAGCGCGGCATCTGCTGGCGTTGCAACGCCTCCAGCTGCGAAGTTTACAACTGGCAATTTTCCATGTTCATGGACATATTGAACCAATTCTACAGGGACTTGCAAGTCCTTGGCAGCAACATAAAGTTCGTCCTCACGTAGATTTTGAATGCGGCGAATTTCCTGATTCATCATACGCATATGGCGAACAGCTTGAACAATATCCCCTGTCCCCGGTTCTCCTTTGGTACGAATCATAGAAGCACCTTCAGCGATACGACGCAAGGCTTCACCCAAGTCCTTAGCCCCACAGACAAAAGGAACTTGGAATTCTTTCTTGTCCACATGGAAACGGTCGTCAGCTGGGGATAGAACTTCACTCTCGTCGATATAGTCAATTTCAATAGCCTCTAAAATCTGAGCTTCCACAAAATGCCCGATTCTGACCTTAGCCATTACTGGAATACTAACCGCTTCTTGGATTTCCTTAATCATCTTTGGATCGCTCATACGGGAAACACCTCCAGCTGCACGAATATCTGCTGGAATCCGCTCCAAGGCCATCACAGCTGCCGCACCAGCAGCTTCTGCAATACGGGCCTGTTCAGGATTCTGAACGTCCATGATAACCCCACCTTTGAGCATTTGTGCCAAGTTTTTATTTAGTTCATAACGATTTTCAGTCATTTCTTTTTCCTCATCATTTATATTGGTAGCTACCATTTCATTTTAAGTTAGATTAGAATGAAGTACAAGATAAAAAAATCATAATTGTATGGGTACAGAATGATGAAAAAACTATCTGACCTTAGCTTAAGGTCAGATAGCTCATTCATTTTTATTTTTCAGCTGTAAGGGCAGCCATTGTGATGTAGTTGTATGGTTTGTTAAAGTGTGGCAAGAAGAAGAGGTCTGTCAATGCCAATTTATCAATTGTTACATGCTCTTGGATAGCAAGTGAGAACATGTGGATTCCCATGCTGATTGCAGAATCGTGTGAAACCATTTGTGCACCAAGAATTTCACGGCTATCTTTGTCAAAGACAATCTTAATTGCTACTTCATGGTTGTCATGTTTCATGAATTCTGGTTTTTGAAGATCGTTAAAGCCTGTTTCAGTTGCGTTGTAACCTGCTGCTTTAGCTTTTTCAAGGGTCAAACCAGTTGAAACCATGTGAAGACCGTAGATTGAGATACCGTTTGAGCCTTGAACACCAATTCCTTCCAATTCATGTCCACATGCGTTATATGCACCAACGATACCAGTACGCACAGCATTTGATGCAAGAGCGATGTAGCTTGTATCTTTACGAGCATTGTCATAGACAGTCGCACAGTCACCAACTGCAAATACACCTGGAATTGAAGTTTCTTGTTTCTTATCTACAAGGAAAGCACCGTTGCGGAAGAGTTCAATCTTACCATCAGCAAGTGCTGTGTTTGGACGGAAACCAACTGCAAGAACAACCATATCCACGTCGAAACTTTCTTTGTCAGTAATCAAGCGTTCAACTTTACCATCACCTTCGATTGCTTTAACAGTTTGACCAAGAGCCAAGCGGATGTTGTGGTCTTCCAAGTTCTTGGCCATCATTTGTGTGAAGTCTTTGTCGTAGTAGCCGTTCAAAACAGTGTCTACGATATCAACAAGGACAACTTCTTTTCCAAGACGCTCGAAAGCTTCAGCAAGTTCAACACCGATATAACCACCACCAACAACAGCAATACGGTCAAGGTGTTGGCTCTTGTCAGCAAGTTTATTGATAACTTCTTCAGCGTTTTGGTACAATTTCACGAATTGTACATTTTCAAGAGTTGCTTTAAATTCGCGGTTTCCTTTAACAATTTCAACACCTTCGATTGGTGGCAAGATTGGTGTAGAACCTGTAGCGAAAATCAATTTTTCGTATGATTCTTTGTGCTCTTTTCCTTCAACTTCTGCTGTAACCACTTTGTTATCATAGTCGATTGAAAGAACTGGTGAATTCATATAAACCTTAGCACCTTTAGCTTCCAATTTTTCTTTATCAGAATAGAACAAGCCTTCAGCACCGTCAATTTGCTCACCAATCCAAAGGGCCATTCCACATCCTAGGAAAGAGATGTTAGAGTTTTGGTCAAATACAACAATTTCGTTCTCATTTCCAAAATTATCCAACATGGTATTGATACATGCTGTACCAGCGTGGTTAGCACCGACTACAACGATTTTACTCATAGAAAAATTCCTACCTTCAATTTTAAATTTACTCTACTAGTATAACATTTACTGTTAGCGTTTACAAGTGGTTTACTATTATTTCAGGATTTTTTATCAAAAATAATTCTCCATTTATCCTGTTTTCAAGCCTCATGAATTTTATGAGCATATTTCTTGACTTTTTCCAAATTTTATTTGTGAAAAGTCTAACTTTATGGTATTCTAATAACATGAAAATAAAATGTAAGGGCTTCAATTTAGATAATTACTTGATATTACAACTTATTTTCTATAAGAGAAAGGAGTTGGTAGCTTGCCTCTGAGTTCACATTCTGAACGGCTAATGGGGACTACTATCACTATTTCATTAGTGGATGAGCGAGCCGATAGCTTGCTCCAAAAATCCTTTGATTTACTCAGAGAGCTAGAATACCGCTTCAATGCTAATAGCCAAGAATCTGAGTTGATGGAAATCAATCATCAAGCTGGAATAGCCCCCGTCAAAGTTCATCCAGACCTGTTTGAACTGATTTCACTTGGGTTAGAGCATAGCTTAGCGCCCTCTAGCCATCTCAACATCAGTATTGGTCCCTTAATTCAAACCTGGCGTATCGGTTTTTCAGATGCCAAGGTCGCACAAGCTCAAGAAATTGAATCGATGCTACCTTTAATCAATCCTCATGATATCGAGTTAGATTCTTCTACTTCCACTGTGTTTTTAAAACAGAAAGGAATGAAGATCGATCTTGGTTGTTTAGCCAAGGGTTATAGTGCGGATAAGGTTGCACAATTTCTGAGAAAAGAGGGGGTGACTTCTGCCTTGATCAATCTGGGAGGGAATATCCTGACCATTGGAAAAAATCAGGCAAGAGGAAATCAGCCTTGGCAAATAGGGATTCAAGACCCAGCCAATCCGAGGGGAAATCACTTAATGACCATCCCTGTTGTCAATCAATCTGTCGTGACTTCAGGCATTTATGAACGTCACCTGACCGTCGATGGAAAAGATTACCATCATATTTTTGACAGTCAAACAGGATATCCTGTTGAAACGGAACTAGCGAGTCTGACAATCATCTCTAATAAATCAATCGATGGTGAAATCTGGACAACTCGTCTATTTGGAGAAAGACCTGCTTCTATCCTCTGGCAAGTCGAAAGTTTGGAGGGCATCGAAGCCATCCTCATTGATAAAGAAGGTCACCTAAGTTGTTCTTCAGGAATTCCTACTCTATAGAGACAACTGTTTCAATGGAGTTTTAAAATCGTATTATGTAAAAAGAGAAAGGAAATCTCATGTTAAAACTTATTGCTATTGTTGGAACAAATTCAAAACGTTCTACAAACCGTCAATTGCTTCAATACATGCAAAAACACTTTGCTGAAAAAGCTGAAATTGAACTTGTTGAAATCAAAGACATTCCTGTCTTCAATAAACCAGCTGACAAGCAAGTACCTGCTGAAATTCTGGAAATTGCTGCTAAAATCGAAGAGGCAGATGGCGTTATTATCGGTACTCCTGAGTACGACCACTCTATCCCAGCTGTTTTGATGAGCGCTCTTGCTTGGTTGTCTTATGGTATTTACCCACTCTTGAACAAACCAATCATGATTACAGGTGCTTCTTACGGTACACTCGGTTCATCACGTGCTCAAATGCAACTTCGCCAAATCTTGAATGCTCCAGAAATCAAAGCAAGTGTCCTTCCAGATGAATTCTTGCTTTCACATTCTCTTCAAGCTTTTAACCCAAGTGGAGACCTAGTGGATCTTGATGTTATTAAAAAACTGGATGCCACTTTTGACGACTTCCGTATCTTTGTAAAAATTACAGAAAAATTGCGCAACGCACAAGCTCTACTTCGCAAAGATGCTGAAGACTTTGACTGGGAAAATTTGTAAGATAGGAGACCAAAAAGAATGAAATTTGTTGGACTTGTAGGATCAAACTACGATCAATCATATAACCGTAAACTCTTGGAATTTATCCGTCGCCACTTCAAACTCAAATTTGAATTAGAAGTTCTCGAAATTGACGAAGTTCCAATGTTTAACCAAGACGAAAAATGGGATGAAAGTTTCCAATTACGTTATTTATATAACAAAATTACGCGTGCTGATGGTGTCATCATCGCTACTCCTGAGCACAACCACACAATCTCAGCATCTCTAAAATCTGTTCTTGAATGGCTTTCATACGAAGTTCATCCATTTGAAAACAAACCAGTTATGATTGTAGGAGCTTCTTACTATGACCAAGGTACTTCTCGTGCCCAAGTTCACCTTCGTAAGATTCTTGACGCTCCAGGTGTCAATGCCTACACTCTTCCAGGAAATGAATTCCTTCTTGGTAAAGCCAAAGAAGCTTTTGATGTTGATGGAAATATCACAAATGAAGGAACTATCAATTTCCTTGAAACATGTTTAGACAACTTTGTAAAATATGTGGGAGTCGTTTCAAAATTGAAAAAACCAAAACCAATCGAACCAGAAGATTTATATTGTACAAATCCAATCGCAACTACCATTCAAGGTGTTGACCCTGATGATCCTGAATGGGTAGAAAAAGCAGCTGAACTTGTTGGAGCTGTTTCAGGAGATACTTACGTTAAATTAGACCACGGTATCTTGACAGTTAACCAAATTGATATGTTCTTGAAAGCAATGCCATTTGAGTTGACATATGCTGATGATAATAACCAATTCTTGTACTATAATAACGCCCATCAAGATCCAAACACAATGTACGGTAAACGTGTGCGCGTTCAAGCAGGTAGCCGACTAGGAACAGTACATGCTTCCCTACCACCTGAAAGAATGAAAAACGTTGAATGGGTTGTCGGCGTATTGCGTAATGGGGACCAAGAATATGTCCGTACAATTGTGCCGGGAACACCTGAAGGTGTTATCAATACACATAACTACAAGGCAATGTACTATCCAGATGGTTCATATGCTGGAATCAATGAGATTATCTTTAATTTCCAACCATGGCTTGACTGGTACCTCAATACGACTGGTCAACGTCTAGTTGGTGGAAATGCTGCAGCTCCTGCTGGAGGCCACGGTGTATCAGATGCTACATCTGGAGCTTCTGATACAGGTGATGCTGGAGGCCACAGTGGTGGCGCAGACGCTACATCTGGTGCAAGTTACTAATGATAGTTTTTAGGAACCTTTATGGTTCCTTTTTAAGTGACAAAAGACTAGCAGTTTGTGTCTGCTAGTCTTTTGGTATTATTTCATCTATCTCTGTTAAAAGAAAGAATATTTATACTCAATGAAAATCAAAGAGCAAACTAAGAAGCTAGCCGCAGGCTGTACTTGAGTACGGCAAGGTGAAGCTGACGTGGTTTGAATTTGATTTTCGAAGAGTATTATTATGAATTTGGGTCATCAAGACTACGGCCATGTAACCCTTTTTCACGTTGGACTTGGCGTAGTTTTTCTGGTGTAACATCGTTCCCTTCTTCGTCTACAATTTTGATTCCCTCAATGTGATGACGAACAGTGCGACGATAACCTTCGATGTACTCCTCACGTAGTTTGGCTTGTTCTACTTTTTCTTCTGGGGTCAAGCCTTCTGTTTTTTTCTTTTTGGCAAGCTCGTTAATACGATCAATTTTTTTAGGATCCATGTTTCTCTCCTTTATGATAAGATTTAATCCGTTTAACAGATTTTATTTGGTATTGATTTGGTTAAAACGTGCAAGTTTAGCTGCTTTCTTGGTTAATTGCGACAAGATTGCCAAACGATTTTGTCGAACAGTCTGATCTTCAGCCATAACCATAGTATTCTCAAAGAATGCATCAATGACTGGGCTAAGAGCAAAGAGTTGTTTCAATTGCTGACTGGCAGTCCCTGACAAAACGAGTGATTCTACTGCTTCTGCCAAGGTTTTCTCTTCTTCATTCTCAAAGAGAGCTGAATCAACTGTGGCAACTCCTTCTGCCTTCTCAGCTAAGTTAAAGGCACGAGAAAGTGATTCAACAGAAGGTTTGAAGTCTTCTTCCTTACTTGCTTCTACGAGAGCACTTGCTGCTTCCAACATATCTGCCACAACAAAGTTTGATCCTGCAAGTACTGCTTCCTTAATATCTTTTGGAGTAGAGCCCATCATCTTATCAACACGAGCCTTGATAAAGTCCATAACCTCTGTCTTATTTTCATAAGTCAAGCTATCAAATTTCAAAGCATAAAGGCTATCAATCAACTTATCCATAGCAATGTGCCAACCAAAGGCATCCAAGATACGAACCACACCTTGCGTCGCACGACGAAGAGCATAAGGATCATTAGAACCGGATGGAATCAAACCTACTGAGAAGAAACTCAAAATCGTATCCAATTTGTCTGCAATGGCTAGAATGGCTCCAACCTTGCTCTCTGGAAGTTCTCCTTCAGCTGATGTAGGCATGTAGTGTTCACGAATAGCAGCTGCCACTGCTGGAGTTTCCCCAGCAAGAAGGGCATATTTTTCCCCCATAATTCCTTGGAGCTCGTCAAATTCACCAACCATCCCAGTCAACAAGTCAAACTTGTAAATGGCTGCTGCACGGACTAGGTCAATCGTTTCATCCGCTGACAAGCCTGCTTTTTCTGCCAAAAGTACAGCGATTTGACCCGTACGAATCATGTGTTCACGAAGGGAACCGATTTTCTCATGGAAGGTCACATTGTTTAATTTTTCAACAAGGTCAGAAATAACCAATTTTTGATCTTCTCGCCAGAAGAATTCTCCGTCTTCCAAGCGGGCTACCAAAACTTTTTCATTTCCTTTGATGACATTTTCCAAATACTCTGCGTTTCCATTACGAACAGAAATGAAGTTTGGCAAGAGCTTGCCATCTTGATCACGGACAACAAAGTACCGTTGGTGTTCTTTCATTGAAGTCACTAAGACTTCTTCTGGAACTTCAAGGTATTTGGCATCAAAACTTCCCATGAAGGCAGTTGGGTATTCAACCAAGTTCAAGACTTCATTCAGCAAGTCAGCATCAATCTCGATACGTACACCATGCTCAGTTTCGATTGCCTTGATTTGGTCAACAATCATTTGCTCACGTTCACGAGGATCCGCGATTACAAACTGCTTACGAAGGTCTTCTTCATAGCTCAATGCTGACTGAATCTTGGTTTCTTGTCCCAAGAAACGATGACCACGACTCACACGACCTCCCTTAATATCAAGGAAATCCAAATCAAACTCTTCTTCATCTAAAAGAACTGTTAAAGTGTGAACAGGACGAATGTATTCAAAGGTGTTGTTAGCCCAGTGCATGCTGACAGGGAATGTCAGTGACTTCAAGACGTCTACTACACCTGGAACAATGTCTTCCACTGCTTGACCAACTTCTTCCTTGGTGACATAGACATATTCTTCACCCTTGATTTCACGGAATTCGATATCTTCAACCGTCAACCCTTTTCCACGGACAAATCCTTGAGCTGCTTTGGTGAAGTTCCCATCACTATCCAAAGCAATTTTCTTTGCTGGCCCCTTGAAATCTTCTGTCAAATCAGACTGTTTGTCTGCAAGACCAGTCACACGAACAGCCAAACGACGTGGTGTTGAGAAGGTCTGAATAGCTTCAAAAGACAGGCGGTTTTCCTTGAGGAAGGCTGCCATTTTTTCGCCTAGTTGTTTTTCACTTGGTGTGACAACATAGGCTGGTAATTCTTCAAGACCGAGTTCTACTAATAAGTTTTTTGTCATGTTTTTTCTCCGAAAAATATCTTTTTATTTTCCAGTTTGCCTTATGTGATTGGCACGCAAGCAACCAACTTCGTTGTTTCATTGCTAAAATTGGAGCCAAAAGTCTCCAATTTTGCCTAGTATCCTTAGTTTCACTAAGGATACCTTCATCACTGCGGCAACTGGCTCAGGGCTCACTCTGTTCGCCCATTTTCGTAATTTGTCACTCTCTTTATTCTGCGTCTTCTGCTAAGAGTTTAGCTCGTGTTGCTTCATCCAAAAGTGGGTAGCCTAGGCGTTTGCGTTCTGCGACAAAGGTTTTGGCTACGACACGGGCTAGGTTACGGATACGTGCAATATAGCCTGCGCGCTCTGTTACAGATACGGCACCACGCGCATCAAGCAGGTTAAAGGTGTGTGAACATTTGAGAACATAGTCATAGGCAGGGTGCACCAAGCCTTCTTCCAAGGCACGACCAGCCTCTTTTTCAAACTTATCAAAGTTTTCCAGCAACATTTCTTGGTCCGAAATTTCAAACGAATATTTTGAATGCTCATACTCAGGCTGAATAAAGATTTCTCCGTATTTTACACCATCAGCCCACTCAATATCATAGACAGAATCTACTTCTTGGATGTAAGAAGCCAAACGTTCCAAACCATAGGTAACTTCCGCAGTCACAGGGCCAGTTGCCAATCCACCAACTTGTTGGAAATAAGTGAACTGAGTGATTTCCATCCCATCAAGCCAAACTTCCCAACCAAGACCAGCTGAACCAGTTGAAGGATTTTCCCAGTTGTCTTCAACGAAACGAATATCGTGCTCCAAAGGATTGATACCCAATTTTTCCAAAGACTCAAGGTAAAGCTCTTGAATGTTTGATGGAGAAGGTTTCATAACCACTTGGAATTGGTGGTGTTGGTAAAGACGGTTAGGGTTTTCCCCGTAACGACCGTCAGCAGGACGACGTGATGGCTCTACATAAGCCGCATTCCATGGCTCAGGTCCGATAGCACGAAGGAAAGTGTAAGGACTCATTGTTCCCGCACCTTTTTCATTATCATAAGCCTGCATAAGCATACAACCTTGGTCATTCCAAAATTGTTGCAAAGTAAGGATGATTTCCTGGAAAGTCAATTTTTTAGACATTGTTTACTCCTTTTTCTATAAATTACTTGCGACACGAGTCTGCCTCGTCGATTATACGAGGCAAGACGAGTTAGTACTGCGTCTAGCTCAGGCACTCTAGTGCTGAGCGTGGAGCAGTCCGACTGTAAGGAGGTTTCTGCCACTGACGCAGTAAAATGTTAATTTCTTAGACATTGTTTACTCCTTTAGTTTTTATATTTCTTTTTCAATTAATTTCTGCTGAACAAACCAATTTAACAAGGGAAGATTTTTATCTGTATTTGCCCATAAATGATAAGAATCGAAGACCGCTTGTACACTACCTAGATTTTCTACCAACTTATCTATTGTCAAAAAACTACGCCAGTATTCGTAAAAAATACTTGCATAGTTCTTATCATAAGTCGAAGAACCAAAATCATTCAATGAATGCCAACCATATTTCTTCTGAAAAAGTTCTACAAGAGACTGATTACAAATTTTTTCCGCTTGAAATTCCTCTTCTGTCAAGAAATACTTGCGACTAATATATTCAACCATTCCCTCTTCGAACCAGATATAAGAGTCGTAACCATCAAAATCATCTAAAAAATGCTCCGACCAATGAGCTAACTCATGTCCTACAATCTGTAAGAGGAAATTTTCAGATAAAGAATGATAGTGACTTTCTATTGCTTGAGTTTGCTGAGAACACTCGTAGTTCAGCAACTGATACAAATACAACTCTTTCCAAACAGCTAAATCAGGCGTCATAACCATTCGTCTATTATTTGTATAGGCTGGAACAGCGCTTTCCCTAATAATCTGTGTAGCAGCATTAAAACTTGACCAAATAACGGCTTGCGGTAAATCACAGACTGCAAGTTCATTCTTTAAAAAAGATTGATAATCTTTCAACTTTTCAGTATTTCTTACTACAAAATCACGAAATGCAGCTAGTTGACTATCGTCTTTTACAAGATAAAGGTTTTCCACGTCTCTCCTTTCTTTCACACAATAGACTGAATAAGCAAAAGAACCGCGTCCGACAATCCTAGGTTGATTTAACCTAGGGGCGTCAGAAACGCGGTTCCACCCTAATTTATTACTTCATTGTTTTTGAAAATACTACAGAAAGCGCCAGCTCTTGATTTTGTTCTACTTGGCTCCCACTATCCCAAGCTCGCTTGAAGAACGCCATAAGACTTTCTTTCCTGCTGTCTATTATATCAAAAATTAGAATAATGTACAATTCTTTTTATGATTTTCTAAAAATCCACATCATCAACTCGTGGAGCACCAGATTGAACAGCAATCGTTTTTAAGGTTTCTCGCTCCTCATGACTCAATTCGATTCCAAAGCAATCAAGATTAGCCTGAATACGAGATGCTGTGACAGATTTTGGAAGTGGTAAAAATCCTTCTGCCAAGCTCCAGGCCAAGGCTATCTGAGCAACAGACTTTCCATGATTTGCTGCGATTTCTTGGACTTGCTTGCTATCAAACAGTTCTCCCTGACCAAAAGGGCCCCAAGCTTCCAATAAAATTCCCTTTTCTCGACAATAATCTACTACTTGATCTTGATACACACCTGGTGCCAAGCGAACTTGATTGACCGCTGGAAAAATTTTTGCCGTTTCAAGCAAGGCATCCAAATGATGGGGAAGAAAATTGCTAACGCCGATAGCACGGATTTTCCCTTCTTGATAGAGGTCTTCCATCGCTCTCCAAACTTCCGCATTTCGGATTTTCCATTGGTCATTTTCTCTAAGCGGTTTTGGGTTCGGCCAATGAATCAAATACAAATCCAAATAATCCAAGCCCAGCTTCTCTAAAGACTTTGCAAAAGCCTGACGAGCTTGCTCATAGGTTTGTTGGCTATTCCAAAGCTTGGTAGTTACGAACAATTCCTCTCGTGGAACTCCGCTATCTTTGATTGCTTGACCAACACTTTCTTCATTCTGATAAATCGCCGCCGTATCAATATGACGATAACCAGCCTTCAAGGCTTCTAACACTGCACCATAGGCTTCTTCTCCATCCTTAGCCTTAAAAGTTCCAAATCCCAATACTGGAATTTCTACTCCATTATTTAATTGATAGGTATTCATATGCTTCTCCTTCTATTTTCTTTATCATTTATAGCATAATTTTTTTGCTAATTAGTACTATCTTTTGTAAAAAATAAGTCTATCACATATCTGACAGACCTATTTTTTCTTGCTTATTCATCACGACTATAATACAGTTCATGAGGTTTTAGGCGAGTATTGAGCATCTCTGGTATGGTCACAAAGGTATAACCTTGATTTTTCAAATACTCAATGACCCTTGGCAAGGCATTGACTGTCGGACTGTGAATATCATGCATCAAAACGATAGAGCCGTTAGCTACTTGATGCTGAATTTCTGTCAAAATAGATGCTTCATTTTTACTCTTCCAGTCCAGACTATCCACATCCCACATGATAAAGCTCAAATCCAAGCTATTGCGAATATCATCTGTAATAGCACCATAAGGCGGACGCATGAGTTTGGAACTAGAACCCAGCACTTTAGTTAGCACATCCTCAGTATCAGTAATTTGTTTTTTAGCTTCATCAAGAGAGAGTTGCGAGAGAATCGGATGGCTCCAACTATGGTTTCCAACAACATGACCTTCGGATTTTATCCTCTTCACCAAGTCCTCATTCCCAGAAACATTTTTCCCAAGCACAAAGAAAGTGGCTTTAACACCATATTTAGCTAGAGTCTCTAATGCCTGCGGGGTCGTTGCTGGATTTGGACCATCATCAAAGGTTAGAGCGACAACTTTTTGATGTTTTTTATCAAAGTAAGACTGGTACAAGGCCGCATCTTTTTCGAGTAAATACGAAGATTGGATAACATCAAAGAAAGCAGATACTGGCAAGGCTATCTCTTCTAAATTTTCAACCGCAGGACTTGGATAAAGGATAATCTGACTATCCTTGTAATCAAAATTCCATGCAGACAAGTCTTGGTCAGAGAAGCTTTTTACAATCTGCTCACTCTGGTTTTGCTCTATTTTTTTATCCTCTATAAAGGAGGTGATTTCTTTTATCAGCTGTTCCTTAGCCTTACTAGCATCTGAAAACAGTTGGTCAAGTGTAAAAGGTTGCCCATCTTCTGTTAAGTGAACCTTTCCTAGGCTGGTCTTTTCAGTCTCTTCAACCTTAAAATCAACTAAATCATAGATTTGTTTGGTTGCATTACGATTGACGACTCCCTTTAAACCTGACTCTTCTTGCTCTGTATAGTAGAAAACAAGATTGTCCTTACTTTCTAGCTTGTCCTTAATATCTTGATTTATCAGCTCCTTAACAGAGGAAATCACTTGCTCCCCTTGGAGAGGATAATAGGCAATCACTTCGGTTTGACCCTTACGAAAATGATCCTTCTGATTTCCCTCACTCAATTGATCGTCTTTCTCTTTTTTGAGCGATTCAATCTTTTGCTCAAAACTTTTTTGCTGATACATTTTAAAAGCAATAAATCCGCCTAATAAGCAAATAGAAATTGCTAAAATACCAATCAAAGCCAATAATACATGTCTCTTTTTCCCGTGTCTGCCACGTCCCAGTCTACTTTTATTCATATTTATATCATAACAAATTTGAGCAATAATTTCAATGATACAGTTTGGCAATCCTCAATTCCCCTAGAAAACCAAATCATCTCACATCAACTCCATTAGCCCTATCTGTAGAGATTATGTAGTTTTCTATCTATGGAATTTCTAGTGGATTGAAGCTAGAATAGACACCGTGATTTCTAAAAACATTCTGAAAAATTGCTTTATTTTTCCCAATCGATTTATCCAGATTTTATTTCATTCCATTATAAAAATTATTATTTTCTCTAACAAATCAGAATGTTGAAATAATGATAAATAGACATCAGTTTCAAAATAAAACTACTAATTATAAATCATACCTTAAGAAAAGCACAGACAATAAAATCTCCAAAATAAGAATCATCATTGGATTTCTATTCTGGAGATTTTTCCCTATAGTTTGTTATCGGAGGGTTACCCTCATTCTACATTTTGCACCAAATCTACTATTATTTTTGATGCATTAGTTTATTTTGTGAATTTCTTTTTCCAATTCTAGCACTGAATCCATCAGGTCTTCAAAACTTGGATAATCACCAAAAAACATCTCGGTCATATTTTGATAATCTTCTTTAATTTCTTTTAAACGATATTTATTAGGTATTAGTCTAATTGTTTTAATCGTAGCTTCCTCATATTTTGCCCATTTCCTAGGGTAAAATTTCTGCTTAAACTGAACAACTTTTTCAAGAAGTTCCGAAGTCTCAAATAATCGATTTTTATCAAGTAAATTACCAATACACACTAAATCATAATAGTGCCTTGCATATCTTTTAGGTATTCCTAGTTCTTTCGGTCTATTTGCCTCATGATGCAAAATGGTTGCTTTCTCCCAAAAGGTTCTTTCGGGTAAAACTGTTCTAACTTCGATAACATTTCCATCAAAAAGCTGAGGATATATTTTTTGGAGTTCAGGGACAATATGAACCACTTCCGCTGGTGTCCATGCTGCAAGAGTTCCAATCTCAAGTCTTATCACCTGTGTCACATAAGATGACTGAAAGGTTCTTGGATATTCAAATAGAACAGTCTGAGGGTCATTCTCTTCTATTCTTATATAAAACTTTTCCTGAAGTAGGGAACTAAAATCTCTTTCTAATTGTGGAACAAATTCATTTTTCAGAAACTCCTCGGTCTTTAGATTGGATTCTTTGTTAAATTGATCTTGTTTGGTATTAGAACGCTTTTGCCACGGCTCATCAAAGTTATATCCAATTACTCTCCAATCGAGGATTAAGTCAATATCTTCGGAAAATCTTTGAATTAAATCAAAACATTTTGAAAGACTCGTTCCACCTTTAAATGTAAAATCTTCTTTCCATTTACATTTAGAGAAGAGATAATTTAAAACAAAACATACCCAATAATCTTTTTCAAGGATTACCTCATTCACACCAAGCTTCAAGGAAGCATTTCTGATAATTAATTCCAATTCATTTTTTGCTATCTTTCTATACTCAAACATCCCTATACCTCTGATATTTTCTTGATAATACTATATACCCAGACACTTGTAGTTTTACCTTCAGCTAGTAATGTTGACTTTTCTTCTTCAGATAATTTTTTCCGTAAGTAGTCAATCTGCTGAGAAGTAATGTTCTCTTTCCCCATTGCCTTGACAGATTGTATCACCATTGCAGTTAAGGTTGACATATTTGAAATATCTCCATTATTTCTATGCTTAAATTCTATTCTTGCCTTACCAACATTAAAACTAGCATATCTTCCATCTGATATATAGGTCCATTTTGCTGGTACCTGCGTAGATAAACCAAGTAAATTAAGGGCTGTGTTTCCCGATGGAGCAATGGTCCAATTATATTTTCTAGCAATAGCATCAGCAACTTCATCCACAGACACCATTGCATACTCTCCAATCAGTTCTATATATTTTGGTTTATAATAAATACCTTTCAAAATGCGAGTAACCTTTTTGTCTTTTACAAGACGATTTAATGTACTACGAACAGTTTCATATCCTGCAATATCAAAGAAATCATTTGCTATAAAAACTTGATTCGATTCAAAATTTTCTATCCTGTTTACTATTTCCTGCTTATAGTTCATCTATCACGCCTCCTTTGCACCGAATATTATACTATTTTTGGTGCAAAAAGTCAAATGAGAGTCATTTTATCAAGAGGGAACAGACCTCTTACAATTTCTTATGTAAAATCTCTATCCATTTTTATCCCATTTCTTATTTCAGTAATAACTTGATTATAAAAATCATGATAGTCAGCCGTACTTATTTCTTTTATAATAACGCCATATGTACACAAGAGTATTCTCACATTATTATCTAAATCTCCAACTTTAGAGTAAAAATACACCTTTGTAAATTCAAAATGTTTCTTCTTATATGCGAGTAGCCACCACAAATCGATTTCAGCTAAATCAAAAGCAAAACCAAGGATATGCACATCATTGCTTACAAAATAATCAATCCATGAATGATGATAAAAATCATTTTTAGAATTCCATCTTCTTAATAATTCAGACGTATATCCTATCACTTGCGAAAGCAAATAACCATAATGATATTGTCCTAGTATAATAGAATTTTTTCTGGTTGCTATTCCATGTATATGCCATAGTTTTTTTCGATCACCTAATTTTATATATTGATAGATTCCTAGCTCCCTCTCCTTTTTATTGATTTCCCCCTCCTTCCCATATCCATATAGATTTAAGATTTTTCCAATAGATGGATTAGTACAAATTGTTTTTTCAAATTCAAAGCTGTAATTCGTCGTCAAAATATTCTCTACTTCTAAGTTTAATAAATCCTCAAGAAACTCTTTCTTTCTTTTTGAAATCGTCATCTTATCCTTCAAAAAATCAGTTAGTTCTTCTGCGACAGTTTCTTCTTTCCCCTTATAGAGTACTGAAATCCTCATTGGAAAACGCAAAGACTCGCTTATCTCAGCATGTAGTGAGCATTTCTCAGCTTCTTTTTCGCCTCTAAACTTTTCTATATTAAAGGAATCATCATCTTCTGGCTCGTTTGCAAATAATCTATTGATTCCATTCCCTACTAATAAAATAGGTTTGTTTTTTCTACTTTCATGTTTCCCCATTCCATTACTCTTTCTATTTTTAAAGCGCTTACATATACACCTAAAGAAAGATGGATAGAAAGACGCTTCTCAACTTCTTTCTATCCATTACTTCCTTCAAGAATCCACACTAGTAAGTTTCAGTTCCGTTTCATGAACTACCTCACTTGTTTCGTGTTTCTTCTTTATCTTACTCTACCATCAAAGACTTCTACTTGTACTAAAAGATAACGCTATCCAGCCATGTATTAGCTTCTATGGTAAGTTTGCTCCATTTCAAAATGTCGCTTATCTTAACTGAGCAAGAATAGCTTTGAGTTTCTCAATCAACTCATCTTCTGTGTGGTCAGACTCTTTCTCATTGGCTAGGAAGGCAACTGCTTGAGCGAGAGCTTCTCGTGCTTGGTCGAGGACTTTCGCATCTACATTTGTAAGGTCGTTTTCTTGCAGAACCTTAGTTAATTCCTTGGTCAATTTCTTGAGTTCTGACTCTTTCTTACGACGCGCGATGAGGAAGAGAAGGAGACCAAGAAGGGCGAGCAGGCTGCCAATCATCGTACCGTACGGAAGATGAGCTTGTTCTTTGCTTGTTTCTTTCGTTTCTTCTTCATCCTTAGTCGCTTGCTTGCCTTTCAAGGATTCGAGGGCTTCTTTGACCTTAGCAGTAATCTCTCTCAAGCCTGCCTCTGTCAAATCAGCATTTCTAAGGGCTGCTTGACCCTCTCCGAGAATGACCTTCGCAGCGTCGATGACAGATTGATCAATACCATCCAAGTCTTTCAAACGAGTTTCCAGCTCTTCAACCAATCGAGCAAGTTCAGACTTGTCAACAGGACGAGTCTCGCTAGGAGTTACTGTATTACCTGAAGTGTTTGGAGTGTTTGTAGAAACTGGAGTTTCCTGAGCTGGAGTACTTGCTTGAGCCTGTCCAACAGTAGACGATGGAGTAGCAGGATTGCTATTACTACTATCGTCTGTCGTCACACCAGGAGCTGGAGTGTTGCCACTGTTATCTGGCGTCACACTGTCGCTATTGCTGTCAGCAGGGGTGGTAGTACCGCCATTGTTCGTGTTAGCACTATTATTAGTGTCGCCACTAGTATTGCTGTTACTGCTATTGTCGGTATTATCACCGTTGTTGGTGTTAGCACTATTGTTAGTGTTGCCATCATTGTTAGTGTTACCATCATTACTTGGTACAGAAGTTGGTTTATCTACCAAGCCTTCTTTGGCTTTATCAAGTTTTTGCTTAGCTGCGTCTGCTTTATCTTTTGCATCTTTCACTTGCGCTTCTGTCGCACTCGTATCTGCGAGCACTTCTTTTGCTTTCGCTAGCGCTGTTTCTGCTTCTGACTTAGCGTCTTCGTAAGCTTTCTTACTTGCATCTGTCTTACCTGCTGTTGCTGGTACATCTCCGATTGATGTTTCAAGAGCGTCCTTACTTGTTTGTAGTTGGCTCTTATCAGCAGATTTCACTTCATATGGAACTTCGACAATTTCTGTAGTATTATCTGCATAAGTCACTACAACTTCGATAGTATGAGTTCCAAGAGCAGTTGGATAAGTCGTACCATCTTTTAAGGTTGCTGACACTTTATGATCAACAGTTACAGCATTCAACAATTCTTCATTTGTAGGGTTACTTCCGCCAACTACCTTACTAATCGTAGTCGTTTCAACTTCATGTTCAGGCACCGGAACTGACGTTGGTGTTTCTGCACTCTTGGTATCGCCACTTCCTGCTGTCGCAACTGCTGTTACTTGGCGATTTCCTTGTACTGAGTTCGCTGGGAATACCCAAGTATTTCCACGTTTTTCAATACCATTCGCCGTCCAGCCATTCGCTTTACTTACAGTTATCGTATTTACATTTGTATCAGATGTAGGAACTGTAAATACTACTTCGTCTGCATCTTCTGGGATAGTTACAACAGTTTCACCATTTTGCTTATTCTCATAGGTTAACGCTGCTGGTGCTGGATTTGTCACTGTAATCGTTACTTCGCGTTCGTCGACCCTACTTGAACCAACCTCTGCTAATCGAATCTTATATTTTCTTGTTCCAACTGTTTCAACGTCAGGTTGTTCTTTCCATGTAGCTGTAAAGTCACCTGGGAAGTCTTTTTCGACATTCTTTTCAGTGTAGCTAATACCTTTTCGAGCATCTGCTTTCAAGTCAGTCAGAGTTTGACTTCCCTTAGCTGCTGTAATGGTTTTCCCTGCG
Organism: Streptococcus pneumoniae; assembly: GCF_001113365.1. GTDB lineage: Bacteria > Bacillota > Bacilli > Lactobacillales > Streptococcaceae > Streptococcus > Streptococcus pneumoniae_C. Next base: position 393,243 of record NZ_CKYA01000001.1, on the reverse strand, counting down.
AAATTACTCTCTTTGGCTACACGGATTTCCTCATTATCACTTTCTGCATCAAAGACAATCTGTTTCACTTTCACCGGTAATGTAGAAGAACCTATTTCAGCAGATTGGTCTGTCTGACGTAAGTAGGTATTATCTGGAAGTTTATAGGTCCAGACACCATTTTTCAGTGCACCTTCGCCTGGTTGAAGATTAGCTGGGTCTTTTCCGTTATTAGCGTCAATGTCAACAGTTCTACCAGTTTGTAAGGTCAATACAACCTTCGTTGCACTTTGAAGCGCTGTACCAGAAATCGTACGATCCACATCACTTAATTTCGGATCTTCTACAGTTCCTGCCGTCTTAGTAAATGTCGGAACTTCTGGTTTGGCTACTTGCGTATGAGAAATGTCAATAGTAGAACCATCTTCTGGGAAGTTAATCGTAGCTACTTTCGCCTTATCATCCGTAGTTCCCTTAGTATAAGTTACATTTGCAGGTAAGTTACTATTATTTGCATTCGCTTCTTTAATTTTAGCTGCAAAGCGCTCTTTGGCTGCATCTGTAAAGTTACCATTAGCAATATCACTATTACCATAAGTCACTTTTTCAGCATTCGTTGGATAAGTGACTTGATCTCTGTAGAAATCAGCATACGTTTTAACAGTTTCCTGATTACTATTAGCTGAAGATAATGCATAAGGTGTGTCTACTTGTTCAGTTCTATTGTCTGTTTTTACTGTTTTCTTGTATGTTCCAGCGACAAGGACGTTAGCGTTTAGTTGCTCTCCTAATGCTAAGTCTTTCTTGTAGTCAGCTGCCGCGAATGTTACTGTTGTTGTTCCAGCTGTAATTTCTTTTTCTGCGACAACAGTGCCTTGAGCGTCTTTAAGTTGGACTTTTACAGTTGATCCTGTCGCTAACTGAGAAGTTTCTGGTAAGTTTGATACCGTAACAGCTGGTTTAGTTCCTGCTTGACCTTGAAGTGTTGGTGCTTTTGGTTTAACCGCTAACGTTACTTTGATGTTTTGATCTGTATAACGATGTGTTTCGTCACCACGCTCACTTTCAACCTTAGTTCCATAGTGAACATTGACCTGTTCTTCTCGTACTCCTATAGTTGTTTGCGCGCGTTGTACTGGAGAAGAACCAAAACCATCCCCCCATCCTATGTACGTTCTTGATGGCGTAGTTAAATTACTACTTGGTTTGACATAAGAGCCAGCACCAGCATTTGTAAATGGTTTTCCTACTTCTGTTTCAAAATAGTCTTTTCCTGTTGGATAGTTGGCCTCGTAACCATAAGTTCTGAAAGTAAGTTCTCTTTCAAATTTCCCAGCCCCATTAGGATAAGTCACAATGATTTTTTTAGTGATTGTTCCTGCTGTTGTACTTGTAGGCATTCCGCCTTCAAATTCAATAGTCGTCCCTGCTGGTTTATCACCTTCAAAGGCTACATAGAAATCAGGCTTAGCTGGTTGCGTTCTACCTCCAGTACCCCATACTGCTGATGTCAATGGTTGACCAACAACCTCATGATATGTTGTCACTTCTTGGTTATTCACTTTACGAAGAGTAACCCCTGGATACACAATTACTGAGGTGGTTAATTCAAGGCTATCATAACCAGTTAGATTTGCCACTACAGTTTTAGTTGTTCTTCCTAGAACTTCTGTTGTTGGTTTAGAATCATCTTTCCACGTTGCAGAAGTTAACGTAACACCTTGAGGTACTTCTACGAAGTTAGCTGCATCATCAACATTTTCAATAGTTCCGCCACTGATTGCATAAACTGTTTTTGGCTTCACAGCGACTAGAGAAATAGTTTTCTCAGCTTTATTACCATTCTTATCTAAGACAGCTACTTTTATATCGCTCTTAGAAACATCTTTCAACGTTCCTTTAATAGAGTTGCTTGCTGCATCGTAACTCAAACCTTCTGGTAAGTTTGTAACTTTGATATTACTTTCATCAATACCTACTCCAGCATCTGATAGCTCAAGAGGAATATTGACTTCTTTTCCAGCTTCGACAAGTTTCGAAGAAGCACCGATAACTGGTAGCGTAGTATCTCCATTAGCAGCTGTTTGACTAGCGCTGTCACTTGAAACATTTTGAGCAACAACCTTAGCTGCAACATTTGATTGACCCTTAACGACTTGGTCCTTCAATGTAATTTTACCAGTGTTCGGATCTATGCTAATACCATCTTTCGCACCTTCTGTAATGCTCCATTGATTATTAGCATCCTTAGTAGCAACAACTTTTGTCTCTGCTTGAGGAGTTTTCGTCACATCTCCATTATCTTGCAATTGATTTACATCTGCTGGAGTATAAGTTACTTCTAGTTTATCGACATTTGGTTCGTCTACTGGAGTTGCTGTAACATCTCCGTTAGTTTCAGGAGTTACAGTTGGTACAGCTGGTTTTATACTCTTAACCGGGATTTCAAAGTCTTCCCTTGTTCCATCTGGATAAGTCACAGTTGCTCCGACATAATGACTACCATCCTCTTTAGACTTAATTAAACCACTGTCTTTCATAGCAACTGTTAAGTCTGATGTTTTATTAGTTACATTTACATTACCTTTTGTCGCAGTGAAGGTCAAGTTTTCCTTCATAGCGTTAAATTCATCCCCAGTCACTGTCGTCGTGTTAGTAATATATTTCTCCAACGGCTGAGTAGTGATAGTAGGTATGTATTTAGTTGCTTGTGTTCTTGCTTTAAGTATCACACGTGTTGGACTGTTTTTAGTATTGTCTTTAGCTCCTGGAGACTCATGCAACCTATTTCCTGCTACATCTTCTGCATCAGCATAAATAGTTCCAATCGTTCCTCCATCTGTCCACAAGTTATTTCTATCAGCAGGATTTGTTTTCGATAACTTACCTGTAACATTTAATGTAATTGGTGCATCATGTTGTGTTTCAGCGCTATCTTTAGCAAATCTATTAGAAAATTCAAGATTTACACTGCTTAAATTAGTAGGACTTCCATCATATCCAACAAAATTAGCTGCTACTAATTTCCCTGAATTGTCATTAAACGTTGCTATTGGTAAATTAGCTTCTTCTGTTGGTGTGATATACACTACGCGATTCCCATCAGCATCTGTTTCTACGTTTTGGAATGTTACTGTAGGGAACTGGTGGTCTCTATTTCTTACAGTTTCAGTAGTTTCAGTACTTTCTACATTTCCTGTTGTTGGTGTAGTAAGAGCTTTAACTTTTACCGTTGAACCTTCTTTTACATAACCGTCTTTAAGTTTAATCTCTCCTGTTGTTGGATTTACTGTCAGAGGGGCACCCGAACCAAATGACCAAGAATCACCATTCTTCGTCGCTGTGTATGTCACTTCCCTTGGATTATCTCCTTGAGTTGTGTATGTTACACTAATACGATTTACATTCGGTTGGTTGTCATGTGTAATAAGCACAGTTCCATTATCTTGTGGTCTTACTGTTGGCGCTGTTGGTTTAACTTTAAATGTAACTGGTCTTTCTATCTTATCTGGTGCGTAGATAGTAACTCCATTGCCTATTCCAGCAATATCTTTAGTATATTTCCCACCTTGATTATAGAAATCAGCAACTGCTTTATAGGTTACAGTTCCAGGAGTCGTAAGTTGAGTATCATTTGCTACATCCGAGTTGTCCTTAGACCATTTGAATGTCATTGATCTTGGATAGTATTTATCATCTCCATCCGAATTTGAAGCAACAACCGCTTTAATAAACTCATGTGCATCTCCTAATGTTGAGTTGAATTCTACTGTTTTTTCAGAAGTTTTTAATTCAACATCAGCAACGATATACTTGAATTTGTATTCTTTTTGGTTATTTGAAGCATCTTTGACTAAAACTTTTGCCTCATGTTCACCTAAAACTGCAGTATTTGGAACTGTATTATCACTATTGAGTTGCGCATTTGTTCCATTAGACATACTTTCGTCTTTAATGAAGTCACGCCCTGTTGGAAGGTCCGATGCTTTTAGATAAGTTGTTGTTCCAGAGTTATCGTTCACTTCAAAGGTTGGATTAAAGGTTGCGCCTCGGAAAACTACAAAAGTAGGGTTTTCGGTCACATTGTCTTTTAACTCGACACCATTTACTTTTACCTTCGGAGCTACTTTATCTCCTTGGTCTAATGGAATTTCAAAATCTTCCCTTGTTCCATCTGGATAAGTCACAGTTGCCTCAACATAATAAGTATCCGTATCCGCCTTATGTTTAATCGCACCATTGTCTTTACGCTCAATAGTTAAATCAGTGCTATTATGATTTACTTTCACGTCACCTTTTTTAGCCGAGAAGTCTATCTGTTCCTTGATTTTGTTAAACTCGTCTGCAGTCACAGTCGCATTGCTTGCAGTAATATCTTTATTCAAAATCTGTGTTGAGATTTGAGGAGTATACTTATCTTTTTGAGTTAAAAGTCTAATTACAACACGAGTAGGCTCATCAGCAGTGTTTCTGATACTCTTCAATTGATTACCAGCAGCATCTGTTGCAGAAACGTAGCGAGTCACTATGTTACCATTGTTAAGATTAGGGTCCCATGCACGCCTTGTATCTGGATTTAATTTTGGTAGTTTACCTGTAATCTGAATATCATACGGAGCATTAAAATCACCATTATTAGTTTTAGGTTTTATATTATATTGCAACTCATATTGCATATTAGTGCTTTGAGAATCACCATGGAATAATACGACTTCACTCAACTTACCAGAATTATCTTCTACAGTTCCTAATGTAATTGAACCATCCGCCAAGTCTTCTGTTGGTGTCACATAAACAACACGTTCCCCATTCACGACTTCTGTATACTTATCGCTAAAAGTAAAGGTTGGTGCTACACGATCTCCAACTTTTGAGTTAGCTGTTACCGTAGTACTTTCAACATTATCGCTTGTCACTGCTTTGGCTGTTACTTGTGAATTGTCTTTGATTTCTCGGTCTTTAATCGTAACGACACCTGTAGCGGCATCGATTGTTACACCATCTGAAGGAGCACCTGTCAGTGACCAGCTATTATTTGTCTTATTGGCTGTTACCGTCTTATTCGTAGGACTTGTCGTGTTAGCATTTGTATAGGTGAAACTTACTGTATTCACATTATCCTGCATTGCTGGTCTTACTGTTACGTCACCGTTATCCCCTGCAGTTACTGTCGGTGCTGTTGGCTTAACTTTAACCGTTACATCTAATTCAGACGACGAAGTACCTTGGCTATCTGTTGCTTTGTATTTCACAACATAAGAACCTGGTCTATTAACATCAACAGTTTTTGTCGCAGAAACTCCATTTACCGAAACAATCTCTTTTGTCACACCATTCCCTAGTGTTGCATTTTGATCGTCTTCTTTATCGTGAGCTGTGACTAGCGTGTTTAAGTCTAATTGCCCACCTTTTTCGATTGTTGTTGTATTTCCTTGAGGTCCAGCTAGTGTCGGTGCATCATTTGTCACAGAAATAGCTTGCCAATCTGCTGGTGTACCATAGTTTCCTTCTGAGATATTGGTCTTCGTGCTGGCTGTTCCCTCTTTGATAGGTTTCTTCATTGTGATTGTCACTGTTTCTGTGAAACCATCTTTCGTTGGAGTACCTTTTACTACTGCTTGTGACGAATCTACCGAAGTCCACGGTCCATCGATAGTTGTACGCTTGAATCCTAAGTCTTTTTGAGTTCCAGTCTCTTTATCTGTATATCTCAAGTAGAACATACCTGCATCATGAGGTGTTTTTACGACTACTTCTTTAGCTCCCGCGTACAAGCTAGTTCCACCTGTTTCTGATGGTTCAATAGTTGTCGAACCTACCGCAACAGTAACACTTGTGCTAGGACTTTCTACGCCATTAACCGTCTGAGTAACAGCTACAGGGTCTTTAGCAACTAGTTGAGTCTGGTTAGTATGGTTACTATTTAACCCTTCTCTAAGGTTTACTGTCCAATGTCCGTCACTTCCTACTTGGATATTTTCAGCCACTGTCTGACCTGCAACTGTTACTTTGATTTTAGCACCAGCTGTAGCCGTTCCCTTTAGAGTTCTATCATTTGATAACACTTGGTTACCTGTCTGTGTAGTAGGTGTCACTGTTGGAGCGGTTGGAAGAACCTTATACTTAAAGTAATAGTTCTTATCACCCGTTGTTCCATCGCTAACTGTTATAGTAGATGTATAGACACCTGGTGTTGTATTCTCAGGTATATTCCCTGTGAATGTTGGACTAAATGGTGCTTGTTGACTGTACTTAGTCGTCGTATTGAAGGCATCATTTGCATTAGTAGCTGTTATGCCAGGACGCAAATTATCTATTCTAAATTTCGTTAGCTTCTCAAAATTATCCCAGGCTTTTAGTTCTGGTCTGAATGCCTGACCTTGAACCACTTCATATACAGCCTCCCTAGCATCCGAATCATTTCGTGATTGAGGTAATGTTTGAGCATTATCTCCTGTCCCAATTTTAACTTCAGGTACTGTCGTATCTGTTGGAACAGTAATTGTAGCTGCCTCACTTGGATCTGTATCATTACTTCTTTGTTGTGCACTAAGCTGTGTTCCTGAACGCGCGGTACCAAATGGAACTGTAACCATCGCTGTACCATCTGCAGCATTTACAACCGTAGCTGGAGTTTGCCCTAATCCTTCAAACTTAGTCCAAGTGCCATTTTGTTTTTGGAGTATTACAGGTTGTCTTCCATTTTCTACCTCATAAGTAACAACCGCAGATGTAGCTCCGTTTTGTCCTATTTTGACAGTCACATCTCCATTCGGAGTTGTTGCTAGAACTGGTTTCGTTGCGAAAGGTTGTTTCTGAGAAGTTGCCTGAACTGTACTTGTGCTTAGAGGCGATACAACTCCATCAAAGACTGTATCAGTACCTTTGTGAACTAAAGCTGTGACGACTTTTAACGGATCTGTTCCTACATTCGTCTGTCTATAACTTGCAGCATCAAAGGTTGCCTTACCATCAGCAGTAATACTTGATGAAGCTAAAACTGTATAATCAGTAGCTGATTTAAAGTAATAGTTTTGATAATCAGGGTCAGCATCTCTACCACCTTTTACAAGATAGGCCTTCCACTCAAGTTCAGGAGAAGTAATATTTCCAAAACCAAGATTTGTATTCAAGTCTTTCACTTTAATCGTTGGTTTTTCACTTGCTTTTTCTTTTAGTTGCTCGTTAGTTGTTTCAAAAGTACCTGCCTTAGGTGGAATAATTACACTAGTCTCAAATGTTTCTGGTTTTCCTGTATCTGGAGTAACCTTCACTGTCAGGGAATGCACTCCTCCTTTATCCCTAGAAAATCCACTTGGATTATTAGCAGCAATATAGGCCGTTGTTGTGCCAAGTCCATTTTTAACCCAGCTAATACCTAAGTTTTCTCCTCCAGTAACCTCTATTGCTTTAATTTTTGTATTTCCTTTAGCTAAGAACTTAAGAGTATTACCAGTAGTTCTAAAATCAGGTATCAGAGTCTTAAATTTTATCCCTTCTTTAATATCTGTTCCAAACGCGTTAGCTAATCCAATACGTAATTGAGAAACCTCTTTTGATGCTTCCTCACTATAAGCTTTATTCTCAACCTTTTGTTTAGCATAGACAGTAGATGCTGGTTTTGCTGTTCCATTCGGTAATGTAACCACTGCGGTTCCATTACTACTTGACTGAATACTAATCCCTGAGTTTGCTGTCGCTGTTTCTTTGCTCCAGTTTCCATCTGTCGCTTTGACAAAAGTAACGTTTTGCTCTGTATTATTCGTATCCGTATAACGAACTACAGCCTTAGTAGCATTATCTTGACCAATCTTAACTGCCAGAGATAAGTCTGTCACATCCTGAGTAATAACAGGTTTAGTAGCAAACTTTTGACCAACGGTAGCAGTCATCTCTGTACTACTATCTGACTCAATAATTGGTTGTTTGCTACCGTCATAATCAATCCAATCCTGATCTATAACCGTTTTAACAACGTACTTACCTTGGGCTAATTCTACACCTGTAAAAGTAGCTTGACCTTTAGCATTTGCTTTCACTATAGCGTCCTTCTCTACGCCATTTTCAAGCATTTTAACTTTTTCAAGGTTTCCATTATCCAACTTACGGTAGAGAACCATGTTATAACCTTCTGTACCACCGCTAGCGGTAACACTAGTCGCAATCTCAGCTTTATTAGTCAATACTTCAAGAGTCGGTGTCTTAGGTTTTGTTACAAAGCTCAACGTCCCAGTATCAGAAGAATTATCAGTTGGGAATCGACGTACATAACGGAAATTATGAACACCAGGTTTCGAAATAATGTCCATAGTCATTTGCTTTTTACCAGCATCCGTTGTTAAATCGTATACCTTTTTAGTATCTTCGTCAATTACTCTAAAACTCTGATTTCTCTGATTGGCTTCTTGTTTCCCTTTTTGTTTCTCAATTGGTTGATCATTTTCATCACTGTACTCCCCGTATGAAGTGAAGTCAATATTGAAGGCACCATTAGCGCTACCATCTCCAGAGTAAGTAAGAACCCCTTTAGTTTCAGGATTAAGAGGATTATCTATATATTGGGGATAGTTAAATGCTTTATTCCCTCCTTCATCTCTGACCTGTGTTCCGATGTAGTTGTTTTGAATAAAATTAACATACGCAGTATTCTGATTAACTTTAAAATATCCATTCCCGCTTATTTTAAACTTGAACTTATCTGTGTCGTCTCTTTCTTCAGGTGTTCTTGCATACCATTGGTTGATTAATTGACGAGTAGCATTTTCTACACGCTTAAGACCACCAGCGTAAGTTAATTTACCTAAATCGTTTGAACCACTTGTCTCAAAAGTGATTTTATAAGAATGGTCATCACCACTATTTAACGAGAAAGTATACACATCACGAACATCATTCTGAATGGTGCTAAATTTAGCATCTGAATATTTTTGTAAATTACTTGGTTCAATATCTCGTCTATTATAGAAACCTCTGTTTAGATAACCAGCTCCGTAAGTTTGTTCTCTAGCAATATCTTCTAAAGTTCCGACTTTAAAACGTTGAGCTTGAGTTGTTCCTATATTTGATATCCTTGCGTTTGTTTTATCTTTTGTTCCTTTTTCTACATCTTTAAGTTCCGCACCTCTAAAAGGCGAATCCTGAGGAAGATTTCTAAAAGCATTTGACAAAGCGTTCTTCAGCTCATCTTCTCCTGATGCTACTGTTGGTCTTTCTAGTAATGTTCCACCATTTTTATTAAACGTTTGAACAGATACAGATCCGCTCTTTAGAACTTGACCTTGTGGAAGGGTAAAGTAAACCTTATTGACTCCCAGCGTTTTATGGTTCTCATTAACCGTTATCTGCCAGTATAAACCTGTTTTTGTTGGTCGAACATTGATGTGAAACCCTTGGTAAGCTTCGCTAATCTTTCCACCTTCATAATAAGTATTCCCTACTCCACCTTTTGAATAGAATACATAAGAATACTTAGGGTAGGGAGAACCATTCTGACCACTCTCAAATAAGTAACCTGTTTTTGTATCGTAGTCCGCTGATTCTATACCACTTCTTGTAGCTATCGCTCTATCCTGTCCAGGCGCACGTCTCGTACGTGTTTGTGCTCCTGACGGCATCGAGCGGAAACCTGACCATCCTGTAGCGTTGGTGCGCGGTTGGATGGTTACATTGTCAGCTCTTGCTGATTCATCCTCAGTTGGAATAGCTTCATAGTCAGATGAACCACCATTCAAAGCTCGTGGTTCAAGGGGACTTGAAACAACCGCTCCATTAGCCTCTTTTTCAGAGAGGACTCCTTCAATCAGTTCACGTGATTTTTTCAGGTCTGCTAAGGCAGCATCAAAATCTGATTGACTGATGGTGTCTCCTTTAGAGAAGGCCTCATTGAACTTATCAGCAGCTGCCTTGGCTGCTTGGATTTTATCTTCCGACGCATTGTTAGCTCGGAGTTGATCAGTAATAAACTCTAGCTCATCTTTTAGGTCATAAACACCATTTTTACCTTCTGTGTTGGTGTAGGTTGGGAGTTCCTGTGGAGTCGTTTGAGAGTTGGCCCCAGAAGCACTTGTGTTTCCTCCAGCAGATGGTGCAACTTGATGTTCATCTGATGTAGGGTCGGTCAAGCCTCCTCTTCTACGATTCTTCCCTCCGGTTGGTTTCTCAGTTACAGCTCCGTCTGGAGTAGCGAGTCCGGTAGATGTGAGGTCTGTAGATGCTAGACCTGCTTTTTCCAAGATTGTTGGATTTTCTAGGGCAGGTGTCAAGGCTTGGTTGACACGGCTGATTAGGGCTTCCATAGCCCTTGTTTGCTCGTCAACTTGCGCTTGTGTCGCTTTAGGGTCGCTCAAAACTGCATTAGCTGCTGCTAGACCCGCTTCCACTTCATCGTGGAGAGCCTTCATAGAGTCTAGGGTTAGGTTTGCCAACAAAGCTTGCAGATTCCCTTGAGTCGATTTGGCTGCTGTCGTATCAGCGACGGTCAGCTGCTCTTTTACTTCTCCTGCTTGAGAAGGTCCTTGGTTAGCTGGATTTGTCTCGGACTGAGCAGAGTTAGACTCAGCTCCTGCTTGCCCTTGATTGGTTCCCTCAGCTGGCGCTTCTTGCGTTTGCACCTCATCAGCTGCTGTGAGTTCAGCTGGCTGGTCAGTTAAAACCTTGTTCGAGTCTCCCTCATCCGAGACCCCTGGATCCCCATCTACATTGCCATCAGAACCTGCCGTAACGACATCACTTGCCGTAGCTGGAGTGATGGGTTCATGCGCTGCTACTGCCCCGTTAGCAAAGAACATCAATGCCGCAACCGCGACACTGGCAGCACCAAAGTGGTATTTTCGAATCGAATATCGGAAAACCTTTTCTTTGTTATATTTTCCAAAGTCCATGAAATCTTTCTCCTTTTTTATAAGTTGTTTTGAAAACAAAAATAGCCTTATCATCTTCAAACTCACATGATATTAAATAGTATTGATAGCACTATTTAACCCACTGCACCCAGTGTACAGTCTAGTAATAATTATACCATACCCCCCCGAATTTACCATCTAATCATCCAAAAATCTTGATTTTTAGAGAATTTTTTAGTATATGCTTATTATATTGATTATAGATATACGCTTTTTTGATTTATTTCCTAGAAACTAATAACTTTTCTATATCTTTATTTATGAAAATTTTAGTATAATAATAGTTATAATTGGATGGTTTTTAGTAGTCTGAATATATTAAATTTGATTTAGAAACCAAGTATGGATTCGGATTTTAGTTTGAAAAACCTCCCTATTTTTTATTGGAAGAGCTTATCATCAGTTTTTGAAAAATGTCTCAGACTTATACTAGACTTGTTCGATACCTATTTGCAGCAAGATTAAATGGTTAGCTGGTTAGAAATTGAATTGTTCAGCTTTTATTTTCCCCTATTCCTAGAGCCACAATCTCCCTATTCCTTCCTTTGACGATTCTCATCTCCAAAATCACTCCTATCCCTAGACCGCTTTCAGCCCTTACCTCATGATAATCAAGCTTGGAAATATAGTAGATTGAAATAGAATATGAACAAATTGATAAGGGGATTTTAAAGTAATTTCTAACAATGCTTTAGAAACTATGATGTGCTATTCTAAATTCAACTTACTATAAAAAGAAACTAACACAATATGAAACAAGAATCAAACAAATTAGTCTTGAATTTAAATCAATTTATAACAATATTTTAAAAGCACCTTGTACTATCCCAACTTCAGCTCATTATATTTGTTCTAAATCCATTGATTATTCAATCTAAGATTAGTATTTTGAGCTATCCTACATAAGTCTCCTGCCTTGCTTTTTGATTTTCGTTTATAGGATATTGAATTTGGAATAGTTCACTAGTACTTCTAAAACATTGATAGAAATTCATTTGAATTTCCTGATTGATTTGTTCAGTTCTTATTTCATTCAGTTATGGTATTCATTAACCGATAGCGGATACCTACGGAGAGCTTGCCACTCAGATGTAGGACCTGCCCATCATACAAAAAAACAGACTTCATCCCCAAAGAGATAAAATCTGTTACTATTTTCTACACGATATTTCCTAATTTTTAGTCCAACAGTCGATCTGCCTGACTGATAGCTCGCTCGGGTTGCTGGGTAAAGGGCTTGTTCCCAAAAAACTCTAACCACGGTTTGCGAACCTCGTCTTTGCTGGTTTCTCTGTATTTTTTATGTCTTATTTATGATGCTCTTTCAACAGCACCTCAAACTCAGCGACAGTCATGCCCAACTGTTGACTTGCAACCTCAGCGGTTAAAAGATGCTGGCGAACGAGATTTACTAATCCTTTTTTCAACCCTTTTTCTTCAGCTTGTTCCAAGGCATAGTCCTGTGCTAACAAGTCTTGTTCTTCTCGCATACGTAGTTGACTAAACATTTCCCTATCCTCCTCGGACCAGCTCTTGTAGTCCAGCAGTTGGTCTGCTTGGCTGATGGCTCGCTCGGGTTGCTGGGTAAAGGGTTTGTTCCCAAAAAACTCCAACCAAGGCTTGCGAACCTTGTCTTTGCTGGTTTCTCTGTATTTTTTATGTCTTATTTATGGTGGTCCTTCAACAGCGTCTCAAACTCAGAGACAGTCATTCCCAATTGCTGGCTGGCTACCTCAGAAGTCAGAAGACCTTGGCGAACCATATCTAGGAAGGCAAAAAGTTTTCCACGTTCAAGTCCTTGTTCTAAACCTTTTTCGATGCCTTGTTCAATCCCTTCAGCTCGTCCACGTTCAAGTCCACGCTCTAAACCTTGTTCAATACCTTCTGCACGACCTCTCTCCAACCCTTTCTCCTCAGCTTGTTCCAAGGCATAGTCCTGTGCTAACAAGGCTTGTTCTTCACGCATACGTAGTTGACTAAACATTTTCCTGTCCTCCTCGGACCAGCTCTTATAGTCTAGCAGTTGGTCTGCTTGGGTAATAGCTCGTTGCGGTTGCTGAGTAAAGGGCTTGTTACCGAAAAACTCCAACCACGGTTTACGAACCTTATCTTTGCTGGTTTCTCTGTATTTTTTAGGTCTTATTTGTAATGTTCTTTCAATAGCGCCTCAAACTCAGATACTGACATGCCCAACTGCTGACTGGCAACCTCAGAAGTCAGAAGACCTTGACACACCATATCTAGGAAGGCAAAAAGTTTTCCACGTTCAAGACCTTCTTCTCGCCCTTTTTCAATCCCCTCTGCACGACCGCGTTCAAGACCTTGCTCTAAACCTTGTTCAATCCCCTCAGCTCGTCCACGTTCAAGACCACGCTCTAAACCTTGTTCAATACCTTCAGCACGACCACGCTCCTCAGCTTGTTCCAAGGCATAGTCCTGCGCTAACAAGGCTTGTTCTTCGCGTCTGCGCTGTTCACTAAACATTTTCCTATCCTCCTCGGACCAGCTCTTGTAGTCTAGCAGTTGGTCTGCTTGGCTGATGGCTCGCTCGGGTTGTTGGGTAAAGGGCTTATTACCAAAAAACTCCAACCACGGTTTACGAACGCTATCCTTGCTGGTTTCTCTGTATTTTTTTAATTCCAAGAATGCCATCTTGACTAGATGATGTTCCTGTCCATTGTTTGTGATGGTTAAGACTTCACCTGTCGTATCTTCTCGCATGCTAAAACTATGAAAAGCCAAGTCATCTTGGAAATAATTACTATCTACAATAGCGATTGCGTAAACAGGTGCGATATGCTTGTAACTCTGGTGGGTATCACCTTCACGTTGGCGAATTTTTTCTAGGTTTTGATTGACCTGACTGCACAGATAAGCCCATAAACGATTGATGAAAAAATTCTGATGATGTACCTGAATCTCAATGATTACTTGTGTCCCATTGTCTAACTCTGCCAAAACATCTATACTGGTGTAGAAATCCTGTGCCGAGTAGGGCATGGAAGGCAAGACGTGAATATTGCTTCCCTCCAAAATCGTTACATTTTTTGCTGGTAAATCCAGCATATCGCGAATAAATTGACAAGTGATTTCTGGGTTGCTAAAAATTTTCTTAGCAACCAAATCATTAGTTGGGCTGATGCCCGGATGTCTTAGAATCATCCTTTTCCTCCTTCTATTATAGCACATTTTTTAATCTAATTTACTAGATTTGATGCTTCTATCTATTTATTCGTAAAAGAAAGCTTTTCTTCAGAAGAAAGCGAATCGCTTATTTGAAATTTTTTACCCTCTGTTGGATAGTCCCGTCTATCTATGTTATAATGAAAGAAGGATTTAAAATCGGAAAAGGAGTATCTATGCTAAAATTAGGTGTCATCGGCACTGGCGCTATCAGCCACCACTTCATAGAAGCAGCCCATGCTAGTGGAAAATACCAGCTGGTCGCAGTCTATTCTAGGAAACTTGAAACCGCAGCAACCTTTGCTTCTCACTATGAGAATATCCAACTCTTTGATCAATTAGAGGACTTCTTCAAGAGCTCTTTTGACGTAGTCTATATTGCCAGTCCAAACTCCTTGCATTTTGCTCAGGCAAAAACTGCCTTGTCTGCTGGTAAACACGTCATTCTTGAAAAGCCAGCTGTCACTCAGCCACAAGAATGGCTAGACTTGAGACATACAGCTAAGAAAAATCGCTGTTTTATCTTTGAAGCAGCTCGGAATTACCATGAAAAAGCTTTCACTATCATCAAAAACTTTTTAGCAGACAAACAAATTTTGGGAGCAGATTTCAACTATGCCAAGTATTCTTCCAAGATGCCTGACTTGTTGGCTGGGGAGACACCAAATGTCTTTTCAGACCGTTTTGCTGGTGGAGCTCTTATGGATTTGGGGATTTATCCTCTCTACGCTGCCGTTCGCCTTTTTGGAAAAGCTAATGACGCGACTTACCAGTCTCAACAGCTTGACAATAGCATTGACCTAAATGGTGACGGAATTCTCTTCTATCCTGACTTTCAAGTTCATATCAAGGCTGGGAAAAACATCACTTCCAATCTCCCTTGCGAGATTTATACGACAGATGGAACCCTGACGCTCAACACCATCGAACATGTCAGCTCGGCTATTTTTACCGACCATCAAGGCAATCAAGTCCAACTCCCTATCCAACAGGCTCCTCATACGATGACTGAGGAAGTCGCTGCATTTGCACACATGATCCAGCAACTAGATCTGAATCTCTATCAAACTTGGCTGGAAGATGCAAGTTCTGTTCATGAACTACTATATACTATGCGCCAGACTGCTGGCATTAGATTTGAG
Organism: Streptococcus pneumoniae; assembly: GCF_001113365.1. Lineage (GTDB taxonomy): Bacteria > Bacillota > Bacilli > Lactobacillales > Streptococcaceae > Streptococcus > Streptococcus pneumoniae_C. The sequence continues at coordinate 378,038 of NZ_CKYA01000001.1, read as the reverse complement.
GCAGAAAAATGAAAACCAAACTACCGACTGAATGGCAAGAACTGAGTGACCAACTCGGTTTCCAAGAATTCACCCCCATTCAAACTCAACTATTTGAGCCCCTTCTTGCTGGAGAAAACCTCCTAGGAGTGAGCCCAACAGGAACTGGTAAGACCCTAGCTTACCTTCTACCAAGTCTTCTCAGACTACAAAAGAAAAAAGCCCAACAACTCTTGATTCTAGCACCAAATACGGAACTTGCTGGACAGATTTTTGACGTATGTAAAACGTGGTCAGAAGCTATCGGCTTAACTGCCCAACTCTTCTTATCAGGTTCGAGCCAGAAACGCCAGATTGAACGCCTAAAAAAAGCACCAGAAATTCTGATTGGAACTCCTGGCCGTATCTTTGAACTAATTAAATTGAAAAAAATCAAGATGATGAATGTGGAAACCATCATCCTAGATGAATTTGACCAATTGCTCGATGATTCTCAGATACACTTTGTCGAGAAAATTACTCACTACGCACCTCGTGACCACCAACTTGTCTATATGAGTGCGACAACCAAGTTTGACCAAAAGAAGATTGCGCCTAACACACGTACCATTGATCTCTCTGACCAAAAATTGGACAACATCCAGCACTTCTACATGCAGGTAGATCAACGTCACCGAGTGGATATGCTACGAAAAGTGGCTCATGTGGAGGATTTCCGAGGTCTTGTCTTCTTTAACAGCCTATCAGACCTTGGAAGTGCAGAAGAAAAACTACAGTATCGGGATATATTAGCTGTTTCCCTCGCTAGTGATGTTAATGTTAAATTCAGAAAAGTCATCTTAGAAAAGTTTAAAGATAAGCAACTAACCCTGCTTCTAGCAACAGACCTTCTGGCTCGTGGAATTGATATCGATAGTCTAGAATGTGTCGTAAACTTTGATATTCCTAGAGATAGCGAAACCTACACACACCGTGCTGGCCGTACTGGTCGCATGGGCAAGGAAGGTTATGTTATCACTCTCGTCACTCATCCAGAAGAACTAAAAAAACTCAAGAAATTTGCGAGCGTACGTGAAATTGTCTTGAAAAATCAAGAACTCTATATTCAATAAAGCCCCCATTGCTCTATACACATCCAGTGTATGGAGCTTTTTTATAAGCAATTCAATTTTATACTCTTCGAAAATCTCTTCAAACCGCGTCAGCTTCGCCTTGTCGTATGTATATGATACTGACTTCGTCAGTCTTATCTACAACCTCAAAACAGTGTTTTGAGCTGACTTCGTCAGTTCTATCTGCAACCTCAATACCATGTTTTGAGCTGACTTCGTCAGTCTTATCTACAACCTCAAAACGATGTTTTGAGCTAACTTCGTCAGTCTTATCTACAACCTCAAGACAGTGTTTTGAGCAGCCTGCAGCTAGCTTCCTAGTTTGCTCTTTGATTTTCATTGAGTATTAGTTCAATATCTGAAAAAAAAGAACCTTGCAATGCAAGATTCTTTTAGTGTCTGACTTAAATAATTGTTCTTCTGGGAACTAAATCGAATTAAGCTTCGATTTCTGTAACCATACCTGAACCAACAGTACGTCCACCCTCACGGATAGAGAATGTAGTACCTTGTTCTACGGCGATTGGGTGGATCAACTCAACGTCGATTGTCACGTTATCACCAGGCATTACCATTTCAGTACCTGCTGGAAGTTCGATTGAACCTGTAACGTCAGTAGTACGGAAGTAGAATTGTGGACGGTAGTTGTTGAAGAATGGAGTGTGACGTCCACCTTCTTCTTTAGTAAGGATGTAGACTTCACCTTTGAATTTAGTGTGTGGGTTGATTGAACCTGGTTTAGCGATAACTTGTCCACGTTCGATTTCGTCACGTTGAACACCACGAAGAAGGACACCTACGTTATCTCCGGCAAGACCTTCGTCAAGTTGTTTACGGAACATTTCAACACCAGTAACAACTGCTTTTTGAGTTTCTTCTTTGATACCAACGATTTCGATTTCGTCGTTGACTTTAACGATACCACGGTCGATACGTCCTGAAGCAACTGTACCACGTCCAGTGATTGAGAATACGTCTTCGACTGGAAGAAGCAATGGTTTGTCAGTGTCACGTTCTGGTTCTGGGATGTACTCATCAACTGTGTTCATCAATTCCATAACGATGTCTTCGTATTTAGAGTCACCTTCAAGGGCTTTAAGAGCTGAACCTTGGATAACTGGAAGATCGTCACCTGGGAAGTCGTATTCTGACAATAGGTCACGGATTTCCATTTCAACCAATTCAAGCAATTCTTCGTCGTCAACCAAGTCAACTTTGTTCATGAAGACGATAAGGTGTTTAACACCAACTTGACGTGAAAGAAGGATGTGTTCACGAGTTTGTGGCATTGGTCCGTCAGTTGAAGCTACTACAAGGATAGCTCCGTCCATTTGAGCGGCACCAGTGATCATGTTTTTAACGTAGTCCGCGTGTCCTGGAGCGTCGATGTGAGCGTAGTGACGTTTTTCAGTTTCGTACTCAACGTGCGCAGTGTTGATTGTGATACCGCGTTCGCGTTCTTCTGGAGCAGCATCGATAGACGCATAGTCTTTAGGTTGGTTAACTGATGAAGGCAAGCGACGTGCCAAAACAGTTGTGATAGCTGCAGTTAGGGTAGTTTTACCGTGGTCAACGTGTCCGATAGTACCAATGTTAACGTGTGGTTTACTACGATCGTATTTTTCTTTTGCCATTTGAGTAAAAGCCTCCAATAAAATATATTTTATAGATAGACAGTAGGCAATACAGTCTAACTTTCCTTACTATTTTATCAAATTTCAGCTAAATTGCAAGTGTTTTACAACGTTTTTGTGAATTATTCTTGGTAAAAATTTAGCTAGCTAATAGAAAGTACTAAATAGACTTATCCTTCAAGGAGTTTTCACCATTATTCATCCACTCACTTGCTGAAAATGTAAACAATCTCTGGTTTATACTACAAAAGCAAGCTAGGTAAAAGTTACTCACAACATCGGTTTAATACTCTTCGAAAATGTCTTCAAACCACGTCAGCGTCGCCTTACCGTAGGTATAGTTGAAACTGGTCAAAAAGTCTTTGCAATCAGAAAAACATATAGTATCAGGTCTTGAGAAACCTTGCTACTATGCGTTTTATTGTGGGAAGATTTACTTCATTTTATCCTAAAGTCGAGTTTTTGCCCAACCTCTTCATCTACAACCTCAAAACACTATTTTGAGCTGACTTCGTCAGTTCTATCTATAACCTCAAAGCAGTGTTTTGAACAACCTGCGACTAACTTCCTAGTTTGCTCTTTGATTTTCATTGAGTATAAGATTGCAGATAAAACGATAACAAACATAGGACACAGCGGAGCCAATGTCGGTCGAAGAATAGCCCCCCTAATCGCTTATTTTATGGCAAAATGAAATAAAAACTGAACATTTTGTTGAGGAAGGCAAATCAATTCCTCACAGTGTTTGATAAAGAAGGGCGAACTATTCCAACTTCAACCCACTATAAAGCAGACTTACAAGATAGGGAACCCATCTCCGATAACATAATATATAGTAGAATGAAAACTGCACAATTTGATTGGGGAAGTCAAATCAATTTCTCACAATGTTTTAGAAACAAGGGTCTATTATTTCAACTGCAACCTACTATAATAGCCCATTGAAGCTGGAATAGCCCACTGAGACTTCTAAACCACTGCTGGAGAGGAGTTTGTTTCGATTTTCTTTCATTTCCCTAAAAAATCAAAAAGAGAGAACCAGTCTGATCCTCTCTTACTTATAGATGGTGCTCACTCAAATGTTAAAGGAGCTATTTCTTAGAGATAAAGGAATTTGAATACAGCTACTGCCGCAATTGCTGCTGCAATAGGTGCTACTACTGGTACCCAAGAATACCACCATTTTGAATCGCCTTTATGCTCACCAAGAACTGATTTTGGAAGGAAAGCATGAAGGAGACGTGGTCCCAAGTCACGAGCTGGGTTCAAGGCAGGTCCTGTAGGTCCTCCAAGTGATGTTACCAAAGCCATAACGAGGAATCCAAGTGCCAAGTGAGCCACAGAAAGTCCTGAAGCAGTGTGTGGAGCCACCTGTGCTTTAATAGCCAAGTCAGAAAAATCAACTGTTTGTCCTGCTTGTGTTGCCATTTGTTTCATGTATTGAAGCACTTCAGCACCAAAGAAGTTTTTAGTCAAACCAAGAGCTGCAAAGAACAAAACAAATGAACCAACAAACTCGTTTACAAAACCATTAACAGTTGCTGCATAGCGACTTTCTTTTGTACCATGGTCAATACTTGAAATAGTTGAGAAAGTCCCCAAGATGTTATTTGGGTTTTCAGTTTTCAAGTAGAATGGACGGTGTGTTGCCACAACCAAGGCTTGACCAAAGATAGCCCCCAAGACTTGCGCGATAATGTAAGGTACCACTTGTGCCCAAGGGAAAAGACCGCTAACTGCAAGTCCTAGAGTGAAAGCAGGGTTGATGTGGTTCCCAGATACGTTACCAAACATCAAGGCTGGGATCATAACCCCCATACCATAACCAACAGCGATGACGATCCAGCCACTTTGGTGACCTTTCGTACCTTTAAGTTCAACGTTGGCAACTGCACCATTCCCAAGAATGATCAAAATGGCAGTTCCCAAAAATTCAGTGGCATACTTTAGTGCCCATGTGAAATCCATTTGCTAGATTCTCCTTAAAATTTTTTAGATATTCCTTATTTTATCAATTTTTACCCTATTTAGCAACTAGTTTCTGGAAAGATTTTTTAAAAATAATACTCTTCGAAAATCTCTTCAAACCACGTCAACGTCGCCTTGCCGTATGTATGGTTACTGACTTCGTCAGTCTTATCTGCAACCTCAAAACGGTGTTTTGAGCTGACTTCGTCAGTCTTATCTGCAACCTCAAAACAGTGTTTTGAGCTGACTTCGTCAGTCTTATCTGCAACCTCAAAACAGTGTTTTGAGCTGACTTCGTCAGTCTTATCTGCAACCTCAAAACGGCTATCTTGGGCTAGGTAAGACAGAGAAATATCTTTTTTCTTATTGATTTCTCCGCTAGTTGGCTCCTCTTCTCCAACTAAAATCTTCAAAAGAGTAGACTTACCTGCACCATTTTTCCCAACAAGGGCAATCCGATCTCGTTCATCAACCTGCAGGTTGATATTATCAAAAAGAACCTCTCCTGCAAAAGAACGTTCAATTTTATTAGCTTGTAAAATAATCATACAAGTAGTATAGCATGTTTCCCTAAGGCATTCAAGACAATCGTCTTAACCCAAATATCCTAGAAAAACCGCCTCTGCTTATTCTTGGTATTAAAAAGTATTTGGATTATAAACTCTACTTATTTTTTTGCAAGATAGCTAGCTAAACATTTTCGCTCGTTTACAAGAGTGACTCAAACTCAGCAACTGTCATTCCTAACTGCTGGCTGGCAACCTCAGATGTCAGAAGACCTTGGCGAACGAGATTTAGTAGCATAGACAAACTACCTTCAACTTTTCCACGCTCCAGTCCTTGTTCAAGGCCACGCTCTAAACCTTGTTCAAGGCCACGCTCTAAACCTTGTTCAATACCTTCTGCTCGTCCTTGTTCAAGACCACGCTCTAAACCTTGTTCAATACCTTCTGCACGACCACGTTCCAACCCTTTTTCCTCAGCTTGTTCCAAGGCATAGTCCTGTGCTAACAAGGCTTGTTCTTCACGCCTGCGTTGTTCACTAAACATCTCCCTGTCCTCCTCGGACCAGCTCTTATAGTCTAGCAGTTGATCTGCCTGGCTGATAGCTCGCTCAGGTTGTTGGGTAAAGGGCTTGTTCCCGAAAAACTCCAACCACGGCTTGCGAACCTCGTCTTTGCTGGTTTCTCTGTATTTTTATTATTCTTATTTACAATGGTCTTTCAATAGCTCCTCAAACTCAGCTACGGTCATTCCCAATTGTTGGCTTGCAACCTCAGATGTTAGAAGACCTTGACGGACTAAATTTACTAAACCTACTTTTAATCCCTCTTCAATGCCTTCTTCTCGTCCTTGTTCAATACCCTCAGCTCGCCCACGTTCAAGACCACGTTCTAAACCTTGTTCTAAACCTTGTTCAAGACCTTCAGCCCTAGCAGTTTCCAAGGCATAGTCCTGTGCTAACAAGGCTTGTTCTTCGCGCATACGTAGTTGACTAAACATTTTCCTGTCCTCCTCGGACCAGCTCTTGTAGTCCAGCAGTTGGTCTGCTTGGCTGATGGCTCGCTCAGGTTGTTGGGTAAAGGGCTTGTTCCCAAAAAACTCCAACCACGGTTTGCGAACCTCATCTTTGCTGGTTTCTCTGTATTTTTTTAATTCCAAGAATGCCATCTTAACTAAATGGTTTTCCTGACCGTTATTGGTAATGGTTAAAACCTCACCTGTCGAATCCTCGCGCATACTGAAACTGTGAAAAGCTAAGTCATCTGAAAAGTAATTGCTGTCCACGATTGCGATAGCGTATACTGGTGCGATGTGTTTGTAACTCTGGTGTGTATCACCTTCTCGTTGGCGAATTTTTTCTAGGTTTTGATTAACCTGACTGCACAAGTAAGCCCACAAACGATTGATGAAAAAATTCTGATGATGTACCTGAATCTCAATGATTACTTGCGTTCCATTGTCCAACTCCGCCAAGACGTCTATACTGGTATAGAAATCTTGTGCCGAGTACGGCAGGGAAGGCAAGACGTGAATATTGCTTCCCTCCAAAATGGTCACATTTTTGGCTGGCAAGTCCAGCATATCGCGAATAAATTGACAAGTGATTTCTGGATTGCTAAAGATTTTCTTAGCAACCAAGTCGTTGGTTGGGCTAATGCCCGGATGTCTTAGAATCATCCTTTTCCTCCTTCTATTATACCACAGTTTCAAATCTAGGTTTACTAGATTCACTGCTTCTATCTATTTATTCGTAAAAAGAGTAGAAAAAACAAAAGAAATTCAAACTTTATAGCAAAAGGAAATAAACTCTGAACAAATAGGATAGTAAAGTCGAATCAATTTCTAGCAATGTTTTATAAGTTATAATGTTCTGTTCTGAATTTAAGATAACATATAATTTAAAGAGACTGGGCCAAAACTCAACTTCCGGAGAAAATGAAGTAAATCTTCCCACAATAAAACGCATAGTCTCAAGTTTTGAACACCTGATACTATGCATTTTTCTGATTTGAGAGGCTTTTTCTCAGCCTCTTCTTAATCTTATACTCAATGAAAATCAAAGAGCAAACTAGGAAACTAGCCGCAGGTTGCTCAAAGTACTGCTTTGAGGTTGTAGATAAGACTGACGAAGTCAGCTCAAAACACCGTTTTGAGGTTGCAGATAAGACTGACGAAGTCAGTATCATATATCTACGGCAAGGCGACGTTGACGCAGTTTGAAGAGATTTTCGAAGAGTATTAGCTTTTCTCCACCACACTACAGTTGATAAAGAGTCAAAAAAAGAAGATGACGAATCATCTTCTCAAAAACTATGAGTTTTTAGTCTTCTTTTTTCTTGCGAGCAAGAAGTCCAAATCCACTAAGGGCTCCAAGGAGTCCAAGTGTTGCAAGGTTAGCATTCGCTTCTGTACCTGTGTTTGGTAATTCTGCTTTATCAGATGTTTTTGTAGATGTTGCACTGTCTACTGTCTTTTCTGATGTAGCTGTAGCCACTGCTTCACCTTTTTGTTCTGAAACTTTAGATGGTACTGGGCTTGCAGCCTGTTCTGGACTTGGAGTTTGGTCTTTTGCAGCAGGAATTTGAGCTTGCTTGGTTCTAAACACATGAACTGTCAAGTCATCTCCCTCACGGTGGCTCTCAACAAATTCATAGCCTGGAACTTCACCTGCTTCTTGCTTATCAACTGATGGCACTTTCAAGTCTTTTCCGTTTTCATCGCGCCATACTGTACGAACCGCTGGAGTTTCAGCTTTGTTTGGTTTTTCTGGCGTTGAAGTTGATGGCGAACTTGATGGAGTCATTGGATGACTAGTTGAGCTTTCTGGTGAACTTGGAGTTCCATTCGCTACTTTCTCAAATGTATGCGTCAAAATACCTTCTTCTAAACGACTAGATAGCCACTTGTAGCCTGCAATTTCGCCAGCAAGTTCTTTCTTACCAACTACTGGTTTCTTAAGCTCAGTTCCTGCTGTATCTACCCACAGCGTTACTGGATGCTCTGGGTTTGCTGCTTCGATTGATAAAGCAGCGTATACAAACGGAGTATAAGCACTCGTTTTATGCTTGGCTCGAGCTTGGACTTTTTCTTTATTGACAACTGATTCTCGTGGAATGGTTACAGTACCTGTTTTCTTGTCTAATGTAACATGTTCAGGTTGTTTGTCTAAAGTCCATTCGCCAGAAGATTGCTTCGTAAGAGTTAGAACTTCATTACCAGAGCCATCACTCTTAGGATACGTAATTTTGACCGTATCCGCATCTTTCTTAGGTGCTGTGACTTCAATGCTTGCTTTATTTGGTTCTTCCACAATAGCGATAGTCGGCGGAGCTACCTTAAGATTTGGTTGGTCTTCAGGATCAGATGGCTGTCCTGGTTGAGCTGGTGCTTCCGCAGGATTTGTTGGTTGTTCAGGTTGACTTGGAGTTCCTTCTTTTGGTCCTCTCTTAACCATTCTTTCTACCATTTCTTTGGTAATTTGAGTTGTAGTCGTTTCAGTAATATCACCTGTTTTTCCATCTACAGTATAAGTAGTCGTTGTTGTTTTTTCACCTGGTTGACCTGGTGTTACTTCTTTTTCTGTTCCCGGTTCAAGAGTTGGATCATCTTCATACTCTGTGATAACTGGGATTTCTTCTGTTACTACTTTATCCTTGGCTGGGACTTTGATGACAGTTTCTGTTGGTTCTACCACAACTGGATCACCTACTTTTTCTGTGACCTTACCTGTTTTTGGATCTACTTCATAGGTTGTAGTCGTTGTAGATGTACCTGGTGTACCTGGGACTTCTTGGTTTGGTTGTCCTTTTTCGCGCTCTGGATCTTTTTCGTATCTCTTAGGAGATGGGATTGGTGTTACAGTTTCTGTTGGTTGTGTACCACGTTTAACAACACGTGTCACTGGGTCAGTTGTGTCTGATGTAGGCTCATTTGGTGTTACGACACCTGTGTCAGGATTCATCGTATACGTTGTCTTTTTGACTGTTTTTCCATCAACACCTTTTACAGTCTCAACTTCTTGTCCATTTGGAACTGAGTCATCACGTTCATAACGAGTTGGGAATGGAATTGGTGTTACTTCAACTTTTGGTTTTACTCCAACACGAACAACTTTTTGTACCATTTCTGTTTTTTGAACAGTTGGTTGATTTTCAGTAGTTGTTCCATCTTGTTCATTTAGAGTATATGTTGTAGTTGTTACAATTTTTCCTTCTGAACCTGGATTGTCAATAACCGTTTTTCCATAGTCTAGGTCTGGGTCTTGGATATACTTAGTCGTAATGTCAATAATCTCTGTTTTTTCTACAGGTTTGATACCAACTTTCACTACTTTTTGCTCCATTGGTTTATCGTCTTCTGTTACAACAGGAGTATGTGTCTCACCAGTGTTTGGATCAACACTATAAGTCGTAGTCCTTGTATGAACCCCTTTTGAACCTGGAGTTACCACTTCTTGTTTATCACGATCTTTAGTTTCATCAGGAATATAACGAGTTGTGATTTCAGTCTCAACAACTTCTTTCTCAACATTCCCGACTTCTATAACTGTTGGAGTTGGATCTTCTTCACCATCACCACCTGGAACTTCTTCAACTTTATCCGTGTTAGGAATCCACTTATAGGTGATTTCTTGGATTCTTTTTCCTGGAATTCCTTGAGTTTTGGTTCTCTTTTCATCTTTCTCCAAGTTTGGATTCGCTTCATAAGTAATCGGTGATGGAATAGGTGTCTCTACTTCTTTTGGTTTGGTACCAACGCGAACCACTCTAGGAGTCATTTCCTTCGTTGTCTTTTCTGTAGTCCGAGGATTGCTTAAACTTCCATCTGTCTCAGACACATCATAAACAGTCGTAGTTTCCTTTTCTCCCGGAGCACCCTCAACATCTACAACTGTCTTACCACCTTCCAAGGTAGGATCTTCTTTATAAATAACCGTCATGGGAATTTCTTGTGTAGTTACTTGTTTATTCCCAACTTTGATAATGGTATCTACCTTGTCTACACGCTCTGTAATCGTTTCGTGTGGTGTCACCTGACCTGTACGCTCATCTAAATCATAGGTTGTCTTTTTGGTAACTGAACCATCATGACCATCAACAGATGTTACTTTCGTATTATAAGGAGTATCAGGATCTCCTACATAACGAGTTGTTTTAGGAGTTATTTCTACTTCTTCCTTCGGCTTTGTTCCGATTTCGTAAACGTCGTCTACTTTATCATCATCTTCTCCTTCATTCACATGGATACGATAATACTTAGATAAGACAACGGTACCGTCTTCGTTTACCACATTTTCTTCTGCATTTGGATCTACCGTTATAGGCTTATTCGATTCTACGACACTATCATCACTATCAATTACACCATTAGCCCCATCTGGTTTACCATCGTGGTTACTGTCATCTTTATCTGGAGTATATATACCTGAGTCAAGACGATGAGGATACTTAGGGTCAATTTCACTCACTTTAGGTTCAACAAAATTAGGGTTATCCTCAAGTGGTTTACCTGCATTTCTATTTATAGCATCAGCATCAGCTCTTTTATACTTAGGATCAACTTCACCATCGCCATCTTCATCATATAATTTTGTGAATAAATTTTCTAGTTCATCACCCTCTTCCTCAAAATGCTCTGTTATCTTTTCCTCTGTCAAATTCTCATTTGGCTTTGCTTTTAAAATGAAACTATTACCATTATGACCCTCTGTGATCAATTTAGGTTGAGCATTAGGATCATAATCCACATCATCATTTCTTACATATTTTTTACCTTTAGGAACAAAAACTTGGTAACCATCAGTAGCACTAGATAACTCGCTAATATTAGCTTCCCCACCTGCAAAAGTCACTGAAGCATAAACTGTCAGATTTGGTGCCATTATTGCAGCACCACCTAGGGTAATGACAGTAGCCACTACACAGGAACCGAAATATTTTCCGATTTTACGTAAAGCGTATTTTTTATTCTTAGTTGATTGTCTTGACATACTTTCCTCAATGTTATATTTATTTTAGTTTATAGGTTGTTGACTCCGAGCCAAAAGCCAGATGAAGAATCTAACTTTTGGCAGGAAGCAACGTTTTAGATATTATTCAGACTCATCTTCTTTTTTCTTGAAGAATCCTAGTCCCAAACCTGCTAACAAGGTCAAGAATCCTGCCCCAGCTAAGCCAGCATTAGCTTCTGTACCTGTGTTTGGCAATTCCTCTCTCTTACCTGTCTCATCAGTCGGAACTTCTGGGTCTGGACTCACTGGAGTTTCAGGTTCAGGAGTTGGTTCTGGAATTGGAGTCTCTTGATTTGGTAGTTCTGGGCTTGGAGTAGGAGCACTTGGATGCTCTGGATTTGGTTGTGGGTTTGGCTCCCCAGGTCGATTTGGAATTGGTTCGTTAGGAAGAACTGGCGGTATCTTTTCAAATTTATGAATCGTAATACCATCAATCGTTACAGTTGTAATATATCTGTATCCCGGAATATTTCCAGCTTCATGAGTACCTGGTTGGTCTGGTTTAAGTGGATTACCATCTTTATCAAACCAGACTGTAATTTTATATTCTGGCTTGTCTACAGATGGAGAACCTGCAAAGAAAATATGTGTGACTTTATTTCCTTCCAAACGACTTTCCAACCAAACATGATTTGCAATTCGACCTTTCTCATGGAAACCATCTTCAGTTGGTCTTAAGACATTTCCATTTACGTCAATCCATTCTGTTGTTCCTTCAAATTTAGGTACATCAAGAATATTCGGCATAACACTAACAATCTTACTTTGTTTGTACTTATGTTTTGTTTGCGTATCTACCCATGTCTTCGGTTGAACTTGTTCACTTGGAATGTAAACACGACCATTTGTCGGATTGATAGTGACTCCAACTGGAGATTTTTCAATTTTCCACGTACCATCTTTATCTTTCTTCGTAACGATAGTTTCTTTTTCAGTACTGTTTCGTTTTGTAAATGTAATAGATAAAGTATCGGCATCTTTATTTGGCACGTCAACTTCTACAGTATTACCGCTTGGACGTTCGACAATTCTCGGTGTCGGTGGAATAACATAGATTTGACGTAACTTCACAACAAAGACTTGGGATGGTTCTTTTCCTTCTTGGTCTTTTATGGTATCAAAAGTTGCTCCATCTTTCAGAGGATTGTCTACTAACTCGTAGTCACCATTATTAACTGGGTCACCTGTTAGTTTCTTCAATGTATCATTAAAGTTTTCTGTTGGGATTTTCTCTCCAGTCTTACCAGTAACTGTGATTCTTGAAGTTTCAAGCTCCGTTTCTTTTCCGTCTTCGCCTATGACAACAAATTTGACAATAGCTCTTTGTCCATCTGGTGTATACTCGATTGGTGTGTCCAGCTTAGGATCATTTGGCGTTTCTGGAACTGGTGGCACCTTATATCCTTTTTCTGGATGTTCAGGATCTATCGGTACTAATGGAGTTCCGTTTGGTGTCTTAGGTGTATAGCCTGGAACGTATGGAATCACTGGCACTTTCGGTACTGGTTGACCTGGTTGTGGCGGAGTGCTTGGATAATCTGGAGTTTTAGGCTTAGTTGGATCATCTGGATCATTTGGATACGGAATTGGTGTTGGTTCTTCTTTTCCTGGTACTTTTGGCACCCATGAACCGATTTTTCTGTATTCAACTACTTCTTCTATTGAATCAGATTCTGGCGTTACCTCTTTAGAAGGTACTGACACTTTATTTGCTAAATATCCTTCTAAAACTGGTGTATCTACTTTAGGGAACTCTTGTTTTTCATGATTCCAAGCACCTATTTCTGTTAAACCAGTTGTTACATTAGTAGTGGTGTTTCTTGAAAACTCTACCTTATCTACTTTTGTTTTGATTTTTTCCGTATTAAGTTCCGTTCTGACTTCATTTCCATCTTGAACATCAATTTTAACGTATTTAATCGTACGTGTTACAGTTGTAGATTCCTTATCTGTTGAGATTTTTTCTCTTACTACTAATTTATATGTCTGAGTTGGTTCTTGTTTTCCATCGTCAGACTCTGTGTCATATTTTGTAGTTGCAGTTAGTGGATTTACTGTATCTACAATGTATCCACGATTTCTCAGTGAAGTTATTTTAGCATCAACAGAATTTTTATCTGTTTCTTTAACCGTTTCTCCTGATTTGCCATTAAATTCTAATTTTTCATTATCCAGTGGTACTTCTACCCCTGTAGTTACATTAACTACTTTAATTAAAATCTTTTGCGGATTTCCTTCATATGTGATTGGTGTGTCCAGCTTAGGATCATTTGGCGTTTCTGGAACTGGTGGCACCTTGTAACCTTTTTCTGGATGTTCAGGATCTATCGGCACTAATGGAGTCCCGTTTGGTGTCTTAGGTGTATAGCCTGGAACGTATGGAATCACTGGCACTTTCGGTACTGGTTGACCTGGTTGTGGCGGAGTGCTTGGATAATCTGGAGTTTTAGGCTTAGTTGGATCATCTGGATCATTTGGATACGGAATTGGTGTTGGTTCTTCTTTTCCTGGTACTTTTGGTATCCATGAACCGATTTTTCTGTATACCACTTTTTCCTCAAATGATTCACTATCTCCTGTTACTTCACGAGATTCTACCTTGGCTCTATCCGCTAGATAGCCCTCTAACACTGGAGTTTTCACTTCTCCGAGTATTTGTTTTTCACTCCATTTTCCATTGCTGATTCGACCTGTAGCCAAGTTTATACTGATGTCACGACTAAAGTTTACAGTCTGAGTATTGGTTGGTTGTGCATTCTCAACTTCTACTTCTGCGCCATTTTGTTCTTCAATTTTAACGTATTTAATCGTTCTTGTGACTACTTTTGTCTCTGTATCAAGGCTTATCCGTTCTCTAACAAGGAGATCATATACCTGTGTCGGGTCTCCACTTTCCGGATCTTTTTGGTTATCAAAAATTTTACCTTTCAACAAGTCCTTGTTATCAACAGTGTATCCACGTTTTTCCAACTCTTTGATTTTATCTTCTAAAGATTTAGTTGGAATAGCTTGATCCGTTTTACCGTCATTGATGCCTACAGTATCGTTTTCTAATGGTATCTTCACTCCATCTTTCACATTGTACACTTTGACCAATGCTCGTTGCGAATCAGGGACATAGCTAATTTCTGTATCTGTTCCTGGTGTTGTTGGTACTGATGGCGGAATATAACCTTTTGTTGGGTCTCCTGGAACTTTTGGTTGTAATGGAGTTTCCCCAATTTTCGGTGTATATCCTGGTACATACGGAATCACTGGGACATTCGGTATGTTTGGATCTGTTGGATCGCCTGGTTTGGTTGGATCAGTAGGATGATTTGGATATGGCAGTGGTGTTGGTGTGTCTTGACCTGGGACTTTCGGAATCCATGAACCTAACTTCGTATAAACAACTTTAACATTTTGATTTTCAGATGCTTCTGTTAAGTTTTCACTTGCTACTACACTTGCGCCACTTGCCTCTACCAAACCACCTTGTGTATCTTGGTTGGCTTTTAAGACATAGCCTTTAACCATCGGAGATGCTACCGCATCAAATGTAGTGTCATTATCTACAGCCATCCATTCTCCATAAGTAATGGTTTTGGTCACGACATTGATGAATGCTGTTCTAGTAAAGGTTACTTTATCTGTCACTGCATCTGTCTTTTCTTGACCATTAGCTGTATAGGTGACCTTAGCTCCCTCTTCGTCCACATACGTAATTGTACGTGTCACTTCCTTCTTAGTATCCAGCTGTTTCACTAAGTCCTCTGTCCATCGTGGGATGGTTGGATCATTTGGTTTGTCTGGATCAACTGGGGTCGTTGGATCAATTGGTGTTCCAGGTTCGATTGGCTTATCTGGCGTTGGTGGTGTTACTGGCACCACTTTTTCATGAACTTTCAGTGTAAAGACTTGTGTCGGGTCTCCATCATCTGGATCCTTAACATTATCAAATTTTTGATTATCTAATAAGTCTTTGTTTTCTACGACATAGCCACGTTTTTCCAAGTCTGTAATCTTCTTGTTAACGTCATCTTTCGGAATGTCTGCATCCGTTGAGCCATTATCAATAGCTACCGTATCGTTTGGTAATGGTATTTCTTTTCCTTCTTTAACGTTTACGACTTTAACAACAGCTCTTTGTGGATCTGCTTCATACGTAATCGGCGTATCCTCATCTGGTGTTGTTGGCACTGGTGGAATATAGCCTTTTGTTGGGTCTCCTGGTACTTTTGGTTTCAACGGTGTTTCCCCAATTTTCGGTGTATATCCTGGGATATACGGAATCACCGGAACGTTTGGTACATTCGGATCCGTTGGATCACCTGGTTTGGTTGGATCTGTTGGGTGGTTAGGGTAAGGTTTTGGATCCGTATCGGTTCCTTCTGGTGGCACTACACCTTTTGGTATTTTCGGAATCCACGCGCCTAATTTGGTATAAATAACTTTTTCTACTAAATTATTTGAAGTTTCATCGACTGTTACACTAGCTACGGATAGCTTATCTGCTACATATCCATCTAGTTTTTCTGTTTTTACTTCTGCTAAGTTTTTGTCCGTACTTGTCCAGTCTGTATACTCTACAACTTTTCTAGTTGCTACGTTTACTTTTACAGTACGTTTAAAGTGTGCTGTTTGAGTTACAGTTGGTTTTGCGTCTGGAATTTCTTCTCCATTTGGAGTGTCTTTCTTAACATATGTAATGGTACGTGTAACATCTTTCTTAAGTGACAATTGGTTCACTAACTCTTCTGTCCATCTTGGAATACTTGGATCATTAGGATCATCTGGAGTATCTGGATCAATTGGTGTATTTGGAGTTGGTGGTTCTGTGACTTCTACCACTTTTTCATGTACTTTTAGCGTGAATACTTGGGAAGGGTCTTTCCCTTCTTCGTCTTTTTGCTTATCAAAGCTTGACTTGGTAATCTCAGCGACTACCTCATCCTTATTATCCACAACAAAGCCACGTTTTTCCAAGTCCGCAATCTTAGCAAGGACTTTCTCCGTTGAAATCTTTTCTGCAGTTTTACCTTCAAGATTGACATCTTCGGCTGGTAAGTGCACTTCCACTCCAGTTGTGGTATTGACGACTTTGACCAATGCTTTTTGTGGATCTGGTTCATAGGTGACAGTTGTATTAGGCTTAGGATCGGTTGGTGTTGGTGGTGTATATCCTTCCGTTAAATCTTTTGGATTTTTCGGAACCAATGGTTTATCCCCTACTTTAGGTGTATATCCTGGCACATACGGAATGACTCCCGGTGTCGGATCACCCGGTTTGGTTGGATCTGTTGGATGGTTTGGATAAGGGATTGGGTCAATTGGAGTTTCTCCTGCTGGGAGATTTGGTACCCAAGTCCCAATCTTAGTATAAACAACTTCTTCTTGAATATCTTCACTTGTAGCTGTTACTTCACGTTCTCCAACTTCCGCTCTATCAGCTATATAGCCTGTTAGGACTGGCGATGCGACTTTGTTTAAGGTTTGTGCTTCACTCCATTTACCATAAGTCGTCTCCCCTGTAACAAGATTGAACTTGACTTCACGGTTAAAGGTCGCACTGTCCGTCACTGTCTCATGTGCTTTTGTTGACGTTTCCACACCATCTACAAGATCTTTTTTCACGTATTTGATCGTACGTGTTACAGTTTTACTGTCAGTGTCTATGCTGATCGGTTCTTTAACAACTATCTTATAAGTCTGAGATGGTTCTCCCGTAGTGGCATCGTCCACTCTATCGTACTTGGTCGTTGCCGTGATAGGATTGGTGCTCTCCACAGTATAACCACGTTGTCTCAAGGCTTGTATCTTGTCATCAACTTTCGTTTTATTGTCATCCCCAACTACTTGGTCGGATACGCCACTAAATTCCAGTTTTTCTTTTGGCATTTCCACTTCTTTCCCTGTCGTGATATTGACAACCTTGATCAGGATTTTTTGTGGATTTGGCACATACTCTATCTCTTTATTCTTCTTAGGATCACTAGGTATTTCTGGTACCTTATATCCTTTTTTAGGATCATTTGGATCCAATGGCTCTAGTGGTTTTAAAGGATTCGTATCTGGATTTTCTGGTTGTGTTGGATCCGTCGGTACTTTTGGTGTGTAGCCTGGTACATATGGAATAACTGGTGGTGTTGCTGGAGTTTCAGGTGTCCCTGGATCTCCCGGTTGAGGGTTTGGTGTCTCTCCTGGAGTCTCAGGGGTTTCTGGATAAGTTGGAGTTTTAGGCTTAGTTGGATCGTCTGGGTTATTCGGATATGGAATTGGTGTTGGTATTTCTTTATCCGGAACTTTTGGCACCCAAGACCCTATTTTAGTATATACAACTTTTCTTGTAATATCCGTGACTTCCCCTGCTTCAGTCGGTTTTGTTGCTGTTTCCTCTTCCACCACTTTCTTATCTGCTAGGTAGCCTTTTAATAATGGCGTCTTGACTTTTGGGAAATTTGTTAACGTGTGCGTAGTATCTTTCGTTTCTTTCCAGTCGCTATAGGTAACTGTTTTTGTAACTAGGTTATAGGTAGCACTCCGTTTGAATAGAACCTTATCTATCTTATTTGCTATTCCACTTGGCTCCTCAGCTCCATCTGGACTTTCTTTCTTAAGGTAAGTAATGGTACGTGTTACTTCTTTTGTAAGATCTGACTCTTTTAGTCCTGATTCTGGCCATTTTGGTCCGTCTGGAATTTCTGGATCGACTGGATCGTTTGGAGTTGGCGGTTCTGTTACTTCTTTTGTACGTTCTTGTACTGTAATCGTATAAGACTGTGTTGGCTCTTGTCCGTCTAGGTCCTCTTTGTCGTCACCTTTTCGCTCGTCTGCAGTTCCATCTGTAAAGGTATTGCTGACAATCTCGTAACCTGCTTTTTTCAAGGCAGCAACTTTGGCATCAACATCTGTTGATGGGAAGTCTTCACCTACTTCTGTTTCAAGGTTGAACTTATGTTCTGGTAATTCAACAGTTGTTCCTCCATCTTGTTGTTTCATCACATGAACAACTGCTTTTGCTTTGGTGGCTTCCCCTTCTTCATAGACAAAGGTTACAATCTTATCAGCTGAAGTTACTTCACCTGTGACAGCTGCTGAATTTGTATATAAGCCATCAGTATTATCAAGAGAGCGTTTTAGGCGGTATTTTTTCTCGCCTGTGTCAATCCCACGTAATTGCTTACTTCTTACATCGTAGCTTGACCCAATAAGAGCTTCTTTTTCTACGAGGTAGGTACCATTATCAGATTTTTCTCCAACTTTTTTAGCATCTTCATCAGATAGTGGTATATCTTGTCCCTGTTCATTAACATAACGAACCTTTACATTCCCTGAGATAGCTTTTCTAACTTCCGATGTTTTCTTGCTCTTATCTATTTCCTCTTTTATCTTATCCCCTTTTTCTTTCGGGATTTTATTTTCTTTTATCTGTTTATCAATGATCCGTTTGGCTACTTCTTTTGATGGTTCAACGGTATCTTGAATGACTGAGAAATCGGCTAGGATAGGTAAGTTATATTGAAGTCTTGGACTTTGCTTATTAACACCAACACGTTTTTCATTTTCGGCAAAAACTTGTATCTTATAGGCTACAACATCTTTGTCCAAGGGAATATCTCCAGTTGAGAAGTAGCCACCTTTACCCAGTTTGTCATTATCACCACCAATTTCTTTTGTAATTTCTTCTGATAATTTTTCATCAGGAAGCACTTTTGAACGTGTAATATTTTCTTCTTCAACAAAGTAGTTCGTGAATTTTGAGAGACCATTTGTCGCTTTCGCAGCAAGTTCATTCGTCTTTATTTTATTGTATTCATCTTCTATTAGAATAGAAGTTGACGGTTGCTTTGTTGCTTCCATGTGTGAGCCAAGGATTTTTGCTTCCTGACTACCGTTTCTAGCTTCCAGGTAAGTATAGGCATTTGTGGATCCAATGGCTGATTTTAAGCCAGATATTTCTTTTTTGAGCTTAATTTTTTGTTCTTCATCCGTAGTAGCATTTAAAAGAGTTTCTTTTTCTGCTAGCTCAGCCTTAAGTTTTTCACGATGTTTTGTTACTTTTTCTGGATCTGTTTGGAGTTCTAACTGATCTGTATCTGCATGATAGATAATTTTTTTCGCAGTCGGTAATATAAAATCCAATAATTTATAAACACGATCTGGGTCTTTTGCTTTTGCATCAGTACCAACATCCCAAATTGGGGAGTTACGTTTTACTTCCGTATCCTCTATTTTCTTTAATTCATTATTGAGGTTATTGGCTACTGTCGCATAGTTAATATTCAAGTTAAGATCTTTAAATTTACCAGTCTCTCTTCCATTTTTTCCTATTTCTGCTGTCAATTTACCCATATCTACCGGCAACTCGACTATTGTTTCTCCCTTTTCAGCGAGTTCTTTTTCAATAATAGGTTTCAAAGGAGCAAACTGACTAACTTTCGGATTAGTTACTCCATGCTCTTTCTTATATTTCTCTTTCGCAAGCGCCGTAACTTTTTTATTGTACTCAGCCTTTAACGCGTCTTTAATTACTTTATTAAACGCTTTTAAATCTACACCTTGTTCGTAGCGTTCTTCGTTCTCTACTACTCCGTCAATTCGGTTGATAGTGTGGTCATAGATAGTTTCTTCTACTTTTGGTGCGTCATCAGTTGCACCTTTTTTAATCGCTTTAACAACGATACGATAGGTTCCTTTTGAGCCTTCATAGTCTGAGATATATCCTGTTACAAAGTCGATTTTCAAGCGACTTCCGTACTTGGTAGAGAAGGCAGTAAAGGTTTTTTCTATTCCATTGAACCCCTCAATATTTGGAGAATGTTGGAGAATATCTTCCTTTTCTTTAACAGGTAATTTGTCAAGTTCAGCTTGATCCTCAACTCTATTCGCTGTCTTTATATCAAAGGTAGTTCTATCTTGTGCTTTGTCCTCTTTATTGGCGATAGTACGCCCTTTGGCAAGCATGAGCATGTACTTGAAACGACGATCTAGGGCTTGTTCGTGAACATAGACTCGGTCCAGGGCGTCAGAACCCAACATACCACCTTCTTGGCGTTTGCCATCTTTATCAGTGTACCAACCAGTGAAATATCCTTGAGCATTTTTCTTACCGATGGCGAACGTTCCGCCGTTTATAGCTTTCCAACCACCGAACTCGTTAATTTCACGAATTTCACCATCTTGTAGTTGTTTGCCGCTTTCATCCTTAGTAACATTACCATTTCCATCAAATCTAAGTGCATCACCAAGGGTGTTCATATTTCTCAAGTATGAACGCTCGTTGTTTTGGAAGTCATCCGGCATATTTTGGATGATTTTGTACATGTACTCAACTGTAGCATTCTCACCAGGAGTATCAAATGTTAAGTGGGCATTCTTATCATCCGAACCCTCTTCTCCATCTTTAGGTACATGTACCCCTGGTTGGTCAGTTTTTACTGTCTCACCTTTACGATTGGCATCCAGTACAGGTGAGTTTTCACCTGTTGGCTGGTTCTCTCCTGATTCAGTCCCTGTAGCTCCATTCGATGGATTGCTTGCGTCCCCATCAGGTAATTCTCTTTTAGTCCGACGAGGTTTGGCAGCTTTTGGAGCTACTAGCGGATTTTCAGCTACGGGAGCATTATAGGTGTTTGCTGCTGCATCAGTATTGCTGAGGTCAGGCTTGTTTCCTGTCTCTCCATTTCCAGACTGTTCTGGATCTGTCGGGTTTGCTGCCCTCTCAGCTTCTCTAGCTGACTCCACGCCCTCAGCATGAGCAATCCCAGCTCCCATCAAAAGATAGAGCGCCCCAATGACAACACTAGCTGCACCGACACTCACTTTCCGTATACTGTATTTTAATTGTTTTTCTGAGTTATTCATTTTAACACTCCATATATATATATATTGTGCCCTATTACTTCCTACATAATAGAATACAATTCATGAATATATTATACACCAGTCGGCTTGAAACTTCAAATTTTTTGAATGGAAGACTAGGAGATAGACGACTCTTTTTACTGAGACCAAAGCTAGGTTAGGAGTCCCTCATCAGTAAGCCAACACCAAAGATGAAGCCTCATCATCCTTGCCTTGTCGTGTGCATCTTATGGACTTACTTCCTTTTATCAGCAAGCTCAGTGCTGTGCTTTGAGACCTTTCCAGCTTGCTTTTGGATTTCCATTAACTTTTACACTTATTTCTTTAAAAATGAGACAATTTGACATTTTTTCTACTCTTTTTCTACTTTTTCCGAATAAATAGATAGAAGCAGAGAATCTAGTGAGCCTAGATTTAATACTCTTCGAAAATCAAATTCAAACCACGTCAACGTCGCCTTGCCGTACTCAAGTACAGCCTGCGGCTAGTTTCCTAGTTTGCTCTTTGATTTTCATTGAGTATAAAACTGTGGTATAATAAAAGGAGGAAAAGGATGATTCTCAGACATCCGGGCATAAGCCCAACCAATGACTTGGTTGCTAAGAAGATTTTTAGCAATCCAGAAATCACTTGTCAATTTATTCGCGATATGCTGGACTTACCAGCCAAAAATGTGACCATTCTGGAGGGAAGTAACATTCATGTCTTGCCTTCCTTACCTTACTCAGCGCAGGATTTTTATACCAGTATAGATGTTTTGGCTGAACTAGATAATGGAACTCAAGTAATCATTGAAATTCAAGTCCATCATCAGAATTTTTTCATCAATCGCCTGTGGGCTTATCTATGCAGTCAGGTCAATCAAAACCTAGAAAAAATTCGTCAACGAGAAGGCGATACCCACCAGAGTTACAAGCATATCGCACCAGTATATGCCATCGCAATTGTGGATAGCAATTACTTCTCAGATGACTTGGCTTTCCACAGTTTTAGCATGCGAGAAGATACGACGGGTGAAGTCTTAACCATCACCAATAATGGACAAGAAAATCATCTGGTCAAGATGGCATTCTTGGAACTAAAAAAATATAGAGAAACCAGCAAAGACAAGGTTCGCAAGCCGTGGTTGGAGTTTTTCGGGAATAAACCCTTTACCCAAGAACCTGAGCGAGCCATCAGCCAAGCAGACCAACTGCTGGACTACAAGAGCTGGTCCGAGGAGGACAGAAAAATGTTTAGTCAACTACGTATGCGTGAAGAACAAGCCTTGTTAGCGCAGGACTATGCCTTGGAACAAGCTGAGGAAAGAGGATTAGAACGTGGTCGTACAGAGGGGATTGAACAAGGACTTGAACGTGGTCGCGCAGAGGGCATTGAACAGGGACTGGAGCGTGGAAAACTTTTTGCCTTCCTAGATATGGTCCGCCAAGGTCTTCTGACTTCTGAGATTGCCAGTCAGCAATTAGGTATGACCGTGGCTGAGTTTGAGGCGCTGTTGGAAAAACATGAGTGAGAAATCTGTCAACCTTATGCAATTCGAAAATAACTAAAAGGGATAGCTAAATAATCTTGACTTAAAAGAGATTGGCTATCTTTTTTATTAGGAAAGTTTGCACTTTTCCCTTTCTTTTCCGAATAAATAGATAGAAGCATCAAATCTAGCAAATTAGATTAAAAAATGTGCTATAATGAAAGGAGAAGAAATATGACTGTACGTCATCCGGGAATCAGCCCAACTAATGACTTGGTTGCTAAAAAGATTTTTAGTAATCCAGAAATCACTTGTCAATTTATTCGCGATATGCTGGATTTACCAGCCAAAAATGTAACCATTTTGGAGGGAAGCAATATTCATGTCTTGCCTTCCCTGCCCTACTCGGCGCAGGATTTCTATACCAGTATAGATGTTTTGGCGGAGTTGGATAATGGAACCCAAGTTATCATTGAGATTCAGGTACATCATCAGAATTTTTTTATCAATCGCCTGTGGGCTTACCTGTGCAGTCAGGTCAATCAAAACTTAGAAAAAATTCGCCAACGTGAAGGAGATACTCACCAGAGTTACAAGCATATCGCTCCTGTCTACGCCATCGCTATTGTGGATAGCAATTACTTCCAAGATGATTTGGCTTTTCATAGCTTTAGCATGCGCGAGGATACGACAGGTGAGGTCTTAACCATAAGCAATAATGGTCAGAAAAACCATCTGGTTAAGATGGCGTTCTTGGAATTAAAGAAATACAGAGAAACCAGCAAAGACGAGGTTCGCAAGCCGTGGTTGGAGTTTTTCGGCAACAAGCCCTTTACCCAGCAACCAGAGCGAGCTATCAGCCAAGCAGATCAACTGCTAGACTACAAGAGCTGGTCCGAGGAGGACAGGAAAATGTTTAGTCAACTACGTATGCGCGAAGAACAAGCATTATTGGCACAGGACTATGCCTTGGAAACAGCTAGGGCTGAGGGGGTTGAACAAGGACTTGAACGTGGAAAACTTTTTGCCTTCCTAGATATGGTCCGCCAAGGTCTTCTGACTTCTGAGGTAGCCAGCCAGCAATTAGGCATGACTGTCGCTGAGTTTGAGGCGTTATTGGCAAGACATGAGTAAGAAATCTGTAAACATTACACGATACAAAAACAACTAAAAAGGATAGCTAAATTTCTTGATGTAAAGAGTTTGGCTATCTTTTTTTACTTAATGTATTGTTATTTTCAGGAAAGTTTGAACTTTTCACTCTCTTTTACGAATAAATAGATAGAAGCATTGAATTTAGTAAACCTAGATTTAAAAATGTGCTATAATGAAAGGAGAAGAAATATGACTGTACGTCATCCGGGCATCAGCCCAACTAACGACTTGGTTGCTAAGAAAATTTTCAGCAATCCAGAAATCACTTGTCAATTTATTCGCGATATGCTGGACTTACCAGCAAAAAGTGTGACGATTTTGGAGGGAAGCAATATTCATGTCTTGCCTTCAATGCCCTACTCGGCGCAGGATTTCTATACCAGTATAGATGTCTTGGCAGAGTTGGACAATGGCACGCAGGTTATTATCGAAATCCAAGTTCATCATCAGAATTTTTTCATCAATCGCCTATGGGCTTACCTTTGCAGTCAGGTCAATCAAAATCTTGAAAAAATCCGTCAACGTGAAGGTGACACCCATCAGAGTTACAAGCATATCGCACCTGTTTATGCAATCGCTATTGTGGATAGTAATTATTTCCAAGATGACTTGGCTTTCCATAGCTTTAGTATGCGCGAGGACACGACAGGTGAGGTTTTAACCATCACCAATAATGGACAGGAACATCATCTAGTCAAGATGGCGTTCTTGGAATTAAGAAAATACAGAGAAACCAGCAAAGACGAGGTTCGCAAACCGTGGTTGGAGTTTTTCGGGAACAAACCCTTTACCCAACAACCTGAGCGAGCTATCAGTCAGGCGGACCAACTGCTAGACTACAAGAGCTGGTCCGAGGAGGACAGGAAAATGTTTAGTCAACTACGTATGCGTGAAGAACAGGCATTATTAGCACACGACTATGCCTTGGAACAAGCGGAGGAAAAGGGGTTGGAACTTGGACTTGAACGTGGTCGTGCAGAGGGTCTTGAACAGGGTTTAGAACGTGGAAAACTTTTTGCCTTCTTAGACATGGTTCGCCAACATGTATTAAGCACTGAATTTGCCAGCCAACAGCTGGGTATGACTGTGGCTGAGTTTGAGGCACTGCTGGAAGAACATAAGTGAGAAATCTGTAAGCGTTATGCAATATTAAAACAAACTAAAAAAGATAGCTAAATTTCTTGATGTAAAGAGTTTGGCTATCTTTTTTTACTTAATGTATTGTTATTTTCAAGAAAGTTTGAACTTTTCACTTTCTTTTCCGAATAAATAGATAGAAGCATTGAATTTAGTAAACCTAGATTAAAAACTGTGGTATAATAAAAGGAGGAAAAGGATGATTCTAAGACATCCGGGCATCAGCCCAACTAATGACTTGGTTGCTAAGAAGATTTTTAGCAATCCGGAAATCACTTGTCAATTTATTCGCGATATGCTGGACTTGCCAGCTAAAAATGTGACGATTTTGGAGGGAAGCAATATTCATGTACTACCTTCCCTGCCTTATTCAGCCCAAGATTTCTATACCAGTATAGATGTTTTAGCTGAACTAGACAATGGAACCCAAGTTATCATTGAGATTCAAGTACATCATCAGAATTTTTTCATCAATCGCCTATGGGCTTACCTGTGCAGTCAGGTCAATCAAAATCTTGAAAAAATCCGTCAACGTGAAGGTGACACCCATCAGAGTTACAAGCATATCGCTCCTGTCTACGCCATCGCTATTGTGGATAGTAATTATTTCCAAGATGATTTGGCTTTTCACAGTTTTAGTATGCGAGAGGACATGACAGGTGAGGTCTTAACCATAAGCAATAATGGACAGGAAAACCATCTGGTCAAGATGGCGTTCTTGGAATTAAAAAAATACAGAGAAACCAGCAAAGACGAGGTTCGCAAGCCCTGGTTGGAGTTTTTCGGGAACAAACCCTTTACCCAACAACCCGAGCGAGCCATTAGCCAGGCAGATCAACTGCTAGACTACAAAAGCTGGTCCGAGGAGGACAGGAAGATGTTTAGTCAACTACGTATGCGCGAAGAACAAGCCTTGTTAGCGCAGGACTATGCCTTGGAACAAGCTGAGGAGCGTGGTCGCGTAGAGGGTATTGAACAAGGGCTTGAACGAGGACGAGCTGAGGGTATCGAAGAGGGTTTGAAAGTAGGTTTACTAAATCTAGTCCGCCAAGGTCTTCTAACATCTGAGGTTGCAAGCCAACAATTGGGAATGACCGTAGCTGAGTTTGAAGCCTTGCTGGAAGATTATCACCAATAACGGTAAAGAAAATCATCTGGTCAAGATGGCATTCTTAGAACTAAACGTCTAGTCACAGATTACTCCAAACACTGTTTTGAGGTTGTGTATAAAGATGCTGGGTAAAAAAGTCTTCTCATAATAAAACGTTTGGTATCAATGTTTTATTATGAGAAGACTTATTTTTGTTACTGAAATTGAATTTTTCCTAGCCTCAACATCATATAAACCCCAAATTAAATCTGACCTGGTTTGAAGAGATTTTCGAAGCAGATAAGGTTTTACTAAAACTAAAAAAAATGATATAATCAAACTGATTAAATGTTTTAAAAATAAAGGAGAATTTGAATGTCTTACCAAGAAAATTACCAGAAATGGGTTGATTTTGCGGAGCTTCCTGACTACCTTCGTCAAGATTTGGAAAATATGGATGAAAAAACAAAGGAAGATGCCTTCTATACAAATCTTGAATTTGGTACTGCAGGTATGCGTGGCTTGATTGGTGCTGGTACAAACCGCATCAACATCTATGTTGTTCGCCAAGCTACTGAAGGATTGGCTCGTTTGATTGAGTCAAAAGGTGGAAACGAAAAAGAACGTGGTGTAGCAATTGCCTACGATAGCCGTCACTTCTCACCTGAGTTTGCCTTTGAATCTGCGGCAGTTCTTGCTAAACACGGCATCAAATCTTACGTATTTGAAAGCCTTCGTCCAACTCCAGAACTATCATTTGCAGTTCGTCATCTCAACTGCTTCGCGGGTATCATGGTCACAGCCAGCCACAATCCTGCACCATTTAACGGTTACAAGGTTTACGGTGAAGACGGTGGACAAATGCCTCCACACGACGCAGACGCTTTGACTACTTATATCCGCGCAATCGAAAACCCATTTGCTGTTGAAGTTGCTGATGTGGAAACTGAAAAAGCTTCTGGTTTGATTGAAGTTATCGGCGAAGCTGTT
Source organism: Streptococcus pneumoniae (assembly GCF_001113365.1). Taxonomy (GTDB): domain Bacteria; phylum Bacillota; class Bacilli; order Lactobacillales; family Streptococcaceae; genus Streptococcus; species Streptococcus pneumoniae_C. The sequence continues at coordinate 351,145 of NZ_CKYA01000001.1, read as the reverse complement.
GACGTAGAATACCTCAAAGAAGTTAAGGACGTAAACATCAACCCAGCCTTGATTGAAGAATTTGGTAAAGACATGAAAATTGTCTACACACCACTTCATGGTACTGGTGAAATGTTGGCTCGTCGTGCTCTTGCCCAAGCTGGATTTGACTCTGTTCAAGTCGTTGAAGCGCAAGCAACTGCTGACCCAGACTTCTCAACTGTAAAATCTCCAAACCCAGAAAGCCAAGCAGCCTTTGCCCTTGCTGAAGAACTTGGTCGTCAAGTTGGTGCAGATGTTCTTGTGGCAACTGACCCTGATGCTGACCGTGTTGGTGTTGAAGTTCTTCAAAAAGATGGTAGCTACCTCAACCTTTCAGGTAACCAAATCGGTGCTATCATGGCTAAATACATCTTGGAAGCCCACAAAAACGCAGGAACTCTTCCTGAAAATGCAGCCCTCTGCAAATCTATCGTATCAACTGACTTGGTAACGAAGATTGCTGAAAGCTACGGCGCAACCATGTTCAACGTTTTGACAGGTTTCAAATTTATCGCTGAAAAAATCCAAGAATTCGAAGAAAAACACAATCACACTTACATGATGGGATTCGAAGAAAGCTTCGGTTACTTGATTAAACCATTCGTACGTGATAAAGATGCTATCCAAGCTGTTCTCGTCGTTGCTGAACTTGCTGCCTACTACCGTTCACGTGGTTTGACACTTGCTGACGGTATCGAAGAAATCTACAAAGAGTACGGCTACTATGCTGAAAAGACTATCTCTGTTACTCTTTCTGGTGTTGACGGTGCTGAACAAATCAAAGCAATTATGGCTAAATTCCGTAACAATGCTCCAAAAGAATGGAACGCAACAGCTATCACTGTCGTAGAAGACTTCAAAGCTCAAACTGCTACTGCTGCTGACGGAACTGTTACAAACTTGACAACTCCTCCAAGTGATGTGTTGAAATACACACTTGCTGACGGTTCATGGATTGCTGTTCGCCCTTCAGGTACAGAACCAAAAATCAAGTTCTACATTGCAGTTGTAGGGGGAACCAACGAAGAATCACAAGCTAAAATTGCTAATATCGAAGCAGAAATCAATGCTTTTGTAAAATAAGACCCTATAAAAGATGAGACCAACCAATCTCATCTTTTTTTCGTATCAAATCTAAGCAATTTTAGAAACTTTATGGCATACTAGACTTATCAATGAAAGCGAGGTAATCTCATGGAACAATTTTTAGATAATATCAAAGACCTTGAAGTCACTACAGTTGCGCGTGCGCAAGAAGCTCTTGATAAGAAAGAAACTGCAACCTTCTTTATCGGTCGCAAAACTTGCCCTTACTGCCGTAAATTTGCTGGTACATTGTCAGGTGTCGTAGCTGAAACCAAAGCTCACATTTACTTCATCAACAGTGAAGAACCAAGCCAACTCAATGAGTTGCAAGAATTCCGCTCACGCTATGGAATCCCAACTGTACCAGGCTTTGTTCACGTTGCAGATGGACAAATCAATGTCCGTTGCGACTCGTCAATGTCAGCACAAGAAATCAAAGATTTCGCTGGATTGTAAAAAATCAGCTAACAAGTTTTAAAATCACAAAAACGCATAATGTAAGGTGCAAAAACCTTGATATTATGCGTTTTATTATTCCTAAAACAGTTACATCAGCATTTCATTACAGAACATTTTAATTTTATAAATCAAATCAATTTTTAACAATGGTTTAGAAATCACAGTGGGCTATTCCATATTCAATTATCCAAATTCAATCGCTATTATCGTTTTCCTAGATTACAAAAAAACTACGTTTTGCTAATCAAAACGCAGTCTCAGCCACTATTTTATCTTACTGTCCTTCTTTTACTTCTTTGGTTGCTACATCTTCTCCAAACCATTTTTGGCTGATTTCTTGGAACTTGCCGTCCTTGTAAAGACTAGAAAAAGCTTCATTTATCTTCTTAACCAGAGTTGTATCTTCCTTACGGGTTCCAACCGCAAAAGCTTCTGTTTCTAGTCCAACTGTAAAGACATTATAATCGTTTAAAACGCCTTCTGCTTCTAAATAATAGTTTGCATAGACACGATCAATCAATAGACCGTCAATTCGATCGTTTTTCAAATCAATCAAGGCTTCATTAAAGGTTTGGTATTGATTCGCTTCCTTATTAGCGACAATATCCTTTAAAATCGCTGGGTTTGCTTCAAAGTCCGCATAACCAGATGAACCAGCTTGAGCTCCTAAGGTCTTTCCAGCCATATCCTTTGCAGTCGTGATACCAGATGATTTCTTCGTAACCAATACCTGCTCATTCTTCATATATGAGTTACTAAAAGCCACCTTTTCACGGCGTTCGTCTGTAGCAGAATAGCCATTCCAAATCAGATCAATCGTTCCTTTTGTCAATTCAGCTTCTTTCAAATCCCAATCAATTGGTTGCCAATTTACCGTAATTCCGTATTTTTCAAAAACAGCTGTAGCTAAATCAATATCAAATCCTGCATAAGAACCATCTTTCTGAGCAAATCCCATTGGAACAAAAGTACTATCAAATCCAATAGTAATAGACTTGTTAGACTGGTACTTTGACCAATTATCTCCACTAATTTCGCTAGCATTTTTTCCACAAGCTACTAAGAACAAAGCAGTCATCAGACTGACTAATACAAGCATCCATTTTTTCATCCATTTTTCCTCCTATTTAGGTTCTACTTTCAATAATACATCTGCGATATTTTCAGCAAACTGCAAATCATGGGTAACCACAATCTGGGTCATCCCAAGTTCCCTATTTTGCAAGATTAGTTTTTCCACTTCCAAGCGTAATTCTGGATCCAGGGCAGAAGTTGGTTCATCGTAGCCAATGATTTCTGGGTCAATCATCATAGCACGCGCCAAAGCCACCCGCTGCTTTTGCCCACCAGATAGTGAGAAAGGATAGGCATCTGCGTGTCCTGCTAGTCCTAACTGTTCCAAGAGTCCACTCGCCTTCTTCTCAGCTTCTTCCTGCTTCATTCCCATGGTCTTCACAGGCGATAAAGTCAAATTTTCCAGAACTGATAAATGAGGGAACAGTTGAAAATCTTGGAATACAAATCCTAGTAGGTTTCGCTTCTGTAATTCATCCAACTCTAAGGAATCTCCATTATAAAAGATTTGCCCTGAATCAATGGTTTCAAGACCTGCAAGCATACGTAAGAGGGTTGTCTTACCGCCACCAGAAGGTCCAACGATAGCCAGAATTTGCTTTTCAGGAATACTTAGACTGAAATCAGACAGAATTTGTTTGTCTCCAAATTTCTTATTGATATTTCGTAATTCTAACATGGCAACCTCCTATCTATAATAACTGTACTTCTTCTCAACTTTTTTGGAAATAATTGTCACAATCCCAATTAAAATCAAGTAAATGGCACCTGCCAAGAACATAGGAACCAGACTAGCATCGCGGTTAGCAGCTGTTCGACTAGCCAAGATAAGATCTGAAATTCCTAGAGCATAGACCAGAGAAGTATCCTTTACCAAACTCATAACCTCATTAAAGACACTAGGAAGAACAATCTTGGTCACTTGGGGCAAGATAATATAGCGTACTGTGGCAAAGGGACTAAACTTCAAGACCTTGGCAGCCTCATACTGTCCTCTTGGAATAGTGTCAATTCCTCCACGGAAAATTTCTGCAAAGTAAGCTGCATAGTTGAGAACAAAGGCAATAATGGCAGCAGGAAGGCGGTCTAAACGAATCCCAATACTTGGAAGCACATAATAAATAAAAATCAGTTGCAAGAGCAAGGGTGTGCCCCGCATGATCCAGATATAAATGTTAATCAGATAATGGAGGGGCTTCCAATGGACTTGCAAGGCAAAGGCAATCAAAACGCCCAAAGGAATCGAAAATAGCAAGACCAGTGCAAAGACCTGTACAGTCGTACTCGCACCATTCAGTAAACTCGGTAATATCTCAAATAAATAAGACATACTGCACCTCCTAAAAGTAATTGTTCCTATTATAGCATGAATAAACAAAATAACCAACCATTTTTGTAAAAAAATTCTATCATATACAAATAAAAACCGTAGCTATCAAAAGAGATAAACTACAGTTCTATATGTTTAAACATTCTTACAATCTCTCAAACAGTTCTTGCATTTGCACATCATCTGGAACCAGTTTTAAGTAAGCTTTCGCATGGACTTTTGCTTCTTCAAAATGTCCCAATTCACGCAAGAGATAGATATAGTGTTCCAGAAACTCGGGATTATTCTTCAAATCTCCTGCCAACTCTTGGTAATGCTCATAAGCAGTATCCAAATCGTCCATTTCTTGATAAGAACGAGCAATCATCCACTTGGTCAAGAGATTTTCTGGCTTCTCACTCTGTAAGTTTAGAATATCCTCATAACGCTCCTGCTCCAGATAAATAGTGGCTAAACGAAGCAAGATTTCTTCTGTATCCTCAGCGTCTGTTTTTGCAGTAAGGAGGTAGTTTTCTGCTCCGCTTACATCATGTAATTCATAAGAGAATTGTGAAGCAGCTAGCAAAAGGCGAGTTTCAAAGGGATTTTTCTCTAAGCCTTGCTTAGCGATACGCAGGGCTTCTTGAACTTGATGTTCCTTATGTAAGGCCTGACTGTAACCATACTCATAGCCTTCAAAGTCAGGAGAAATAGTATCGATCTGCTTAAAGTAGAGGACGGCTTTTTGATATTCTTCTTGATCAAAGTAAAGACTGGCCAGCTCAAAAGCTGTTAAATCATCATATTCTAACTCCAGAGCTTTTTCTAAAAACTCTGTGGCCGTTTCAAATTTCCCTAACTGGGCATAGGCAAAGCCAATTCGTTGATAGGTAGAAATGCCCGTTTGCTCATAAATAGTACGATTATCTAACTGAGCATAGCCTTGAATAGCTTCTTGGTAATTTTCTAACTCACTATCCAATTCTGCCAATCCTAATATCAAGAGAGGATCCTCTGAATAACTCAAAGCCTCCAGCAATTTTTCACGCGCCACATCTGTCAAACTTTCCAGCTGGTAAAGGTCTGCCTTAAGAAGCAAAGCCGAAACATACCAGTCACTGTCAGCTTGGATTTCCTCAAGATAGGTAAAGGCTTCTTCGATTTGACCATCCTCGCTAGCAATTGCAGCTAGATTAAGATGAAGCTCTGGAAAATCCTCTACAATTTTCAGGTAAATTTCCTTGGCCTGAGGATAAAAACCAATCCCTTCAAGATAAGTTGCCAACTCATACAGAAGCTCATTTGGATCATTTTCTAAAGCTTTGACGAAATAATGCTCAGCCTTGGCTAAATCTTGCTCTTCCAAAGATTGTAACATCTGTTGACTATTGTTCACTCTTGACTTCCTCGCCCTCTAATTCATATAGGCCACTAACTACCTTATACCATTCGAAAATGGCTGAAATGACAACTTTAGCAGAGGCATAAACTGGAATACCAAGTAAAACTCCCCAGATACCAAACATAGATCCTGAAGTTAACAAGACAAAGAGAACATTAATGGGATGAATGTTTAATTGACTTCCCAAAATCAATGGAGAGACAAAACGACCTTCAATAGTTTGTTCTACGATAAAGACAATCACTACTTTCAAAAGCATGACTGGACCAGCAATCAAGCCCAATACTAGGGCAGGAAGCATGGCTAGAAAGCTACCAAGATAAGGAACCAGATTTAAAATACCAGCAGTAACACCAAGCGTAACCGCATAACGGAGACCAATGATCTTAAAGAAGATCATAAACATTACTGCTACAATAATAGCCACTGTCACTTGCCCTCTAACATAGTTGGACAACTGTTGATTCACGTCTGACAAAACTTGTCCAACAGGTTCTTTCAATTTTCTTGGCATGAATTGAGTCAAATAGTTACGCAAGCCTTTCCCATCACGCAAGAGATAAAAGAGCATGAAAGGAACGATAATCAAGGCAACAATCACTTGAGAAGCCCCGCTAATAAAGGCACTCACCCAGTTTACCGCCTGAGATGAAACCTTGCTCGCCCAAACTGTAGCCTGGCTAGAAAAATTGGTCAAAACTTGCTCTAACTGAGGTCTGAAATCATCTGGCAGGTGCTGGGCTACCAATCCATTAACAATCCTATCTATATCTTCTAAGTAAACAGGAACGTTTCTTGCAAAGGTCAAAACCTGGCGTTGCAGATTTGGAATGGCGACTGCCAAGCCCCAAATGATAAAGAGAGCGATGATAACAAAGACAATAGTGATAGCTATAACACGATTAACCTTATGCTTCTCCATCCAATCAACAATAGGATTCAACAAATAATATAACAAGCCAGACAGAATGACTGGCAACATCACAACTGCTAAAAAGTCTAAAACAGGTGAAAATAGAAAACTAATCTTACTTAAAATAAAAAGATTGAGTCCCAATAATAAGGTTACTAAAAATACCGTAATGGCCTTGTTATCCAAAAACCACTTGAAAAACCAAGATAGGCTAAAATGTTTCTCTTTTTGCTCCATAAATACTTCCTTTCTATCGTTCTCTCATTATACCATTTTTAAATCAAAATAACTCTTTTTTAAAGTGCTTACATGGAGACAGCGACATAAAAAAATCCCCTCAAAAGAGGAGATTCGATTAGTCTTGAATATGACGGTCTAAGTTCTTCTGATAATCAGCATTTGATTTGGCTTTTTCATCAGCAAATTTCTTGCGGAAATCATCCATTTCTTTAGACGTTACAATCTTGTCTTGTAATTTTTGGTACTTGTAGCTGTTTTCACTTGTCTTATCACCTACCCAACCACCTGCACCGCTACCTGGAACTTTCTTCGTTATTAGCATTTGGGCACCATCTGAGTGTACAGGAATAACCAAGGCACTATCTGTTAACCAAGCTTGTGCTTTAGCATATTTAGAATAACGTTTTTGCAGATCTATTTTCTCACCACTAGCATCAGTAATTAACTCTTTAAACTTATCTAAACCAACAGCTTTGATTGCCGGATTATCTGTACCTGGTGCTACACCAAGTGCTCCTAGAAGAGTTGGACCAGATGTTGGATCAAATACATCTAAATAGGTTGATGGATCTGCATAATCAGGACTCCAACCACTATTTACATTGATATCCCAATCAGTATTGTTAGTCGATGTTGCAAATACTGTCATATTTCCCAATTCCTCATCAGAAACTTGTTGAATGTCAATCACTATATTTTCAGAGCCTAAGGCTTCCTCAATGGATTGTTTATAAGATTGGGCTTGACGAATAAAATCTGTCTGAGTAGAGGAAACTGGCAGGTCTAAATGAACGGGGAACTGTACTCCATCGGCTTGAAGTGTTTTCTTAGCAACTTCAAATTTAGCTTTAGCCTTGTCTACATTATGAAGTGAATCTTGTGCATCATCAAGACTGACATCTTTCCATACATCATCTAACTTATCCAGTTCTGCCTTAGCTACTTGCCCAAATGACTGCTCTCCAACTTGGACAAATGTTGGAGGGGTAAAACTTGTACGTAATTTACGAGGTGCCACTTCGTCCCCAAATACTTGAGATACTGCAGCAGTACGATCTGCCGCAAAAGCCAAGGATTGACGGAAATCTTTATTCAACAAAGCCTTTTTAGTGGATGATTTTTCCGCATCACTTGTTTTAGCAGTATGGTTATAAGCTACACGATCGATATTAGTTGAGATATAGAAAGTTCCGCCTCTTTGTGGCCCATACACAATATTATCCTTGTATTTTTCTTTTAGACGTTCATAATTGGCAGAATTTTTAAAGAGAGGTGCCGCTGGATAATGTCCCTCATCAAAACCTCGTCCAAGAGAATCGGCATCCTGACCATCAAAGAAAGACAATTTAATATCATCAATAAAGACATTTTGCTTATCCCAATAGTTTTGATTTTTGGTCATCTCAATAGAAGATTTAGATGTCAATCCCTTGAGGAGGTAAGCACCATTATAAAGAATGCTTGTTACATCAGTCGCCTTCCCAAAGTCATCTCCTTTAGAAGCCAAAAAGTCCTCGCTAATTGGGGCAAGAACGCCCATTGTTGTCTTAGAATTCCAAAAAGATTCTGGATGATTCAAAGTGTAAACAACCGTATAATCATCTGTCGCTTTTACACCAACAGTAGAGAAATCTGTTGTTTTCCCATTGACATAATCGTCCAAACCTTGAACCGAGTCTTGAACCAGATAAAGAGCCTGTGATTTTTTATCAGCTGCGTGCTTCAGACCAGTTACAAAGTCCTGAGCTTTGACTTCACCATACTCTTCGCCTTCATTGGTATACCATTTGACACCCTGACGGATTTTATAGGTATAGGTCAAACCATCTTTTGAAACAGTCCAATCTTCTGCAACTGATGGAATCAGATTCCCATATTGGTCATTTTCAAGTAGACCATCAATAACATTACCTGTAATTTGTTTAGTGCTAGCAGTTCCAGAAACTGTATAATCCAGAGTCGTAGGATCTGTAGAGAAGACATAGGTATAGGTAACAGGTTTAGTAGCATCTTTACCACCTGTTGAACACGCTGCTAGCATAGCCGTCGAGAGTATAGCTACACCAGCTGCTAGAAAAACTCGTTTTTTCATAGTAAGGACTCCTTTAAACATTTTATGAGTTCATTATAGCACTTTTAAGAAGAAAAGTAAGGAAAACAATCTCAATATTATTATATTTGTCAAAAAACCAATCAATTATTTTTTAAAGTGCTTACATCTAATTGGATGTCTTTATTTGGCTTGTTTTTGTGATATAATAGTCTTATCTTTATATAGAGGTAACGTTATGAAAGAAACTGTTTATTTTGGAACTTATACACGTCGGACTTCCCAAGGGATTTACAAGGCTGACTTTGATACAGAAACTGGTCAGCTTTCAAATCTAGAACTCTTTGCAGCTGAGCCAAGTCCAACCTACCTTGCCTTTGACCAGCACCAACACCTATACACTGTTGGTAGTCAAGACGACAAGGGGGGCATTGCAGCCTATCAAACTGACGGGACTGTGTTAAATCATGTTGTTGAGGAGGGAGCCCCCCACTGTTATGTTGCTGTTGATGAAAAGCGTAATTTGGTCTATGCAGCCAACTACCACAAAGGACAGGTACTTGTTTATAAACGTCAGAAGGATGGTAGTCTTCTACTTAGTGATGTAGATCAACACAGTGGCCAAGGTCCACATGAGAATCAAGCATCTCCTCATGTTCACTTTACAGATTTAACACCTGACAACTATCTAGTGACTTGTGACTTAGGAACTGACCAAGTCATCACTTATGATCTTGATCAAGAAGGGAAATTATCTAAACTCTATACCTATCACAGCCAGCCAGGAGCGGGCTCACGCCATATCATTTTCCATAACCACTATAAAATCGCTTATCTAATTTGTGAACTCAATAGCACTATTGAAGTTCTAATCTACGATGGAGTTGGCGAATTTGAACGTATGCAGGTGATTTCAACTTTACCAGAAGCTTACGAAGGCTTTAATGGAACCGCTGCTATTCGTCTCTCTAAAGACGGTAAATACCTCTACGCTTCTAACCGTGGCCATGATTCTATCGCAGTATATACCATCCTTGCGGACGGTGGCTTAGAGTTGTTAGAAATCGTTCCGACACATGGTCAGACCCCACGTGATTTTGATTTGACACCTGACCAAAAATTTCTTATTGCTGTCCACCAATACTCTGACAATGCAACTGTCTTTAAACGTAATTGTGACAATGGTCGTCTAGCAGAACTCTCCAACGACTTCCATGTTCCCGAAGCAGTCTGCATCCGTTTTGCTCCTTAAGAAAACATAAAAAATGAACTTGGAATTTTCAAGTTCATTTTTTTCTTATAGTCTATTTCCGACATTGATACGGTTAATGGCACGTTGCAGTGCAATCTTCGCACGACGTTCTTGGTCAATCAAGTGTTTGTCTTGTGCTTCTTCAATTGCACGTTCTGCACGAAGTTTGGCACGTTCTGCACGACTGATATCGATATCACGAGCACGTTCTGCAGAGTCAGCGACGATTGTGATCATATCATTGGCAATTTCAATAACACCGCCATTTACTGCAATCCAGTTCACGTGATCTTCGTCATCAATACGTTTCACCTTTACTTCATCAACTGCTAAAACCGCAATCATATTTTCATGTCGTGGCAAGATCCCCATCTCACCATCCAGAGTTCGAACCGATACATAGCTGGCATGGTGATCATAGACGAGACCATCTGGTGTCACGATCTGGACAGTTAACTGAGTCATAGATCACCTCTTAAAATCCCATTTTTTCAGCTTTTGCAATCACATCTTCGATAGAACCTACACCACGGAAGGCATCTTCTGGCAAGTGGTCGTATTTACCATCAAGGATTTCCTTAAAGCCACGTACCGTTTCAGTAACTGGAACATAAGAACCTGGCTGGCCAGTAAATTGTTCCGCAACGTTGAAGTTTTGTGACAAGAAGAACTGGATACGACGGGCACGAGCCACCAAGGTCTTTTCTTCATCAGAAAGCTCATCCATACCAAGGATAGCAATGATATCTTGCAATTCATGGTAACGTTGAAGGACACGTTTTACTTCTGCAGCAACTGCATAGTGCTCTTCTCCAACGATTTCAGGTGCCAAGGCACGTGAACTTGAAGCAAGTGGGTCAACGGCTGGGTAGATACCCAATTGTACCAACTTACGTTCCAAGTTTGTTGTTGAATCCAAGTGAGCGAAGGCTGTTGCTGGCGCTGGGTCAGTATAGTCATCCGCTGGCACATAGATAGCCTGGATAGAGGTTACAGACCCCTTCTTAGTTGATGTAATACGCTCTTGCAATTGACCCATTTCCGTAGCAAGGGTTGGTTGGTAACCAACGGCTGATGGCATACGACCCAAAAGGGCAGATACTTCTGAACCAGCCTGAGTGAAACGGAAGATATTATCAATAAAGAGAAGCACGTCTTGGCCTTCTACATCACGGAAGTATTCAGCGATTGTCAAACCAGTAAGGGCAACACGCATACGTGCTCCTGGTGGCTCATTCATCTGACCAAAGACCATGGCTGTTTTCTCAATAACGCCTGATTCTTTCATTTCCCAGTAAAGGTCATTCCCCTCACGAGTACGTTCCCCAACACCGGTAAATACTGAAATACCACCGTGTTCTTGGGCAATGTTGTGAATCAATTCTTGGATTAAGACGGTTTTACCAACTCCGGCACCACCGAAGAGTCCAACTTTACCACCTTTAAGGTAAGGGGCAAGAAGGTCGATAACCTTGATCCCTGTTTCAAGGATTTCAGAAGAGGTAGACAATTCATCAAAAGTTGGAGCTTTTTTATGAATTGGCTGACGCTCTGCGTCTTCTGTAAAAGGAGCTTCCAAGTCAATGGTATCTCCCAAAACGTTGAAGACACGTCCCAAAGTTTCTTTACCTACTGGTACAGAGATTGGACGACCTGTGTCCAATACTTCCATTCCACGAGTCAAACCATCTGTTGATTCCATGGCGATAGTACGAACCATACCATCTCCCAACTCTAAGGCTACTTCAAGGACGATTTTTGTTTTTCTTTCGTCATTTTTGTAGACGACAAGTGCATTGTTAATCTCAGGAAGTTTTTCCCCTGCTGCAAACAAGACGTCTACAACGGGACCGATAACCTGAGCAATTTTACCTGAACTCATCTCCTTCTCCTATTCTATATAAGATACTGTCGGTTCCTAGTTCAACTAGGTCCTAAGTTCATTTTCATACGAGCTGGACTAGAGCCTATTCTAAGGCACTAGCACCTGCTACGATTTCTGTAATTTCTTGTGTAATCGCCGCCTGTCTGGCACGGTTATACTGAATTGTCAAATCATTGATGACTTTCTTAGCATTATCAGTCGCTGTTTGCATGGCTGTCATACCAGCAGCATTCTCAGCTGTCTTGGCATCGATAATGGCACCGTAAATCATACTTTCTGCAAACTGAGGCAACAACTGCTCCAAAATTTCTTCTCGGCTGGTTTCCAATTCAAAAGTCAAGCTGTAGTCTTCATCCGCTTCATTTGGATCCAAGTCAACAATCGGAAGCATTTGTTCCACACGCATTTGACTGGTTAGCGTATTGACATGGTGGTTGTAGCAAACATAGAGTTCATCAAAGAGTTCATTTTGGTACATTTCAACAGTTTTTGAAATAATCTTACGAACTTGATCAAAGCTAGGCTGATCCGCCAAGCCACGTAATTCATAAAGTGGTTGAATACCACGAGCCTTAAAGAAATCAGCTCCCATTCCACCGATACAGATCATTTCAAAACCTGTACCGTCTGGGTGGTATTCTTCTTTCAACTCCATAACGGCTTTCAGAATAGAAGAATTATACCCTCCAACCAAACCGCGATCTGAAGTAATGACGATATAGCCTGTCTTCTTCACAGGACGGCTAATCAGCATGGGATTGGTTGAGCCACCAGCTCCATTACCATGAAGAATATCTGTCAAAAGTTTGCGAACTTTCTGAGCGTAAACTTGGAAGTTGCGAGCAGCTTCTTCAGAGCGACCTAGCTTAGCAGCTGATACCATTTGCATGGCATTAGTGATTTGACTCGTATTTTTTGTTGAGGCGATTTTTGTTTTAATATCATTTAGAGATACTGCCATCTGACACCTCTATTCTTATTGGAAGCTAGATTGATTGAGAAACTCTGTAATCGCAGCATCCAAGACTGCTTCTTCTGGCAAGTCTTTTGTATCACGAATGGTTTCCAAAATATCTGGATGTTGAGCGTCAAAGAAGGCATGGAACTCTTCCTCGAAACGAACAATATCATCTACTGGAACAGTATCCAAGAAACCATGTGTCAAAGCATAGAGAATGGTTACTTGTTTCTCAACAGGTAAGGGTTTGTGAACAGGTTGTTTCAAGACCTCAACGGTACGACGTCCACGGTTCAACTTAGCCTGTGTTGCTGCGTCCAAGTCAGAACCAAACTTAGTGAAAGCTTCCAACTCACGGTATGAAGCAAGGTCGATACGAAGTGTACCAGCAACCTTCTTCATGGCTTTGATTTGTGCAGAACCACCTACACGCGATACAGATGAACCCGCATCGATGGCTGGACGAATACCCGCATTGAAGAGACCATCACCAAGGAAGATTTGTCCATCAGTGATAGAAATCACGTTGGTTGCGATATAGGCAGAGATATCTCCTGCTTGTGTCTCGATAAATGGTAGAGCTGTAATTGATCCACCACCAAGTTCATCAGAAACTTTAGCTGAGCGCTCAAGCAAACGGCTGTGAAGGTAGAAGACATCTCCTGGGAAAGCTTCACGACCTGGAGGACGACGAAGCAAGAGTGACAGTTCACGATAAGCTACCGCTTGTTTTGATAGATCATCGTATACAATCAAAACATGCTTCCCTTGGTACATAAATTCTTCCGCCATGGCAACCCCAGTATAAGGAGCTAGGAAGAGCAATGGAGATGGTTGTGAAGCAGAGGCTGTCACAACGATTGTGTAGTCCAAGGCACCGTACTGACGAAGTGTTTCTACTTGCGTACGAACTGTTGATTCTTTTTGTCCAATTGCGACATAGATACAGATCATATCTTGATCTTTTTGGTTCAAGATTGTATCAATCGCAATGGTTGTTTTCCCTGTCTGACGGTCACCGATAATCAACTCACGTTGACCACGACCAATCGGTACAAGGGCGTCAATAGCTTTCAAACCAGTTTGCAATGGTTCTGAGACTGACTTACGTTGCATGACACCAGGAGCTGGCGCTTCTACTGGACGAGTTTTATCAGTGTGGATTTCTCCCAGACCGTCAACCGGACGACCAAGCGGATCCACAACACGACCAATCAGACTTTCACCTACTGGGACTTCCATGATTTTACCTGTACGGCGGATTGTATCGCCTTCACGAATATCTGTAAAGTCACCTAGGATGATAATACCAACGTCTGTTGACTCCAAGTTTTGAGCCATACCATAAGAGCCGTTTTCAAAGATCAACAACTCTCCACTCATGGCATTGTCAAGGCCATGAGCACGCGCGATACCGTCCCCGATATAGGTTACAACACCTGTTTCAGTCACATCAAAATTGGGTTTGAAATTTTCAATTTGTTGCTTAATTAAAGCGCTGATTTCTTGTGCGTTAATTGCCAAAAGAACACCACTTTCTATTTCAAATTTTCTTTAACAACTTTAAGTTGTTGTTTAATACTCACATCAATTGTCTTGTGATTGGCAAAAATAACAAAACCACCAATGAGACTTTCATCGATTTGTTCTTTTACACTCCTTACTTTCAGAGACATTTTCTTCTCAATCAAAGGGAGCAAACGACTCTTTTGTTCATCAGTTAGAGGATGAGCAGCAGTAATCGTCACTTCAAATCGATTTGTTTCTTTTTCAAGTCGGTCCAAGCAATCTACAAGCACATCATAAAAAAGATTTGCTCTGTGATTGTAGACCAGAACCTGGATAAAGTTTTGTAATAAAGGTGACACAGAGTCTTGGAAAAAAGCAATCGTTTTTTTCTTGTCAGACTCATCTACTGTCACTTTTTTTAAAAAAGAAGGTAAACCTGTTTCTTCAGCAACTTGCTTGATTTGAGTCAAGTCTGAAAAGATACGGGCTTCTTCTCCTTTTTCAAGTACCAATTGGACAAAAGGCATGCTGTATTTTTCAATTACCTTTACTGTTTTCTTGTCCATTAAGCTTCTCCTAGCTGATCGATATACTGATCAATGAGTTCTTTATGGGCATGACCGTCAAGGTTTTGTGAGATGATTTTACCAGCTAGGCTGATGGTCAAATCTGCTACCTCACCCTTAACGCTTTGTAAAGCTTCAGCTTTGTTTTGAGCAATTTCTTGGTTTGCTTTTTCTTTTAAGCGTCCTGCTTCTAGTTTAGCATCTGCTAAGATATTAGCCTTACTTTGCTCAGCTGTTTCCTTTGCATTTTCAATGATTGTCTTAGCTTCTTTACGGCTACCAGCCAATTCATCTTCGCGTTTTTGAGCCAATACTTCTGCTTTTTGACGGGCTTCTTCAGCTCTGTCAATATCTGAAGCAATTTTTTCAGCTCTTTCTTCGAAAATGCCTGTAATATTAGACCATGCAAATTTTTTAATCAAGACTAGCAAAAGAATAAAAGAGCCAGTGATTAAAATAAAATTACCAATCAATTCACCTACTGTTACGTGCATCAGTTACTCCTTTCTATTCCTCTTCAATATTAATCTTATTCCCTAAATACACAGATGTCAAAAGAGTAAAGACATAAGCTTGGATGCAGGAAATAAAGACAGAAAATGCAGTCCAAGCCAAATTAGCTCCAAAGGCTACTGGATACCAATAAATAGCTTGGTGGGAAAGAAGAAGTAACAAACTCGTCATGACCTCTCCTGCAAAGATATTCCCAAAAATCCGCAAAGCCAAAGATAAGAAGTTTGTAAATTCTTCCAAGATATTCATCGGTATGACAAAAACAGGACTCATAAAAGATTTTATACTTTTTTTAAATCCACGACGACGAACGCTTTCTATATGTGTCAACAAAATGACAAGAAAAGATAAGGTTAAGTCATACTGTAAATTAGCGGTTGGCGAACTCCACCAGTTAGTCCCATCGATCGTTTGAAGCTTTGTCATTAAGCCAAGGTTATTGGCAATCACCATGAAAAGAAATAAACAAAGGAAAAAGAGTGAGTAATCTTTCATGTAGCGCGAACCAATGTTAGGTTCTGTAAATCCAATAACAAAGTCATAGACATACTCAAGTACATTTTGCTTTCCTTTGGGTTTCAAGGTCATATTGCGGCTTGCCCAATAAATAAAGACAAAAATAACTCCCACAATCAACAAGGTCATGGCTAACATAGTCAGATTGAAGATAACAGGACCAATAGAGATGATTGGATTAATACTTTCTTCCATCTAAAATCCTCCCTTTTCTTCTCGTTCCATGTATTTATTTGATAATAAATGAGAAGACAAGAGTTACAAAGAAAGTTCCTTCAATAAAGGCAACACCTAAAAACATCAAACTACGAAACTCAGAAAGCATATCTGGTTGGCGTGCTACTGATTTAAACAGTCCATTCATCAATAAACCTTCACCGACAGATACGCCCATACAGGCAATACATAAGCCTAAAAATGTTAAATTCATAACGAATTCTCCTTTAAAATAAAATTTACTTACTTAGTGTAGTCCTAAAATTTAAATTTGTCAACTTTTAACCGCTATTGGAAGCGTTTAATAAAAATTATTTCCATTTTCTTTCGGATTTCACTCTATTCTGAAAAACTCGAGAGGGGAATCTCGGATTAATGTCAATTTAAAAAGATAGAGAGTTTTTAGTTTAAATAAATTGTTTTAAGATATCAACCACATCACTTCTTTTCTTAACCCGATAAGCCTTGATTCCCAATTTCTCAGCTGCCATTGCATTGTACCCAATATTGCCCAGAAAGACACAATTTCTAGGTTATAACTGGTATTTATCGATAGTTACTCATATACATCAGTCCACCTCCATACTTATGTGCGAGCCTCTCTTTGTATTATACCTCCATACTCACCTTACAGATTCTTTTGCTAATAATATCTTTGCCCAATGTAGGGATAGTCTTGTAACCTAAAGACTTCCTTGTAGCCATACCTTTTATAAAAATCAAGAGCTTGAAACTGGTAGGTATTGACAAAGGCAAAACGACAGTTTCGATTCTTAGCTTCAGTTTCTGCTTGCTGCAATAGTTTTGAACCGATTCCTTGCTCTCTCAGTTCCTCTTTTACAAATAAATACTCGATTTCTAGCCAATTTCTAAAAGTCTCTACTATCAAACCTGCCAGGAGATTGCCCTTTTCATCTTCGACATAAAGATTAAGTGGCTCACTTTCAGCTTCCTCTCTTTTTGAACGGTTATAAACACGAATCAGATTCCCTATTTCTTGCGATTTATGTGATTCCTTATTTTTCAATCTAAAGTACATGTAAATCTCCTTAAATACTGTTACAGCTTGATTATAGTCTTATTTCAATAGACTGTCAAACTAGCAAAAACCCACCAAGCTGAGTTGATGAGTTTCAAATCTATTTTCTAAATTTCCACTGGCTGTAAATCCCGAAACCGATAATCCAGATAGCTGAGCCGATTGCTCCTACAAAGGTAGACTCTTGTAAAAAGAGGGTTACAAAGACAAAGGCAAAGAAAAGCATGGTTAAGGGATTTAGGAAACGATAATGTGGCATGAGATAGCCATCCGCCATAAAATCCTGTGACTTGCGGTATTTAAGGTGAGCCACCATAATCAAGATATAAATGGCAATATAGACACCAGATGATGAAGCCGTAATCAAGGCAAAAGCATCCGAAACTCCTGGCAAGACGTTGATAAAGGCTGCTAGGGCAATCAAGATTGCTGAAGCGATGATGGCATTTTGTGGCACATTATGGCGAGAAAGAGTATCTGCCTTAATAGCCTTTAGGAAGCGATTTGGCGAATCATGAGCAATCTGATACAAATGGCGCCCTGTTGAATAAAGGGTTGAGTTAAGAGCAGATGCTGCTGATGTCAAAACGACAAAGTTAATCAAGGCTGCCGCCCACTTGACACCGGCCAATTCAAATACTGTAACAAAAGGTGAATCAGCAGAAGCCAGTTCACGCCATGGAATGATAGCCATGATGGCTAAGAGGGCACCACCGTAGAAAAAGGCGATACGCAAAGGAATTTCCTTAACGGCTTTTGGCAAGACCTGACGTGGATTTTTGGTTTCAGAAGTTGTGACCCCTATAAACTCAATCATAAGGTAGGCGAAGAACACCATCTGGAAGGCCATGACAAAGTTAACTCCACCATTTGGGAAGAGGGAGAAATTGTCGGCGATATTAGCTAAACTTGCTACTCCATGAGGTGTCTTAAAGCCTGTCAAGACCATAAAGACTCCTGTCGCAATCATGGCTAAAATAGCCACAATCTTGACCATAGCAAACCAAAACTCAACTTCTCCAAAGAGCTTCACCGCGATTAGGTTGACCAAGGCTAGAATGGTCAAAAATCCAATCTCAATCATCCAACTCGGCCAAGTTGGGAACCAAAATTGCACATAATGTGCGATAGCAGTGATTTCCGCCATACCGATAAAGACAACAGATAGCCAGTAAGACCAAACCGAGAAATAGCCCCAGCCCTTACCCAAATGGCGCGTGATAAAGTTGATAAAGGTATGTTGCTCAGGGTCTTGGTAAAGCATTTCCCCAACAGCACGCATCATGAGGAACATGAAAGCCCCAGTAATCATATAAATCAGTACAATGGAAGGACCTGTTAGGCTGATAGAGCGACCTGCTCCCAGAAAGAGTCCTGTTCCGATTGTTCCAGCGATGGCCATAACCTGCACATGACGATTGGTCAGACCACGCTCCATCTTATTTTTTTTCTTCTTTGAACTCATATAGTCTCCAATTCAATTTAAAATGGAAAAAGGAGTGAGTGAAGCGCATCGCCTCCCCACTCCTTTCTTCTGTTTTAGGCTGTTTTTTCAACCTTTAAGATTTTTACATCATAGCTACCAACAGGCGTTTCAATGGTTGCTGTGTCACCTGTTTTCTTGCCAATCAAGGCTTGTCCAATTGGGCTTTCATTTGAAACCTTACCTGCAAAGGCATCCGCACCAGCTGAACCTACGATAATATAAACTTCTTCTTCGTCCTCACCAATTTCTTGGATGGTGACTGTTTTACCAATCGCTACTTCATCATCTGCAACTGCGTCGCTATTGACGATTTCAGCATAGCGGATTTTTGTTTCCAAGCTAGAGATTTGTCCTTCGACAAAGGCTTGTTCATCCTTAGCTGCTTCGTACTCACTGTTTTCTGAAAGGTCACCGTATGAACGGGCAATCTTAATGCGTTCTACCACTTCTGGTCGACGGACCAATTTCAATTCTTCTAATTCTTTTTCAAGTTTTTCCTTTTCCTCAAGGGTCATAGGATATGTTTTTTCTGCCATTTTTCTCAACTTTCTTCTGATGATATTTTCGAAAGAAAATTATGTGAAGTATCACATAATTTTAGTTTGTTTAGTTTAATTTGCTGTTGACATGTTCAGCGACATTGCGGTCGTGGTCTTCTTGATTGTTAGCATAGTAGACCTTGCCTTCTGTGACATCTGCTACAAAGTAGAGGTTATCGCTCTTAGTTTGATTGATGCTTGACTCAATCGCATCCAGACTTGGACTATCGACTGGACCAGGCATGAGACCTACATTTTTATAAACATTATAAGGTGAATCAATGTTGGTATCAATCGCAACATCCTCAGCTAGGCTGATATTTTGCCCCAGTTTTCCTTGGGCATACAAGATTGCAATATTACTTTGAAGTGGCATATCACGATTCAAACGATTGTAGAATACACCGGCAATGAGCTTACGATCTTCTGTCTTGGCACCTTCTTTTTCGACCAAGGAAGCAATGGTCAACAACTCATTGACAGTCAAGTTTTTAGATTTGATAGTACTATAGTAAGGAGATAGGTTCTTATCCATAGCCGCCAACATCTCATCAATCAAGCTCTCAATAGTTGTGCTTTCCTTGATAGAGTATGTAGCTGGGAAAAGGTATCCTTCCAAACGATAACGCGCACCGCTGTCTTTTGTAGGTAAGCTTTCAAGTAGACTCGGATATTTGGCAACTTCTTGACTGATAAACGTCTCATCTTGAACTTTAGCCAAGAAAACCTCCGCTGTCAAAGGCTCTTTGAAGTCACCTTGCAATTGACCTACTGTTTGTGCAATTTGATCAATCGTATAACCTTCTGGAATTGTCAAAGTCGCAAGTACAGGTTCCTGCGGTTCAGCTGTTCCACCTTTTTGCAACTCTTTGAGTAAGTCTTCTGTACTCATACTCTTTTGCAAATTGTAGTAACCTGCTTTCAAGTCGGTATAATTTTTATACTTGGCATAAAAGCTAAAAATCAGACCATGCTTTACCAAACCAGCTTTTTCAAGCGTCGTACCGATTTCTTGAACGTTTGAACCTTCTGGAATTCCAACCGTCACATATTTCTTAGAATTAGCATCAATAGGTAACAAAGAATCTAGCACGTACTGGTAACCAAAGTAACCACCTGCTGAGAGCAAGGCAAGGAATACAAGGAATGAAATCACAAAAGCTTTCACATGTGACTTCTTCTCTTTCTTAGGCTTAACGGATTTTGCTCCTTCTCTACGGCTACGACGTGGTGTATCGCTGATGATATCCACTGTTTCTGTAGCAGGCGTAGGTGTTTCTGGACCTGCTTGTTCTGCTTTTTTCTCTGCCGTCTTATAGGAAACAGCTACCCTTGTTGGGGTTTCATTGTATTCTCTTTCAAGTTTCTTAGGTCTAACAGGACCTGGTCCTGGTCTTGAACCACTTTCTTCCGCTGGAGAAGAAGGTACATCTTGACTTGGATGACTTGGAACACCAGGAATTTCTCTTTGAAGGTCATCTGCTGGAGAAGCTGGTACATCTTGACTTGGGTGAGTAGGCGCAGCAGGAGCTTTTCTCATAATCTCCTCTACCGTTGACAAGGAATCAGCCATGAGTTCTTCAGCTGAAGGTTCATTTGCAGGAGTGCGAACTACTGCCTTATCTTCTTTCAGAACTTCATCATAGCCTTTTACTTTTTCTAAATCTCTCAGAATCTGCTCTTTAAAGCTTAATTTCTCTTCTTCTCTTGACTTTTCACTCAAAAGTTTTTCCTCCTTGTTGACAATCCATAATATTATATCTTAAAAGTCCAAGAAAAGCAACCTATGATACTTTTCCTAGCTTATTTTTTATACTCAATGAAAATCAAAGAGCAAACTAGGAAGCTAGCCGCAAGCTGTACTTGAGTACGGTAAGGCGACGCTGACGTGGTTTGAATTTGATTTTCGAAGAGTATTAGCTTCCCAGACCATATCATACCAGGTTTCCCCTGCAAAGGTTGACTGGGACAAGCCTTCGTTGACAAATCCGTGTTTTTCATAGTAGGGGATGAGATAGTCACGACAGGTTAGGTTAATGCCTTCTCTCTTATCCTCAAGAGCAAGTTCTTTCAAGGCTGTCAGCAATTTTTGACCCAGTCCGAGGCCCTGTGCTTCTTTGGCAATAGAAAGACAGGTCACAGAGATATAGCCACCAGGCTCATGACTATAATCTTCTATCTCTTCTGTAAAAGACTGGTCTTGCAGATGGCGGTGGGGGCCAACTGGCCCTTCGATATAACCCATGATTCTACCTTCTTTTTCTGCAACCAGAAAAGAGGTCTGAATTTCTCGCAAATGTGCCTCAAAGACAGTTCGAGGAATAGCTTCTTCTACCGAGAAATTCTCTAGTTCAATCTCGACGATACGATCCAAATCTTCTAATCTTGCTTGTCTGATTTTCATTGTGCCTCCAGATAAAAGGGATTAAACCAAATCATACTAAAACTCTGGCTAGTTTCATAAAGAGAAGTTTCTTCATCAATAAAACCGTTCATTTCAAAATAGGAAAGCAGCTCAGAAGGACTCTCCAAACGAATCCCTTTGTAATCCAGTTCAACTGCCACCTCTTTCAAGGCTGCAAGAAGAAGTGTTCCCAAGCCCTGTCTCTGATGGTCAGACTCAATGACTAAAGAATGTACTTTTAGACATTGCGGATTGTCTGACTGGGGACTTGATAGAATATAGCCTAACAGTTGATTTTCATCCCTAGCTAGAAGAAAGGTATCCGCACACTTACGGATACTTTCTTCTAAGATATGGGAAGGTTGCTGCTTTTCAGCTGGAAAAGACGAAGTTTGAATCGCCTCTATCTCAGCCAAATCAGACTTGCTTGCCTGAATGATCTTAATTGGAATTTCCATAGGAGCATCCTATTGAACATTACTTGTCAAATTAGACAAGAGTCGTTCAAATGAGTATTCATAGGTTTGGATGTCTCCTGCTCCCATAAAGACATAGACAGCATTGTCATGGTCAAGGAGTGGGGAAACATTTTCAACAGTGATCACTTGATGTTTCTTGTTGATTTTTTGGGCTAGGTCTTCTACCTTAACGTCACCATGGTCTACTTCACGAGCTGACCCATAAATTTGCGCTAGGTAAACAGCATCCGCTTGGTTCAAAGCATAAGCAAAGTCATCTAACAAGGCAATGGTTCTTGTAAAAGTATGCGGTTGGAAGACCGCTACAATTTCCTTGCTTGGGTATTTCTGACGAGCCGCATCCAAGGTCGCAATAATTTCTGTTGGATGGTGGGCAAAGTCATCGATAATAACTGTATCATTGACAATTTTCTCAGTGAAACGACGCTTAACACCGGCAAATGTTTTCAAGTGCTCACGCACCAAGTTCAAATCAAATCCTGCTGTGTAAAGAAGACCAATAACGGCTGTCGCATTCATGATATTGTGACGACCAAAGGTTGGAATGTGGAATTGCCCCAAGTCTTGTCCACGGAAATGAACCGTGAAAGTTGACCCAGTTGTAGAACGAAGAAGATCGCTAGCTACAAAGTCATTACCTTCTGCTTCAAAGCCATAATAATAAATCGGAGCATTGGCTGTAATCTTACGCAATTCTGCATCTTCACCATAGACAAAAAGACCCTTGGTAATTTGTTTAGCATAGTCGTTAAAGGCATTGAAAACATCCTCGAGACTTGTGAAATAGTCTGGATGGTCAAAGTCAATGTTGGTAATAATAGAGTATTCTGGGTGATAAGGCATAAAGTGGCGCTCATATTCGTCAGATTCAAAGACAAAATATTTGGCATTGGCCGAACCACGACCGGTCCCATCCCCAATCAAGAAGCTAGTGTCTGTGATGTGAGACAAGACATGAGACAACATACCTGTCGTTGAAGTTTTTCCATGCGCTCCAGCTACTCCCATGCTAACAAAATCACGCATAAAGCTACCTAGAAACTCATGATAACGTTTGTAGCTGATACCATTTTGGTCTGCATAGGCAATTTCGACGTTGTTATCTGGACGAAAGGCATTTCCAGCGATAATTTCCATATCACCGTCTAGGTTCTTTTCATCAAAAGGAAGAATGGTAATGCCTGCCTGCTCTAAACCACGTTGAGTAAAGTAGTACTTTTCAACATCTGATCCCTGTACCTTGTGCCCCATTTGGTGCAACATCAAGGCCAAGGCACTCATCCCTGATCCCTTAATTCCGATAAAATGATATGTCTTTGGCATGTTTTCTCCCCTATTCTGTAATTCTGGTCAGATTCAACTCTTGGGCAACTCGACGTTCTTGTTCTGTTTGTTTACTTTTTTTATTGTAGATTTGGCTCTTCTTTAGAAAATCATAGTTGTTTTTCTTTGGAGCAGGTGCTGACACTTCTTCATTCTTGGTAGGGATAGAATGAACTTCTTCCGCCAAGATATAATGAGACTGGGTCAATTTTTGGCTATATTTGACAAATTCACCAGGATTTTCCTTTTGGAAAGGCGCTGTCGGTTGGTTACCCTGTCTAAGAAGGCCTGATTTAGAATGACGTCTCGCACGGCTGAAATCCTGAGTTAGGTAGTTAGCAGAGCGTTTCTTTTTCAAGTCTGCACGCGCTTCTTCACGCGCCACCTCCGCATAGCTCTTTCCTTCTTTTTTTACCCCTAAAGGAGCCTTTTTAGTTTTCTCTACTTGCTTTTCAATCGGTTTTACTGGCGCCTCTTCAGTAATAGGAGCCCATTCTAAATAATTTTTATCTCGATACTCACCCTTGATATTACTGATCAGATCAGACTCATCATAGAGATTCATGACTGGCATTTCAGTCAACATGACCTCGTCATCTGACACCAATGGAAATCGTTCTTGTTTCATTTTCTATTTCCTTTCAACACTTCATTATAGCGTATTGTCTTGATTTTTCAAGTGCTGGCTTCAGAAATTCCCAAAATTTCTCTAATTTCTGCTAGGGTCAGACTGCCACGTGACTCTGTGCCATCCAATACTTGTGACACCAGATGTTTCTTCTGTTCTTGGAGTTCCTGAATTTTTTCTTCAATGGTTCCCTTGGTCACCAAGCGATAGACCTCAACCGTTTCTTCCTGTCCCATCCGATGGGCACGGCTAATGGCTTGCGCTTCCACCGCAGGATTCCACCAAAGGTCAACCAAGATAACGGTATCAGCACCTGTCAGATTCAGACCGACACCACCAGCCTTGAGGGAAATCAGAAAGGCATCTCTTTCCCCTTGGTTAAAGGCCTTGGTCATGTCTTGTCTTTCCTTGGCTGGGGTTGAACCCGTAATTTTAAAGGATGTCAATCCCAAGTCTGGCAGTTCTTGTTCAATTTTCTCCAACATTCCCTTAAACTGCGAGAAAATCAAGACACGGTGTCCGCCGTCTGCCACCTGGACCAGCAGGTCTCGGAGACTATCCAGTTTGCCACTGGCTCCCTGATAATCTTCCATAAAGAGGGCAGGGGTATCACAGATTTGACGCAAGCGCATCAAACCAGACAAGATTTCCACCCGACTTCGCTGAAATTCCTGATCTGAAACTTGAGCTAGACGGTCCCGCATCTGTTGCAACTGGGCTAGGTAGATAGCCTTTTGCTGGTCTTCCAGTTCATTCTTATAAACCACTTCAATCAAGTCTGGCAATTCAGTCAGAACTTCTTCTTTCTTGCGTCGCATCACGAAAGGTTTGATAAACTGAGCCACGCGTTCAGCTGACAATTTCATAAATTCTTTCTTGCTTGGCAAAAGTCCTGGCATGACGATTTGAAAAATAGACCACAGCTCACCTAGATGGTTTTCAATCGGAGTCCCTGACAAGGCAAAGACTGACGGCACCACAAATTGTCTCAAGGTCTGGGCAATCTTGGTCTGGGCGTTCTTCATGACCTGAGCCTCATCTAAGAAAAGGAAGTCAAAGGCCATCCCCTGATAAAGCTCACTGTCCTGACGGAAGGTAGCATAGCTTGTCACAAAGATTTGATGGCTCTCAGCAAGAATCTCTTCACGACTAGCTTTCAAACCATGAACAACAGCCACATCTAACTGTGGGGCAAACTTCTGAAATTCATCTGCCCAGTTGTAAATCAAACCTGACGGTGCTAAAATCAAAACCCGACTTTCTTTTGTCACTTGACTGGTCAGAAAAGCAATGGTCTGCAGGGTTTTACCAAGTCCCATATCGTCAGCCAAAATCCCACCAAAACCATAATGATGGAGCATTTGTAGCCAGCCGATTCCCTTTTCCTGATAATCTCGCAAATCAGCCTGAACCTGAGTTGCTTGTCGAGGAAAGTCCTCTGGATGCGTCAAATCGTGGGCCAGATTCTGAAATTCTTGTGAAAAAGAAACACGGTCTCGCCCTTCAAAGAGATGAGCTAAACTGTAGGCCAAGGATTTCCGAGCCTGTAAGGAGCCATCTTTTAATTCAAATTGTCCTAGTTCCTGTAGATTTTGGCGAATTTTCTTGGTTTCTTCATCGAAAAAGTAGACTTGATTAGACGAACCAATGTAAAAATCCTTGTTGGCAACCAAGGCCTGCATGGCTTGGTCGATTTCCTCCTGGGCAATATCTTGAAAATCAAACTGAATTTCCAAGAGACCTCCCTTGGAGGCAATCTGTACTTGAGGGCTTGCTAGGCTATAAAGCTCTTCTAGCTTGTCTGATATGTCAACATTTCCGAGTTTTTCAAAGATTGGAATGATTTCATGAAAGAAATGATAGATAGACTCCGCTTTTAGGGCCTGACGCCAAGATTGAAAATCTGCTTCAAAACCAGCTGCCAAACAGACTTGGAAAATTCTTTCTTCTAAGTCAGTATCACTCGAAAATGGTAATTCTTCTAACTCTTGTCGGCTAGATACCTGTCTATTTCCATAATCAAACTGAATTGCTAAACGAATCCGATTATCCTCTTCCCTGTCAAAGTAAAAAGAGGGTGCAAAGGATTTAATTTGTAAACGTTCAGGAGCTGAAACGGTCCCCATTCGGCTAAAAAGAGTTAAACAAGAAGCTAACTTATCTCGGTCACTACTATCAAATTGCAGGTATTTCTTTCCATGTTGATCCAAAGGCAACGCTTTGATTTCTTTGAGAAGACGCATCTGCTGGTCTGTTAGAAAATAAACCTGACCTTTATGGAAAAGTACAGCTCCCTGATAAAAAGCATTGACCCTTGGACTCTCACTGATTTCCATTTCAAAATAATCCGAGTATGCTGTTACTGTAAAGGCAAATAGATTGGCATCAGCATGCATATCCTGAAAAAGCAGAATCTGGTAGCTATCCACTTGATGGTCAAATTGAAAATGCGGCAAGGTCATCAGTAAATTCACACCCTGCTCAAAAAAAGTCAGAGGGAAAAAGAGGTGCCGACCCTGGTTTTGGAAAAAGAGGTCTGGAGCCTGTCCTTCCTCCATCAGCCCTCGCAAGAAAGTCAGAAGTTCTTGACTGGCCTCATCAAAGGCTTCCCAAGAAAGAGACTCCTCATAAATCTTGCCAATCATATAAGACTTTCTCTGCTCGACAATCCTTAAAAAGAGTAGAATGTCTCGAATGACATAGTATTTTTGGCTATTGATTTGGCCGATTCTCAGGGTCCACAAGATATGATTGGTTCCTGCTTCCACCTGACCCACAGCTGATAACTCATAGGCACGTTCTGATTTTGGAGACAAGATTCGATCCAAAAATTTGCCACCCAAGGTCACCTTGGTTTCAACGATCTCTTTTTCTTCATGACCTTCTTCCAGACTCTGCAAGATTTCCTGACCACGCTCATCATTTTTCAGAAAATGCTCTAGCGCTGCCAAATGCACACAGTAGCCCCTCTTTTGGAAAAAATCGCAGGCACAAAAAACCAAATCATCCTCTAAACTATAGCGCAGTTCTTCTTCTGCCACGCGAGCGTAGAGTCGATTATTCTTTTCCTTAATAATATCAACCTTACCAGTTTCATAAAGGGCAACGCCTTCGATACGGACTTTCCCCGGAATCAATTTAGCCATATTTTCACCTTTACCTTATCTTTTTATTATACCATATTTTCCCCTATGAAAATAGCCTTCTAGGAAGACTTTTCTCCTAGAAGGCTGGATTTTTAACGTTTGGCAAAAGTAGCCACAATCCGCTGACAAACTTCTTGCAACAGTGATTTAGGCATAGCTACATTGAGACGGGCATGGAGACTCCCTTCCTCCCCAAAATCCAAACCAGGGTTGAGGATAACCTTGGCTTCATTTCTCAACAGCTCTTGCAATCTTTCATCAGTCAGGTCATAGGCTGAAAAGTCAAGCCAAATCAAGTAGGTTCCTTGCGGTTTCATGACCTTGATTTTAGTCTCTTTTCCAAATAAATCCACCACATAATGGATGTGGTCTTCAAAGACTTGCTTGAGTTCCTCTAGCCAACCCTTCCCATAGCGATAAGCAGCTTCTGTCGCCAAATAGCCCAAGCCTGAAATTTCATGCTGATTATTGGTCAACTGGCGTTTCTGGAAAGCCAGTCTCAACTTAGGATTTTCAATAACTGCATAGGAATTTTTTGTCCCAGCAATATTAAAGGTTTTAGTGGCACTGCTCAAGACGATAGCAAATTCTTTAAAGTCAGGGTTGATGGTATTGAAGGAATGATGCTTGTGACCAAAGAGGGCCAAATCTTGGTGAATCTCATCTGAAACCAAGAAAACACCGTGTTTTTGACAGAGTTGGCCAATCTTCTCCAACACTTCTTTTTCCCAAACACGTCCACCAGGATTGTGAGGATTGCAGAGAATATAAAGTTTGACCTCCTCTTCCACCAAATCCTTTTCAAGTTGATCAAAGTCAATCTCAAACAGACCATCCTTTTCCACCAAAGAATTAGTAATCAATCTGCGGTTATTCAACTTGACACTGCGAGCAAAAGGTGGATAGACAGGTGTGTTAATCAGAACCGCCTCGCCTTCTTTTGTGAAGGCTTGAATAGCTGTTGAGATGGCTGGTACCACACCCTCGATAAAGACAAGAGCCTCTTTGTCAAAGTGGTAACCGTGTTGTGTGGCTTCCCACTTTTGAACTTCCTTAATTAACTCTTCACTGGCATAGGTATAGCCATAAACCAATTGATCCGCATAAGTTTGCACGGCTTGGCGGATTTCAGGCAAGACTACAAAGTCCATATCCGCTATCCAAGCTGGTAGAACTTCACTATCCGTTTCCGCCTCTTTCCATTTATAGGTATGGTGCCCTATACGATTGGGTAGGCTTGTAAAATCATATTTTCCCATCTTTGTCTTATCCTTCTAAGGCTTGGCGCAAATCTGCAATCAAATCTCTAGCATCCTCAATCCCAATAGACAAACGCAAGAGGTCATCTGTCAAACCATAAGAATGGCGCACTTCTGCTGGAATATCAGCGTGAGTTTGCGTCGTTGGATAAGTAATGAGACTTTCCACCCCACCCAAACTTTCCGCAAAAGAGAAGACCTTGAGACTGTTCAAAATATGAGGAATGCGTGTTTCATCGGCTACTTTAAAGGAAATCATGCCTCCACGACCAGTGTAGAGCACTTCCTTGACTGCTGGAGAATCCTTCAAAAAGGCAACCACTTCTTGGGCGTTAGCTGTTGAGCGTTCCATACGAAGAGACAAGGTCTTGAGACCACGAATCAATTGATAACTGTCAAATGGAGACAAGACCGCCCCTGTCGTATTGAGATTGTAGAAAAGCTTTTCGTATAGTTCTAAACTATTGGTCACAACCACTCCAGCCAAGACATCATTGTGTCCTGCCAGATACTTGGTTGCTGAATGAAGAACAATATCTGCTCCATCTTCAATCGGACGTTGGTAGATAGGGCTGTAGAAGGTATTGTCCACCACCACTTTGGCACCCTTAGCATGAGCCAATTTTGCTAGTTTTTCAATATCAAATTCCAACATCAAAGGGTTGGTTGGAGTTTCGATATAGAGAACATCCACGTCCTTTTCTAACTCGGCAATCAATTCTTCTTCTGTATTGGCATAGGTAAAATGGAAACGGCCTTCCTGCTCCACTTGATTGAACCAGCGGAAAGAACCACCGTAAAGGTCACGGACAGCCAAGACCTTACTTCCTACCGGGAAGACACTAAAGGCCAGTACAATAGCTGACATCCCTGAGCTAGTCGCTAGGGCATAGTCTGCGGACTCAATAGCCGCCAAGACTTCTTCCGCCTTACTGCGAGTTGGGTTTTTGGTGCGCGTATAGTCAAATCCAGTAGATTGACCAAACTCTGGGTGCTGATAGGTCGTTGAAAAATGAAGCGGTGTCACCAATGCACCTGTCGCTTCATCTGACTTAATACCCGCTTGGGCCAAAATTGTGTTAATGTGTAATTCCTTGCTCATACAATTCCTCCAAATCTATAGTAACTATTGTACCACTTATTTTCATCAACTCATTTTCTTCTTTTCAAGAGCTAGTTATAGTTTTAAACTATATAAAAAGGGAGTTTTTCCTGCTCCCTTTAATAGACTATAAAATGGTGAATCTCAAAAGACACCTTCACTCTATCATTTGCTCCTGCACAAAACGAGCATAACGCTCATGATTTTCCAGTAGTTCCTTATGAGTTCCTGAGCCAGTGATTTTCCCCTCCTCTAAGAAGAAAATACAATCCACATCTTTTACCGTTGACAAACGATGCGCTATAATCACAACCGTCTTCTCCTTTAGTACAGAATAGAGGCTACTGATAATCGCATACTCAGAATCCGCATCAAGATTAGCAGTGGCTTCATCAAATATAAGAATTTCAGCATCTTTTAAGTAGGCTCTAGCTATTTGAAGTCTTTGGCTTTGTCCCCCTGACAAGAGTCGTCCGCGTTCACCAACTTCAGTATCTAACCCCTCTTTCATGGAGCGAATCTCATCACCTAGTGATACTAAGTCTAGCACTTTCATCAATTCATCATCAGCTACTAAGCGATTCAAACCGAGACAAAGATTGTCACGAATACTGCCAGATAAAACTGCATTATTTTGTGAAACCCAAGCGATTTTACTTCTCCATTCTTTTAAGTTAAAATCATATATACTTGATTGCTCCATTAGAATATCTCCTGAAAGCGGTTTATAAAACCTCTCTAACAAACGCACAATCGTTGATTTTCCTGATCCAGATGGTCCAACAAAAGCAATTTTTTGCCCCTTGAAAATTGAAAAAGTAATATCCTTTAAGACAGGTCGATTTTCATCATAACCAAAATAGACATGGTTAAAATTCAACTCTTGTCCTGATACCGATTTTCCTCCCTCAAATTTTTCTTTAGGAACTGCAAGCAGGTTCTCCAGTGCAACTGAAGATCCCTTGCTCCTAGAATAAACAGTTACAAAATTAGCTATATTACTAATAGGATTAAGTAATTGAAAGAGGTAAATCAAAAACGAAACCAAGGTTCCCACAGATATATATCCTGCGCTGACCCGATAACCCCCATAGGTTAGCATCACAGCTATAGTCGCAAAGATAAATAAGAGAGCAAACGGGGTCTCAAAAGAAGTAATCCTATCTGATTTCAGTGAATTGTTTTGTACCCTTTCAATACAATTATCCAAAACATCCTGTACACTTTTCTCTGCTTGGTTGGTCTTAATTAGTTCATGTTCTTGAATCTTTTCAGTCAATTGCCCTGTTAAAAATCCGATTTCCTCCTGTAAACGACGACTATACTTTTCACTGATATTGGAAAGTGGCAAGATAATAAACATCATACAAGGAAGAGTGATGAATAAAAGTAGAGAAAGATTCCAATCAAGACTAAATAAGACTACAATGGAACCAAGTACCATAACTAAACTCAGAATAATATTTGGGAAAGTCGTAATTAAAAACTCACGAATGACACTCGTGTCATTGACAATGGCAGAAGTCAACTCCCCACTTTGGCTCTTATCAAAGAAGGATTTCTCTGCATAAATCAACCCCTCTATCACTTTTCTCCTGATTTTTGCTATCTTTTTTTCACCTGATTGACTAAACAGATAGTAACCAATAGAAGAAAACAAGGCTTGACCAATAAAAATCAAAAACGATTGAAATACTTTGGAACCTATATTTTCAATAGAACTCCCATCTATTAAACCTTTTAAGATAAGGGGAAGCAACAAAGCAAGTAGACTAGACAGAACAAGGAAGAAACTCCCCATAATCACCTTAGTATCTACTCTTAATAATTTTAGTTTCATAAACACTCCTTATAATAGCTCTATGAGACGATTTCGAAATAGTTTTACTTCTCCACCTATCCTTTCATAAATAACTAATAATTTTTCTACCGTCTTAATATTTTCATAAAAAAGATGTATCAAAATATAAACAGCGATAATTTCTTTATAAGTTTTCAATTTTTCTATCCTATAAGAATACTCTTCTGAATCGTTCTTCATCTTTTCATATAGCAAATCAATGCTTTCAACGGTTATATTTTGTAACAATTCTAAAGCCCTATCAGGCTTTACTTCTGTTGCTTTTGATAAGAAAAGCTCAGAATAGTTCATATTATTTTTTATAAGTTTATTTAATATATTTGCTACAAGAGTCGTATGATATACCTTTGGAAAAAAATCTTCTATCTTATCTAGTAAAGGTCTATCCTCATCATATATAAAAAAACCATTGTCAACCTGAGAATTAGCTAATATAGACACTGATATTTCTAAAATATAGTCAGAAATTGGAATATTCAATATAGACAAACAGCACATCAACTCCATAATAACATCTATATCTTTTCGTTTAATAGAAATCAGTAATGAGAGTTCTAAAATAGAAGACAACTTATTTTGATCAATATTTTCAAAAATACTTTTATCTTTTGAAAAAATAGAAGTATAGAATATATCATGTGTGATAGCATATAAATGTTCACGACTTAATAAAATATCTAATGGAATATCTCCCAATAACAATTGGTGTAGAAAACCGCTATTGAATAAATTTAAAATTTTTAATCTATATTCTCTACTATTTCGATAATCCTTTAAAGACATTAAGGCTAGATACTCTATCTTACGATAATATATCTCATCGCTATTCATTAAATTATTTAATGACTGATACTGACTGTTGTAAAACTTTAACAGTATGTCTACAGATTTCATATCAACTCTATCTCCATATAAAGTCATTTGATGATACTCTAATAGAGATTTTTTATTTTTATAAAAATAAGGTAGATGATTGTCAATCCAATCCTCCACCTTATTTAATGATAGGAAAAACCTATCCATCCCTGTTACCATTCTAGGGACATAACATCAAAAATATCGCCAGTCATTTCATCCTCTAAATCCTTAAAGTATATAAAAACATGTGTAGTATCTTTATAAATACGTACTGGTCGAGTTTCCTCAATAATCACTTTAGTGTTTTCAGAAAATTTATTAAACAATGATTTCATTAGCTTCTTCCTTTCGATATATTATTTTTTATCCTTATTTGACATGTTTTGCCAATTCTTCTTGGGCTTTTTTATTGGATTCTTCTTTTTCTTTTAGCCATTTTTCTTTGGCTTTTTCATATTCGTCTTTTGTGACTATCTTATCTTGTAATTTAAGGTACTTAAATGTTCCCCCTTTATTACCAGCCAATGAATAAGGTGCTGAGAAAGGAACTGTTTTTCTCAAGCCAGGTGTTCCACCCAATGAAATATTTGGAATCGCTAGAGAACTATCTACCAACCAAGCTTGAACATCAGCATATTTCTCATAACGTTTGGCTGGATCTTGCTCCTTATTAGCTTCTTCCAACATTTGAGTATAGACATCCAGTCCAACCGCCTTAGCCTTGTCATTGTCTTCACCAGGCTCTAGTCCAAGATTTTGTAGAACCCCACCATTCTTGACACTAAAAATATCAAGATAGCTAGATGGATCGAGATAGTCCGCGCTCCAACCACCATTGTAGAGGTCATAATCTTTTTGAGCTGCTGTTTGAGCAAAGTAACTTGAGTTATCATAGTCCTCTGTTGATAACTGATGGATATCGATAACGACGTTCTCCGCACCTAGGGTAGATTCAATGGATTGCTTCAAAGAATTTGTCTCTTGAATACCCTTTTTAGCAGCTTGGTCAGCTGTCATGTCCAAGTGGATAGGGAAGGTTACTCCCTTGGCTTCTAGCTCTTGCTTTGCTTCTGCAAACTTAGCCTTGGCTTTTTCAGGATTATAGTATGGATCCTGGGCATCTGCAAAGTTGATTCCCTGCCATTCCTTACCGTAATTAACCATCTTAGAGGCTACTACTTCACCAAAGTCTTTTCCATTGATACTTACAAATGTTGGAGGAACGACTAGGTTACGCAAAATCTTAGTTGCCCCATCTTCTCCTTGGGATTGAGCCCCGTAGGCTGTACGGTCATAGGCAAAGTTAATGGCTTGACGGAAGTTTTTATTGAGGACTGCTTCTTGAGTCGATTTCTTCTCAGCATCACTTGTTTTTGAAGTGAATTTATAAGATTTTCTATCCAAGTTGAAGTTTAAGAAATAAGAAGTGGCATCTTGCATACTGTAGATGATATTATCTTTGTATTTTTCTTTAATTCCTTCAAAACTTGGACTATCCGGATAGAGACGACCATAGCTGTAAGCTCCATCTATAAAATTACGAGCAAGAGCGTCCTGGTCTTGACCATCATAGTAAGCCAATTTTACATCGTCTACAAAGATATTTTTAGCATCCCAGTAGTTGGGATTTTTCTTATATTCAATAGCAGATTTTGAAACAAGTGCTTTCATCAAGAAAGGTCCATTGTACAAAATGCTAGATGGATTCGCCTTCCCAAAATCATCCCCTTTTGATTTCAAGAAATCAGCGTTGACTGGGTAGAGAATGGTTGATGTCGTTTTTGAGTTCCAATAAGGTTCTGGTCGAGCCAAGGTATATTGAACGGTTTGGTCGTCAAGAGCCTTGACACCGACAGTTGAAAAGTCGCTTGTTTTCCCGTTGACATAGTCATCCAAGCCTGCAATAGAGTCCTGCACTAGATACAAGGCTTCTGATTTTTTATCAGCTGCATATTGCAAACCTGTCACAAAATCTTGGGCAGTTACAGGCGCATATTCTTCTCCCTCAGAAGTATACCACTTAATATCTTTACGCAGTTTGTAGGTATAGGTTAAACCGTCCTTAGAAACAGTCCAATCCTCTGCCAAGGATGGGACATAGTTCCCATATTGGTCATTTTCCATAAGACCATCTACCAGATTAGTTATAATATCACTGGTTGTTGCGCGGTTTTCTGTTAGATAGTTCAAACTAGATGGATCGCTAGAATAAACATAGTTATAGGTTTTTGACGCTGTGCTAGAATTTCCACAGGCGCTCAATAAAATACCTGCACTTAAAACGACACCTGCAAGTGTCAGATACTTGGATTTAGACTTTTTCATCTCCAAAACCTCCTGTTTTAAATATTTGTTTTATTATACAACGTTTAGTTTGTTTAGTCAATGATTTTTTCCAAAAAAATCGAAAAAGACCTCATTTTCTATTTTTGAAAGATAATTTTAGCTATTTTGACGCTAAAAAAGGAATAAGTTTCAAGTTCTCCTAAAAGATTGTTCAACTTATTCCTTTTATTTATAAATGCTACCTTACGAAAGCTTAAATTTTGCTCGCAGGCGATCTGCTTGGGCTTTTCCTATTACCTTATCTAATAAATAGGTACGCAGACTCATAACCATATAAAGTCCACCCCCCATGGCACCGACAAGGGCTACATAAAGGAAGCTCCACAAACGCCCACTTGTTTGGAAGACAAATCCTAACAGCCACTGGATGGTTCCTATTAACAGAAACATGACTAGGGTCAGCAAACTGATTAAAATGGTTCGCTTCAAAATCACCTTGCGCTTGACACCCGTTACCTTACAAATATCCCGATACATCAAGACGTTAGGAATAATGAGAGCAATAGTTGTTGAAATCAAGGGACCATAACTGTGGAAGAGGGCGATGGTAGGTAGTTGCAAGACTAGCTTGGCAATAGAACCATAGATAAAATAGAGAACGGCCTTGCGGTTGCGGAACATGGCCTGAAGCATTGGAGACAAGACCATGTACAAGCCTAAAATAGTAGACTGCAAAACTGCAAAGACAAACAAGCCCATGGCCAAACTATCTGGCTTGCCATAAAAGACTGTATAAAGAGGTTCTCCTACCATAACCACTCCAACCGTTGCTGGTAGCAGAAACATAAAGAGTAGGGTGAGACTATCCTGAACGAGACGAGAAGCTGCCTTCAAGTCTCCCTTGACATAATTTTCAGTCAAAAGTGGCAAACCGACACTCCCAATCGAAACCCCAACAGAAATCAAAATCATCGTGATTTTATTAGGATTGGCTGAGAAATAAGAAAACATGATAACCAAGTCCTCATTGCTGTAGTTGGTAAACCAGCTCATACTATTGATAAAGGTCAGCTGATCCAAAATCTGGAAGAGCTGGATGGCAGACCCTGTCAGAATAAAAGGAATGGCTTCCTTAATGGTATCGACCAAGAGACGCTTGCTGTTAATCTTATCTCCTGTTTCAAGGACTCTTTTGAGTAAGCCTTCTTGAGCAAGGAAATAAATCAAAACTGCAAAACTAGCTACCATACCGACAAAGGCTGCAAAGGTCGATTGGGTAACGGCTGCTAGGTAATCTCCTGAACCGAGCTTCATAATGATAAAGGTTGCCAAGAGCATCCAGATAACACGAATGACCTGCTCAGCAATTTGACTCATGGCATAAGGTTTGAGGTTATTCATCCCTTGGAAAAATCCTCGGATAACACTCATAGATGGGAAAATCAAGACTCCCCAAGCCAAGCTTTGCATGATTGGGATCAAGTCTTTGCCCACGCCAGACAAGTCTGCTAGCCAAGGAGCAAAGACATACAAGATTAAAGTAAAAACCAAACCTAGTCCCGTCATAAAGCCTAAAAAGCTCCGAATCAGGGCAAAGCTATGCTCTTCTTCTCGCATGGTATTATACTTGGCAACTTGCTTGGCCACTGCAACCGGAATACCTGCTGTTGAAACCAGTAAGAACCAGGCATAGATATTGTATCCCATGGTAAAGAGTCCATTGGCTGTAGCCGCATAAGACCCCATCCAGATGTACCAAGGGATAATGTAAATAGCCCCAAGTAGGCGACTGATAAAGTTACTAGCCGTTAGCCAAGCAGTCCCCCGTAACATCTGGGCCTGCTGGTGATTGTTTTCGTGCGACATAGATTCCTCATTCAATTTTGATAACTAGGAAAAACTCCTTATCTTCCATTATAAACTTTTCCTTGTTACTTGTAAATTTACGACTTTCGGTTTACAATAGAAAGTATGATAAAGATTGAAACTGTATTAGATATTTTAAAGAAAGATGGTCTCTTCCGTGAGATTATCGACCAAGGACACTATCACTACAACTACAGCCATATCGCGTTTGACACCATCTGCTATGACAGCCACAAGGCCAAAGAAAAGAGCCTATTTTTCGTCAAGGGTGCTGCCTTTAAGAAGGAATTTCTGCTTTCTGCCATCTCTCAAGGACTCGGTTGGTATATAGCTGAAAAGGACTACGAAGTCGGTATCCCTGTCATCATTGTGAACGACATTAAGAAAGCCATGAGTTTGATTGCTATGGAATTTTATGGAAATCCACAGGAAAAACTCAAACTCCTCGCCTTTACTGGAACCAAGGGTAAGACAACAGCAGCCTATTTCGCTTATAACATCTTATCTCAAGGGCATCGACCTGCAATGTTGTCGACTATGAATACAACTTTAGATGGCAAGACTTTCTTTAAGTCTGCATTGACAACTCCTGAGAGTATTGACCTCTTTGACATGATGAATCAAGCTGTGCAAAATGATCGTACCCACCTCATCATGGAAGTTTCCAGCCAAGCCTATCTGGTCAAACGTGTCTATGGCCTAACCTTTGATGTGGGAGTTTTCCTCAATATCAGCCCAGACCATATCGGCCCGATTGAACACCCTAGCTTTGAAGACTATTTCTACCACAAGCGTCTCTTGATGGAAAATAGCCGAGCAGTTATCATTAACAGTGACATGGACCGCTTCTCTGTACTAAAAGAACAAGTGGCAGATCAAGACCATGATTTCTATGGTAGCCAATCAAATAATCAAATCGAGAATTCCAAAGCCTTTAGCTTTTCAACTAGTGGGAAACTGGCTGGTGATTATGATATCCAACTGATTGGTCATTTCAACCAAGAAAATGCCGTTGCTGCTGGACTTGCTTGTCTCCGTCTCGGAGCTAGTCTTGAGGACATCAAAAAAGGAATCGCTGCAACCCGCGTTCCTGGTCGTATGGAAGTCCTGACTCAGAAAAATGGAGCCAAGGTCTTCATCGACTACGCCCACAATGGGGATAGTCTCAAAAAGCTAATCAATGTTGTAGAAACTCATCAAACAGGAAAGATTGCTCTGGTTCTCGGTTCGACAGGAAATAAAGGTGAAAGCCGTCGTAAGGACTTTGGCCTCCTCCTCAATCAGCACCCTGAGATTCAAGTCTTTCTGACTGCTGATGACCCCAACTACGAAAACCCAATGGCCATTGCGGATGAAATTAGTAGCTATATCGATCATCCTGTTGAAAAAATTGCGGATCGCCAAGAGGCCATCAAGGCAGCTATGGCTATCACAAATCACGAATTAGACGCTGTCATTATTGCTGGTAAGGGAGCCGATTGCTACCAAATCGTCCAAGGAAAAAAAGAAGCCTATCCTGGAGATGCAACCGTAGCAGAAAATTATTTATAAGATAGTAAAAAAATCAAGGGAAATGAAACCCTTGATTTTTTCTATCTTTATTTAAAAGCGTTTTTCAAACCTTCAACGGCACCTTCTACAGCACCTTTAGCATCTTCAACTACTTCTTTTGCCTTAGCAACTGTCTTTTCAACAGCTCCTTCAAGTTCTGTCTTGCTATCCCCAGTAACCTTACCAAATCCTTCTTTGATAGCGCCTGTTGCTTGTTCCAATTTGTTTTCAAGTGACATATGATTGTCTCCTTTAGTTTATTCCGATATGTGTTACCGGTTACATATAGTTTATACCGAATACTAAGGAAAGTCAAACAATGTGCTCAGAAACAAGAAATCACGCCAAGTAGAAAGTTAATCTTTCCTTATCAAAATCGACAGCCAACTCATACTTTCCATCTTCATTTTGGACAATATAACCTAGGACAACTAAACTGTCCACAAAGATATCACGGCGTTTCTGCATAAGCTGGTCTTTTTTGAGAAATTTTAGCAAAAAAGTCGTCATATACTTGAGGGCATACTCAGGATTAACATCTCCCAAAATGTCATAAAGTTCCTGCTGTTTTTCTGTCAAAGGATACTGATGTTTGACCTTGTAGAAATAATTAGACAGGGTCATTTTTGTTCTCGCAAAGTCCGTTTTTTCAACTAAAATAGCTGCATTGGTTTGATTTCGTAATTCCGTCTCAAAACTCTGCTCTAACAAGGCTTGATAGGTCGGACTATCTTCTTTGACAAAAATCTCTTGATCCAGTTCGAGACTATCAAGTGATTCAAGCATAGGAAGATTGAGGTGATAGCGCTTATTTTCCCGTAGAATCAAGCCAGCCTTTATATACTCTTCCATGAGTTTATCAACTGCTATATCTGGAAATTGAGTCTTGATTTCCCGTAAAATCACATCCTCATGCTGGTCCAGATAGCGAATCAATTCTCCAAAAAATGGCTGTCTCGTCAAACGAGATGGATTAAAAATCTGAATCATGAAGATTCCTTTCTTTACATTCTAACAGAGGTGATGTTGCCAACTGACTGGGATTGGTCCCAGCTTGGTTCAGAGGAACAGGCAGACCTAGTTCTCTGTAATACTCCCTCCAAAAATCACTAATCTCCTGCTCCCCATCCCCAAGTTTCATAGGTATGGTTTCAAAAATCGGTAGGATTTCTGCCATGTACTGGGAACAGTAAAAACCTTCTCCATCTGGATAGAAAGAAGCATTATAGGGAGCTCCCAGATGTTTGCAAGCTCTTTCCTTCACAGATTGGATATCCATTTCTGGGTAAACATAGAGGTCGTACAAATGATTGGACTCAAAGAAATCTGCTGATTCTTGACAGATAACACCAAATTTTCCACTAGCATGGTAAATCATCCCATCCAAACAAATGGCAACATGGTTATAGTTGCCTGTGGAAGTCTGGATGGCCTGTCCCATATTTGACTCATCTCTCACAAAATCATACTCTTCGAAAATCAAATTCAAACCACGTCAGCGTCGCCTTACCGTACCCAAGTACAGCTTGCGGCTAGCTTCCTAGTTTGCTCTTTGATTTTCATTGAGTATCAAATCGCCATCTGCTAACATGCTTCACTCCTAGAAAAAAAGGAGCCGAAACTCCTTTCGATATAAGGCAAACTAGCCTTTCCTAATTTGAATTAACACTCAAAATCTTAAGCATTAAAGCTTTCAGTCAATTGAGGTACCACTTGTTTCTTACGTGAAACGGCACCAGCAAGGAAAGCATGGTTATTTTCAAGTTTGAAGTTGAAAGCCGCTTCGACCTTGTCCATATTGGCACCAAGAGCCAAGATTTCTGAGTTTGAGTTGACGATATCTGTAATCATCAAGACAAAGTCAGAGTAGCCGTTTGCTGCGTTGGCAGCTTGCATTGCAGCTTCAATTTCTGCTTGACGTTCCAAAACTTCAGTGATATCAACTGTGTTTACTTGGGCAACACGGACATTATTTCCGTTCAATTCAAAAGTCTTCGCATCGATGTCAATCAATTCGTCAGCAGATTTGCTAGCCAAGTTTGTACCAGCCTTAAGCATTGCAAGACCGTATTCTTCCAAGTTTACACCAGCTAATTCAGCCAATTCTGGAGCAATGACTTTATCTGTTGGGTGTGTTGTTGGTGATTTCAAAAGAAGGGTATCTGAAATCAAACCTGAAAGCATCAAACCAGCAATCTCTTTAGGCACAGCCACACCATGTTCTTTGAACATACGGTAAACGATTGAAGACGCTGATCCAACTGGCTCCAAACGCATGTAGAGTGGGCTTGCAGTTTCAAAGTTAGCCACACGGTGGTGGTCTACAACACCATAAACTTCTACTTCAGCGATATCTGATACAGATTGTTGGAATTCATTGTGGTCAGTCAGGATAACTTGCTCTGCACCTTCTGCTTTGGCAGAAGTGATGACACGCGGTGCTTCCACACCAAAATAGTTCAAGACAAAGGCTGTTTCTTCATTTGGAGTTCCAAGGGCAACAGCTTCCGTATCCAAACCGTAAGCTTCTTTTGCAAGGTAGGCAAAAGCTACAGATGACCCGATGGCATCTGAGTCTGGATTTTGGTGACCAAATACTAGAATCTTAGACATGATAATACCTCATTTTGTTTATTCTCTTTATTGTAGCATTTTTTTCGCTTTTTGACAAAAGTAAGAGGAGTCAAAGGACTCCCCGCTACTCTTCAAAATAACTGAGTAAATTTCTATCTTGATTTTCAGATAAAAATATTTCCTTCTGTGGCCTCTTCTTACGCTTGAGAAGGGCCTCTGCCGACATGGCTTCTTCCTTACTGGCAAATCCTTGAGCATAGATAAGTTTGACTGGTAAGCGAGCCCTAGTATACTTGGCTCCCTTACCACTATTGTGGACAGCAAGGCGCCTTCTCACGTCAGTCGTATAGCCTGTATAATAGGATCCGTCACGACACTCCAGCACGTACATATAAGCCTTATGATCCATAATAAATCTCTTCGAGTTCCGGCGTATAAGAGCCATCATCATTGTGGACAATGAGAGGTGGCAAGACCTTAAAGCCACTTGTCGAGCCATCCTTGATAGCCTCAATCAAAAGCATATTGGCTTCTTTTTCCCGCTTTGGATAAACAAACTGCAGGCGCTTAGGGGCTAGATTATGCCGTTGCAACATATCCAGAATGTCCAAGAGTCGGTCAGGACGATGAACCATGGCCAACCGTCCATTAGACTTGAGAATACTCTGGGCACTACGACAGATTTCCTGCAAGTTGGTCGTGATTTCATGTCGTGCCAAGAGATAATGTTCACTCTCGTTCAGGTTTGAATGAGGATCCACCTTGAAATAGGGCGGATTACACAAAATCATATCCACCTTACTTCCCTGGATGTAAGCAGGCATATTTTTCAAATCATCACAGATGACCTCCATCTGCTCTTCCAAACCATTCAAACGGACAGAGCGTTCAGCCATATCCGCCAAACGCTCCTGAATCTCAACAGCCAAAATCTGTGCTTGAGTACGAGTGCTAGCAAATAGCCCCACTGCTCCATTTCCAGCGCAGAAATCCACTATCAAGCCCTTTTTAGGAAAACGTGGAAAGCGTGACAAGAGAACACTATCCACCGAATAGCTAAAAACCTCTCTATTTTGAATAATTTTGATATCTGTTGAGAGGAGCTGGTTAATTCGCTCCCCTGATTTTAATAATTGTTCTTCTTCCATGGTTCTATTATATCAGATTTATATTAACATTACAAAAAATATAAAATTCTAAACTACTTCTTCTTTTTCAAATAGTGCAAGGCTTCTCTAGTCCAAATTGGCATCATTCGTTTAAGAGGCGCAAAGCCGTAGTTAAAACGGTCGCTTGAAAAGCGTCTCCGTCTCGGAAACTGGTGCTTTTCTTCCTCCAAAGTGCGGATAGAAAGACTTGCTTTCCCTGTAAATTCATCTAAATCCACTACCTGAACTTGAACCTCTTCATCGACTTTCAAGGCTTCATGAATATTTTCAATAAAGCCTGTCCGAATCTCTGAAATGTGAATCAGCCCCGTATCACCTGTCTCTAGCTCAACAAAGGCACCGTAGGGCTGAATCCCTGTAATACGCCCCTTTAGCTTATCAC
Source organism: Streptococcus pneumoniae (assembly GCF_001113365.1). Lineage (GTDB taxonomy): Bacteria > Bacillota > Bacilli > Lactobacillales > Streptococcaceae > Streptococcus > Streptococcus pneumoniae_C. The sequence continues at coordinate 309,224 of NZ_CKYA01000001.1, read as the reverse complement.
CGATTTTCATCTTAGTCCTCGATTTCAATTGTTTCAATCACAACATCTTCAACTGGTTTGTCCATGGCCCCTGTCTCAACAGCAGCAATGGCATCTAAAACAGCGTAAGACGCTTCATCAGCTAACTGACCAAAAACAGTGTGTCGACGGTCTAGGTGAGGTGTTCCTCCTTGCTCTGCATAGATTTCTGCGATCGGTTCTGGCCAACCACCACGAGCAATTTCTTTCTTAGAATATGGCAAATGTTGATTTTGCACGATAAAGAACTGGCTGCCGTTGGTATTTGGACCAGCATTGGCCATGGAAAGGGCACCACGGATATTGTAAAGTTCTTCTGAGAATTCATCCTCAAATGATTCGCCGTAGATTGACTCGCCACCCATACCAGTTCCAGTTGGATCTCCACCTTGGATCATAAAATCCTTGATAATACGGTGGAAAATGACACCATCATAGTAACCATCTTTTGATAGAGCTACAAAGTTAGCTACTGTTTTAGGAGCATGTTCAGGGAAGAGCTTAATACGCAAATCTCCGTGATTGGTCTTAATAGTCGCGATAGGACCTTCTACTGTTTCAATGTCTACTTGTGGGAAATGCAATTCTTTTTCTACCATACCAAATCCTTCTAAGGCATCAAAAATGCCATCTTCTTCTAGTGTTTTTGTTATATAATCTGCTTTTTCTTTGATTTTATCATGAGAAATTCCCATGGCAACGCTGATTCCAGCATAATCAAAGAGTTCCAAGTCGTTGAGCCCATCTCCAAAAACCATGACGTTCTCTGGTTTCAAACCTAGGTGTTCCACAACCTTTTCCACACCCGTCGCTTTGGAGCCTGAAATCGGTACAACATCAGACGAATGCTCATGCCAACGAACCATGCGAAGTTTGTCTGAGAGACTGTCAGGCAAGTGCAAGTCATCTCCTTTATCTTCAAAAGTCCACATCTGATAGATATTTTCTTTTTCATGGAAATCAGGATCTACATCTAAATCGGGATAAATTGGATTGATAGCTTCACTAATCATATCGGTACGAGTCGACAACTTGGCATCATGACTCCCAACCAAGCCATACTCTATTTCCTCTTGCTTGGCCCAAGAGATATACTTCTCAACATCTGATTTCTCAATCTGATGCTGATAAATGACCTGACCTTTTTTATCTTCGATATAAGCCCCATTCAGGGTTACAAAAAAATCAGGTTTGAGGTCACGAATCTCTGGCACAACACCAAAAATCCCTCGTCCAGAAGCAATACCTGTCAAGATTCCTTTCTCACGTAATTGCTTAAAAACAGTTGGGATTGAAGCTGGAATAAAACCAGTCTTGGAATTTCGCAAGGTATCATCAATATCAAAAAAGACGATTTTAATCTTCTTTGCCTTGTATCTTAATTTCGCATCCATCTCACTACCTCTTTCAATCTAACTCTTTCCATTATACCATAAAGTAGCTAAATCCCCTATTTTCAAAGAAATTCGCTATCTCTTATTCGAACTTCTTGGATAAGTACAGAACTAAATCATCATTATTTTGGCTAGTTGCATTCATTTCCAAGGGTTGATTTCGATACCAGACACCTGTCCCATCTGGAATGTAGCCCCGTCTGATATACAATCTCTGGGCAGGGCCATAGCCTAAGTGCAAACCTACACCCAACGTCACTTTGTCTGAAAAAAACTTAACTCGATTTTCTGCCTCTTCCATCAAGAGGTTTCCAATACCTTGATTTTGAAAGGGCTCAAAGACATTGAAATCTGAAAGTTCTGGAGCCATTCCAGCAAAGGGGCCCTGCTTGGCATCGGGTAAAATAGTAATGTAGCCCGCTACAGCACCATCAATCTCTGCAACTAAGACTTCTCTCTCCCCACTTTCCTGTTCCAGAAAATATCTAGCCAAAATTTCCTCTCTACCAGGCCAACCTTGATTGATAAATCCATGAGATAAGGATTCAATATCAGACTTAATCATATTTCTAATCGTACAATTCATCTTTGACTTACCCACCTTTACTCTTTTTATTACCATTATAGCACGCCAAGGTCAGAAAAAAACTATTTCGTGAAAAAGAGGTCCAACTGGACCTAAACTCGCTCTCTTATTTCAAAGTTCGTGAAAAAAAGACCCAACCGGGTCTTTTCTTTAATCTTCGTTTACGAAAGGCATCAAAGCCATTACGCGAGCGCGTTTGATAGCTGTTGTTACTTTACGTTGGTTTTTAGCTGAAGTTCCTGTTACACGACGAGGAAGGATTTTCCCACGTTCTGAAACGAAACGGCTAAGAAGCTCAGTATCTTTGTAATCAACATATTCAATTTTGTTTGCTGCGATGTAATCAACTTTTTTACGGCGTTTGAATCCGCCACGACGTTGTTGAGCCATGTTTTTTCTCCTTTATAATTTTAGTTGTCCATTAGAATGGTAAATCATCATCTGAAATATCCAATGGATTTGTTGCTCCAAATGGATTTTCATCACGTGAAAAGTCTGGTACTGAATTTGTAGGTGCTGAATAGTTTGCAGTTGGGGCAGAGTAAGCTCCACCTGTATGACCTTCACGCACACTACGGCTTTCCAACATTTGGAAATTCTCAGCCACGACCTCTGTCACGTAGACACGTTGTCCTTGCTGGTTATCGTAACTACGAGTCTGGATACGACCTGTCACCCCGATAAGTGAGCCTTTTTTAGCCCAATTAGCAAGGTTCTCAGCCTGTTGGCGCCACATAACGACATTGATAAAATCAGCCTCACGTTCGCCATTTTGACTCTTAAATGTACGGTTTACTGCAAGAGTAAAAGTCGCAACTGCTACATTTGATGGGGTATAACGCAACTCAGCGTCACGTGTCATACGCCCTACAAGTACAACATTGTTAATCATAGTTTACCTTCTTACGCGTCAATTTTGACGATCATGTGACGAAGAATGTCAGCGTTGATTTTTGAAAGACGGTCAAACTCTTTAAGAGCTGCATCGTCGTTTGCTTCAACGTTAACGATGTGGTAAAGTCCTTCACGGAAATCTTGGATTTCGTATGCAAGACGACGTTTTTCCCAAGTTTTTGATTCAACAACAGTTGCACCGTTGTCAGTCAAAATAGAGTCAAAACGTGCTACCAAAGCGTTTTTAGCTTCTTCTTCAATGTTTGGACGAATGATATAAAGAATTTCGTATTTAGCCATTGATATGTTCCTCCTTTTGGTCTAATGACCCCAAGACTTTGCAAGGGGTAAGTGAGGTTCGCTCACAATAAACTATTATACTAGAAAATATTTTTTTACGCAAGTAAAAACACCGAAATAAAAAAAGAAGATGACGAATCATCTTCTCAAAACCTATAAGTTTTTAGTCTTCTTTTTTCTTGCGAGCTACGAGTCCGAATGCACTCAACATTCCAAGAAGTCCAAGACTAGCTAAACCAGCCTTATCCTCTGTACCAGTATTTGGCAATTCCTTCTTGTCATTGGCTCCGGCTGTTTCAACAGCTACTGGTTTAGAATCTGTAGAACTTGTCTGAACTGGAGTAGCTACTGGTTTTTCTGGACTTGTAGGAGTCTCTGGAGAGCTTGGTTGTTCTTGATCGATTGGATTTGTCACTTTCTTATAGTGATGTAAGGTATTTCCTTTAGCATCCGTTGTCGAATGACTATATTCATATCCTTCCAACTCTATCGGATTGTGTTTTCCTTCTTTATCTGAAGTAATTCGGTTACCATTTTCATCTAGGTATTCCGTTACAATTTGAACTGTTGAATCACCATTTTGAGCAATGACTCCTCCACCATTTTGTGATTTAGGTGTTACTGTTACTGGTACGTCGACTGTAATAATACGACCATCCGGTAATTTTACTTTCACTTTAACCACTGGTTTTACTCCAGGTGTTTCAGTTGTTGGAATTTCTCCTACTTCTACAATTTCCCAACCTTCTGGTAGATCTACTTTCTTCTTAACATCTTCTTCAGTAATTGGTGTTCCCACTTCTACTACAATAGGTGTTACTTTCGGTGTTACGATTACTGGTACATCTACTTCAATTATCTCACCAGTTGGAACTTTGATTTTCACTTTAACGCTTGGTTTTACTCCAGCTGGAATTGTTGTTGGGATTTCTCCTACTTCTACAATTTCCCATCCTGGCTCTTTTGGTAAATCAATATGACCTTTTACATCATCTGGTGTGATTGGAGTTCCTTGTGGTACAACAATTTGTCTTACAGTTGGTGTTACGATTACCGGTACGTCGACTGTAATCTTACGTCCATCTGGTAATCCAATTTCCACTGAAACAACTGGTTTTGTTCCTGGTGTTGTAGTCGTTGGAATTTCGCCCACTTTTGTTACAGTCCATCCTTTTGGCAATTCGATATGTTTCTTAACATCTTCTGACGTTACAGGCGTTCCTACTGAAACTACTACAGGTGTTACTTTCGGCGTTACGATTACTGGGATATTCATCGTTACTCGAATTCCATTTGGCAATTCAACTACAACTGGAATACTTGGTCTTTCACCTGGAACATCTGTTGTAGGTTTATCTCCAATTGAGATAACTTTTACTCCTTTTGGAATGTGTTTTTCAACATCCTCAGCAGTAATTGGATCACCTTGTTTTTTAACAATATCTTCAATAGGTGTCACATTCACTGGTACTTCTACAGTAACTATTTTGTCATTTGGTAATGTAATCGTTACTTTTACTGGATCTTTCTTACCTGGTGTTGTTAAGTCTGGAAGATCTCCTACCTTAACTGTTGCTCCGTCTGGTACTTTAATTTGTTTTAATACATCCTCTGGAGTCAATTTATCTTTTGTAACTGGTGTTTCAATTGGTGTAATTGGTGTTACATTTACTGGAACTTCGACTGTAATTGTTTTTCCATTCGGTAATCCCACAGTGACTTTTACTGGGTCTTTCTTACCTGGGGTTGTTAAGTCTGGAATGTTCTCTACATTCGTTACCTTGCCACCTTCTGGAATTTTAATTCCTTTTGTGTAGTCCTCTGGAGTTAATGGAGTATTCGTTACTGGAGTTTCAATTTCCTTAACTGGAGTTACATTAACTGGAACATCTACAGTTATTGTTTTTCCATTTGGTAATTCTACAGTGACTTTAACTGGATTTTTCTTACCTGGGGTTGTTAAGTCTGGAATGTTCTCAACATTTGTGACCTTGCCACCTTTTGGAACTTTAACATATTTAGCAATATCCTCTTTTACTAAAGGTGTTTTCGTTACTGGCGTTTCAATTGGTGTAGGTTTAGCTTCTACCACTTTAATCGTTGCTGGAACTTCAACTAATACATTTCCATTTTTATCTTTCACAACTACTGTTACCGGTTTATCTCCAGCGATTGTTGTATCGAACGGTTCAGTTTGTCCTTCTGGAACTTTGTATTCAAATGTTGAACCTTCTGGATAATCACTTGGAGTAATACTATCTCTGGCTTGTGGTTTTTCAGTTGGATTTACAGGAATTAATTGTTCTTTACCTTCCACTACTTTAACCTTAGCAGGTACTTCAACAAGTTTATCTTCTCCGTCTTTTGCTTCTACAACAACATCTTTTTCGCCTGGGGTTGTGGTATCTACTGGAGTTTTGTATTTAAATGTTACTCCATCTGGATATTGTTCAGGATCAATACTCTTAGATGCATCTGGTTGTTTGTTTGATTTATCAACTGGCACATATTGTGTCTTAGGTTCAACGACCATCACTTTTGCTGGGACTTTTGCAATAACTTCATCGCCAATCTTCGCTACAACTGTTACATCTTTTTCACCTGGGGTTGTTGTGTCTACTGGAGTTTCGTAAGTAAACTCTGTATCTTTAGGGAAGGCTTTAGGATCAATACTTCCTTCGACAGCTGGTTGTTTTTTATCCTTGTCTACTGGGACAAATTGTGGATAGCTTTCTACAACACGTACAGTTGCAGGTACTTCAACTAATACTTTATCGCCTTGCTTCACAACGACAGTAACTTTCTTGTCCCCTGGTTTAGATGTATCTACTTCTTCTTTGTACTCAAATGTTGCATCATCTGGGTAATCATTCGAATCAATGCTATCTTCAGGAGATGGTTGTTTCTTACCTTCATCAACTGGAACGATTTGTGGGTAACCTTGTACAACCTTCACTTTTGTTGGTACTTCAACAAGTGTATCATCTCCGTCTTTAGCAACAACGACTACATCTTTTTCGCCCGGCGTTGTTGTGTCTACTGGTGTCTTGTACTCAAATGTTATTCCATCTGGGTATTGTTCTGGATCAATACTCTTAGAAGCATCTGGTTGCGGCTTACTTGGATCTGCTACTACGTATTGTGTCTTAGGTTCAACGACCATCACTTTTGCTGGAACTTTTGCAATAACTTCATCGCCAATCTTCGCTACAACTACCACATCTTTTTCGCCTGGCCTTGTTGTATCTACTGGAGTTTCGTAAGTAAACTCTGTATCTTTAGGGAAGGCTTTAGGGTCAATACTTCCTTCAACAGCTGGTTGTTTGTTATCCTTATCTACTGGGACAAATTGTGGGTAGCTTTCTACAACACGTACAGTTGCTGGAACTTCTGCAATAGGATTACCCTCTTTATCTTTTACAATGACATTGACTGTATAATCACCAGGCATTGTGGTATTCACTGGAGTTTTTGGATCATATTCAAATGTTGAATCATCTGGATATTCTGTTTTATCAATACTGTTTTCTGGATTTGGTTGTTTATTGTTTTCATCCACTGGAACGATTTGAGGAACTCCCTCTACAACAGTTACTGGAACTTTAACAACGGTTGTTTTTTCTTCCCTATCAACAGTGTACTTCACAGTAACAGTTACATCAGTATCATCTGACAAATCTGGATTTTCTACATTTTCATCAATACTTACATTTGTAACATTTGCTGGAAGTTTTCCTTTAAATGTACCATCTGCAATAGCTTCTTTCGCTTTGGTAAGAGCTTTTTCTTTTGCTTTTTCCTTGTCGCTATCTTTGGCAACGATAATACCTTGTGGTGTTGGTTTTGGAAGAACTGTTACTTTAACTTTTACTGGTTCTGTTAAAGTTGCTCCATTTTGATCTGTGTAAGTAACCGGAACTGTGACTTCTTTCACACCTGGGTTTGCAGTAATATCTTTTGCTAAATCTGTAGGCTCACCCTTCGTTCCTTTTTCCCCTGGAGTAACAGCATCTGTAATATCCTTAGCTGTAATTTCATCTCCTTCAAATACAACTTTAGATGTCGGAGTTGAACCAACTACATTTACAGGAACGTCGACGTCAACTGAAATATCATCAATAACTTTTCCAGTAGCCTTATCTCTATATTTAACAGTTACTGACACTGGAGTTTGTTGCCCATTTTGATCAGTTTTTGGAGTTACAATAGCGTCATCTGTTATGAATGGAGTTACACCATCAGGAACATTTGTTAGTCCAGTAATTGCTTTATTAACGTTTGCTCGAATCGCATCGATTAAGTTCTCGTTAGATGTACCGTTTAAGACTGTAATGCCTTTTGGTTCTGGTTTTGGTAATACTGTTACAGGGACATTTACAGTTTCATCTCCAGTTGAATATTTAACTGTAGTTGGTACTACTACGTCTGTTGCTCCAACTTTTCCTGTTGTATCTGGTAAATTCGCATCCGTTGGATCTTGTACTGTTCCACCTTTACCTGATGTAACTGCTTCTTTTACTTTAGCTGGATCTGGTTTTTGACCTTCTACAACGTAGACAGATTTAGTTTCAGAACCTTTAACGTTTACAGTAATTTCAGCATCTTTTGTATATTCAACGCCATCTACTGTGTAAGTTACTGGAACTTTTACTGTCCCTCTTTTTGTTCCTTTTTCTGCAGTCATTGTTGCTAAAACTTTTTCTGTAATCTCACCAACCACTACATCTTTAAAACCTTCTGGTAATTTAGCTTTGAAATCAGCTGATGTTGCTACTTCTGTCGCTTTTGTTTTAGCAACTTCTTTTACTTTATCTACTGAGGCTCCTTTGTGTACTTCTACTTCACCAGTTGCTTTTGGTAAGACAGTTACTGGGACTTCAACAGTTTCATTAATGTTTGTTCCATTTATTTCATGTGTGATAGTTGTAGGAATCTTAAGTCCTGCTTCCCCAGCTTTTCCTGTTGTATTAATCACATCTGCTTCATTAGGATTATTCACCACTCCAGTTTTAGTATTAATTGTTGCTGATGTAACAGAAGATTTCACTTGGTCATCAGTAATCTTGTCTCCTTCGAATACTACTAACTTATTGGTAGTTGATTTCACTACATTTACTTCTATATCTACAGTATTTTTATAATTTTTTCCATCTCGACTATGAACTACTGGCACTTTTATAACACCGGCATTCTCTTTCGCTACGTCAGTAGCAACAACTCCCGTAGACATTCCTTGATCATCTAGAGTAGCCGTAGCATTAGTTTCATCCAGTTTTCTCTTGTATTCTTCTGATTCAATCGTTTCTTTCGCTTTTGATTTAGATAGCTCCTTGATCTTATCTAAACTAGTTCCGACTGGAACAGTGATTTTATCAACATCAGTAAATGAATCGATATACAAGGTCTTTTTATATTTGTAGTTCGGTTCATTTGAATATTTAAGACTTGGAGCATTGACATTTTCTGAAACATCATAAAAATTGGAATCATTATTTCCATATCTATGGAGAACATTTCCCAAACTATCATCTCCTGGAAATCCATTTTGACCTGAAACTTCAAAGGTAGAACTACCCACATAATCTGCTGTTGTTTCAAATGGAATTTTAACAATAAAGTCTGATTTACGATTATCTCCAGCTATAATCCCTCTTTTTGAAGAATCAACAAGAAAACTTAGCTCTGACTTAATTTTATCAAATCTAAAATCACTTGTCCATGTATTATTTAGTTCCCAAGCAGACTGTCCGTTAGCAGTATTCAAATCTAGCCTACCACTTGGCGTACCTAGTGAGCCAAGTACAACACCTTTCGGTACTTTAATCGTTACTTTATATTTTGTTTGGAATCCAGTGATAGACGCTCCACCTAAGTTTCGTATGTTTAAATCAATTGTTCCTGTTTGTTTTTTACCATATATAGCATCATCGGTAAACCCATATTTCCCAGATTTCTTTTCACTAGTGATATTAGTTGAAATATTAACGGCTGGACCTGTAGCAATCCCGATACCTCCAATGATATAACCATCTTCGATAGAGTTATTGCCAAGTGTTTTGTTGGTTTGTCCTGGACTTCCTGCTTCAACAATCACACGAACTTTTGTGGTTCCCTCTGGGATATGGACAGCACGAAGTAAATTTCGCCAACCATTTCCGACACTGCCAGGATTTTGCTCAAACTCCGTTTGTGAATTTCCACTTTTACGCTTCAATTCCGTTAGTTTTTGACCAGTATAAGCATCTACTATTGTTAATTTAACATTTTCTCCTTCTGATGGTAGAGCAAGTGGTCCATAAGCTCCATTATGTAAAACATTCACAAAGAGCAGAGAGTTAGGGTTAACATCCACATCTCGATAAATTCCATTACCTTTCTTCCCTAACTCTAAGTAATAGTCTCTATCAACCCTTCCTAATCCCACTTTTTTCATGTCCTCTGCAGAAATTAACCCAGATAACATACCACCACCTGCATTAGGTCTATTTTGTCCACCAGTGGCTGTTACTTTATCATTATTGCTATATAGCTTAGCAGATTTCGGAGTGTAGGTTTGGTTAGGTTTAGGGGTGATATTGGTAGGGGATTCTCCTTTTACTAGAGTCACCTTTTCTGTATTATTTGTTAATTTCCAACCATTTAGCTTGGTGCCATCTGCTGCCTGTTCTCTGGTAAGTTCTAGTTCCTTCCAATGATATGTAGCTGAACCAACATTCGGACTATTAGTATCTGGACCTAATTGTTGATCCCCACTATCTTTTTGTTTACTAATAGCACTAGAGAAGTTCTGTTCACCAAAACCTTCCTTTAAATTTGCAAAAACACCTGTTTCATTATTATTCCCAAATCTAACAGCATTATTATTGATTGGTGCACCCCAATCAACTTTACCTGATTGATAATAACGAAGAGTATCTTTTTGAGCTTTTAGCTTTTGGAGAGCAGCATGCTTTTCTTTTTCAGTTGTTAGACTAGCTATTTCTACGTTATAAATAGTTTCTGACTTAGTCTTAATCGTGTTCAAAAGTTCAACAAATTCTTTATCTATCTCACCCTCTCCCTTTGCTTCCTCAGTAGAGATTTTAGCCGTAAGTTTTGTAATTTCACCTTGTAATTCTTGTTTAGCTTTTGTCAGTTCATCATCTGATACTCTTGCTACATCTGCAAGCGGAGTTTCTTGAGCACCTGTAGCCTCTCTAAACCCACTTTCCCCATTACCAGGAATCACTTGTCCATTACGCGAGTCTTGATTATTGTTTGCTTCCTTCTTTTCTGCTTTTGGCATACTTTCAATAACGAAAGCTTTGTTTTTTAATTCTCGCGTAGCTTTATCTACTTCTTCTTGTGTTGCTTTTTCATTTGATAGGAAGGTTTGAGCCTTAGCTAGTTCTGCTTTAGCATTTTCGATGGTTGCGGCAGTCTTTTCAGATACTCCTGCTTTGCCAAGGGCTGTCTCCATACGAATAATAGCTGCTTCCAATTTGCTTGTATCAACCTTTGTAACTTCTGACGCTTCAATTGCTGTTTCTGGTTGTGGTTCCACAGTTGCTGGCACCTCTGGAACTGATACCGCCGGTTCCATTTCTGAGTCTGTCGAACTTTCACTAGCTAGTGTATTGTCATTCACTTTTGAAAGTGAGAGCGATTCACTATCTCCCTGTACTCCTCCTTCAGCACCTACTTCTGGTCTAGCTGGAACTACTGGAGAATTTGCTTGAACGCTGCCCCCACCTAAGAAAAACAATCCTGTAGCTACAGCTACACTAGCTACCCCAAAACTAACCTTACGAATGCTATAACGTGTAAATTTTTCCACTTGTGAACGAGCATGTACGCCTTTATTCTTAAACATTGCTACACTCCTTTTGTAATGATTATCTGTTAATATGTTTTGAGAAGGCAAATAAAAAGCCCCCCCTAAAATATAGTAGCATATTTTAAATGGGCTTAATTTATTATACTCTTTTTTTATCTACAAATCAAACATTATGACGTAACTAAAAATCTAAAATTTTCTTCTTATACTCAATGAAAATCAAAGAGCAAACTAGGAAGCTAGCCGCAAGCTGTACTTGAGTACGGTAAGGCGACGCTGACGTGGTTTGAAGAGATTTTCGAAGAGTATTATTTGTTAAAACCTTCAGAAGATTAGCTATGACTCGAACTCTAAGAGCACTAAAGGCTGGGCAAAAACCCGCTTTTGTCTTATTTCAATCCACTATACCTGATAATATTTGCTTTCGTTTCTAGACCTTTCCATGAAAAAACGCCACATGGGCGTTTTCCTATTCTTATGGTTTGATACGGTGCAACATACGTGGGAATGGGATAGCTTCACGGATGTGTTTTGTTCCTGCTGCGAAGGTTACCATACGCTCGATACCAATACCAAATCCACCGTGTGGAACTGTACCGTATTTACGAAGGTCAAGGTAGAATTCATACTCTGTACGATCCATGCCAAGTTCATCCATCTTAGCGACAAGAGCATCGTAGTCTTCCTCACGCATAGATCCACCGATGATTTCTCCATATCCTTCTGGTGCAAGCAAGTCTGCACAAAGCACGCGCTCTGGATTTCCAGGAACTGGTTTCATGTAGAAGGCCTTGATGGCTGCTGGATAGTTCATGACAAAAGTTGGCACACCAAAGTGGTTTGAAATCCAAGTTTCATGTGGTGAGCCAAAGTCATCACCATGCTCAAGATGTTCGTAGTCAGCGTCTTCATCATTCTCATGCTCTTGCAAGAGGTCAATGGCTTGATCGTAAGTGATACGTTTGAAGGGCTCTGAAATGTAGCGTTTCAAGAGCTCTGTATCACGTTCCAATGTTTCCAAGGCTTGAGGCGCACGGTCAAGAACACCTTGAAGAAGAGCTTTTACATAAGCTTCTTGCAAGTCAAGTGACTCATCGTGTGTCAAGTATGAGTACTCTGCGTCCATCATCCAGAACTCAGTCAAGTGACGGCGTGTTTTTGATTTTTCAGCACGGAATACGGGACCAAAGTCAAAGACACGACCAAGGGCCATAGCTCCTGCTTCCAAGTAAAGCTGACCTGATTGGCTCAAGTAGGCTGGAGTTCCGAAGTAGTCAGTTTCGAAAAGTTCTGTTGAATCTTCTGCCGCATTTCCTGAAAGAATTGGGCTATCAAATTTCATGAAACCGTTCTTGTCAAAGAACTCATAAGTTGCATAGATAATAGCGTTACGGATTTGCATTACGGCCACTTGCTTACGAGAACGAAGCCACAAGTGACGGTTATCCATCAAGAAGTCTGTTCCGTGTTCTTTTGGTGTAATTGGGTAGTCTTGAGATTCACCAATCACTTCGATGTCTGTAATGTCCAACTCATAGCCAAACTTAGAACGTTCGTCTTCTTTGACAATACCTGTCACATAAACAGACGTTTCTTGGCTCAAGCGTTTGATAACATCAAACTTCTCAAGTCCTACTTCTTCACCAAATTTTTCGACAAAGTTTGGTTTAAATGCCACACCTTGAAAGAAGGCTGTTCCATCGCGCAATTGCAAGAAGGCGATTTTCCCTTTTCCTGATTTGTTGGCAACCCAAGCGCCAATCGTCACTTCCTGACCAACATAGTCTTTTACATCAATAATCGTTACACGTTTTGTCATTATTTTTCCTTTTCTTTTTTATTCTTTATGGCAAACTACTTCTATACTGTTCCCATCTGGGTCAATCATAAAAGCAGCATAGTAAATCGGATGCTCACTGCGATAACCAGGAGCTCCATTGTCTCGCCCACCTGCCTCTAAGCCAGCCTCATAACAAGCTTGAACCTCTTCCTTATTTTCTGCTAAAAAAGCAAAGTGAATAGGATCTTGTGTCCCCTGAGCCAGCCAAAAATCACCACCAGGATGAGGGCTGTTTGGGGCAAGAAAACTGATTAGAGAACTAGTCTTAAAAGCCAATTTATAGCCCAAAGGAGCGAGAAAACTCCTATAAAATCCTTCTGAAATTTGTAAATCCTTTACCTTAATTTCAAAATGATCAATCATTCTCACTACCCATAAATGCTTTCAAGCGTTTAACTGCTTCTTTAAGCGTGTCTAGGTCTGTCGCATAGCTGAGGCGGACATTTTCTGGCGCTCCAAATCCTGCTCCTGTAATCAAGGCCAGACCAACTTCTTCAAGAATAGCCGTTGTAAATGCTGTTACATCGCTATAACCTTTCATCTCCATGGCTTTTTTAACATTTGGAAAGAGATAGAAGGCTCCTTGTGGCTTAACGACTTCAAAACCAGGGACTTCACATAATAGCGGATAAATGGTATTGAGACGCTCCTCAAAAGCCTGACGCATGATCTCAACAGAATCCTGTGGTCCTGTTAAGGCTTCGATGGTTGCATATTGTGAAACAGCAGTTAGGTTAGAAGTTGTTTGACCTGTCAATTTGCTCATAGCAGCAATGATTTCAGGATCACCTACCGCATAACCAACTCGCCAACCCGTCATGGCATAGGCCTTAGATACACCGTTGATAACAATAGTTTGCTTACGAATTGCTTCTGATAGACTTGAGATTGGAACAAATTCATTTCCATTATAAACAAGGCGACCGTATATATCATCTGCTAAAATCAGAATATCATGCTCAACTGCCCAATTTCCGATAGCTAGCAATTCTTCACGAGTATAGATCATACCAGTCGGATTAGATGGTGAGTTGAGAACCAAAACCTTTGTCTTATCTGTCCTAACTAGTTCTAGTTGATCCACCGTAACTTTAAAATCATTGTCTTCTTTAGCTTGAACAAAAACTGGAATCCCTTCTGCCATCTTGACCTGATCTCCATAACTAACCCAATATGGGGTTGGGATGATGACTTCATCACCTGGATTGACCACAGCCATAAAGAAAGTATAGAGTGAGAACTTAGCACCTGTGGCAAAGGTAACCTCGTTACTTGCGACAGAATAGCCATAGTAGCGCTCGAAGTAGGTGTTCACCGCAGCTTTTAATTCTGGTAGACCTGAAGCTACTGTATAGAAGGAAGCCTGTCCTTCTCGAATAGCTTTAACTGCTGCATCCTGAATATTTTCAGGGGTGTGAAAATCTGGTTGTCCCAAGGTCAAGAAAAGGACATCCTTACCTTGAGCTTTTAATTTTTTTGCTCTCGCATCACTAGCTAAAGTAACACTTTCTTCCATTTCTAAAACACGCTTGGATAGTTTCATAGGCCCTCCTTATTGAGTAATGCTCCTGTTTCAAAATCTACTAGATAAAAATCAGATCCTGACCTGACTTCCCAGATTGGCTTATCTTGATAACGGCCAAAGGTAATCTTGTCGATCTCGCCAGCTCCTTTTTCCTTAGAAACCGCTTCTGCTTTTTCTTGTGAAACACCCTGATTTAGCTGATAAACGTAAATCTTATGGTCATCTTTTCCAATCAGGACAGCAAGTGCTTCTTGTTTTTTATTACGACCAAGAACGCTATAATAAGATTCCAAGCCATTGTATAAGTCAACCTGATCAGCCTGCTCTAATCCTGCATACTGCTGAGCTAATTTTTCTCCTTCACTTTTAGCTGTTTGATAGGGTTTCATGCTAAGAGAAACCAGATACAGAAAGGAAACACTGATAACCACAAACAAAATCGTCATCCCTAGACCATACTGCCACAGTAGATTATTTTTTGCTTTGTTTTGTCTTTTTTTCACTCGTCTATTTTACCATCTATCTTGCTTTATTACAAGTGAATATAAGAATACTCTGCGAAAATCCAATTCAAACTTTGTCAGCTTTATCTGCAACCTCAAAGCTGTGCTTTGAGCAACCTGCGGCTAGCTTCCTAATTTGCTCTTTAATTTTCATTGAGTATAAGCAAGCAATTCTATTTCTCCCTTCAAAGTAAATCGATTTTTCTTGATTAAAACCGAGCAATAAAAGTAAAGACAGCTCCAAAATCAACCTATTAAAAAACCTGAGCTTGACACTCAAGTTTTTAGAAGTTCTTTTAATCTATGGAATTATTTTATCATCCATTCTTTTAGCCATTTTTCCTAAAAAGATAGGGAGTAGAAGGCTAATCATGACTAAAAAGAATCCTAAATAAAGAAATGTTAGCACAAAGCCGAAATGGTCAATCAACCAGCCTGTCATTGGGAAAAACACAATCATACTCAAGCTAAACATCATAGAATAGACACTCAGCATGGTTGCCCTTACTTCACTTGGAAGGCGCCCTTGCAAATCGTTGTCAAAAATCGGCTTAAAAAGAGCATGCAGAGCATTACTAATCAAATAAATCAGAATATAGATTAGAGGTGTTCCAAAGTAGGACAGCATATAGGTGATTCCAGTCAGCAGGACGAGAATAGGAAAAAGCTTCAAGGCAGCATATTTCTTTCCAATTTTACTTGCTAGATAGATTGCGAGGATATTCAAGAGACTACCGAGTAACATAACTGCTGAAATTTGCCAACTACTTAGATCTGGCAACTGATTTTGATAGTAAAAATAAAACATATACATGAGTGTTCCGACAATCTGAGATAAAATCATCCAGTTGAACAGCATGGGATTTCGCTTCAACTCATCCTTAACAGTACAAATAATCTGTTTCATGGTCACACTATCAGCTTTTTCTACTTTGACACTGGGCTCTTTCAGCATCCAGATCAGGAAAAGTACTATGATAGAAGTGGCAATCATGATATAGTAGGTCAGGTGCAATTGACCATGAACAAAAAATCCTGCCAAAACGGTCCCCAAAGACTGGGTTCCTTCTGACACTCCTGATATGAAACTTGAAATGGATAGATAACGCTTCTTTAGTCCAGCCTCTACAGCCGAGTCATAGACCATTGCTGCACTTGTTCCTGAATCAAAATTATAAGACAAGGCACTTATCGCCATAGCTAGTGCATAAATCCAAAAATTTCCCTGCCCAGCCAACATGAGAATAGAAGACACAATCCCTGCTATAC
Organism: Streptococcus pneumoniae; assembly: GCF_001113365.1. GTDB lineage: Bacteria > Bacillota > Bacilli > Lactobacillales > Streptococcaceae > Streptococcus > Streptococcus pneumoniae_C. The sequence continues at coordinate 293,079 of NZ_CKYA01000001.1, read as the reverse complement.
GACTTAAATAAAGGTTGGTCTTATAGGAATAGCGGTCAGCTAACATTCCAGATGGAATTTCACAGAGAAGACTGGTCGTATGAAAAATACTCTCCAGAAGTCCAATCTGCCAAAGAGACATTCCGTTTTGACTGAGAAAGAGAATCCAAAAACTGGTAATCCCTAAAAATGCAAAAAACTCAACTCCGGCCATCAGGCCAATATTTTTCCGATAATTTCTTATTAACATCTTTTCTCCTTTAACAAGTGTATTATTATTTATTTTGTCCGTCACTTGTTAATCTATGCCTTACATGATCTCCACCCCTTTTTAGAAGCATTCTTCAATGCCATTATTGTTCCTTTAATGATTTATGAAATGATACCAGAAAATAGCTGTTCTGCGGTTTCTATTGCGAGTTTTCTTGTTTATTTTAGCACTTATGCCATCATATTACAAGAGAATGTTAGAATACTCTTCGAAAATCAAATGCATTCCAGTCGCAAGTAACTAGATATTCTACAATTTTATAATTTCAAACAAACTTTGAGCAAATTTCTTGCAAGTTGCTTTGCTTTGTTGTAATATATTTTATAACAACGAGAGAATTCTCGGAAATTTAAGAAAAAGGAGACACATCATGTCTAAAAAAGTATTATTTATCGTCGGATCACTACGCCAAGGTTCTTTCAACCACCAAATGGCCCTCGAAGCTGAGAAAGCACTTTCTGGTAAAGCGGAAGTTAGCTATCTTGATTACTCAGCCCTTCCTCTCTTTAGCCAAGATTTGGAAGTTCCAACTCATCCAGCTGTAGCGGCTGCTCGTGAAGCGGTTCTCGCTGCTGATGCCATCTGGATTTTCTCTCCAGTCTACAACTTCTCTATCCCTGGAACAGTGAAGAACTTGCTTGACTGGCTATCTCGTGCCCTTGACTTGTCTGATACACGCGGCGCTTCTGCCCTTCAAGACAAGTTTGTCACAGTATCATCTGTAGCCAATGCAGGTCACGATCAACTCTTCGCTATCTACAAAGACCTCTTGCCATTTATCCGTACACAAGTCGTTGGTGATTTCACTGCTGTACGTGTTAATGACTCTGCCTGGGCAGACGGAAAATTGGTTCTTGAAGAAACAGTCCTAAACTCACTTGATAAACAAGCTCAAGACTTGATCAATGCGATCAAGTAACTAATATAATAAAAGCGAACAAGACTACTTTTCTGACACTCAGAAGACTAGCTTGTTCGCTTTTTTCTCATTTATAAACTAAAATAGCTGATGATACCTATTGTCAAATAAAAATATCTTTTCATACTTCCTTTACAAAAACCAATTCCTGTGGCTGTGACAGATCTTCTCGGTAGGTAAATCCTGCAAAGCTTAAGCGACGAGCTTCCTCAACCGTCTGTACTTGATTTTCTATCAGGGCTGTCAGGAAAGCACCACGCGCTTTCTTGGAAATAGTTGAGTGAATTTTCAGCTGACCACCTCTATCCTCCATGAATTTGAAGGTCACCATCTTTTCTCTAGTTTCCTTAGAAAATACAGTCTCAAACTCGGACGACAAGAGAGAGAAAATCACTTCTTCCTGCTTCAGAGCTTCATCATAGGCTGCCTTCCAATGGCTCTTCAAAGTCTTACCAGCGACTTTTAACTTCATCAAAAAGTCCAAACGATGAGGGGCCATAGGTGACAAGGCTGGAACGACACCGTACAAAGCTGAGGTAATGAAGACATGATTTTCAAGATAATCTTGTTCCACCTCGGTCAATTTATCTCTCTTAATGTTGCGGTACATAAGCCCATCAAAAAGTTTCAAGGCTGGATAGTGTTGAGCAGTTTGCCTTTTCAAAGCTTGGATATTTTGAAATTCTTCCGCAGCCTTCTCAGCTGAAACTTTGTAAAAACTTTCCAATTGACTGGCAGAATAGAGAGCCAAGGCATCAAGTACGGCCTGACTTTCTGGTTTTAAAGGAGCAGCTTCGATACTTGGCAAGTCTGTGTTCATTTCTTTTGCTGTTGGGATTAAAATTTTCATATTAATAGTGTAGCATATTTTTTAGCCACAACCAAGAAATTCATCTGATACTCAATGAAAATCAAAGAGCAAACTAGGAAACTAGCCGCAGGTTGCTCAAAACACTGTTTTGAGGTTGCAGATAAGACTGACGAAGTCAGTCTCATATATACGGCAAGGTGAAGCTGACGTGGTTTGAAGAGATTTTCGAAGAGTATGAAAAACCTCGGTTTAACCGAGGCTCCTCTATTTATTTGGGCCATCCTAACCAGACAGCTACGAGAACAAGGGCTAGCCCAGCTAAACTTGTTAAGATAGATAAGAATTTATCTTTTTTCTCCTTGAACTGAGAAAAACCTACCTTCAAAGCGAACAGTCCGAGTAGCATTGAAGCAAGCATCAAATAAAAACCCATTTGTTTGTCCTCCATTAGGCTTAATTTACCTTATTATAACATATATTTCTTAAATAAACCTTTTTTACTGTACTTTAAAGGTCTTGAGATAATTGTCTTTTCCTACTTGACCTTCGAAGGTTTTACCATTTTCAAGGTAAGGAAGGTCATCTGATACAGAGGACTTGACCTTGTAAATCTTCCCATCAACTTTAAAGAAGTAGACGGTGTCTCCCTTGATAACAGCTGATTTGAGGTCTGCTACCACACCCTTGATGCTTTCTGTTGTTGCACTGTCAATTTCAAGGTCGTTTTTATTGGCATACTTACTGAGCATCTCTTCCACTGTCGTAGCAACGATAACATTTTGGTACTCGACTGCGTCTACCAAAGCATACTCTTTGACCAAGCCAGCATTGTCCTTCAAGCCCATGATGTAGAGAGGCTTGTCATTGAGGTTGATGAGGATTGGGAAGGTTGCCTTGTAAGATTTCTCCTGAACAGCACCTTCTGCTGATTCACGGGCTGATTCTTCGGTCGCAGAAGCCAAGCTATACTTAGTGATTTCTCCTGTTCGCATATTTTCAAGGATGAAACCAAGATTACTCTCATCCGCATTAGCCGACGTCACACCTGTGTAGAGATAGATGTCATTACCAATAGACAAGTAATTATAACCCTTGGTAGTCTGGGTCACATTTTTCTTGGAAATCATGGCATTCCAGAAACCATCCTTGTACTTGCCGTTGTAGTTGATTTGCTCAATAGTTTCCTCAGCTGGATAAACCCTGTCCACCCATTCTGGAACATCTGACAAGCTGTATTCCTTGGTTTCTCCATTTGTGGCGTCCAATATAATGACTGAAACAGGACGAGGAACCGCAAGTCCAAATTGCTTTTGGTAAACCGTTGCTACATAGAAAGGATTGCCCTCATCGTCCACCTCAAAAGATGGAGTCTTGAAGATTTTGGTTGGGTACTTCAAGCGCAGGTGACGTTTGACGTCGCGGTTAAAATACTCCGAGTCCGAATACTTGATTGGTGTCTTCAAGTCCACCAAGTTGGCATTCCCGGTTACCATGTCCACCTTGATATACTCGCCGATTCCCTTGGCCTGATTATTAAACCACTTGATAGGATCTGCGTATTCTAATGGTGTAACCCGATAAGGCTTCCCATCAATCGTCAATTGAGTATAGGTGTCTGCCGCTACGTACTGCGACACCTTATCTGTTAGGGAACCCAAGTAGCGGTCACCAATTTTTTCAGCAGTACTTCTATCTAAGATTGGAACCTTACTGGTATCACTCTTAGGAAATTCAGTAAAGTCTTTTTCCGTGACCGTAACTACATTGGCATAATTTTTAGCCTGAAAAATGCTAGAAGTCACCAAGGAAACCAAGGCTGCTAAGAGAAGAATTCCTCCAATAGAAGCTAAAAGGATTTTCCCTAACCGATTGATTTTGAAACCCTCAAGATTTAAGGCAGCTTCCGCCTTGCCGTGGCGCACATGAACCGTTTTGACAAGGTTTATCCCCTTGCCAAAGCCAAATAAGATTGCTACAACCAGCAAATGCCCACAGAGGAAAAAGAGAAATTCCCAGCTGGTCAGGTTAAGAGGCGGTAAAAAGATATACCAGGTCGTTGCGATAAAAATAAGTTCAAAGATTATCCGTTTCATTTGTTTTCCTCCTAAATGATTCGTCCTTCCAAGTGATCCAGTTCATGCTGGCAGATCTGTGCTGGGAAACCTGTTAAAGTAATAGTCTGTTCCTGCCACTTGCTGTCACGATAGGCAACCCTTATGGTTTCATAGCGGGTCGTCGGTCGAACTCCAGCCAAGGACAAACATCCTTCCTCTGTCTCATAAGGTCCTTCAAAGGACAGGAGCACTGGGTTAAACATGACCACGGGAAGCAAGCCAAGATTAAAGATAATCACGCGCTTCTGCACCCCAATCATATTGGCAGCCAGACCGACACAGGTCTCACGATTTGCTAAGAGTGTATTCTGTAAATCTCTGGCAAGATACAGGTCTTCCTGACTTGCTGGCTGAGACACCTGAGATAAAAACAAAATATCCTTCACAATTTTCTTTTCCATTTCCTCACACTCCTCTTGCTTTTTACTATATTATAGCAATTATAGCACAAAAGACGATAACTGCAAGCCCTTTCCCTCAACTGTAGCAAAAAGCCATCCGAAGATGACTTTTTCGCTACTTAATTTCTTTATAAGTTACTTCCATCCCACGCTTAACAGCTGGACGATTGGCAATTTTTTCTGCCCAGTTTACTAGATTCTGATAACTTGAGGCATCCAAGAATTTTGCAGAACCTTGATAAAGTTTTCCTTGAACCAACTGGCCATACCAAGACCAGATAGCAATATCTGCAATCGTATAGTCATTGCCTGCAATATAAGGTTTCTGAGCCAATTCCTTATCCAATAAATCCAACTGGCGTTTCACTTCCATCGTAAAACGGTTAATAGGATATTCCAATTTTTCAGGAGCATAATTGAAGAAATGTCCAAATCCCCCACCTAGAAAAGGTGCTGCACCTACTTGCCAGAATAGCCAATTCAAAACTTCTACCTTTTCCACAGGATTACTTGGTAGAAAGGCTCCAAATTTCTCAGCAAGATACAGAAGAATATGAGCAGACTCAAAGACTCTTACATCTTCAGCCCCTGACTGGTCCAACAAGGCTGGAATCTTTGAATTTGGATTTAGCTTTACAAAGTCTGAACCGAATTGATCCCCATCCATGATAGCAATCTCATACAAGTCGTAAGTCGCTTGCTCAAAACCAGCTTCTAGTAATTCTTCCAATAAGATAGTGACCTTCACACCATTTGGTGTTCCCAGTGAATAAAGCTGAAAAGCTTGTTCTCCTTTTGGTAAATCTTGTTCGAAACGGGCACCTGCTGTTGGTCTATTTAATCCCGTAAAAGCTCCTTGATTACTAGCTTCATCCTGCCATACGGTCGATAATTGATAAGCTGACATCCGAAACCTCCCTTAAATCGCATTCTTATCAAAACCGAGTTTACGTTGAACAAACTTAACGATTTCGACGATGATAATCATTGAGAAGCTTCCGCCCATAACGATTCCCCATTGTGACAAATCTAGTTTGGTTACGTGGAAGATTCCTTCAAGTGGTTCTACAACAATTGTTGCCATGAGAAGGATGAAGGATACCAAAATGGACCAGTTAAATGTCTTAGACTTGAATGGACCAACTGTCAAGATGGACTGGTAAACAGATTTGACATTGTAGGCATGGAAGAGCTGAATCAAACCAAGGGTTGCAAAGGCCATAGTAAGAGCATCTGCGTGAATGGCATGATTGTCACCCACGTGAACTGGGTAAAGAAGGGCAAGACCATAAACACTCATAACAATAGCTGCTTGGAGTACACCTTGATAGATGATAGAACTCAAAACACCACCTGAGAAGAAGCTTGCCTTGCGTCCACGCGGTTTATGATTCATGACACCAGGCTCAGCAGGTTCAACACCTAGTGCAATTGCTGGGAAGGTATCCGTTACCAAGTTAATCCACAAAAGATGAACTGGCTGCAAAACATCCCAACCAAACAAGGTTGATAGGAAGATGGTTAATACTTCAGCAGTATTGGCAGAAAGTAGGTACTGAATAGTCTTTTGAATGTTTGAGAAGACCTTACGTCCTTCTTCCACTGCAACGATGATGGTCGCAAAGTTATCATCTGCAAGAATCATGTCAGATGCACCCTTAGAAACCTCTGTACCAGTGATTCCCATACCGATACCGATATCGGCTGTTTTCAAAGCTGGAGCATCATTGACACCATCACCTGTCATGGCAACGACTTTACCTTGTTTTTGCCAAGCCTTGACGATACGAACCTTGTGTTCTGGAGACACACGAGCATAAACAGAATACTGGCCAACAACTTTTTCAAAGTCTTCATCTGACAGTTCATTGAGTTCAGCACCAGTTAAAACGTGACCTTCTGTATCATTTGCATCAATGATTCCCAAACGTTTAGCAATAGCTTCTGCAGTGTCTTGGTGGTCACCTGTAATCATGATTGGACGGATTCCAGCTTCCTTAGCCACACGAACAGCCTCAGCTGCCTCAGGACGTTCAGGGTCAATCATCCCAATCAAACCAGTAAAGATTAAATCATTTTCAAGCTCTTCAGAAGTGAGGTTTTCTGGAATGCTATCGATAATCTTATAAGCACCTGCAAGGACACGCAAGGCTTGGTGGGCCATTTCAGAGTTGTTGGTATGAATGAGGTTTGTAACCTTCTCATCAATAGGAGCAATATCCCCAGCCTTATCACGAAGAACACAACGTTTCAAAAGTTGGTCTGGCGCACCTTTAACAGCTACGAGGAAGCGTCCATCTGCAAGTGGATGAACTGTTGACATGAGCTTACGTTCAGAATCAAATGGCAACTCAGCTACACGAGGATATTTCTCTAAAAATCCTTTGACATCGTAGCCTTTATCCAAGGCATATTGGATAAAGGCTGTTTCGGTTGGGTCACCAATCAGGTTGCCTTCCACATCTATTTTCGTATCATTGGCCAAGACAACTGAACGAAGTAGGGGCATTTCAAGACCTAGTTCAATGTCATCAGCTGAGTCATGTAAGACTGCATCGTAGAAGACTTTTTCGACTGTCATCTTGTTCATAGTCAGCGTACCAGTCTTATCAGAAGCGATGATTTCAGTTGAACCAAGTGTTTCAACTGCTGGCAACTTACGAACGATGGAATGTCGTTTGGCCAAAACTTGAGTACCAAGGGAAAGAACGATGGTCACGATAGCAGGAAGTCCTTCTGGAATGGCTGCAACGGCAAGGGCAACAGAAGTCAACAACTCACCAAGTGGACTTTTCCCTTGAATGAAGACACCCACTACAAAAGTAACAAGGGCAATGACCAAGATAGCATAGGTCAAGACCTTAGAAAGGTTGTTCAAGTTTTGTTTGAGTGGTGTATCCGTCTCATCCGCATCTTGAAGCATGCTAGCAATGTGACCAACTTCCGTGTACATCCCTGTATTGACAACAACACCAAGACCACGACCATAAGTCACATTTGAGTTTTGGAAGGCCATATTGACACGGTCACCAATACCAGCATCTGCAGCAAGCTCGACTGTCAAGTCTTTTTCAACTGGAACAGACTCACCTGTCAGGGCAGCTTCTTCGATTTTAAGAGAGTTGGCTTCAAGTAAACGTAGGTCTGCTGGTACTACATCACCTGCTTCGAGGGCAACGATATCACCTGGTACCAATTCTTTAGAGTCAATTTCCGCCATATGCCCATCACGAAGAACGCGGGCAGCTGGACTTGACATAGATTTGAGGGCTTCGATAGCTTCTTCTGCTTTCCCTTCTTGGTAAACACCAAAGGCAGCATTGATGATAACCACGGCTAGGATGATAATGGCATCTGCGATATCTTCCCCACCAGAAGTCACGACTGACAAAATAGCTGCCGCAACTAGGATAATAATCATCAAATCCTTAAATTGCTCGATGAACTTGACCAGGATTGATCGTTTCTCGCCTTCTTCGAGTTCATTGTGACCAAATTCTGCAAGGCGCTTTTCCGCCTCACTTGATGACAAACCTTGCTCGGTCGCATCCACAGCCTGCAAGATCTCTTCAGGACTCTGAGTGTAAAACGCTTGGCGTTTTTGTTCTTTTGACATGTGTCTCCTCCTTGACATTGTGTGCAAAACAGACTCTCTTTTTCCTCATCGCATCTTTTCACGACAAACAAAAAGAGACCTGTTAATCATAACAAGTCTCGCTGTTTAAGATAGTGCCGGAAAGCATACTTTTCAGTATAAAATTCGGAATGACGACACTATCACAGGTTTCTGCCAGCTACTCCCTTGAGTAGTACTATTATACCAAATTTTGGAAAGTTTTCAAAGAGTAAAAACTGACTTATTTGAATTTTCTCTTGAAAACCAGTATAATGGTAGAATGCTATGTGACTAGAAAGGAAGTTGAATGAAGCAATCTAGCTCAAATCTCAAGTTAGCTGAACGTGGGGCCATTATCAGCATTTCAACCTATTTGATCTTGTCTGCAGCCAAATTAGCAACTGGGCACCTCCTCCATTCATCCAGTTTGGTGGCTGATGGTTTTAACAACGTGTCGGACATCATTGGAAATGTGGCCCTCTTGATTGGAATCCGGATGGCACGCCAGCCTGCTGACCGAGACCACCGTTTTGGCCACTGGAAGATTGAAGATTTGGCTAGCTTGGTCACTTCTATTATCATGTTCTATGTTGGCTTTGATGTACTAAGGGATACCATTCAGAAGATTCTCAGTCGGGAAGAAACGGTCATTGATCCTCTTGGTGCAACTCTAGGAATTATGTCTGCAGCAATCATGTTTGTGGTCTATCTCTACAATACTCGCCTCAGTAAAAAATCCAACTCCAAGGCGCTAAAGGCTGCCGCCAAGGACAATCTTTCTGATGCTGTTACTTCACTTGGAACTACTATCGCCATCCTGGCTAGCAGTTTCAATTATCCCATTGTGGATAAACTGGTTGCTATCATCATCACTTTCTTTATCTTGAAAACTGCCTATGATATCTTTATCGAGTCTTCCTTTAGTCTTTCAGATGGTTTTGATGACCGTCTGCTTGAGGATTATCAAAAGGCCATCATGGAAATTCCCAAAATCAGCAAGGTTAAGTCCCAAAGAGGTCGTACCTACGGTAGCAATATCTACCTTGATATTACGCTAGAAATGAATCCTGACTTGTCGGTTTATGAGAGCCACGAGATTGCGGATCAAGTCGAGTCTATGCTGGAGGAACGTTTTGGCGTCTTTGATACCGATGTCCATATCGAGCCAGCACCTATCCCTGAGGATAAGATTTTAGACAATGTCTATAAAAAATTGCTTATGCACGAACAATTGATTGATCAGGGAAATCAACTGGAAGAACTCTTGGCTGACGATTTTGTCTATATTCGTCAAGATGGAGAGCAGATGGATAAAGAGGCCTATAAAGCCGAAAAAGATTTGAATTCTGCTATCAAGGACATTCAAATCACTTCCATCAGTCAGAAGACCAAACTCATCTGCTATGAGTTAGATGACATCATCCACACCAGTATCTGGCGTCGCCACGAAACTTGGCAAAATATCTTTCATCAAGAAACCAAAAAAGAATAGAGAAATCCTGTCATGAGACGGGATTTTTCTATTCTTCTAGCTATCAAATTCACTTAGATATTCATAGCGTTCGTATTTTTCAAGGAGTGCTTCGTTTTTCTCATCCAGTTCTTTTTGAAGAGTCGCTAGCTTACCAAAATCAGAGCCGTTAGCCTGCATTTCCTCTTCAATAGTAGCGATACGATTTTCCAAGTTTTCAATATCGTCTTCAATGCTTGCCCACTCCTGCTTTTCTTGGTAGGTCATGCGTTTCTTGTCTTCTCGAACCTTGACCACTTTTTCCTTTTCAGCTTTTTGCACTTGATTGGCCATCTCTGTTTCAAAGGCTTTTTCATCAAGATAGTCGGTGTAATGACCAAAGAAAGGACGAATCTTGCCATCCTCAAAAGCCAGAATCTTAGTCGCTACCTTATCCAAGAAATAGCGGTCGTGACTAACAGTCAAAACCGGACCAGCAAAGCCTTGCAAGAAATTCTCTAAAACTGTCAAGGTTGCAATATCCAAATCATTGGTTGGCTCGTCTAAGAGGAGAACATTTGGTTTTTCCAAAAGCAATTTGAGGAGATAAAGACGTTTTTTCTCTCCACCTGACAATTTCTCAATCAAGGTTCCATGCGTCGAACGTGGGAAAAGGAACTGCTCCAGCAACTCTGCAATCGAAGTCGTAGTACCACCGCTGGTCTTGACCTCTTCTGCCACTTCCTGCAGGTAATTGATCACTCGCTTGCTCTCATCCAAGCCCTCAATTTGTTGAGAGAAATAGGCAATGCGAACTGTTTCCCCAATCACAACTTGTCCTTCGGTCGGCTCAAGACTGCCTGCAATCAGGTTGAGAAGGGTTGATTTTCCAACACCGTTATCCCCAACGATTCCGATACGATCTTTGGCCTGCACCAAGAGATTAAAATCTTGTAAAATAGGCTTGTTTTCATAGGCAAAAGAAACATCCTGAAACTCGATGACCTTTTTCCCAATCCGACTAGTTTCAAAGTTCATGGTCAAGTCTGTATCAGCAGTATTTCCTGAAACTTCCTTTTTCAGGTCATGGAAACGATTGATACGAGCTTGTTGCTTGGTCGCACGCGCCTGCGGTTGTCTGCGCATCCAGGCCAATTCTTGCTTATAAAGTTGTTCCTTTTTGTGGAGAAGAGCCGCATCACGCTCATCCTGTTCCGCCTTTAGGCGAACATAGTCCTGATAATTCCCTTGATACTCAGTCAATCCTGCTCGATCCAATTCGAAAATCCGTGTTGACAAAGCGTCTAGGAAATAACGATCGTGGGTGATAAAAAGGACGGTCTTCTTAGAATTTTTTAAAAAGAGGGTCAGCCACTCAATAGTCGCAATGTCCAGATGGTTGGTCGGCTCATCCAAAAGCAAAAGGTCGTGATTGCCAAGTAAAACTTGCGCCAACTGGACCCGTCTTCTTAGACCACCTGACAATTCCCCAACAGGAGTAGATAAGTCCTGAATCCCCAGCTTGCTGAGAACGGTCTTGACCTGACTCTCGATTTCCCAAGCTTGGAGAGAGTCCATTTCTGCCATGACCCGTTCCAAACGAGCCTGCTTGTCCTCACTGTAGTTGAGCATGATCAACTCATACTCACGAATGAGCTGGATTTCCTTGAGGTCGCTGGAAAGAACCGTATCCAAGACCGTCTTGTTATCATCAAAATCAGGGTCCTGGGTCAAGTAACCAATCTGGTAATCATTCTTAGCTGAAAAGGGACTGACATCCCCATCAAAGCCAGAAACACCAGAAAGGACATCCAAAAGGGTAGTCTTTCCAGTCCCATTGACACCAATCAAACCAATTCTATCTAGATCATGGATGATAAAGGAAATATCCTTAAAAACGGTCTTATCACCGACGGATTTACTTAGTTTTTCAACGATAAAATCACTCATTTTTTCTCCCTCAGATAAGCATGGATGGCTTGTCGGTCATTTTCCAATGTTCCATCGACAATGGCATACTCAATCTCTGTTAAAATCTCTCCCAAGTCTGGGCCCGGCTGATAACCATATTCCTTGATTAAAATACCACCGTTGATTTGGATTTCTTTCTTATCATGAATGGTCAAACTCTGGTAGGTTTCTGTGATGGCTTGCGGGTTAACTTCTTTTCCTTGGGCATGACGAAGATTTTCAGCCTGTAAAAGTAAATCCAAGTCAAAGCGGTAACAATCGCGCTTGCTCAACTCTCCCTTTTCACGCAAGGCCAAAATAGTCAGCAAATCCTGAACTTGCTTGGCAAACTGACGTGAGGTCTTCCAAGCTTTCAAAAATGGCTGCGCATTTTCAATCTCCAAAGCCGACAGTAGAGCCGACCAAGCTTGTTCAGAGGATTCAAAGATAAAATCAGTCTCCAAATCAAACAGTCTATTGAGCTTGTCCTGGCTAGATTCCATATCAGGGAGATAATCATAAGCTTGACTCTCAATCATGGAAGCCAAACCCCTTCTCCAAAACGGAGCCAGCAAGAGTTTATCAAACTCAACGAAGGTACGCTCCACAGAAATTTTCTCCAAAAGTGGCGTCAAGGTCTTCATTGCTTTAAACGTTTCTGTCTCAAGTTCAAAGCCAAGACTGGCCTGAAAACGGAAACCACGCATAATCCGCAAAGCATCTTCGTTAAAACGCTCACTAGCCACGCCAACCGCCCGCAAAACTTGATTTTCTAAATCTTCTAAACCATGGAACAAGTCAATGATTTCCCCTGTCTCGTCCAAGGCAAAGGCATTGACTGTAAAATCACGGCGCTTGAGGTCTTCTTCTAGCGAGCGCACAAAGGAAACCGCACTTGGTCTTCGATAGTCCACATAGACATCTTCAGTTCGAAAGGTGGTTACCTCATACTCCTCATCCCCATCTAAAACCAAGACGGTTCCATGCTCGATTCCGATATCGGCTGTTCGCGGAAAAATCTGCTTGGTCTCTTCTGGATAAGAAGACGTCGCAATATCCACGTCATGGATAGGGCGATTGAGAAGGGCATCTCGAACAGAGCCTCCAACAAAATAGGCTTCAAAACCTGCTTCTTTAATTTTTTCTAATACTGGTAAAGCCTTCTGAAATTCAGAAGGCATTTGCGTTAATCTCATAATAAGTGTTCTAATCCATAGACAAGCTCATGACGCTTGACAACTTCTTTAATTCCCAAATTGACCCCTGTCATGAAGGAGCTACGATCATAGGAGTCATGACGGAGGGTCAATCCTTCTCCTTGATTGCCAAAGATGACTTCCTGATGGGCTACCAAACCTGGCAAACGAACTGAGTGAATACGCATGCCATCAAAGTCAGCACCACGGGCACCTGCAATCAATTCTTCCTCATCAGGCGCACCTTGCTGAATAGACTCTCGAACTTCTGCCATCAACTCAGCTGTTTTAATAGCTGTTCCACTCGGAGCATCCTTTTTCTTGTCATGATGGAGCTCGATAATCTCCACATTTGGGAAATATTTAGCAGCCTGCCTTGCAAATTGCATGAGTAAAACAGCACCCAAGGCAAAATTTGGAGCGATCAAACCACCCAAATCTTGAGCATGAGAAAATGCTTTTAGCTCTGCAATTTCTTCACTTGTGAAACCAGTCGTTCCAACTACTGGAGCAAAGCCATTTTCAAGAGCAAAGCGTGTATTTTCATAGGCAACAACTGGAGTTGTAAAATCTACCCAGACATCCGCTTCAAAGCCTGCTAAATCAGCCTTATCCTTGAAAACAGGAACTCCCTGCCATTCTGATTCAGACTCAAAGGGATCCAAAACTGCTACCAAGTCCAAGTCTGGATCAGCCAAGACCATCTGACAAGCAGCTTGGCCCATCTTTCCCTTAAAACCAGCAATAATTACTCGAATACTCATCTCTACTCCTGTCTAAGATACTAAGGACGTTAGCTGCCCATGAAAAATAGGGAATGGCGCTGACTTCCCACGAAAGGCAAGACAGGCATCTTTTTTCAAGAGGCAGGTAGTCCGTGTTCAATGGCTATGATACAAGATTTCTTAACTAGCCTAGAAGCGCCAACTAAATCACTGGAATATAACCCAAGGCAATACTTCCTGCTCCTAGGTGGGTTCCAATGACACTACCAAATGTAGCAAGTGAAACATCTGAACTCAATCCAGATTCAATCAAGTGCTGACGCAATTCCTCAGCCTTTTCAGGAGCATTCCCATGAATGACAATGACACGATATTGCCCTGAAGCTGTTGCTTCCTTGATAATCTCAATTAAGCGCTTGGTTGCTTTCTTTTCCGTACGAACTTTTTCGTAAACTTCAATCACACCTTGGTCATTGAAATAGAGGATTGGCTTAATGCTAAGCAAATTACCCAAAATAGCAGCACCATTTGAAAGGCGTCCACCTTTCACCAAATGATCCAAATCATCTACCATGATAAAGGCTGACGTACGACTGATTTGAATGGCTAGCTTATCCTGAATGCTGGCAAAATCATCGCCCTGGTCACTCCAATTAAAGACGCTTTCAACCATGATACCCAGAGGAGCACTTGTAATCAAAGTGTCTGGAAAAGCAATGGTTAAGCCCTCATATTCATCTATCATATACTGTATATTTTGGTAAAAACCTGAAATTCCAGAAGATAGGAAAAGCCCCAAGGCATGTGTATAACCTTGTTCTTTGAGCGAAGTTAAAATTTCATCTAACTTGGCAATACTTGGTTGACTGGTCTTAGGCAATTCAGAAGCCTGAGCCATTTTTTGGTAAAATTCCTCAGCAGTCAGATTGATACCTTCGACATACTCCTCACCATCAATATTGACAGGAATATCCAAGACATACAAATCTTCTCTTTGCAAGGTCTCTGCACTGAGATAGGCAGAAGAATCTGTAATAACAGCTAGTTTCATATTAGAACTCCAAATTGATTCCTGGTAAGTCTAATGCAATTTCAGTTACTTCGTAAGTCAAACGGTTGAGCATGTTCAAACTTGGGCGAGCCAAAGTTTCCACTTCTTCTTGGCTCAATTCACTTGGTTCATTGACAATACGGCCATCGATATGATTTACCTGTGAAATGGTTCCACTGATGACAAACTTATCAAATACAATCATAAAGGTCAAGATGACAATCAAGGAAGTCACTTGATTTTCTTGGTCATGTTGGAGCAATTGGAAGTTCACATCCACCTTAGTTTCAGGAGCTCCATTTTCATTTTCCCATTCAAAATTACGCGCATCAAAATGATACTGACTAACAAATTCTTGTTCACGTTTAAGATTCATGTCTTTCTCCCTCGGCTACAATATTATAAGCTATTGTACCATAATTTTTTATTTTCATCTAGTTTTCTCGGATTTAGTCAATCCCGATTTCAGCTCGAACTACGTCTGCGATGGTATCAACATAGTAGTCTACTTCTTCTGTTGTAGGCGCTTCTGCCATAACACGCAAAAGGGGCTCTGTTCCACTTGGACGAACAAGGATACGGCCATTCCCTGCCATTTCTTCTTCCATCTTCTCGATGATTGCCTTGATAGCTGGAACTTCCATAGCCTTTTCCTTCATGGCATTTTCCACTCGGATATTGACTAATTTTTGTGGATAAATGGTTACTTCTGCTGCCAACTCTGACAAGCTCTTACCAGTTTCCTTCATGATTTTGGTCAATTGAACAGCAGATAATTGGCCATCACCTGTTGTATTGTAATCCATCAAGATGACGTGCCCAGACTGTTCACCACCAAGGTTGTAGCCTGATTTTCTCATTTCTTCAACAACGTAGCGGTCGCCAACTGCAGTGACTACCTTGTTAATACCTTCACGGTCCAAGGCCTTGTGGAAACCAAGGTTAGACATCACGGTTGTCACAATTGTATTTTGAGCCAATTGTCCTTTTTCAGAAAGGTATTTTCCGATGATGTACATAATCTTGTCACCATCAACGATGTCGCCATTCTCATCAACCGCAATCAAACGGTCACTGTCTCCGTCAAAGGCCAAACCGATAGCTGACCCGCTTTCTTTGACCACTTCTTGAAGGGCTTCTGGGTGCGTAGAACCAACATTAAGGTTAATGTTAAGACCATCTGGTGTTTCCCCTATAACCGTCAATTGAGCACCAAGGTCTGCAAAAATTTGACGGGCACTGGTAGAAGCTGCTCCATTAGCTGTATCCAAGGCAACCTTCATTCCATCAAGAGGAGTTCCAGTTGAAACAAGGTAGCCTTCATACTTACGCAAGCCTTCTGGATAATCTACCAAGGTGCCCAAGCCTTCTGCACTTGGACGAGGAAGAGTGTCTTCCTCAGCATCTAGCAAGGCTTCAATTTCTGCTTCTTTTTCGTCATCTAGTTTGAAGCCATCACCGCCAAAAAACTTGATTCCGTTATCAAGGGCTGGGTTGTGGCTAGCAGAAATCATGACACCTGCACTGGCTCCCTCAGTTTTAACCAAGTAAGCTACTGCTGGTGTTGCCAAAACGCCTAGTTTGTATACGTGAATACCAACTGAAAGAAGACCAGCTACCAAGGCAGATTCTAGCATTTCCCCTGAAATACGTGTATCACGTCCTACAAAAACTTTCGGTGCTTCCGTTTCATGTTGGCTAAGAACATAGCCTCCAAAACGACCTAGTTTAAAGGCTAATTCCGGAGTAAGTTCTACATTAGCTTCTCCACGGACTCCATCAGTCCCAAAATATTTACCCATTTTTATAAAATCCTTTTTCTATTTTTAATTCGTTTTTGAACTAGTTGCTTTCGTTGACGAAGATGTCTCCGATGAACTGCTTGTAGTTGAATTTGATGTACTTGAACTTGGTGCTACTGGTTTTGTAGTCACCTTCATTATTGTATCAAAGGGAGTGATAACTGCCGGTAAGACAACACCATTGCGGTCAATTGCCTGCAAAGGTACTGAACCACTGTAATTACCTGTTATGCGTTCGCTGGTTGGCAAGACAGCGATAATCTTATCAATTCTATCCAATGTCTCTTGGTCACTCGTAATCGACACTTCTTCATCTGACACCGTGACATTTTCAATCTGTACCCGACTATCAATTTGACTAGGGTCAATCTCTGGTACAACCTTTACCTTATCCTTCTGAGCCTTCTTACCAACCTTGACTGTAATTTTTTGCGGAGTCGCCACAGCGGTCAGCCCATTGGGTAAATCTTCAATGCTCAAAGGAACTTCAATCGTTCCAACACTGGCATCTGTTAGGTCAGCAGTAACCTTGAATTTACGTGTGCTTTCTTGCATTTCACTAGCTAGCGATAGGCGATTTGCACCAGTCAATACCACTGATACTTCTGAAGCAAAACCACTAATAAAATACTCATCACTATTATAGCGGATGTCAATAGGGACATTTGTTACTGTATTCGTATAGGTTTCCGTTTTTACCTGCCTAGCACTGGTACTGTTTTGAAAATTCGTCGCCGTAGCATAGACAAATAAGACACAAGCAAAAAAGAGTGAGGATATGATATATAAACTATTTTTTCTCATGTTTCCATCCTCCTAGCAATCGTTCTTTAAAACTAAGACCTGCTTCCTCTTTTGGAAGTAAGATTTCACGTAATTCTGTTTCAAATTCATCAAGTGTTAGGTTGTGCTTAAAGCTTCCATTATAGGTTATCGAAATTCCTCCCGTTTCCTCTGATACGACAAAAGTCAAGGCATCTGAGACTTCTGATAAACCGATAGCCGCCCGGTGTCTGGTCCCAAATTCCTTGGAAATTCCTGTACTTTCTGTCAAGGGCAGATAGGCAGACGTCACAGCGATACGTTCTTCTCTGATAATCACCGCACCATCATGTAGGGGAGTGTTGGGAATAAAAATGTTAATGAGAAGTTCTGCAGAAATCTTAGCATCCAAGGGAATTCCTGTCGAAATATACTCCTGCAAGGTACGTACACGCTGAATAGCAACCAAGGCCCCGATTTTACGAGGACTCATGTATTCAACAGACTTAACAAAGGCACGAATCATCTGTTCCTCAGCACTAATAGGGGCATTGGAAAAGAAATCTGTCGCTCTTCCCAAACGTTCCAAACCAGTCCGAATCTCTGGAGAGAAGATAACAACCGCCGCAATAACCCCATAAGTAATAATTTGATTGATTAACCAAGAAATCGTAGTCAAGCCAATCATATTTGCAAGGATTTGAGCTAAAATAAACACCAAAACTCCACGTACCAAAATCATAATCTTGGTTCCTGCAATAGCTTTTGTAAAATGGTATAAAATATAAGCAACAATCAAAATATCAATCAGATTGATAGCTATCGTCCATGGACTTGCAAACAAACTGGTCCAATATTGCAGATTGGATAATTGTTGAAAATTCATCCCTGATATCCTCCCTATCAAAACACTTTCGTCCTATTATACCATTTTCTGGCATTTTTTTCCCTATCCTAGTTCATTTTACATTGAGCAAAAATATGATAAAATAAACTGACTAGAAAAAACAAAGGAGAAACTATGTCTCAACTCTATGATATTACCATTGTAGGTGGTGGTCCTGTCGGGCTTTTTGCATCCTTTTATGCCCATCTACGCCAAGCCAAGGTCCAAATCATCGACTCCCTTCCCCAACTAGGTGGACAACCTGCTATTCTCTATCCTGAAAAGGAAATCCTCGACGTACCAGGCTTCCCAAACCTGACTGGAGAAGAGTTGACTAACCGCTTGATTGAACAGCTAAATGGATTTGATACCCCTATTCATCTCAACGAAACGGTTCTTGAGATTGAAAAACAAGAAGAAGGATTTGCCATTACCACTTCTAAAGGAAGTCACCTGACTAAAACAGTTATCATCGCTATGGGTGGCGGGGCCTTCAAACCACGTCCGCTGGAACTTGAAGGCGTTGAAGGCTATGAAAATATCCACTACCACGTTTCCAACATCCAGCAATACGCTGGTAAGAAAGTGACCATTCTTGGTGGGGGAGACTCGGCTGTTGATTGGGCTTTGGCTTTTGAAAAAATCGCACCAACTACCCTTGTTCACCGCAGAGATAATTTCCGTGCCTTGGAACACAGTGTCCAAGCCTTACAGGAATCATCTGTGACCACCAAGACACCATTCGTCCCTAGCCAACTCCTTGGAGATGGAAAAATGCTCGACAAGCTGGAAATCACAAAAGTCAAATCTGATGAAACAGAAACGATTGACCTAGACCACCTCTTTGTCAACTATGGTTTCAAATCTTCTGTTGGTAATCTTAAAAACTGGGGCCTCGACCTCAACCGTCACAAGATTATCGTCAACAGCAAACAGGAATCCAGCCAAGCAGGTATCTATGCTATCGGTGACTGCTGCTACTATGACGGAAAAATTGATCTGATTGCGACAGGCCTCGGAGAAGCTCCAACTGCTGTCAATAATGCTATCAACTATATCGACCCTGAGCAAAAAGTACAACCAAAACACTCAACCAGTTTATAAAAAAGAACCACGAGTCACATAGGATTCGTGGTTTTATAGCTCTTCGGCTAATTTGTTTATCTTTCTGAGTCTGTGGTTGACGCCACTTTTGGTCAGAGGGGTGCTGAGGCTATCTGCTAACTGCTGGATAGAGTAGTCTGGGTGCTGAATCCGCAGTTGCGCTACTTCCTGCAAATCCACTGGCAGATTTTCTAAGCCCATGATATCTTTAATTTTGCTGATATTGTTGATAGTCTTCATGCTGGCAGAAACTGTCCGAGCGATATTAGCTGTCTCGGCATTATTGGCTCTATTGAGGTCATTACGGGTTTCTCGCAAAATCTTAATCCGCTCAAAATCATCACGCGCCTGCATTGCCCCGATTACAATCAGGAAGTCCATAATGTCTTCGGCACGCTGGAGATAGGTCACAGCCCCCTTCTTGCGCTCAAGCACCTTGGCATCCAGCAAAAACTGCTGGAGAAGGGAGGCAATCCCTTGCGCATGGTCCAGATAAACAGAACTGATTTCCAACTGATACTTGCCTGACTCAGGGTCACGAATGCTTCCATTTGCCAAGAAAGCACCACAGAGATAGGCGCGCCCTGCTTCCTCGTCCGATAAAATCGCCCCATCAATACCTGTTTCTAGGCCAAAGAAGGAGTCTGCCAAGTGCAAATCACTCAGCAGGTCCTGCACCTTTTCATCTGTAAAAACGGTATAGACTCGATTCTTGCGAAGATTGCTCCGCTGGTGGTGTCGGATTTCCGATTTGATTTCGTAGAAATGGAGAAAGGACTCATAGAGGTGACGAGCCAGCTTGGCATTTTCTGTCACGACGGACAAGGTCAAGCCCGAAGTCGAGAGACCGATGCTACCAGACATCTTGATAATGGCAGATAATTCATGCCGGCTCAGATGGTGCTGACCTAGGATTTCTTCTTTTACTGCTACTGTGAAACTCATTTTCTCACCTGTATAATCCGCATCAACTCATCCACGAGCAAATCCCCATCGTGGAAGGCACCACCATTTTCCAGACGGAGGAAGTTGGATGAAATCACGCGCGGAACTTGCTTACAAAGACCAGCAAAATCATGTTCCACTTGCACCAAGTATTCATCAAAACGGTTGGAATTCATATATTCCTGAGGCACTTTTTCGATATTCACCAAGACCGTATCGATAAAAGGTCGACCAAGGTGACGATGCAGGACCTCCACGTGGTCACTATCTGTAAAATGTTCTGTCTCCCCACGTTGGGTCATGATATTGCAGACATAGGCGATTTCTGCCTTAGTTTCCAAAAGCGCCTGCCCGATTTCCTTAATCACGATATTGGGCAAAATAGAGGTAAAGAGAGAACCAGGTCCGAGGACAATCATGTCACTTTCAAGAATGGTCTGCACTACTCGACGACTGGCCAGAGGCGTATCATCGTTGAGAGTATTGGTCACATAGACATGGTCAATCATGCCTGGATGGTCTGCGATATGACTCTCTCCAGCCACTTCTGTCCCATCTTGAAAGACTGCATGCAAGGTCAAAGGATGGTCACTGGAAGGATAAATCTTCCCAGTTGTATGGAAAAATTTGCTCAATAACTGCATGGCATTATAGGTCGAACCCTGCATCTCTGACAGACCTGCAATAATGAGATTACCCAATGGATGGCCAGCAAAGGCTCCGGCATCCTCGGAAAAGCGATACTGAAAGACTTTCTCATAAAACTTAGGCATATCCGACATGGCTACAAGGACATTGCGGAGATCGCCTGGCGGTGTCAATTGCTGCATATTTTTTCGGAGTTCACCTGAAGAACCGCCATCATCTGCCACCGTTACGATAGCAGCGATTTCCACATCTTTTTCCCGCAGACTTTTAAGAATGACAGGGATCCCAGTCCCTCCACCAATCACCGTTATCTTTGGTTTTCTCATGAACGGTTTACCGTTTCCTTTCTTCGGTCTTTGTCACGATGCCCTTCATTGACAGGCCAAGTCTTGGATAAGTCCTGCGCCAAGCGTTTGGCAAAAGCCACACTACGGTGTTGTCCACCCGTACAACCCATGGCAATGGTCAAAACGGACTTACCTTCCTTTTGGTAACTTGGTAAAATCGGCTCAATCAAGGCCAACAAATGTTGATAAAAGTCTTCTGACTCAGGATGGTTCATGACATAGTCATAAACTGGTTCATCCACACCCGTTTGGTTTCTCAGCTCTGGAAGGTAATATGGATTTGGCAAAAAGCGCACATCAAAAACCAAGTCCGCATCAATTGGGATTCCATATTTAAAGCCGAAAGACATGACTTCGATACGGAAAGACTGGGCTTGTTCTTGATCTGAAAACTGCTCTGCAAGGGTTTTACGCAGCTCACGTGGAGTGAGTTCAGTCGTATCCACCACATTTTGACTCATATTTTTCAAAGGTGCCAAGAGCTCACGTTCCAGCTTGATTCCATCCAAAATCCGACCGTCTGCTGCTAGTGGGTGACTTCGTCTGGTTTCCTTGTAACGGGCTACCAATTCCTTATCTGCTGCGTCCAAAAAGAGAATTTTAAAGTCCAGTTCTTCCTTATTTTCCAGCTCATCCAAAACAGTTTGAATCTCCGAGAAGAAAGAACGGCTACGCATATCCACTACCAAGGCCAACTTAGGATCGTCTTCCTTTGTTTCCACCAACTGCAAAAACTTAGGCAAGAGGGCTGGCGGCATATTATCAATAGTAAAATAACCCAAATCCTCAAAGGACTGAATGGCCACGGTTTTCCCAGCACCACTCATCCCTGTTACAATCACCAAGTGAAGTTGTTTCTTTGTCATCTTTTTCTCCTTATATCAAAAGAAGTTTGGCAACACCAAACTTCAACTAGCTTATCCAATCTCTGCGATGACTTCGATTTCGACTTTTACATCACGAGGAAGACGAGCTACCTCTACTGCTGAACGAGCTGGAAATTCCTCTTTAAAGGCCGTTTGGTAAACCTCATTAAAAGGAACGAAGTCGTTCATATCGCTCAAGAAGCAAGTTGTTTTAACAACATGGTCAAAGTCTGTTCCTGCTTCTGCCAAAATAGCACCAATGTTTTTCAAGACTTGTTCTGTCTGTTCTTGAATCGTTTCTCCAACCATTTCCCCAGTTTCAGGAGAGAGAGGAACTTGACCACTAGCAAACAAAAGGTTGCCAACGATTTTTCCTTGAACATATGGTCCGATAGCCTTTGGAGCTTTGTCTGTATGAATTGTTTTTGCCATTTTCTTTTCCTCACAATTTTTCTAAGATTGCATCCCAAGCCTCATCCATCCCTGCCTTGCTGACAGATGAAAAGAGAATAAAGTCGTCACTTGGGTCAAAGTTTAATTTCTTTTTGATTGCTGATTCGTGCTTGTTCCATTTACCACGAGGAATCTTGTCCGCCTTGGTCGCCACAATGATAACTGGAATCTCATAATACTTGAGAAATTCGTACATCTGTACATCATCTGTTGACGGGTCATGACGAAGGTCAACTAAACTGACTACCGCACGGAGATTTTCTCGAGTTGTCAGATACTCCTCAATCATACGCCCCCACTTTTCACGCTCCTTTTTGGAAACGCGGGCATAGCCATAGCCAGGCACATCCACAAAGCGCATCTTGTCGTCAATGTTAAAGAAGTTGAGAAGCTGAGTTTTACCAGGTTTACCTGATGTACGAGCCAGATTTTTACGGTTCAGCATGGTATTGATAAAGCTAGATTTACCAACATTTGAACGCCCTGCAAGAGCGATTTCTGGTAGTTCATCCTGCGGATAGTGGGATTTATTAGCCGCACTGAGCAAGATTTCAGCATTGTGTGTATTCAGTTCCATAGTCACCTCTAAGCTGTTTCTAGGATTGGTTTATCCGTTCCATCGACAGCTTCTTTTGTGATGCGAACCAATTTCACATTTTCCTGACTCGGTACTTCAAACATGACATCTAGCATGGTTTCTTCGATGATGGAGCGAAGTCCACGCGCCCCTGTCTTCCGTTCGATTGCTTTATTAGCAATCTCTTGAAGGGCTTCGTCGTCAAATTCCAACTCAACATCATCATAAGATAGCAAGGTTTGGTACTGTTTGACCAAAGCATTTCTTGGCTCTTTCAAGATACGAACCAAATCATCTACTGTCAATTGCTCAAGAGCAGCAAAGACAGGCAAGCGCCCAATCAACTCAGGAATAATCCCGAATTTTTGAATGTCTTCTGCGATGATTTCTTGCATGTATGAGCTGTTTTCGTCAATCGCCTTGTTGTTTTGACCAAATCCGATGACTTTTTCACCCAGACGTTGTTTGACGATTTCTTCAATACCATCAAAAGCACCACCCACGATGAAGAGGATATTTTTGGTATCGACTTGAATCATCTCTTGTTGTGGATGTTTACGTCCACCTTGAGGCGGTACGCTGGCAACAGTTCCCTCGATAATCTTGAGAAGGGCTTGTTGCACCCCTTCACCAGAAACGTCACGTGTGATCGATACATTCTCGCTCTTCTTGGCAATCTTGTCAATTTCATCTACGTAGATAATGCCACGCTCTGCACGCTCGATATTAAAGTCAGCAGCCTGCAGGAGTTTGAGGAGGATATTTTCTACATCCTCACCCACATAACCAGCCTCAGTCAGAGCTGTCGCATCAGCAATCGCAAAAGGCACATTCAAGCTCTTAGCCAAGGTCTGGGCAAGGAATGTTTTTCCTGAACCAGTTGGGCCAATCATCAAGATGTTTGACTTCTGCAGATCCACATCTTCTGACTCTTCACGCGTATCGTGGAAGTTGATACGTTTGTAGTGGTTGTAAACTGCCACTGCCAAGGCACGCTTGGCACGATCTTGACCGATAACATAGTGGTTCAAGATATGGAGGAGTTCAATTGGTTTTGGCACCTCAGACAAGTCTGCCAAGACTTCCTCAACCAATTCTTCTCGAATGATTTCTTGAGCTAACTCCACGCATTCATTACAAATAAAAGCATTGTTGCCAGCGATTATTTTTTGTACTTCTTCTTGGTTTTTGCCACAAAATGAGCAATAAACCATCATATCATTTTTTCTATTTGTAGACATGATTTCCTTCCATTCTATACTGTCATTCTATCTAAAATAAGGTCATGTAAAAAGCATGAATACTATTGACCAGATTGGTAAAGGCATTTAACCAAAGGAGGATAGAAAGCCCGTAACGCTTTTTACGAAAAGCCTGTGCTCCTGCCAGAAGGCAGATGAAACACAGAAAAGCCGTGAATAAACCAAATAAACTCCGTTCCATTAGACTTCCTTTCTCTTGCGGTATTGGATGGTAAAATCATAAGAATTTTTCTCATCTTTGGTATAGAATTTGCTTGAAACTGTCTCAAAAAGGGACAGGTCAAACTCCTCAGGAAAATAGGTATCTCCCTCCACCCGAGCATGAATGTGAGTCACAATCACTTCATCAAGGTAGGGTTCAAAAGCCTGAAAAATCTGCTTCCCACCGAGAATATAGAGATTCTTGTCTTGAGCCTGATACCAGTCGAGAACAGACTGGACGTCCTGAAAAGTAGCAACCCCATCTATCTTTTCTTCCGGATTACGCGTCAAAATCAGGGTTTCCCGTTTTGGAAGCAGGCGACGTCCCATCCCATCAAAGGTTACCCGCCCCATCAAGATAGCATGATTCAGAGTTGTTTCCTTGAAATGTTGCAGTTCTGCTGGCAAATGCCAAGGCAGACGATTATCCTTCCCAATCACACCCTCTTCATCCTGGGCCCAAATAGCTACGATTTTCTTAGTCATGCTTCCATCCTTTTCACTGATAGTACTATTTTATCAAAAAACTCAAAAAAAGACTGGTTTGGAATAGCTTACAAAATAGAAAAAATCTGTAAGAAATTTCCTACAGATTTATCTATGTTGTCTTGTTTCTTACAAACCAGGTGCTTGTCCAAGTTCTGCGGCAAGCATCCAAACTGTTTTCTCAAGTTCAGCCTTAGCACCAACAAAAATATCGTTTGTAACATCATCGCCTTCTTCGTCAGTCACATCCAACGCTTTTTGGAAAAGAGTGATGAGGTAGCGATAAATAGCTAGAACACGTTCCAAGCTTTCTTCAACATTACGGTATTCACCAGCTTCTTCTTCGATTTCACTGTTTTGAAGGAACTCTGTCAAAGTAGAGAATGGGCTTCCACCAAGTGTGATCAAGCGTTCGCTGATTTCATCTAAATGACCATCAAGAGCATCCATGTACTCATCCATTTTTGGATGCCATACCATAAAGCCGCGT
Source organism: Streptococcus pneumoniae (assembly GCF_001113365.1). Taxonomy (GTDB): domain Bacteria; phylum Bacillota; class Bacilli; order Lactobacillales; family Streptococcaceae; genus Streptococcus; species Streptococcus pneumoniae_C. The sequence continues at coordinate 267,767 of NZ_CKYA01000001.1, read as the reverse complement.
CCACGCATGTACCAGTGCACTTGATGAAGAGCAATATGCGCTACATACAAATCTGCTACTGCTTGATTCAAAACTTCCTTTGTTTTTGCCAATGCTACTGGCGCTGCTTTTGTTAATGTTGCGACATCTTTTGCTGCTTCTTTTTTCAATTCTACCATTTTATTTTACCTCATTCATTATTTTTATGTAACCACTTCTTAATGATTACTACCTTAGTATACTACTAAGGAAAGACAATAGCAAGCCAAATGACCCACATGAGAAAAGTTGCAATAGACTGATAATTTAAGAATTCTTTAGAAGACGAAAAAGAGGTCTGGATGCTTATAGTCAATGGAAATCCATCAGCAAACTAGGAAACTAAACCCAGCTTAACCAAAGTACAAGTTTTGAGGTCGCAGGTAGAACTGACCACGCTGACGTGGTTTGAAGAAATTCCCCAAGACTATAATAGATTGAAATAAGAGGGAGCCAAGTCGATTAGGAAAGACAAATGAATTTCTAAAAATGTTTTAGCAACCGCAATGTCCTGGTCTATATTCAATCTACCATATAAGATTTATTTCCTAGCGAGATCTTGAATTTACTCGAGGATGAACTGCCATAAAACAAAGAAAAAGAGGGTGCTACTATCACATCCCTCTTTCTAATCAGAGCTTAATACCAAACACTGACATCCACGCGCCCTTGGATTCCTTTCATGTATTCAGAAGAGGTATACTGCCAACCTTTTTCTCCTGAATAATGAGGATTTTCCCATTCTAAAGCATTGGTATAGGCCGCTACCCAGTTTACATGTTTTAAAATATCTGGGTGTTTTAAACGCGTCTGTAATAAACTACGATAGCTATAGACATACACATTTTGATAGCCCGCCTGCTTCATCGTCTCCATGTACTTGTTGATAATCTTAACCCAAGTACCTGTATCACTCGGAGCACGCTTACTTTTATTCACATACTCCCAGTTCTCAACATCATAGTAGATAGGGTAAGACAAGTTCATATTGTATTTCTTCAGAAGTTCAATGGTCTGTTCAGCGTCATTCTCAGCATCGGTCTCATTTTCAGCATAGGTATAGAGATAGACACCATAAGGAATTCCCAGACGGTTTAACTCCTTAATGTTATGCGCCAATTCCTTGTCTTCTTTACCGCTATAACCTAGACGAACAATGACACCATCCACCTCGTTCTCATCAATAACCTTTTTCCAATCATTGATACGACCATTGTGCTCACTAATATCAATAACTTTCTTAGCATGTTCGGTTCCAACTTGCTCTTCTCTATTATTAAAGAAATAGCGTTTACCATCTCTGTGAACCCAGCCGACATTCAAATCTTTCTTTTCTTTGAGCTCACCAGAGGCCGCAAAGATATAGCGAGCACCATCCATAATCACTTCGTCAGTCGCCATGGCACCACTTCCAGTCAAATAGTAGTTGCCTTGCCACTCATTCCGAGCCATATAGCCCCACTTCTTGAAATAGTACCATTTGCCGCCCACTTTTTGCCACTCTTGGTTGGCATAAGTTCCATCGGATTTTAGATAAAAATAAGCAGAATAGGCTGGATCATAAAGCCATTCATTTTGCATCATGGCACCTTGACCATTCAAGAAATAACTTCCTTGCCATTGGCTTTTAGCCATGTAACCCCACTTCTTGAAGTAATACCACTTATTTCCAATCAATTGCCATTCTTGATGGGCATAAGCCCCATCTGACTTGAGATAAAACCAACTCTTGTAATTATTATCATAAAGCCATTCATTTTGAGCCATGTAGCCACCTGATTTTAGGTAATAGCTGCCCCGCCACTCATTTTGAGCATAACGACCGTCTGATTTGAGATAAAACCAAGCTTTGTAGTTATTATCAAAAATCCATTCACTTTGAGCTTTAGATCCATCAGCCTTTACATAATAATCCCCATCCCAGTGGGCAGCAACATTGGTCTTTACACCTGTGCTCGTTTGAGTTTTATTAGAAGACTGATTTTGCTCTGAACTACTTGAAACTGTCGTTGTATCCTGCGAAGTTTTTGAAACTTCAGTTTCATTTGCAGCGACATGGCTCGTTGCAAAGCCTAGTAAACAGATACTGGCTAATCCAATTTTTCCAATTTTTGTTTTCAATCTTTCCTCTCCTATAAAAAATGGAACAGACATCTGAATGCTGTTCCACCTAGCTTTTGCTACTTACTGATTATTTTACAAAGTCAAGCAAAGCCAAGAAGCTTTCAGCTTCAAGTGACGCACCACCTACAAGGGCACCGTCAACGTCTGGACAAGCCATGTATGAAGCAACGTTCTCAGGTTTAACAGAACCACCGTATTGAACACGAACTTTATCTGCAACTTCTTGACCAAAGTCAGCAGCTACAACATCACGAACCACTTTACACATTTTTTGTGCGTCGTCTTGTGAAGCTGATTTACCAGTACCGATAGCCCAGATTGGCTCGTAAGCGATAACTGATGCAGCAACTTGTTCAGCAGTCAATCCAGCCAATGCAGCAGATACTTGAGCACCTACGAATTCAGCAGCTTTACCAGCTTCGTAAGTTTCAAGTGATTCACCACAACAGATAATTGGAAGCATACCGTTTGCAAAGATTGCTTTTGCTTTTTTGTTGATATCTTCGTCAGTTTCATGGAAGTAGTCACGGCGTTCTGAGTGACCGATAACAACGTAGTCAGTACCGATTTCTTTCAAAACTTGTGGGCTTGTTTCACCAGTGAAAGCACCTGCATTTTCAAAGTAGCAGTTTTGAGCAGCAACTTTAAGGTTTGAACCTTTTGCAGCAGCAAGAACAGTTGTCAAATCAAGAGCTGGAGCAGCGATACCTGCTTCAACAAGATCTGATGAAGGAAGTTTTGATGCAACTGCTTCAACGAATGCTTTAGCTTCTTCTGGATTTTTGTTCATTTTCCAGTTACCAGCGATAAATGGTTTACGTGACATTTCACATACCTCTTTTTTCAATTTATTTTCTATTTATTTTATCACAATTAGACACAGCTTGCAAATCTTACTCGGATTTCAAGCCTGCTTACATGGATTAATCCTTCCAGAGATCCATGGCATTTCTGAAATCTGCCGATACCTGTGTCAACTGAGGATTGCTTGCTTCTCTTTCTGCCCGCTTAGCCTCGATTTGAGCCACACTTTTGATACCTTCATGGCGCCAATTTCTCAAAATCGCCTGAATGTACTTCCAGTTTGCTTTTCCATTTAAAACAGCTTCACGAAGAGCTTCCTTAATCAGATCAGCACTGGTCCCATCTTCTTTTAGTGTCTTGGTCAAATCCTCAATTTCAAAAGGTGTCAACAAGCGTCCCAACTCCTGCTGGAAGGTTTCTACCAAATCCTTGAGCTGATTTTGAGGTGTCAACTGGTCTGAACTTGAATGAGCGGCTTCAAGCAAGTCATCCAAACGTTCCAAAGCCAAACTAGCATCAAAAAGCAATTCAATTTCACCATTCAATTCAATGGTTCGATACTGGAGAAGTCCCCTCTCCGTCAGATTAGAGATGGACTGGTTGACATCCGAAATTTCCTTGCCAATCCTGTCAGCAATCTGGCTTGGCGACATTTCTTCCAAACCTGTCGTATTTTGCAAATAGAAAAATTGCCAGACCAGAAAATCGTCGCTAGAAGGAAAGAGTTCCTTAAAATGCAAGAGCAGGGCACTCGGTAAAACCAAGTTCCCTGATTTAAAAGCGTCTAAATATGTCATAATTCCTCTTATAAATACCCAAATGCGGATGCATCATCTTGAATTTTTCTCCAGTCAAAAGGGGTTTCCTGATAGACCGCATAATTCACCCAGTTACTGAAAAAGAGGGCTGCTGATGAAGACCAACAAAGACAAGGGGTCTGATTGACATCATCATCCTTAAAGTAATTTTCTGGAATATGTGGATCTAAACCTGCATCACGGTCCCTAAAATACTCTTTTGCCAAGGTATCACGGTCATATTCCAAATGCCCAAAACTATAAATTTCACGCAAATCACGACTAGCCAAAATCGAAACCCCAACCTGAGGACCTTCTGACAAAATCTCGAGATTGGTTTTGTTTAAGACCTCTTCCTTAGAAATCTCCGTGTGCCGAGAATGAGGAGATACATAGCTATCGTCAAAACCTCTAAAGAGAAGATGACCTTCCTTTAAGGTGTCCTGAGGATAGATACCCGATAACTTACTGTCCATCTGGTATTTTTCCACTCCATAGCGCAGATAAAGCCCGGCTTGAGCACCCCAACAGATATGAAGGGTCGAATAGACATGGGTCTTAGACCACTCAAGCACCTGGCTAAATTCCTCCCAATAGTCCACTTCCTCAAATGGTAAATGCTCAACTGGAGCACCCGTGATGATCATCCCATCAAAATACTCATCCTTGACTTCAGGAAAAGTTTTATAAAAGGTCTCCATGTGCTCTGAACGAGTTGTCTTAGAACGGTGGCTCTCCATATAGAGAAAATCAATATCCAGTTGCAGGGGTGTATTGGCCAAATGGCGCAACAACTGGGTTTCTGTGACCATTTTCTGTGGCATGAGATTTAAAATTAAAATCTTCAAAGGGCGAATATCTTGGTGGGCAGCACGTTGATCATCCATGACAAAGATATTCTCTGTCCGTAAAATCTCAACAGCTGGTAATTTTTTATCAATTCGAATCGGCATAACCCTCTCCTAACTGTACTCTTTCAGGAATCATTACATATGTTTGAAACTCTTCGAAAATCTCTTCAAATCGCGTCAACGTTACCTTGCCGTACGTATATGTTACTGACTTCATCAGTTCTATCTGCAACCTCAAAACAGTGTTTTGAGCTGACTTCGTCAGTTTTATCTGTAACCTCAAAGCTGTACTTTGAGCAGCTTACGGCTAGTTTCCTAGTTTGCTCTTTGATTTTCATTGAGTATGAAACTAAATCTCAAACACTTAGTCCTTTTATTATACTGCAAGAAGATATAGTTTTCAATTATAGTTTTTCTCTAACTAGCTATAGTCTATTTTTATATCCTAATGTAGAGAAAACAGCCCTAGGGACTGTTTTTCATTAATAATGCATCAAAACTTTGTAATCGTAGTCACCGATTTTTTCACGGCCGTTCAATTCATCCAATTCAACAAGGAAGGCACAACCTGCTACAACACCACCAAGTTTTTCAATCATCTCGATGGTTGCCTTAACAGTTCCACCTGTTGCCAAGAGATCATCTACGATAAGAACACGTTGACCTGGCTTGATGGCATCCGCATGCATAGTCAAGGTATCAACACCGTACTCTTTTTCATAGTCAGCAGAAATGACTTCACGTGGCAATTTTCCTGGTTTACGAACAGGTGCAAAGCCAATTCCCAACTCAAAGGCAACTGGACAGCCCACGATAAATCCACGAGCCTCAGGACCTACGATCATATCAATTTTCTTGTCAGTAGCATATTGAACGATTTCACGAACAGCGTAGCTATAAGCATTCCCATCAGCCATCAAAGGACTGATATCACGGAAGGTAATCCCTTCCTTTGGATAATTTTCAATTGTTGCAATGTAATCTTTTAAATTCATCTTTTTCTTTCTTTCAAAATTTTTACTCTCTATTATACCATATTTTCTAGTAAAGAAGAAAGAGAAAACAGTATTTCATCTGCTAGTCACCCTATAAGTCAAATAAGATGACCATTTTTATTCAAAGGGTATCACAAGATAGATGCATAATATGACTTCCCTAGCAAAAAGGAGAGAAGCATTCTGTTTCTCTCCTTAGATTAACTGACATATCTCCACTACAATTGATAAAGAGATATCTTTTCTTGTAGTGCTTTAAATTTTATTTATTTTAATAGACTGTTTTTTCAGTTTCTACATCAAAGAAGTGTGCTTTGTTCAAGTCAAATCCAAGCTCAACTGTTGCACCTGTTTGCAAGTAGTCACGTGCATCAACTTTGGCAACAAATTCGTCTTTACCAACTTGGCAGTAAAGGTGAGATTCTGAACCAAGCAATTCTGATACAGAGATAGTAGCTTTCACAACTGATTCTGGGAATGTTTCAAGGAAAGCAGGTTCTGCATTCACGTCTTCTGGACGAATACCGAAGATCAATTCTTTACCTTCGTAGCCTTTTTCACGAAGAACTTTCAATGCTCCTTCTGGAACTTTCAAACGGAAACCATCAGAAACAATTTCGCTACCAACCAACTTCACGTTGATGAAGTTCATAGCTGGGCTTCCGATGAATCCTGCAACGAATTTGTTCACTGGGTTTTTGTAAACTTCTTGAGGAGTACCGATTTGTTCAACACGTCCGATAGTACCTGTACCAGCAGGGTTCTTAGTTGCTGACATGATAACGATACGGTCTGCAAGTGTCATCGCTTCTGTTTGGTCGTGAGTTACGTAGATAGTTGTAGCCCCGATACGACGGTGGATTTTAGCGATTTCAGCACGCATTGATACACGAAGTTTAGCATCCAAGTTTGACAAAGGCTCGTCCATCAAGAATACTTTTGCATCACGGACGATGGCACGCCCCATGGCAACACGTTGACGTTGACCACCTGAAAGGTCAGCTGGTTTACGTTCCAAAAATTCTTTCAATCCAAGAATTTCAGCTGCTTCTTGCACACGTTTGTCGATGTCTTCTTTGCTGTATTTACGCAATTTCAAACCGAAAGCCATGTTGTCATAAACAGTCATGTGTGGGTAAAGAGCGTAGTTTTGGAATACCATAGCGATGTCGCGGTCTTTTGGAGCTACGTCGTTGACAACCACGCCATCGATAGATGCAGTACCTTCTGTGATGTCTTCAAGACCAGCAATCATACGAAGAGTTGTTGATTTACCACATCCTGAAGGACCTACGAAAACGATAAATTCTTTATCTTTGATGTCCAAGTTGAAGTCTTCAACTGAGTAGTGTTCGCTGTTTGGATATTTTTTGTAAATATTTTTAAGATTTAATTCTACCATGAGGTGAACTCCTTTTGTCTTTTGATAATTATATTATAAATGAAAACGCTTTACATTTCTATGGCAAGATGACCAAAAAAACAAAAAAGTTCTGTGCAACTTGCACAAAACTTTAGAGAATATCGGAGAATTTGAAGAAGATAATCTTTATTATTCTTCTATACAAAAGCAGAAACAAGGATCAGCTTTCCCATATTTTCGCTGATTCTCCACTACATTTGACTGGATTCTAATTTTTTAGAGAAATACAAAAGAGCTAGCCTAAGCTAACTCTTATCCTATGCGGAGAGAGGGACTTGAACCCTCACGACCTAAAGCGGTCACAGGATCCTTAGTCCTGCGCGTCTGCCAATTCCGCCATCCCCGCGTCGATTACTTTACTAGTATATCAACTTTTGGGATACTTGTCAACACTTTTTTTCAAATTTTTTCATTTCGTCAACCAAATTACTCAGAAAGTTCATTTAGATTTTCATCTACTAACTTAGCTCCAAGTGTATTTTTGAAATGACCTAGGGCAAATTGATGATTTTCAGGCCAGATGGAAGCAACAGCTGGTTGAACAATCTCGATGTCATAACCTAGATTATAGGCATCGATAGCTGTATGCAGGACACAGATATCCGTCAAGACTCCGGTTAAAATAACTGTAGAAATTCGGCGCTCTCTCAAACGAATATCTAGGTCAGTCCCTGAAAAAGCTGAGTAATGGCGTTTATCCATCCAAAAGACACGACTGTCTGAACCATGCTCTTGATAAAAGGTCCCCAAATCTCCGTATAAATTTCGTCCACTAGTCCCAATCAAATTATGAGGAGGAAATAGCTTACTTTCTGGATGGAAACAATCGTTTTCTTCATGAGCATCGATGGTAAAGAAGATGTAATCTCCTCGTTCAAAAGCTAATCGAGTCACCTTGCTAATGGCTTCCGAAATAGCCTGGGCTGGAGCCCCTGCTGTCAATTTACCACTATCAGCAACAAAATCTTCCGTATAGTCAATCGAAATCAAAGCCTTAGTCATTAGTAATCTCTTTTCTTCACTTCTTCAAAAATATCTGAAATCAAGACCTTAAGATAGGTTCCCTTCATTCCAAGCGAGCGACTTTCAATAATCCCAGCGGACTCAAGTTTACGAAGGGCATTGACAATCACAGAGCGGGTAATTCCGATACGATCTGCAATCACTGACGCAGTCAACTGCCCTTCATTTCCATTTAATTCTCCTAAAATTGCTGAAACAGCACGGAGTTCGGAGTAAGAAAGGGTATTAACCGCCATGGTAACAGCAGTACGGCGACGGATATTTTTCTCATCTTCCTCACGCTGGAAGTTAAGAAGCTGAATCCCAACAACGGTACTGGCAATCTCAACAAGAATCAAGTCCTCATCTTCGAATTTTTTATCATTGCGCCAAATAATCAGAGAACCAAGACGAATCCCCGATACATGAATCGGTGCAATAGTCGTCAAGCCATCTGGAAAATCATCTCTACTCTCAACAGGGAAAATACTCATATCATGCTCAACAGGCAAGTTTGCTTCTGTTTCGTAAATCATATTAGCCCCTTGAACGTAGTCATCTGGGAAAATCTTAGTTTGGAAGAATTGCTCTACGCGATCTGTATTTGTTTTATAACGCATAAAATAGCCAAGCAGACGTCCCTTACTATTGATAATGCAGGCATTGCAATGAATAATATCCGCTAACTGACGCGTAATAGCGTTGTAAGGAAGCTCATCCTGCAACTGCTCCTCTGAGCGCTTCAAAATTGATGTAATCTTTCTTGTTTTTTCTAATAAATGTGCCATTTTTCACCTCGAATTTAATCGCTATCATTATAACATAAAAACGTCTCTTTTTCAATAATTATCTGAAAATTCCTTATTGACTTGCAATTTTTAAAAACAAGAATATTTTTAATTAAATTTTCCCTTTTCTATTGACAAGCTGCCTATTTTTGTGTATCATAACATTATAAAAAGATAATACAACAATTTTATTTATCTTTTTTCACATTCGGTCTCCTTATATAAAAAAGCGATTCATTTTGAACCGCTTTTCTTATTTATCACCCTTGTTACGAATAACAAAGCCTGTTTTCTTTTCGCTTGAAGTATTGCGTGGTTTTTTATTATCCTTACGGTAACGTTTTTCCTTATCAAAACGATCGTTGCCACGACTTCCTTTTTTGAAATCATCACGGCGACCACCACGACGGTTGTCTCCACGGCGATTATCACGACGGTCATCTCCACGACGACCTCCCTTAGCTTTACCACCGAAGCCATTACCTGATGGTTTAAATGGCAGTGGTTTTTCACGCGCAATCTCCACTTCAGGAAGGCTATCAGGATCTTGAACAGTCAGACTCAAGATATACATTGCCAATTCTTCTGGAGTAAACTCAGCAGCTAGCTTACGAGCATCCTTACCAAATTTCTCAAAGTTGGCACGGATTGTCTCATCTGCAAAATCACGTTCGATTTTCTTGAGAGCTACCTGTTTTTTAGCTTGGAAGGCTTCTTCTGCACTTGCAGGTTTGAGACCTTTCATGCGTTTCTTGGTCAAGTTTTCAATAATTTGGAGGTAGCCCATTTCATTTGGTGATACGAAAGTAATAGACTGACCTGACTTACCAGCACGACCTGTTCGACCGATACGGTGAACATAACTTTCAGGATCTTGTGGAATATCGTAGTTGTAGACATGGGTCACACCTGAAATATCCAAGCCACGCGCTGCAACGTCTGTCGCAACTAGAACATCCAGATTACCGTTTTTAAAATCACGAAGGACACGAAGACGTTTGTTTTGGTCTAGGTCTCCATGAATTCCTTCTGCACGGAAGCCACGGATTTTCAAACCACGAGTCAATTCATCTACACGGCGTTTTGTACGACCAAATACGATAGCAAGCTCAGGTTGCTCCACATCCATGAGACGAGTCATGGTGTCAAATTTTTCTTGTTCTTTAACTCGGATATAGTATTGGTCAACCAATTCTGTTGTCAATTCCTTAGCAGCAATCTTCACATGCTCAGGTTCTTTCATAAACTGAACACCGATACGTTTGATAGCATCTGGCATAGTTGCTGAGAAGAGTAGAGTTTGACGGTTTTCAGGGACACGGGAGATGATAGCTTCAATGTCTTCAAGGAAGCCCATGTTGAGCATTTCATCCGCTTCGTCAAGGATAAGAGTTTCAATATCTTGTAATTTCAAGGCCTTGCGTTTAATCAAGTCCAAAAGGCGACCTGGAGTTCCCACCACGATATGGGCACCAGATTTAAGAGCCTTAATTTGTTTTTCGATGCTTGATCCACCATATACTGAACGGACTTTGACTCCCTTACTACGACCAAAGCGGAAGAGTTCTTCTTGACTTTGGACAGCTAGTTCACGAGTTGGAGCGATAACCAAAGCTTGGATGGTCGCTTCTTCTGTACGGATTTTTTCAAGGGTAGGTAAGCCAAAGGCTGCAGTTTTTCCTGTACCAGTCTGAGCTTGACCGATAACATCCTTGCCTTCAAGGGCCAAAGGAATGGTTTGTTCTTGGATAGGACTGGCTTCTACAAAACCAGCTCTTTCAATCTCTGCTAGCAAATCAGCAGACAAGTTTAATTCATTAAATTTCACGTTATTCTTCTTTCTAAAGGTGGTGCGAAGCCACCCTATAGGACTTAGTTTATACTTTTCTTTTTATGACGTATTTTCATATACTGGATACAAAATCGTGTTGCTTCTTTTCCACAAAAGAAAAGTACTGTTTTCTTTGCAACCTATCTAGTATAACACAAGACCTGAGCAAAAGATAGCCCCATTTCTACAGAAAATCATGTAAGCGGTTTTTGGCTTTCCTTTTTGATTGAACGACCTAGATAATAAGACAAAGCCAAGGCGATACTATATAAAATGATAAAAACGAACAAGGTTTGTGTGTAAGAATGAGCCATTTTATAAGTCTCTGCTAATAAAATAGGTCCCGCTAAACCAGCCATGGCCCAAGCTGTTAAAATATAACCATGCAGAGCGGCCAATTCCTTGGTTCCAAAAATATCACTGAGATAAGCTGGAATCAATGAAAAACCAGCTCCATAGCAAGTCATCAAAATAGACATAGCGACTACAAATAAAACGGAATCTGTAAAGAGCCAAAGTGAGAGAGAAAAGAAAAGATTGACAAGCAGTAATATACTAAAGGTTAGGGGGCGACCGATATAGTCAGATAAGCTCGCCCAGAGCAAGCGACCAAATCCATTGAAAATCCCTAAAACGCCCACCATTACTGCTGCATGACTTGTAGACAAGCCAGCCATCTCCTGTGCCATTGGCGATGCCGCTGAAATTAAGCCTAAACCACAAGCTATGTTGATAAAGAAAATAATCCAAAGTATATAAAACCGATTGCTTTTTAGAGCCTGATTTGCAGTCATCCCTTGCGTCAGAGAATCTATTTTTTCTTTCCCTGAAACAGATAAAATTGCAAGTTCTTGCTCATTTGGACGCTTAATGAATTGTGAAGCTAGGAGCATGATAATAAAGTAACTTGCACCTAAAATATAAAAAGTTTCTACAAGCCCTACCCCTGCGATGAGATGTTGCGCTATAGGACTAGTCAATAAAGAAGCAAAACCAAACCCCATAATCGCTAAACCTGTTGCGAGACCACGTTTATCAGGAAACCATTTTATAATCGTTGACACAGGGGTAATATAGCCTGCTCCCAAACCAAGCCCACCTAAAATTCCATAAGCGAGATACAACAACCACAGCTCCTGACGATCTATTGCAAATCCTGTTAAGATATTTCCACCTGCGTATAGAAAAGCAGATAGACTCCCCATGACTCTCGGACCAAATTTTTCTACCAAACGCCCCATAAATGCAGCCGATAAGCCCAAACAAAAGATTGCTAGACTAAAGGCAAAGGCAACAGAAGCCTGATCCCATCCCGTTTTTTCAATAATAGGGTTACGATAAACACTCCAAGCATAAGTAGAACCCAGCATTAAGTGTAAAATGACCCCAGCAAAGGCAATAATATAACGATTCGATTTCATAAAACCTCCTATTTTCGAACATTTATTCTATCTTATATAAAAATAGATAGGATTTTAGTTTATCAAGCTTGTCAAAAAATTACTAGTTTTTTGTCTGGAAAGCGTTTTTATCTTTTTCTGTCTTTTTCGTAGCAGAATTGTGCAAAAGTTTTTTTCTTGTGCTAGAATGAAATGCGAATAGGAGGAACTCTAAATGTTAACTTATGATTTAATCGTTATCGGATTTGGTAAAGCTGGTAAAACTCTAGCTGGTAAATTGGCTTCAGCTGGCAAAAAAGTTGCCCTCATTGAACGTAGCAAAGCTATGTACGGTGGAACTTGTATCAACATCGGATGTATCCCAACTAAAACTTTGCTAGTTGCTGCTGAGAAAGACTTGTCTTTTGAAGAAGTGATTGCTACCAAAAACACGATCACTGGTCGCCTCAACGGTAAAAACTATGCTACTGTTGCTGGTACAGGCGTGGACATCTTTGATGCGGAAGCTCACTTCCTTTCAAATAAAGTCATCGAAATCCAAGCTGGTGATGAAAAGAAAGAACTGACTGCGGAAACAATCGTCATCAATACTGGTGCTGTTTCAAACGTCTTGCCAATCCCTGGACTTGCTACAAGCAAAAACGTCTTTGACTCAACAGGTATCCAAAACTTGGACAAGTTGCCTGAAAAACTTGGAATCCTTGGTGGCGGAAATATCGGTCTTGAATTTGCTGGCCTTTACAACAAACTTGGAAGCAAGGTCACAGTCCTAGATGCCTTGGATACTTTCCTACCTCGTGCAGAACCTTCCATCGCAGCTCTTGCTAAACAATACATGGAAGAAGATGGCATTGAATTGCTTCAAAATATCCATACTACTGAAATCAAAAACGATGGTGACCAAGTCCTTGTCGTAACTGAAAACGAAACTTACCGTTTCGATGCCCTTCTCTACGCAACTGGACGCAAACCAAATGTAGAACCACTTCAACTTGAAAATACAGATATTGAACTAACTGAACGTGGTGCTATTAAAGTAGACAAACATTGTCAAACAAACGTTCCTGGTGTCTTTGCAGTTGGAGATGTCAACGGTGGCCTTCAATTTACTTACATTTCACTTGATGACTTCCGTGTTGTTTACAGCTACCTTGCTGGAGATGGCAGCTACACACTTGAAGACCGTCTCAATGTGCCAAATACTATGTTCATCACACCTGCACTTTCACAAGTTGGTTTGACTGAAAGCCAAGCAGCTGATTCGAAACTTCCATACGCAGTGAAAGAAATCCCTGTTGCAGCAATGCCTCGTGGTCACGTAAATGGAGACCTTCGCGGTGCCTTCAAAGCTGTTGTTAATACTGAAACAAAAGAAATTCTTGGAGCAAGCATCTTCTCAGAAGGTTCTCAAGAAATCATCAACATCATCACTGTTGCTATGGACAACAAGATTCCTTACACTTACTTCACAAAACAAATCTTCACTCACCCAACCTTGGCTGAGAACTTGAATGACTTGTTTGCGATTTAAGTTGAGATTTAATCGTATCGAACAGCCCTCTTCGGGCTGTTTTTATTTCTGCGAAATCTCGAATCTGTCTTTTCCCTCTTTTATGATATAATAGAAACATGAACTTAAAAACTACTTTGGGCCTTCTTGCTGGGCGTTCTTCCCACTTCGTTTTAAGCCGTCTTGGACGTGGAAGTACGCTTCCAGGAAAAGTCGCCCTTCAATTTGATAAAGATATTTTACAAAACCTAGCTAAGAACTACGAGATTGTCGTGGTCACTGGAACAAATGGAAAAACCCTAACAACTGCCCTCACTGTCGGCATTTTAAAAGAGGTTTATGGTCAAGTTCTGACCAACCCAAGCGGTGCCAACATGATTACAGGGATTACGACAACCTTCTTAACAGCCAAATCTTCTAAAACTGGGAAAAACATTGCCGTTCTTGAAATCGACGAAGCCAGTCTATCTCGTATCTGTGACTACATCCAGCCAAGTCTTTTTGTCATTACTAATATCTTCCGCGACCAGATGGACCGCTATGGTGAGATTTACACAACTTATAAGATGATTTTGGATGCTATTCGTAAGGTGCCTACTGCCACTGTTCTTCTTAATGGAGACAGTCCACTTTTCTACAAGCCAGCTATTCCAAATCCTGTAGAGTATTTTGGTTTTGACTTGGAGAAAGGCCCAGCCCAGCTGGCTCACTACAATACCGAAGGGATTCTCTGTCCTGACTGCCAAGGAATCCTCAAATATGAGCATAATACCTATGCAAATTTGGGTGCCTATATCTGTGAAGGCTGTGGATGTAAACGTCCTGATCTGGACTATCGCTTGACAGACTTGGTTGAGTTGACCAACAATCACTCTCGCTTCGTCATTGACGGCCAAGAGTACGGTATTCAAATCGGTGGACTCTACAATATCTACAACGCCCTAGCTGCGGTTGCCATCGCCCGTTTCCTTGGTGCAGATTCACAACTCATCAAACAGGGATTTGATAAGAGCCGTGCTGTCTTTGGACGCCAAGAAACCTTCCATATCGGTGACAAGGAATGTACCCTTGTCTTAATTAAAAATCCAGTCGGTGCAACCCAAGCTATCGAAATGATTAAACTAGCACCTTATCCATTTAGCCTATCTGTCCTCCTTAACGCTAACTATGCAGACGGAATTGATACAAGCTGGATCTGGGATGCTGATTTTGAACAAATCACTGAGATGGACATCCCTGAAATCAACGCTGGCGGTGTTCGCCATTCTGAAATTGCACGTCGTCTACGAGTAACTGGCTATCCAGCTGAGAAAATCACTGAAACAAATAGTCTGGAGCAAGTTCTCAAGACCATTGAGAACCAAGACTGCAAGCATGCCTATATCCTGGCTACCTATACTGCTATGCTGGAATTCCGTGAACTGCTGGCTAGTCGTCAAATTGTTAGAAAGGAGATGAACTAATGGTTTATACTTCACTTTCCTCAAAAGCTGGCAATTACCCTTATCAGCTCAACATTGCCCACCTCTATGGAAACCTCATGAATACCTACGGGGACAATGGAAACATCCTCATGCTCAAGTATGTGGCTGAAAAACTGGGAGCCCATGTGACGGTTGACATCGTTTCTCTCCATGATAACTTTGATGAAAATCACTACGACATTGCCTTTTTCGGTGGCGGTCAAGACTTTGAACAAAGTATCATTGCAGACGACCTACCTGCTAAAAAAAAGAGCATTGACAACTACATCCAAAACGACGGTGTGGTTCTGGCTATCTGTGGTGGTTTCCAACTATTGGGGCAATATTATATTGAAGCTTCAGGCAAACGCATCGAAGGGCTAGGGGTCATGGGACACTACACCCTCAACCAGACCAATAACCGCTTTATCGGTGACATCAAGATTCACAATGAAGATTTCGATGAAACCTACTATGGCTTTGAAAATCACCAGGGCCGTACCTTCCTCTCCGATGACCAAAAACCACTGGGACAGGTTGTCTATGGAAATGGAAATAACGAAGAAAAAGTCGGCGAAGGGGTTCATTACAAGAATGTCTTTGGTTCCTACTTCCACGGACCTATCCTCTCTCGTAATGCCAATCTGGCTTATCGCCTAGTCACTACTGCCCTCAAGAAGAAATACGGTCAGGACATCCAACTCTCTGCTTATGAAGATATTCTCAGCCAAGAAATCGCTGAAGAGTACAGTGATGTCAAAAGCAAGGCTGACTTTTCTTAAACAAAGGAAAATGATATCAAAGAACTCCGTTATCTTGTCGGAGTTCTTTTTGTCTGTTCTTTTACCCTTCTCCCTTGCATTTTCTCTCTTTTTTTGCCAAAATAGAGGGGTAGAAAGAAGGTAGCATATGTCTAAATTACAACAAATCGTAACATATCTTGAATCAGAAAAACTAGACGTCGCTGTCGTATCTGACCCCGTCACAATCAATTACCTCACTGGCTTTTACAGTGATCCCCATGAACGCCAAATGTTCCTTTTTATCCTAGCGGATCAAGAACCCCTCCTCTTTGTCCCAGCCCTTGAGGTTGAGCGTGCAAGCAGCACTGTTTCCTTCCCAGTTGTGGGCTATGTGGATTCTGAAAATCCATGGCAAAAAATGAAACATGCTCTTCCACAGCTTGATTTAAAACGTGTCGCTGTTGAGTTTGACAATCTTATCTTGACCAAATATCATGGTTTAAAAACCGTTTTTGAAACTGCTGAGTTTGACAACCTCACTCCTCGTATCCAACGCATGCGACTCATCAAATCAGCTGACGAAGTGCAAAAAATGATGGTTGCAGGTCTCTATGCGGACAAGGCTGTTAAGGTTGGTTTTGATAATATTTCTCTTGATAAGACAGAGACAGATATCATCGCCCAAATCGACTTTGCCATGAAGCGTGAAGGTTATGAAATGAGTTTTGATACTATGGTCTTGACTGGCGATAACGCTGCAAATCCACACGGCATTCCAGCAGCTAACAAAGTTGAAAATAATGCTCTTCTCCTCTTTGACCTGGGTGTTCTAGTCAACGGCTATGCGTCAGATATGACTCGTACAGTCGCAGTCGGCAAACCTGACCAATTCAAGAAAGATATTTACAACTTGACCCTTGAAGCCCAACAAGCTGCTCTTGACTTTATCAAGCCGGGTGTGACTGCCCATGAAGTGGACCGCGCTGCCCGTGAAGTCATCGAAAAAGCTGGTTACGGTGAGTACTTCAACCACCGTCTCGGTCACGGTATCGGTATGGATGTCCACGAATTCCCATCTATCATGGAAGGAAACGACATGGTCATCGAAGAAGGCATGTGCTTCTCTGTTGAACCAGGTATCTATATCCCTGGTAAGGTCGGTGTCCGTATCGAAGACTGCGGTGTTGTTACCAAGGATGGCTTCGACCTCTTTACAAGCACCAGCAAAGACTTGCTTTATTTTGATTAAGATAGCAACAAACCCTAGTTAGACAAGAAGAATCACTTCTGTTTTATGACGTCCATTCTGAATGAAATTCTTCATTGTTCCCCTATGATTGGTTACAAGTCTCTCAATATTTTTAAGCCCCCATCCCTCTGTCTGACGTTCCTTTCGTATTACCAATTCATTCTCATCAAATGAATTCTCGATAGCAATAAAGAGTTTCTTCTGAAAATATCGTATTCCTAAGATCAAGACCCTATCTTCTTTATTACTCAAGCGCATACAGGCTTCAAGACTATTGTCCAACAAATTACCAAGTAAAACCGCTAAAATATCTGGATTGATTTCTAATCGTTGAGGTACAAAACAATCAATTTCCAATTGTATGTCCTCTACCTTATCCTGTAATTTTTGATTGAGTAAAAAGTTAATTGTTGTATTCTTGGAGTAACAGACAGTTTGGTTCTCTATACTATTTGTCATGCTTTGGAGATAAGACTTCGCTTGTTCAGGATCTTCTTTTAAAAGTGCAAGGAGGATTAAATGTTGATTTTTCAAATCGTGTTGAATCCTTTGAATCCTCCTATAATCTTTTTTAGATTGTTTCATTTCTCTCAGTTGAAAGGTCATCTGTTCCGTCTCTAGTATGCTTTGATAATACCTCTGTTGTTGCTGAGAAAGATATAGGGTGAAATAGAGAGAAGAGAACGTTAACACAATGAGGGCTAATACAGAAACAAAAGAAAGATAATCCTTCTCAAACACTTGCCCTTGAATCGCTGATACTGTAAAAGCAAAACAAATGGACAAAAATGGTACAATAAACTGGTATAACCAAGTCCCTTTAGAAACAGTATAAACTAACTTTTGATGTGCACGAAAAAGTTGTCGAAGAACCAGGGTCACTAGCAATGATAAAAGAAAAGCTACAGCGAGATAAAAAAGCATGGCTATTAGATTTTCTGAAATGACTGATAAAGGGGAAAATAGTTGCACTGCTTGATTGAGTATAGTACCAGCTAGTAAAGTTAGACTCATCTGACAAAAAATCCAAAACGAAGATTCTTGAACAGCATATCCAAAATAAAGACCTAAAAAATAATACTCTGCGATACTGAGAATAAGATTCCCTACTAAGAAAAGATTAGCTCCTGAAAATAATATCGTCAACAAGGCATGGAAAAATAAAAGGAGAGAAGTAAAGATACAAATTCTCCTAGACTTTTCTTTTTGGGACAGAGGTCTATAAAAGAAAATAATTCCCAAAAATAAATCAAACAGAATACTCACAATCCGCAAACTGACTAACATTAAAAATTCCTCTCACTCAGATAATAATAATACTTTTCTCTAAAAGACGTTTGAAATTTTCGGCTAATTGGAAGGTGATTTTCATCCATTCCATTTAAAATTGTGACTATTTGCGAATCAAACTCTGTCACATATCTAGGATTGATAATATAGGAAGAATGAATTTGAATAAAGTAATCAGGTAATTTCTCTAAAATATCTTTCGTTTTAAGCAAAGCTTTGTAAGTCTGATCTTTAGTGTAAATAAAGACAGCACGCTTATCCTTTTCAAAAAATACAATGTCATCTAAAGGCAGTGAATAATGCTGTTTTCCAAAAGTAAACGTAAATACAGCTTGCCCTAAATTCAAAAAACGTACCACTCTATCCAGAGTTTTATATAATTTTTTAGAAGTCACTGGTTTAAGTAAATAATCAAAAGTCTGCACTTCAAAAACCTGCTCCATATAATCTCGATAACTGGTAACAAAGATAATCGGGATAAAAGGGTTTACCTTACGGATTTTTTGTGCCATATCAATTCCTGTTATCTGTGGCATCTCGATATCCAAAAAAACACAACTGTACTTCTCTGTCAATTGTTCTAATAGTTTTTGGGGATTCGTATAAACACTCGTTTCTATTTTGATGTCCTTATAAGATAAGAGTAAGTTTTCTAGCTGACTACCATCCCTATTAGAATCATCACAAATCGCAATTTTTAACATCAAATTCCTCACTACAAGCATGATTTTGCCAATTATAACGTCAAATACGTCAATTATGACATGCTGATAAAAAAATCGTTAATTTATTATACAATATTCTTATCAAATATGAAAGGAGTTACAAAAATGAAAAATATTCAAGTGCGTAAAGTTATTGCTAAAACTGATATTAGCTGGGGTGTTTTCTAAATTTTGGGCACCTCTAAAAACTACCGGTTTTCTATGTTTAGTAACCAGAAAAGGTTGAAAAATTAGCATTTTAAAATTGAGTTTTTAGAGGAGTTCTTTTCTATTTATTCCTACTGTTGGAATTGAGTAGATAGGTTCACCATTTTCTTTCTACTTATTTCCATTTGTAATAGGAACTAGGAGTTGCAAGACGAGGATATATGATTTATAATCACCTCGTCTTCCTTTTTTAATAAAATAGTGAGGTTAAAATGAAATTCTATCATCCAAGAATAAAAGAAATATATCCTGTTTATAAACTTCATAAAAATTTATTTAGGATTGGGCTACAAATTGGTATAACCACAGAAATTAAGGATGATAATAATAAAATGTGGAATTTAGTCAATATTTTGGACGGACGTCCTTTTCAAGATATTCTCAATATCATGCTAACAAAATATGATGATTTAACTGAAGAAGACATCACAGGCGCTCTTGAACTCTTAGATAATGAGGGGGTTCTCGAAGAAGCGGGCGAAATTCAGGATATTAAAGAACGTTATCATTCAAATATATATTATTTCAGTCGCTATTTAAATAGCTTCCAAGATAGTATTGCAACACAGAAAAAAATTCATCAGTCTACTATCCTTTTACTAGGTCTTGGTGGTGGGGGTTCTAACATACTCACATTACTAGCAGGCTTGGGACCTAAAAAGATAAAAATAGTGGATTTTGACATTGTTGAGCAAAGTAATCTAGGAAGACAATTTCTATACAAGGAAGATGATATTGGCTTATCTAAAGTTCAAATTGCCCATAGAGAAGTTACAAAAATGAATTCCGATATTGAAGTAGAAACCCATAATATACGTATCACCTCTGTAAGTGACTTGATTCCTTTACTTGATGATGTTGATATTACGATATGTGTGATTGATGAACCTCAATATGATATTCAACGTATCGTAAATAAAGCAATCGTTACAAAAAATATTCCCTGTATATTTGGCGCCAGTCAAGTTAGTCGTGGTCGTGTCTATTCAGTTATCCCTTACCAAACAGGCTGTTTTGATTGTTTAAATATTTATTATACAAAAATTGACACTCTATTCCTTGAACAATTCCACGGTGTTCGTACGATTACAAAAACAATCCCTACAATAGCCTATGGTCCAGCAATATTTCAACTGACTTCTGCCATTGTTGATGAAACTATCCGATTATTAACTCAATATACGGAACCAATTAGCCTTAACCATCAATACGAAATCAATTATGAAAACGGAGCCTCATTCACACACGATTCTTGGGGACGCTATCTTGATGAATGTCCAACATGCGGCACAGGTAAAGAAGACGATTGGGAAATTTTTTCTAAGTACGGAGAATTAAAGTTATGACAACTGCAAAACTCGTAATTGATAATTTGACTAAATCTTTTGATGGTCAGCACTTAGCCAATAATCATATTTCCTTAGAAATATCACCAGCAAAAATCACGGCTTTTTTGGGACACAATGGAGCTGGAAAATCTACTCTATTGAATCAAATGATTGGTTTTACTAAACCTGACCAAGGAGATATTTTGTATGGTGATATTTCTTTTATATACAATCGTAAACAAGCACGCACCTTAATTAGTTATATGTCTCAACAATATGCCCCACTCGACAAATTAACCGTAGAACAAAATTTAGAAATACTTGGAAAAATGCGAGGATTGAGTTCCCAAGAACTAGAAAAAGCAATCAGCCAGCTTCTCACTGATTTAGAAATTGAAGACTATCGTTACAAAAAAGGTAAGGATCTTTCGGGCGGTCTCAAAAGACTAACTTCCTTCGCTATGACACTAATCGGTAGCTCAGACATCATTCTTCTTGACGAACCAACAAATGATGTTGACCCCATTCGTCGTGAAAAGCAATGGCAATTATTGCAAAAGTTAGCTAGCAAGGGGCATACCATTATTATCGTTACTCATAATCTTCTGGAGGTTGAAAAATATGCAGATAATTACGCCCTCTTTAATAATGGTAGATTGCTCAAATCAGGAAAGGTTAAGCAAATCATCCATGACAAACTGTATCAGATAAGCTTTGATTTTAAGACTAAAAGTATATTAGACAAAATAGAAGATTATACAATTATCAATGGTGTTAGTTGTCAATTAGAGATTGAGGAAAGAAGTCTAGCTCCATTGATAGCACAACTGACAGAAGAACTTGGTCAAAAAACAATTTCCAATCTCTCTCTTCATCAAAAAACATTGACTATTTCTGACCTTTATAGAGAGGAGCTAACCAACTAATATGACTCAATTTTTTTACTTACTTCATTGGAACTACTTGCGCCAAAAAGAGCTTTTCATCCTTTTTACACTAGCACAGCTCCTCTTATCCATTTCTCTTCTTTTTGGCTACCCTCTAGTTATTGGCGATATCGATTCGACTACTGCCTACTATCTTTCGTCTGGTTCTGTTTTAATTGGAATTATCTCCATGGGTTGTACAATTTCCTCCCCTGTTATAGCAAATGATAAGTTGGAAGGGCATTTTGATTATATTCGTGCCTTACCCATCCCTAGGATATTCATTTCTCTCGCTGACTTGTGGATGTGGTTAATTGCCATTTTGCCGGGAGTTTTTATTTCTATTCTACTTGGGTATGTCCGTTTTTCTGTTCGTCTCCATCCATCTTTTCTTGGTGTTTTTATTGTGCTTCTGATTTGTCTTACTATGATTAGTCTGGGATTTGCTATAGCCTACACCTTTTCTCCAAATACAGTAACCCTTATGTCGCAGCTAATTCTTATGATTGGACTCATGTTCTCACCACTCATGTATCCTGCAGATCGACTACCTGAGTGGGTAAACCATCTTTACCGTGCCCTCCCTTTCGTCCCTTCCTCAAATCTTCTGCGAGCCAGCCTTTACGACTACGGAAATGTTTCTCTATTGGACATGAGTATTCTCATTCTTTGGATTATGTCAACACAGTTAATTATTTTAAGAACTCTTCATAAAGAAAAATGATTGCTCCTAAAGCTTTTCTTATAGACTAAGCCAATAAAAAGAACCTTCATGACTATTCGAAAAGCTAAACAAGAAGATATTCCTAAATTACTCGATTTATTACAACAAATCCTTACGCTTCACCACCAAGCTCGACCAGATATTTTTAAGCAAACTGGGACTAAATATAGTTCCTCTGAGTTGCAAAATATTCTCTCTCAAGAACATACCCCTATTTTTGTTTTTGAAGATGAGAAGGGACAAGTTCTCGGACACCTATTTTGTACCATAAAAGATAAAACAGATAATCCTGTTCTCCAAGAAATCAAAACCCTTTTTATCAAAGATTTATGTGTAGATCAAAATGCTCGTGGTCAAAAAATTGGTGATCAACTCTATCAATTCGCTCTCAATTATGCTAAAGAAATTGGCTGCCATAATCTAACCCTAAGTGTCTGGAATGATAACGAGGGTGCTCTCCGCTTTTATCAAAGACAAGGGATGAAACCCCAAGAAACAACAATGGAAATGATAATTGATTAAGAAGTAATCTATAAAAAGATGTTAGAAAAAGTTCAATTTCACTAGAAAATGAGGAAAATCTTCCCACAATAAAACGCATAGTATCAAGGTTTCAACACCTGATACTATGCGTTTTTCTAATTCTTAGGACTTTCTCCACAGCCTCTTTACTTAATCTTCTTGATACTTTGACTAAGAATAAATCCTACAATCATCCCTACCATATTTTGCATGAAATTTGGTAAAATTTCTGGTAGAGCTGCAGCCCAGCCATTCATCAATGTAGAACCCAAGGCGTAACCCCCTACCATGGCAATCGTTGCCAAAACGAGGCCTAACCACTGAGTTTTTCCTTTAAATCCTGCGAAAAATCCCTGCAAGCCATGGTTGACCAAGCTAAAGAACATCCACTGGGGATAGCCTGATAAGAGGTCAATCAAGAAACCTGCTAATCCTCCGACTACAGCTCCTTCACGACTACCAAAGTAGAAGGCTGCGAAGAAGACACCCGCATCTAAAAGAGTTAGGATGCCTGTCGGTGTTGGGATTTTTAAGAAATAACCTAGAACCACAGAAAGGGCGGTTAATAGGGATACAAGGGCGATTTTAGTTGTTTTGGTTTGCTTCATATTGTCTTACTCCATACTGATCTGCTTGTGCAATAGCACGATAAACGAAAGCCTTAGAGCTTTCTACTGCTGGCAAAAGTTTATCACCTTTAACCAAGTGACTGGCAATGCTAGAGGCAAAGGTACAACCTGCACCAGCATTTTGGCCTTGGATAACTGGATTTTCTAAGATAGTAAAGGTCTGTCCATCATAAAAGACATCCACAGCCTTATCCTGACTAAGACGATTGCCTCCCTTGATAATGACTGCTAGCGTTCCTAAATCATGCAATTTCTGCGCTGCAGTTTTCATGTCTTCCAAGGTTTTAATTTCCTGACCGGATAATAATTCTGCTTCTGGGAGATTAGGCGTAATCACACTGACATAAGGGAAAAAGCGAATCAACTCTTGGCAAAGTTCACTAACTGCTACGTCGTGCGTTTCCTTGCAGACCAAGACAGGGTCCAATACCACAGGCACTCCTGGGCGTTTCTTGATAAAGTCCAATGCCTTCTCAGCCACACTGACAGTAGGGAGAAGACCAATCTTAATTCCCCCAAACTCCACATCACGCAAGCTATCCAATTCATGTTGAAAAATGGTATCGTCAGTTGGAAAGACTTCAAATCCTTTTTCTGTCAAGGCTGTCAAACAAGTCACTGCTACAAAGCCATGCAAGCCGTTCAAAGTATAGGTAGCCAAATCAGCTGACAGGCCACCACCACTAAAAATATCATTTCCAGAAAGTGCTAAAATACGATTATTCTTCATAACGAATCTCCTTTAAATATAAACCATTTGGTGCTGCAGTGGGACCTGCAAGCTGCCTGTCCTTTTTCTCCAAGATCAGGTCAATCTGCTCTACTGGCATACGCTTGTTGCCGATTTTGAGCAGTGTCCCCACCATATTGCGAATCTGTTTATACAAGAAACCATTTCCTGAAAAGGTAAAAGTCAAAAACTGGCCTGTCTCATCAACCCTAAGACTGGCTTCTGTAATAGTGCGAACCTTATCCTCTACACTAGTCCCAGAGGCTGTAAAGCCAGTGAAATCATGGGTTCCTTCTAGCTTTTTGACGGCCTCCTGCATCCTCTCCACATCAAGTGGGTAAGGGAAGTGGGTGGCATAGTGACGGCGCATGGGATTTTTGGGACGTCCTCTATCCACGATAAACTCATAGGTCTTGCTATGCTTAGCATAACGGCAATGAAAATCATCCGCTACCAGATCAATCGAAATCACATCAATATCTTCAGGGGACTGGGTGTCCAAGGCAAAGCGAAGTTTTTCCTCATCCATTTGATAGGGCAAGTCAAAATGAAGCACCTGTCCCAGAGCATGAACCCCACTATCTGTCCTACCAGCACCGTGAACAGTAATAGCTTGCCCTTTATTTAACCTGGTCAAGGTTTTTTCAATTTCTTCCTGAACGCTACGCGCATGAGGCTGGCGCTGAAAACCAGCAAAGGCGTAACCATCATAGGAAATAGTTGCTTTATATCTCGTCATAACTTCTATTTTATCAAGAAAATAATCTGTAAACAAGGGTCTAAAACAAATATTGTATGGGTACAAAATTCACAAAAAGAAAAACTTAGGAAACCAATCCTAAGCTCTCTTTTGAAGTAGGTACATGACAAAGATAGAGGTTACAATTAACCAAGATCCTAAGATAGCAAAGACCAACATCCCATTGTGAGTTAGTAAGCCAATCGCACCTAGAACGAATGGAGTCGTAAAAGCTCCGAAACTACAGCCTAAAACTGCAAATGAAGTTGCTTGATTGAGGAGTTTAGCTGGAATTCGTTCAGAGACCAGTTGAAAGACCGTCGTCAAGGCTACACTATAGGCAAAACCAGCCAGAATACTCCCTGCTACAACTACCCATAAGGATGGTGACAAGGCAATCACAATTTGCCCTAAACCGAAGGTAATACCAGACCAAAGGAGCAGTTTCTCTTTAAAGATAGAAATCAAGAAAGAAAAACTCACACCAGCCACAATCCCGATCAACTGCATGATACTAAGAACAAAACTAGATAACTGGGCATCTCCAAGTCCTCTTTCCACCATCAAACTTGGAATACGAATAGTAATAGCTGTATTGGTACAAACTACAACTGCCGCTTCAATAGCTAGGATAAAAATCAAGCCTTTCATTTCTCGAGTTAAGCGACTTATTTCCTTCGCTTTTTTCTTGACTTCTTTCTTTTCCTTTCCATAAGGGACAAAGAGCAGATAAAGGGTCAGTACCAAAAATCCAGCACTATAGGCTAAGAAAGTAGCTGTCCAACCGAAGGCCAACAACTGGCCGACTGCCAAGGTAATGAGA
This sequence comes from Streptococcus pneumoniae, assembly GCF_001113365.1. GTDB lineage: Bacteria > Bacillota > Bacilli > Lactobacillales > Streptococcaceae > Streptococcus > Streptococcus pneumoniae_C. The sequence goes on along the minus strand of NZ_CKYA01000001.1, from coordinate 242,126 downwards.
GAAGCGCCAACGACCTCTGCAGAACCGCGTAACCCTAGCATCTGAATTCGCGTTTTTCCTTGATAACGTTCACTGATAATGGAAATAGCCTTGGCATTGATCATCCCAAGACCCAAACCAAAAAGAATCCGTGTCCAAAAGACAAAGGGGTAGGCTTGATACCAAAAGGGTGCTGTTCCACTCAGTGATAAAATCAGCAAGCCCAAACTAATCTGTAAGCGCTCAGGAAATATTTTTTCTAAGAAACCATTTAGTAATAACATCATCATGATCCCGAAGGAAGGCAAGCTCGCCAAGAGCTCAATTTGTTCCTTAGGATAACCTTGATAATAGTCAAACATGGCTGGCAGGGCACTCGAGATGGAAAAGGACATAATCAAAACGAGGGAGAGAGCCAAAATACTGGCCCGTTCTAAAAGTTGTTTCATGAAATCTCTTTCTATATTTCTCTTTATCTTCTATTTTTTGATCGTTATCAAACAAGCAAGAAAAGAAGAAGCCTCTTTAGTGTATAGACTCCTTCTTAAACTCGAAAATGAATCCCTTGTGTCTTATACTCAATGAAAATCAAAGAGCAAACTAGGAAGCTAGCCGCAGGCTGTACTTGAGTACGGCAAGGCGAAACTGACGTGGTTTGAATTTGATTTTCGAAGAGTATTAGGATGACTTTCTCTTGATTTGCTTGATAAAGTAGAAGATAAATCCTGCCACCATATAGGCAACAAAGATAATCAGACACCACTTGAATACGACATTCCAACCCTTGTTCACATTCAAAAAGAAGTAAGGGAAAGGATTATCCTTGGCATTTGGAATATTGAGTTTTAGAACCAAGCCATTAAAAAGAGCAAACATCATATACAGCAAGGGTAAAATCGTCCACACAATTGGATCCCAAATCTTGTATTGACCCTGTTTGTCAAACAAGAGGGTATCTGCGAAAAACCAGAGGGGAACGATATAGTGGCAAAGGAAATTTTCTAGGGTATAGAAATTAGTCGCAATAGGCGCTAAGAGGAAATGGTAAATCACACAGGTAATCATGATACTCATGGTGACTCCACCTTTTAAGCGCAAGAGACTTGGTCTTTGCCAGTTTTCACCTACACGGCTCATAACCTTTAGAAGATAGAGGGTAAAAATAGTTACCAAGAGATTGGACAGAACCGTGTAATAGAGAAGCATCCCAAAACCACCATGCTTGGTAATTTCAAGATAAACTCCCGTAAAAGCCGCTAGAAACAAGAAGATACGGCTATAAAATACAAGTTTATAGTGCTTTGACATACTTAAATCTTCTTCACAAACTCTGATTTGAGTTTCATGGCACCGAAGCCATCAATCTTACAGTCGATATTGTGGTCACCTTCTACGATGCGGATATTTTTCACGCGCGTCCCTTGTTTCAAATCTTTTGGCGCACCTTTTACTTTCAAGTCCTTGATGAGAGTTACTGTATCACCATCAGCCAATTTATTTCCGTTGGCATCGATAGCGACAAGACCTTCTTCTGCTTCTGCAACTTCAGCAGGATTCCACTCATGAGCACACTCTGGGCAAACCAGTAGGGCACCGTCTTCGTAGACATACTCTGAGTTACATTTTGGACAATTTGGTAAATTGTTCATAGTTTCTCCTTATCATCATTCACTATTCTTTGAAAATCAAAATTTCTCGAACAGCAACTATTATACCCTAAAATCAGCATTTTGACAAATTTAGAAAAAAACCGATATCCATCTATCGGCTTTTCTACATTTACATTCTTTTTTCAGCTTCTGATTTGATTTTTTCAACTACTTCTTGAATGTTCAAGCCAGTTGTATCAAGATAGACAGCGTCCTCTGCTTGTTTAAGAGGAGAAGTCTCCCGATGACTATCCTTGTAGTCACGCGCAGCAATTTCCTTTTTTAGGGTTTCAAGGTCTGTTTCAATTCCCTTGGCAATATTTTCCTTGTAACGGCGCCCTGCTCTCTCATCAACAGAAGCTACTAGGAAAATTTTCAATTCTGCTTGTGGCAATACAACAGTTCCAATATCGCGACCATCCATGACAATCCCACCTTGCTGGGCAATTTCTTGTTGGAGAGAAACTAGTTTCTCACGCACTTGAGGAATTGCTGCAATAGCAGAAACATGATTGGTCACTTCATTTTCACGGATAGGATGGGTAATATCCACATCTCCTACAAAAACAAGCTGGTCTCCAGTTTCTGAACGTCCAAAGCTGATTGGATGCTGGTCCAACAAGGTTAGAAGGGCTCCGACTTCTTCAACTCCTAATTGGTTCTTAAGAGCCATATAGGTCGCTGCACGATACATAGCTCCTGTATCAAGGTAGGTGAATCCAAAATCCTTAGCAATAATCTTTGCGACCGTACTCTTACCGCTGGAAGCAGGACCATCAATAGCAATTTGAATTGTTTTCATATCGGCTCCTATTTTATTTTTATAACATCACCTGGATTAGCAAACCAAGATCCTGTAGCCATGTGCTCAGGATTCAAGGCCTCTAACTGAGCAATGGAGATTCCTGCACGAGCGGCAATAGCTGCTTCCCCTTCTCCTGCGAGAACTTTAATCGTTCCTTCAGGATTAGCAGCTTCTTCTGAACTACTAGAAGTAGATTCTGGCTCTGAACTCTGCTCAGGCTGAGAACTGCTTGAAGATGAGACTTGTACTACACTTGCATCAGAATCATGAAAGTCTTTTAAGGCTGCTGTGCGATTACTCCCCCCCGATGATAGATAGATGAGAACGATGACCATCACCACCACAATTACAAAGAAAATACTAGCTAGGATCGTCAAAATACGATTAGCCATCCTACCAGCCCCTCCGTGGTTTCGATGCCGACGCTCTGCTCTTGCTTCTTCTTGATCATAAATATCTTCTTGCCACGGTTCTTTTGCCATACCTTACTCCTTGTTTTTTTTTACTTTTCTTATTACAATATAAATATGAACATGAAAATCACACTTATACCTGAACGATGCATCGCCTGTGGGCTTTGCCAAACTTATTCTGACTTATTTGATTACCACGATAATGGAATCGTGCGTTTTTACGATAATCCTGACCAACTGGAAAAAGAAATTTCTCCTAGTCAGGATGTCTTAGAGGCTGTTAGAAACTGTCCGACACGTGCCTTGATTGGAAATCAGGAAGCCTAAATCAATGGCGATAATCCACTCCCTCTAGTTTAGCATATTTCCATGTAAAATTATAGTCTTTTCACTTTATTTTTTTCTGTAAAATCAGGAAGATCGCTTTTTTCTTTGATAAGATAAAGTGGTCTTTTTTTAGTCTCCAAATAAATTTTACTGATGTACTTACCGAGAATTCCAATGGTCAAGAGTTGAATGCCTCCAAGAAAGAGAATGACAGCCATCAGAGAGGTCCAACCTGATGTCGGATTGCCCAAAATGAGAGTCCGAACCACAACAAAAAAGGTCATCAGCAGAGAAATAAAACAAGATAGGAGACCAGCTACGAAAGCTATAATCAGGGGAAAATCTGAAAAATTAACAATACCCTCAATGGAGTAGAAAAAGAGTTGCCTAAAACTCCAACTGGTCTTGCCAGCCTGCCTTTCGACATTTTGATAGTCCAGATAGTGCGTTTTAAAGCCGACCCAGGCAAAGAGTCCCTTAGAAAAACGATTGGACTCGGTCAAACTTAAAATAGCATCGACTACAGACCTTCTCATCATGCGAAAATCACGGACACCTGACGGCAGGGCTACTGGGCTAATTTTGTTCATAAGGCGATAAAAGAGATTAGCGCATAGACTACGTAAAACTGGTTCCCCCTCCCGACTGGTTCTCCGTGTCCCAACACAGTCCAAATCTACATTTTGGTCTAGTAAGGCTTTCATCTCAAGCAGCATACTAGGAGGATCCTGGAGGTCTGCATCCATCACCACCACCAAATCTCCTGTCGCATATTGTAAGCCTGCATACAGAGCTGCTTCTTTGCCAAAATTTCGTGAGAAAGAAATATAATGCACTGCCGGATTTTGTTCTCGATAGGCCTTTAAGAGTTCCAAGGTTCCATCACTCGATCCATCATCGACAAAGACATACTCGATTTCTGTTTCCAAATCTGGAAGTAAAGCTTCCAAAGCCTGATAAAAAAGAGGAAGTACTTCCTCTTCGTTTAAACAGGGGACAATGATTGACATCACCATCTTAGTCTTCAAATCCATTTGGATGCTTACTTTGCCAACGCCATGCGTCTTCACACATTTGGGTGATGCCGAGTTCAGCTTCCCAGCCCAGTTCTGCTTTGGCTTTTGCAGGATCTGAATAGCAGGCTGCGATATCCCCTGGGCGACGATCTACGATGCGGTAAGGAATTGGGCGTCCCACTGCTTTTTCCATATTTTGGATAATTTCAAGAACTGAGTAGCCTTTACCTGTTCCAAGGTTATAAACGTTTAGGCCTGAACCCTTTTGGATTTTTTTCAGAGCTGCAACGTGACCTTTAGCCAAGTCAACAACGTGGATATAGTCACGAACACCAGTTCCGTCTTCGGTATCGTAATCATCTCCAAACACTTGTACTTGCTCTAATTTTCCAACGGCTACTTGAGTCACATACGGCAAGAGATTGTTTGGAATACCGTTTGGGTTTTCTCCCAAATCACCACTCTCATGGGCTCCGATTGGGTTAAAGTAACGAAGTAAGACAACATTCCATTCTGAGTCTGCCTTGTAGATATCCGTCAAAATTTCCTCTAACATGAGTTTGGTACGACCGTATGGATTGGTCACTGAAAGCGGGAAATCTTCCAAGATGGGCACTGTGTGAGGATCTCCGTAAACTGTCGCAGAAGAACTGAAGATGATGTTTTTACAGTTGGCTTCTTCCATGACCTTCAAAAGACTAACAGTTCCAGCGATATTGTTGTCATAGTAGGCAAGAGGGATACGGGTAGATTCTCCGACAGCCTTCAAACCAGCAAAGTGAATGACACCTGTTGGTTCTTCTTGTTTGAAAATGTCACGAAGAGTATCTGTATCACGGATATCAGCCTCATAAAAAGGAACTTCAACTCCTGTAATTCTCTCAACAACTTCTAAACTTTTTCTGTTACTATTAACAAGGTTATCCACCACAACAACCTGATGACCTGCTTGGATTAACTCAATAACAGTGTGGGTTCCGATAAAGCCAGCTCCACCCGTTACCAAAATCTTTTCTTGCATCTTTTTTCCTCGATTCTCGGATTATTTTTTCTTATTTTACCATTTTTGATAGGGAATGTCATTTGCCATCCTAGAGGGTAAGATAAAATTTCAGTAAAATGCTTATACTCTTCGAAAATCTCTTCAAACCACGTCAACGTCGCCTTGCCATATATATGTTACTGACTTCGTCAGTTCTATCCACAACCTCAAAACAGTGTTTTGAGCTGACTTCGTCTGTTCTATCCACAACCTCAAAGCAGTGCTTTGAGCAGCCTGCAGCTAGTTTCCTAGTTTGTTCTTTGATTTTCATTGAGTATTATTCGCTTTTTGCTCGTTTGACATAGTTTTCAATTGGATAGTTTAGAGGGTCTAAGGTCAACTTCTTGTCTTGGATCAGTTGAGCTAGATGGTAGCCAATGATAGGACCAGTTGTGAGGCCTGATGAACCTAGACCACTAGCTGCATAGACACCAGTTAAGCCAGGTACTTGCCCAAAGAAAGGTGAGAAATCACTGGTATAAGCACGGATTCCCACACGCTCACCAGCTCTGGTAGCTTCTACTAAACTAGGATAGCAAGGCAGGGCTGCCTCCTCCATTTGTTGGAGCAAGGTTTCATCCACCGTCAAATCAAATCCCATATCATTTTCATGGGTAGCGCCTAGGGACAATTTCCCACCTGCAAAAGGAATCAAATCCCACTCCCCTTCGGGCATAACAACAGGGTAGGATTCCAGGTCTTGAGCAAACTGATAATCTCGGAGTTGCCCCTTTTGGGGACGAACATCTACTTCATAACCCAAGGGTTCTAATATGTGACCCAACCAAGCTCCCGTTGCCAAAACAACCTGGTCAAACACCTCTTCACCAATCTGGTAACCTGATGCTAACGGTGTCAGAGTTACTTTTTCTTTGACCAGCTTGACCTGACTGGCTTCTAGCAAACGAGTCACTAAGAGTTGGCCATCTACTCTCGCTCCACCAGAAGCATAGAGCAGGTGGTCAAATTCCTGCAAACCAGGGAATAATTCATTAGCTGATGCTGGGTCCAGAATGGCTAATTGCCCTATCAAGGGAGATTCTTCTCTGCGCTGGAGGGCTAGTTGATAAAATTCTTCCAACTTAGTTTCATCCTTTTTCAGGAGAAAGACTCCCGAACGCTGGTAAAAGTCGATTTCTTGCCCTGACTTCTCTAAATCAGCTAATAAATCCACATAAAAGTCAGCCCCCAAGCGTGCCATCTTGTACCAAGCTTTATTGCGACGTTTGGAAAACCAAGGGCTGATAATTCCTGCTGCGGCCTTGGTAGCCTGACCCTGTCCATGGTCAAAAACGGTCACCTCTAAATCTGCTTCTTTGGAGAGGTAGTAGGCAGCAGTTGCCCCTACAATCCCTGCTCCAATAATGGCAACTTTTTTCATTGTCTTCACTTTCTAATTAGATATGGTGGAAAGGATTGGTTGAGGCTTGACTAGGTACAATATCGATTGTCCAGCATTTTTCCTCTTTCCATCGATTAAGAAGCTCTGCAATTTTTTCCACAAAAAGCACTTCGATATAGTGACCTGGGTCCAATGCTAGCAAGCCATCAGACAACATATCCTGAGCAGTGTGGTAATAAATATCACCAGTGATGTAGACATCTGCCCCCTTAGCTAAAGCATCCTTATAGAAAGACTGCCCGCTACCACCACAGATGGCCACTCTTGAAATAGGCTTCTGCAAGTCATTCTCTTGATAATGGACCATTCGAAGACTATCTAGACCAAAGACTTGCTTGACATGCTGGGCCAATTCCCCAAATGTCTGAGGCTGAATATTTCCAATCCGTCCAATCCCACGTTCTGGACCTGTCTCCTGTAGATAAGTCGTCTCCTCGATTCCTAGCATCTGGCAGAACCAGTCATTAAGGCCATTTTCAACGATGTCAATATTGGTATGGCTGACATAAACTGCAATGTCATGCTTGATAAGATCAATGTAAATCTGATTTTGTGGACGGCTAGCTACCAAGTCCTTGATGGGACGGAAAATCGGCGCGTGCTTGACGATAATCAAGTCCACACCCTTTTCAATGGCTTCAGCCACCGTTTCTTCACGAATATCCAGAGCCACCATGACCCTTTGGATATCCTTGCCCAAAGTTCCAATTTGCAGGCCACGACTGTCTCCCTCCATTGAAAATTCCTGAGGGCAAAAGGCTTCATATGCGTTAATTACTTCACTTGCTAGCATGGAGAACCTCCTTGATGGCTTGAATTTTATCTACTAGAACTTGACGTTCCTCCAGATTTTTTTCTGGGATTTGTCCGAGGGCAAACTCTAGCTTAACAGCTTCTTTTTGCCATTTTTGGACAAAGACTGGACTGACCTCTTTGGACAAGAAAGGTCCAAAGCGAATATCACTGGCTGATAGCTTCATTTGTCCTGCTTCCACCACCAAAATCTCATAAAACTTGCCAGCTTCTTCTAGGATGTTTTCAGCTACAATCTGAAATCCGTTCTCTTGTAGCCAGATACGCAAGTCATCTTCACGATTATTTGGCTGGAGGATCAAACGCTCTACATTAGCTAACTTGTCCAAGCCTTCTTCCAATATCCTAGCAATCAAACGACCACCCATACCAGCAATGGTAATGACAGACACTTGGTCAGTCTCTTCAAAAGCTGCCAAACCATTGGCTAAACGAACCTGGATTTTTTCCTTTAGGCCGTGAGCCTCAACATTTTTGACCGCAGACTGGTAGGGACCTTCCACCACCTCACCTGCAATGGCACTTCTGATTTGGTCTATCTCAACCAACTCGATAGGCAGATAAGCATGGTCACTCCCTACATCTAGTAAAATAGCTCCCTGTGGCACAAAGGAAGCCACTAATTCTAATCTCTTTGAAATCATCTTCTCTCACTTTCCAAAACTCTATTATCTCTTATTATACCACATTTCAGCTGGCAATCTTGCACCTAAAAAGACCGCAATCCACAGATTGCAGCCTTTCTTTATTTTCTGGCTTGATAGCGACTAGTCAGGATGAAAATCACGATAAAGACCAACATCATGACCCCATAAACAGGTAATGTTTGTCCTGTTAAGGTTGAAATTTCAAGCAGTTTTTGAATTCTTGGGAAGAGAGCTGTAGCTAGGAAGCCTCCTATTGACCAAACAATTAAGAGGACACGCCATAGGGTAAATGGCATGCAGGCTCTAAATACGGACAAGAAACCAATTGACCCCAGTAGATAATAGAGGAGAGTTGAGATTTCTAACTCAGACCAACCTTGGCTACTTCCAAATATTTTCACAAACAGAACGCTGAAGACGACCATGAGAGCGCTTGGTAGAGCACGAAGCATGGATCTTCTGAGGAAATTTGGCTCAACAGGTTTGATATTTCGCTCAAAAGTCAGAACGAATGGTGGGAAACCTTCCACGAACTGGTCAATCATGGTAATCTGGATTGGAATGAAGGGGAAAATCAAGATCCACTCAGACCGACCTAGTAAAGCACTGGCGATACAGATAACTGCTAACAGGAAGGAATAGATGGTCTTTATCAAGAAAATCGGTGCGATATGGGCAATGTTATTGACCACACGACGACCTTCAAAAAGAATCTCAGGAACATCATTAAAATCTGAGTTCAAAAGAACCAGATTGGCAATCTGACGAGTCGCAGGATCCCCTTCTGCCATTACGATGGAACAATCCGCCTCACGAAGGGCCAGAATATCATTGACTCCGTCACCTGTCATAGCCGTTGTATGCCCTGCTTTTTTCAGCGTTTGGATGATAAGTTTCTTTTGATGAGGGGAAACACGTCCGAAAATCGCAGTCTCCTCCGCCATAGCAACCAATTCCTCATCCGTGATTTTTGAACAATCGACATAGCTGTTATAGTCCGCAAAACCAGCCTTCTGGGCAATGCTGGATACCGTAACTGGATTGTCACCAGAGATAATCTTGAGCCCTACTTCCTGAGAACGGAGATAGTCCAGCGTCTCTGCTGCTCCCTCCCGAATGGGGTCCAAGATTTCCAGCAAGGCCAGAGCCTGAATATCAGATGGTTTCTGTGGTTTGTGATGGTCTAATTTCTCCTGACTGAGAGCTAAGACCAAGACACGTGAACCTCTCTCCAAGGCCTCTCTAGCTTCTGGAACCTCAGAATCCAGCAACATCTCAGGCGCCCCTAAGAAAACTGTTCCCAAACCTTCTAACTCCATGGCTCCCCACTTGCGGTCGCTTGAGAAAGGAAGATTGGAAATCATAGGATAAGTAACTTCTCCCACAAAACGCTGTCGAATAGCTTGAGCTGTTGGATTTTTATCCTCACTGTGGGCCATATAGCTGGCCAAGATGCTAACAAGCGCTGACTCTCCATACTCTTCGGTCAAAGGAAGAACAGCCTCCACCTGCATCTTTCCTTGGGTGATGGTGCCCGTCTTGTCCAAACAGAGCATATCCACGCGCGACAAGGTCTCAACAGAATACATCTCCTGCACCAAGACCTTTTTCAAGCCCAGCTTAATCACCGCAGTCAAGAGCGACGTAATGGTCAAAAGAGCAATTCCCTTAGGTAACATCCCCAAAAGGGCTGTCGACGAATTTACAACGGATGACTTAAGGGGCAAGCCTTTCAACATCAAGGCTTCCAGCAAGAGAGCCAGACCAAAGGGAATAATAATCTTCCCAGTAAAACCTGCTAACTTGTCCAGCGATTTCATGATACGGGAGTTGATCGGTTTCACTGTCTTGGCTTCCAGCATGAGTTTGGCAGCATAGTTGTCTGCACCGACATGGTGAACTTGAGCTAAAACTGACCCACTGGCTAAAAAACTACCTGACAAAAGCAAGGCATCCACTTCCTTTTGCACTAAATCACTTTCTCCCGTTAGCATGGCTTCATTAACCTCCGCAAAGCCTTCTAAAACCCGTGCATCACTAGGAATCTGCTCTCCAGCAGACAGACGAATGACATCTCCTAACACCAATTCTTCTGGATCGAGGGCCACTTCCTGGCCATCACGGATGGTTTTGACCTTTTCCTTGGTCATGAGATTGAGCTTGTCCACCATGTGTTTGGCTCGTAGCTCGGTCACAATCCCAGAAAAAGCGTTAAAGCAGATAACAGCAAAGAAGACCAGATTGCTCCAAGCTTGTACAAAGGCAAGGGCCAAAGCAATGGCAAAGTTCAAAGCGTTAAAAAGGGTGAAGACATTTCGTTTGATGATTTGCCAAGTACTGGTACTGGCCGAAGCAGTAAAATCATTGACCAAGCCCTTAACCTGTCTTTCCTTGACTTCTCTTTGGGTTAATCCCATAATCTTATTTTTATCCATAAATTCTATCATATCATTTTTTTTAACAGAATTCTAATCTCACCCCAAATATGCACCTAGTCAAGGGAAAAGTTTGCCAGCCCTCCTTTGATAAGGTATAATAATAACAAGAAAAAAATCGAAGGAGATCGCATGTTTTATACTTATTTACGTGGATTGGTTGTATTGCTCCTATGGTCCATCAATGGCAATGCCCACTATCATAATACTGATAAAATTCCTAATCAAGATGAAAATTATATTCTGGTTGCGCCTCATCGCACCTGGTGGGATCCTGTTTACATGGCCTTTGCGACCAAGCCAAAACAGTTCATCTTTATGGCCAAAAAAGAGCTCTTTACCAACCGTATCTTTGGATGGTGGATTCGTATGTGCGGGGCCTTTCCTATCGACCGTGAAAATCCTAGCGCCTCAGCCATCAAATACCCTATCAATGTTCTCAAAAAAAGTAACCGCTCTCTCATCATGTTTCCAAGTGGGAGCCGTCACTCAAACGATGTCAAGGGTGGCGTAGCTCTGATTGCCAAAATGGCCAAGGTCCGTATCATGCCGGTTACCTACACCGGTCCCATGACCTTGAAAGGCTTGGTTAGCCGTGAGCGTGTTGATATGAACTTTGGAAATCCAATCGATATCTCAGATATCAAGAAAATGAATGATGAAGGTATTGAAACAGTCGCCAATCGCATCCAAGCAGAATTTCAACGTTTGGACGAAGAAACAAAACAATGGCACAATGATAAAAAACCAAACCCACTCTGGTGGTTTATCCGTATCCCTGCTCTCATCCTTGCCATTATCCTCGCTATCCTAACCATCATCTTTAGCTTTATCGCAAGCTTCGTATGGAATCCAGATAAAAAGAGAGAAAAACTTGGTTAAATAAATACAACAATCCCTTGGCAAAAGCCAAGGGATAAATCTTTTATTCAATTTTCCATTTTTGGGCCAACCAGCTAGAAAAGGCCAAAAATCGTTCAGTCACTTGTTCATGGTGTCCATAAGGGTCAAAGACAAACTGGCCGTTCGGATAGCATTTCTGAAGACTGGTATGGATCTGCTCAGCATAGGCTGGTGCTTGAGCCAAGCGATTAGTATGGTGTGCTCCTTCTGTTTGACCATTCTGTAAATACAGCAAACAGTCCAAATTTTTCACATTTTCTTCCTTGCAGTAAGTCACAAAATCAGGATACCAAAAGGAACCGCAGATCGAAAAGACACAGGAAACCTTGTCAAAGCTGAAAAGACTGTAAACTGCCGCCAAACCACCTAGTGAGTAGCCTCCATAAGCAAGGCGAGTTTCGTCCAGGCGATAAAGCGACTGCAACTTATCTAAAAGACCTCCAAACAAATGATCATGATAGACGTTGGCCTGACCTACAAAATCTGGAGCTCCATTTCTCAGAGCAGCTGCCTTCCAAGGAGTGTAGTCATCTAGGCGATTTTTAGAGGTCAAGCCCACTAAAATCACAGATTCGGAAAGGGACGATAGGAAATCCAAGTTTCCATCATTCAAGAGAATCGCTGGATAGGTTTGACTGGGATCATAGGTTGAAGGAAGGCTGACCTTGACTTGGATCCCTTCCCAATCAAACTCATTATTTATTGATAAAGTCATTGATTTTCTCAAGGGAATCAATCACTGCTGGACCATAGTCCATCAACTCATCGTAAGAAATGGTCATGATTTTTTGATTCTTAATAGCAGGAACGTTTTCCAAAACAGCATTTGCCTTCATCAACTCTACTGCTTTTTCATCCAATTTTTTATTACGATCACTGGTTACATAGATAATCAATTCAGGATCCATTGACACGAGATTTTCCAAGGTCAATCCTGATGTCCCCGTAGCAACGTTTGTATAACCAAGTTGGTTCAGCAAACTTTCTTGCAAAGCAGACTTGTAGGCACCGAAGGTTTCATCATTATAAGCAACCATAATCAAAGCCTTTTTCTTTTCACCTTGACTTGCTGGATTTGCTTTCTTAACAGCGTCAATTTTAGTTTGTAGTTGGGCTGCGTATTCATTAGCCTTGTCCTGAACATTAAAAATCATTCCAAGATTTTTGACATCTTCTACGATATTCCCCAAATCTTGCTGAATTGTTGAGAGAGAAGCTTTTTGAGTATAAACTGGAATTTTGTTTTCATTCCAAGTGCTAACTGTCCCCAAGGATTTTTCAGAAAACATCATGTTTCGCCCCATCACAGCGTCTGGCTCATAAGAAAGGACTGTCTCTTGTGAGACTGTTTTTTTATCCCCAATTTGAGGAATCGTCACAATCGCGTCCTTGTATTTGTCTGTCACAGCATTGTCTGGATTGAGCATGCCAACAATTTTATCCTTCAACCCCAACTCCAATAAGATTTCAGTGGTTGAAAGATTGTTGGTGATAACTTTTTCAGGTGCCTTGTCAAAGACTTGTTCGACTTCATTCCCTTTCGCGTCATAGGTTTTGACCGTTAGTGGATAAGTCGTCTCTGTGCTCGCCTTTTGACTTGTTTCTGTGCTAGATTGTGTGGTAGCTTTTTCTGTAGTAGTGTTACCACAAGCTGCCAAAGTTAAGGTAGCTACTGTTACCAGTAAAATGCTTAGTGTTTTTTTCATCTTGTTTTCCTTTTCATTCTTATAAATAGTGAATCATGGCTTGCTGATCCTCGGTCCAAGTAACCTGACTTTGAACTCCGTATACAGTTTGCAATGACTCAGGGGTGATGGTCTCCTTTGGAGTCCCTTGGTAAAGGATTTCTCCCTCTTTCATCAGATAGAGATAATCCGAATAGCGACAAGCAAGTTGAATATCATGCAGGACAGCTAGAACATTGACCTTGAGATTTTTCACAATAGCCAACAAGTCTAGCTGATACCTGATATCCAGGTGATTAGTTGGTTCGTCTAGGAGTAAGAGAGTCGGTTCTTGCGCCAAGGCGCGGGCTAATAAGACTCGCTGTTTCTCTCCCCCTGACAGAGACGAATAGAGACGTGTTTTCTTCTCAAGCATATCCACCTTGACGAGGGCATCTTGAACGAGCGCATAATCCCTTTCCTTTTCCTTCTGTAAAAAAGAGAGGTGGGGAGTTCTTCCCAGCAAGACGATTTCTTCAACTGTGCAATCAAACTGCAGCTGGTTAAACTGGGTCACAACTGCCATTTGCTTGGCTGTTTCTTTGAGTGACCAATGCTCCAGAGGTTTTCCATCTAGGCTTATCAAGCCTTTGTCCGCCTTTTCCTGACGATAGAGGAGTTTAAGTAGACTGGTTTTCCCGCTTCCATTTGGTCCTAATATTGTGTGAAATTGATTCCCTTCAACCTTAAGAGAGACTCCTTTGAGAATTTTTTTCTCTCCTAGTCCAAAATGGATATCCTTACAAATCAAGTCCATGTCAGACCCTCACCTCCCTTCGCTTACCTCCAACAATGTAGATAAAGAAGGGAGCACCTACTAAGGCTGTGAAAATACCAATAGGAAGCTCTGCGTTTGGAATGATGATACGGGAGAGTACGTCTGCCCAAATGACAAAGAGGGCACCCAGCAAGGTTGCAACAGGAAAAAGCCTCTTGTAATTCGTTCCTACTAACCCTCGAGCTAAATGTGGAGTAATCAGACCGACAAATCCAATAATCCCACAGGTTGCCACTAATACTGCTGTTAGCACAGCCACCATGGTCACATAAAGATACCAATAAAATCGTAAAGGAATTCCCAAAGTTAAAGCAGCCTCATCTCCCATCATCATCGCATTGAAAACACGATACTGGGTAGCGAAAAATAGAAAGGCTATTCCTACTATTACAGTTGGCAGGACCAAGTCAGACCAGGCAGTCCCGGCAAGCGAGCCCATAGTCCAAAACTTAATGGTCATCACACTGTCCGCATTAGCTCCGACTGAGATAATAAAGTTTGAAAAAGCCAGAAAGAGAGCGTTGACCACCGTTCCTGATAAAATCAGACTGGAAGTCGTCATCCTTCCCTGCATAGAGGCAATGATGAGGACAGCAATTGTTGCCAAAATAGCTCCAAGAAAAGCTCCAAGGCTAATCATCACTTTTAAACCAAGAATGATGCTCAAGGTTGCCCCTAGAGTTGCACCCGCAGAGATTCCTAAGACATAGGGCTCAGCGATGGGATTGTTTACCGTAGACTGCATCACGCTACCACACATAGAAAGGCCTGCTCCTACTATCAGACCTAACAATACTCGAGGGAATCTCATGTTCCATACAATGGCAAGAGTGGACTTAGAAACCTCTCCTATCTCAAGAGGAAATCCCAACCTGCTCAAAACAATCCGATAGGTATCTCCTAGATCAATCGCAACAGATCCCATTGAAATTGCTAGAAAGAGAGAAATCCCTAAAATACCTAGCAAAATAACTAAAAGTAACACAAATTGCTGGTCTTGTCGGCTTCCAGAAAATTTGGAAAGCATGCAAACCTCCTTTGACAGAATATTAAAAATTTAGAAAATTCTCATGAAAAGTATACCATATTTTCAACAATGGAACAAGATGAGAAAAATAAATATAGTTGGTCTTACAGTGCTAATAATCGTAACCGAAGATTATACTTGAGTATATCGAGATAAGGTGACAACATAAAAAGCCCTCTGAAAATCAGAGAGCCAATTTGAGCTCGGGATAAAATCCTAGTGAAACAAAAAAATCTACACGGTCAGAAAAGTCTCTATCGTGCCATTTTCATACATGATGTATAGTCCAAGTAGAATGAATACTAAGGGCACAATGATTCGCTCGTATTTTTCAATTGTCTCGAATATTAAGGGAATAGAGGATAACACCCGACTAATCTCGCATAAGATAATTATGCCGATTACAAACACAAGCAAGGCCACGAGGGTCTGTGACCAATCTAATGAAGCAAAATAAGGTATATAGATACCTAAATTATCTCCGCCAGACGCAATTGTTAGCAATGTAACTGTCCAAAACAGTTGATTTGCCTTGCTTTGTTCTAATCTTTCAATAATTTCTTCCTCTTCTTCCTCTTCTTCCTCACCTTCTCCAACAATTGCAAAGCGAATCCCTAAATAGATAGGGATTAAACCAAGCAATCCAACCATCCATTCTTCAGGCACGAAATTAACGACATAAGCAGCAACTAAACTCGCCCCTACAAGTAAGCCTGTGCCTAGATATTGCCCCGCATAAATATGCCATTTTTGTTTATTCTGTGATAGCTGTGCAAATAAAATAAATAAAATAATTAAATAATCGATACTGGTGGAAATATAAACACCAATAGCAGATATGATTGTCTGTCCCATAAAAAACCTCCTGTATTGGTCAGTAATAAATCAGCAGATTTTAGGAGAGCACAGACACATTAATTTAGCTATCGCTAGTGGGTAATTTCGAACATAGGAAAGCATTTTACTCCTCCTCAAAACGTAGTTACAAAGTAATTTCTAACTGGAATTCGGTGACTACTTCCATGTAAAGTATAACATACTATACTTTACTTCGTAAAGTGTGGGCTCTCCGAAGGGGCTTGCAGACAGCTACTCGGCTTTTCAAGCCGAGTAGCTACGCAACTTTATGGTGTAATTAGCTGATACCATTTGAGGTTTTTGTAGTCTCCAAAATTGTGACTGATAAAACCTCAAGAAACGAATAGCCACCATGCTGACTGGTTTTTGTAGTCTCCAAAATTGTGACCGATAAAACCTCAATAAAAAAGCCCTCTGAAAATCAGAGAGCTGATTTGAGCTCGGGCTAAAATCCTAGTGAAAAAGATGAAACTCCTTGTGTTCATCGAACACTGTGTCATTTCCCTATTTTCATACGGATTTCTTACGCCCTTAGCATCATAATTCTTGCTGGATAAACCGTTTATAGACTAGGCGACGAGGCGAAGGTTGTACAAAACTTTCAGTGAAACAAAAAAAATCTCCCCGAAGGGAGAAGATCTGGTTTATTTTACCTTACAGTGCTAGGAACTGTAACCGAAGATAATACTTGAGTATATCAAAGTAAGGTGACAACGTAAAAAGCCCTCTGAAAATCAGAGAGCTCCAGTCTTGCTGGATAAACCGTTTATAGACTAGGCGACGAGGCGAAGATTGTACTAATGGTACATCGAGCCGAAGCCAACGAAGTATAGAAACGGTTTAGACGCAAGATTAGCGACGAAGTCCTAGAGAGTTAATCAACTCACGGTAACGGTTAACGTCGTTTTTACGCAAGTATGCAAGCAAGTTACGACGGCGACCGATTTTTTTCATCAATCCACGGTAAGTAGCGTGGTCTTTTTTGTGTTGTTTGATGTGTTCGTTAAGGTGGTTGATTTCCCAAGTAAGGACAGCAACTTGAACCTCTACTGAACCTGTATCACCTTCGTGACGTGCATATTGTGCGATGATTTCATTTTTTTTCTCTTTTGAGATTGCCATGATGTTTCTCCTTTTTATTTGGCTTCATCCGAGTGACAGGTTGGCATGCCTGTAACCAAGAAGAAGTTATTTGTCTTTACGACAATCCCTATTCTACCAATAACTAACTTCTTTGTCAACAGATTTACTTTCTTGTTTTAAATATGCTATAATAATCATAGCAAGAAATCTAAGTTATCTGTTTTTAAACGAGGTGATTATCATGCGTAGATTCTATTCCCATCTCCCCTACTATCTGGTCATATTTTTCTTTTATTGGCCACTTTATGAGTTGTTATCACTAATCATTTCTGACCCCCTTTTGCTCAAGAGTCTCTACGTAAATAATATTCTCTTCTTTACACCTCTGGTAATCTTGATTGTATCGCTACTTTATAGCTACCGTTTCCGTTTCTCACTTTGGTGGTTAATTGGTAACGGACTGCTCTTTTGCTTTACTATCATAACTTTTGGTGAGTTTATACTAATTTACTTGCTAATCTATGAAACCTTGGCTCTGGTGGGCATGGCTTCCGGTATTGGCATCAAGCATATTCTACAAAAATGAAAAACAAAAAACTTTCACAAAATCCTTGAAAAATCTCACAATCATGCTATAATAATCCATAGAGACAAGTCACTTAGTCCCTTTCTACTAGAGAGTGCGTGGTTGCTGGAAACGCATAGGAGGCCTAAACTGATACTACTCTTGAGTTTTTATGAAAACATAAAACGGTGGCCACGTTAGAGCCAATCAGAGGTGTCCCTCTTTTTTGAGGAACATAAATGAAGGTGGAACCACGTTGCGACGTCCTTTTGAGGATGTCGCTTTTTGTTTTTCTAGCTTTCACAATCCTCTATCCCTGTTTTCAGAATAGGGTTAACACATTCGTCAATAATATAAGTAAGGAGAACATCATGATTAACATTACTTTCCCAGATGGCGCTGTTCGTGAATTCGAATCTGGCGTGACAACTTTTGAAATTGCCCAATCTATCAGCAATTCCCTAGCTAAAAAGGCCTTGGCTGGTAAATTCAACGGCAAACTCATCGACACTACTCGTGCTATCACTGAAGATGGAAGCATCGAAATTGTGACACCTGATCACGAAGATGCCCTTCCAATCTTGCGTCACTCAGCTGCTCACTTGTTCGCCCAAGCAGCTCGTCGTCTGTTCCCAGACATTCACTTGGGAGTTGGTCCAGCCATCGAAGACGGCTTCTACTACGATACTGACAACACTGCTGGTCAAATCTCTAACGAAGACCTTCCTCGTATCGAAGAAGAAATGCAAAAAATTGTCAAAGAAAACTTCCCATCAATCCGTGAAGAAGTTACTAAAGACGAGGCACGTGAAATCTTCAAGAACGACCCTTACAAGTTGGAATTGATTGAAGAACACTCAGAAGACGAAGGCGGTTTGACTATCTATCGTCAGGGTGAATATGTAGACCTTTGCCGTGGCCCTCACGTCCCATCAACAGGCCGCATCCAAATCTTCCACCTTCTCCATGTAGCAGGTGCTTACTGGCGTGGAAATAGCGACAACGCTATGATGCAACGTATCTATGGTACAGCTTGGTTTGACAAAAAAGACTTGAAAAACTACCTTCAAATGCGTGAAGAAGCTAAGGAACGTGACCACCGTAAACTTGGTAAAGAGCTTGACCTCTTTATGATTTCACAAGAGGTTGGTCAAGGACTTCCATTCTGGTTGCCAAATGGTGCGACTATTCGTCGTGAGTTGGAACGCTACATCGTAGACAAAGAGTTGGCTTCTGGCTACCAACACGTCTACACTCCACCACTTGCTTCAGTTGAGCTTTACAAGACTTCTGGTCACTGGGATCATTACCAAGAAGACATGTTCCCAACTATGGACATGGGTGACGGGGAAGAATTTGTCCTTCGTCCAATGAACTGCCCGCACCACATCCAAGTCTTCAAACACCATGTTCACTCTTATCGTGAGTTGCCAATCCGTATCGCTGAAATCGGTATGATGCACCGTTATGAAAAATCTGGTGCCCTCACTGGTCTTCAACGTGTACGTGAAATGTCACTCAACGACGGTCACCTCTTCGTTACTCCAGAACAAATCCAAGAAGAATTCCAGCGTGCCCTTCAGTTGATTATCGATGTTTATGAAGACTTCAACTTGACTGAATACCGCTTCCGCCTCTCTCTTCGTGACCCTCAAGATACTCACAAGTACTTTGACAACGATGAGATGTGGGAAAATGCTCAAACCATGCTTCGTGCAGCCCTTGATGAAATGGGCGTGGACTACTTTGAAGCCGAAGGTGAAGCAGCCTTCTACGGACCAAAATTGGATATTCAAGTTAAGACCGCTCTTGGAAAAGAAGAAACTCTTTCTACTATCCAACTTGACTTCTTGCTTCCAGAACGATTCGACCTTAAATACATCGGAGCTGATGGTGAAGAACACCGTCCAGTTATGATCCACCGTGGGGTTATTTCAACTATGGAACGCTTCACAGCTATCTTGATTGAGAACTACAAGGGTGCCTTCCCAACATGGCTTGCACCACACCAAGTAACCCTCATCCCAGTATCTAACGAAAAACACGTGGACTACGCTTGGGAAGTGGCTAAGAAACTCCGTGACCGCGGTGTCCGTGCAGATGTAGATGAGCGCAATGAAAAAATGCAGTTCAAGATCCGTGCGTCACAAACTAGCAAGATTCCTTACCAATTGATTGTTGGAGACAAGGAAATGGAAGACGGAACAGTCAACGTTCGCCGCTATGGCCAAAAAGAAACACAAACTGTCTCAGTAGATGATTTTGTTCAAGCTATCCTAGCTGATATCGCCAACAAATCACGAGTTGAGAAATAAGAGCCTAGTAAAAAGTCCTTAAAATCAGAAAAACGCATAATATCAGGTGTTGAATGACCTTGATACTATGCGTTTTATTCTTTATAATTTAGCTATTTCAAAATTACAAGTTCTCCATTCTTAATTTCCCAAACTTGGTCAAACTTACTTAATAATTCGTTTTGGCGATGTAAAGTAACAATGACGGCACTTGGTAGTTCCAGAACTCTTTCCAATTCCATTTTAAACTGATTAGTATCCAAGGCAGAGAAAGGCTCGTCTAGGATAAGCAATGGATTTTTACGATTTTCCTCACGATTTAAATACATTCGTTGTTGCTGACCACCTGAGAGGGATTGTGGTGGAATTTTTTCAAATTCTTCTTCTCTGAGGTTTGTATTGAAACTATTGAATAGCGTTACATTATTTTCATAACTCGAAATAAATGTATGTTCATGTTGCAGAATCATACCAAATCTTCCCCAAAGATGATCCAAAACAAGCCCATCTAGCAAAATCTGTCCGTCGAAATCTTCATCTGTGCCGTTTAAAATGTTGAGCAGACTACTTTTCCCAGATCCATTATTACCTATAAGCGCAATTTTATCCCCTTTTTGAATCGTAGCGGAAGTAATTATCAATTTTGATTCTCCCAGTTGTTTGGAAATGTTTTTCAAAGTAATCGTATCAAAAGAATGTTGAGGTGCTTGAACTGAAACGGGTCTCCCAACAATGTTTTGAAAACTCTTGATTACAGGCTTTACGGACTCTAACATTTGTAAATCATAAAGGATTTCCTGTATTGGTTCAGAAAAAGCATTAATATATCCGAAACTCGCCACCACCTCAGGAATACCGAGTTGCTGGTGAGATAGAGAGTAGGCTAAATAAATAAACAGAACAAGACTAATGAATTCAAAAGAAACACCTGTCAATAAGATGCCTGTAATTTTTGTCAAACCATACTTAAAATACTTATCCTGCAAATTCTTTAGAGAACTCTTTTGTTGATTCAAAAAATGCGACATAGTTAGTTTATTTACCAAATGATGTCCCATGAGCAAATCCTCCAAAGTTCGATAGTAATCTCCTTGTTTTTTCAAGTAAACCTGTCTACGATTAGCGGTCAACTTCCCAACAATTTTAGGAATTTGAATACTAATTCCAGTAGAAAAGATTAAAATCAGTGATACAATAGGATTAATTGTTCTGCTAATAATGAAAGCGTAAATGATGATACGTAAAATTTGTTTGATAAAACTCATCAATGGAGGAAGGTAATCCTTTTCCAACGAATCTAGGTCATTAGATTGATAGGAAATATACTCTGCTACTGTTTTCTGCTTGAAATCGTGGTGACTGAGTCCCAGAAGTGAACGAAACCACTCATTTTTCAAAGTAGTCGAAAAGATAATCCCCTGCTTCCAATCAAGTATCATTTGGATATAGTTACAACTCAAATAGCCTGCCACTGACATAGAGTAACCATATAGAGCTACTTGATAATCCCCTTTGATTAATGCCTGCGTGAAATACGGTAACAAAGCTGTGCAGATATTCGATACTACACCAAAAAGAAAATTAAAGAAGAGATACCATCTAATAGTTTTAAGATATGGTAGCATATACGATACTCCTTTCTAATGCGTTTTTTTACATATCGCAGAACAATCTCTACTATTCCCTATTTCAGATAGTGCGATACTCGGACATTGAGTGCAATACTTGTAAATCACACAAGTACTGCCGTTTTTACTATCATTCAAAATATAATTTGCTATTTTGTAAAATATAGGTCTATCCCATGTTTCTTTGATAGATGTAAAATGAATATTTCCAATACTTCTATTGAAAGTAAGCTTTTTCAGTTTTTATAACGACTTAGGCTATTTCGTGACACACCCACAATCCGTGAAAATTCTGGTTATATCAGATTATGTGATTTTCGTAAGAATTTTATATTGTCTCCAATCATGGCAGTCTCCTTTTACTTGATAAAACTATTATAACATTTAGAAATTAAAAACTGGTTCAAAATCAATAGGATCTATATATTCGATACATTCAATAAATTCTTGGATACAGTTCTATATCAGTCACATAAATCTATACTCACTTATCTCATTCAAAACAAAAAGAGAGCTTCAGTTCTTTTAATCCTGTGTCAGAGATTCGTTCTAAAATCGAATAGGAGACATTTTCAAAGTCTACTATTCACTTCATTTCACATTGATTTTTTGTAGTTCAACCTTAGTCAATAGATTTTATACTTAACAAGAGCAAAAAGCATACAAAACTTCACTTTGAACCAGTATTTATACTATATTCCGTACCAAGAACTCTATCATTGTTTTTCTAAAATACAATTTTCAAATATCCTTAAATATAAGAAAAAGAGATTGTGTAAAAACTCAATTCCTGTAGAAAATGGTTTTCCCCCAGCCTATTTTCCTCTCTTCTCACTCAAGGACTAGGTTCACTTGAGCAAACTGAATCCGCACTATCGTTCCTGTACCAACCTCAGACTCGATACGAATCTGGTGCCCCAGTTCTTCAGAAATTTTCTTAGATAGGTAAAGTCCAAGTCCAGATGACTGCTGGGTCAGGCGTCCATTGTAGCCTGAAAATCCACGTTCAAAGACTCGGAGGACATCACTGTTTTTTATCCCGATTCCCGTATCCTTGATACAAAGCTCTTGCCCGTCCATATAAATCTCCAGACCACCTTCCTTGGTGTACTTGAGACTGTTTGAGATAATTTGCTCAATGACTACTAGCAGCCATTTCTTATCTGTCACGATTTCTTTATCAAGGTCATGTAGATTGACATTTAAGCCTTTTTGAATAAAGAAAAGAGCATATTTACGAATCATTTCCTTGACCAAGTTCTCAATTTGAACCTTCTTTAAGACCAAATCATCATGAAAACTTTCTAAACGCAGGTACTGTAAAACTAGATTGGTATAGGAGTCAATCTTAAAAATTTCCTGTTCTAATTGCTGCTTCAGTTGGCGGTCGGCCACTTCTGCAACTAAGAGTTGACTGGCTGCAATGGGGGTCTTAATCTGATGGACCCACAAGGTATAGTAATCCAGCAAATCCGTCAGTTTTCTTTCTGCGTCTGACCTCTGCTGATAGAGTTCCATCTCACGCGCTTCTAATTTTTCAGCCAAAACTCTTTCCAATGGAGATTTGGCTTCCCTTTCCCCATAGAGAATTTCCTGGCGATAGACCTGCATTTCCACCAATATGTCCCAAGTGAAAAATAAGATGGTTACAAAGCAACACAAGAGGAAAAAGTAGAGAAAGTAAATTCCCAAACTGGCAAATAAAAACTGAAAGAGCAAAACCAGAAACGTCAAAGAAAGTAGATAGACAAACAGACGACTACGGGAACGCAGATAGGCTAGAAAAAATGGTTTCCAATCAAGCATGCTTCAATCCGTACCCTATCCCTTT
Organism: Streptococcus pneumoniae; assembly: GCF_001113365.1. Lineage (GTDB taxonomy): Bacteria > Bacillota > Bacilli > Lactobacillales > Streptococcaceae > Streptococcus > Streptococcus pneumoniae_C. Next base: position 218,907 of record NZ_CKYA01000001.1, on the reverse strand, counting down.
CTTGGTCTCGATAAATCCTACCAAGCCCTGCTCTTCCAATTTTTTACGCAAACGAGCCACATTGACAGAGAGAGTATTATCATCAATGAAAAAGTCACTGTTCCAAAGCTCCCGCATGAGGTCATCACGCGCTACGATGTTGCCTGCACGCTCAAACAAAACGCGTAAAATCTGAAATTCATTCTTAGTCAAATTCAAGACTTGGCCTTGATAATGTACATCCATGGATTTGGTATTAAGGATAACACCTGCATATTCCAGTAAACTCTCGTCACGCCCAAACTCATAGGAACGGCGTAACAAGCCCTGAACCTTGGCTAAAAGAACCTGCTGGTCAAAAGGCTTGGTCACAAAGTCATCCGCCCCCATATTGATTGCCATAACAATATCCATAGCCTGGTCTCTGGAAGACAGAAACATGATGGGGACCTTGGAAATCTTGCGGATTTCCTGACACCAGTGATAACCATTAAACAAGGGCAACCCAATATCCATGAGGACCAGATGAGGCTCCGACTGGACAAAAAGACTCAAAACTTCCATAAAGTCTTCTACCAGCACCACTTCAAATCCCCATTCAGAGAGCATTTTCCCGACCTGTTGACGAATGACCTGATCATCTTCTACTAATAAAATCTTGTGCATGCGCTTCTCCTTTTCTATTATTATAACAGATTTTTCCATGCTAGAAGGTCTGAAACTGAATTTGAAAGGGCGTGTTTTTAGCCAACAAAGTAAGACAATCCTACTAGCTAATTTGAGGGAAATTTGATAAGATAAAGAAAAGAAAGGAACTCTTATGGCCAATATTTTTGATTATCTGAAAGATGTCGCACACGATTCCTTTTACGACCTTCCTTTAAATGAATTAGATATTTTAGCCTTAACAGAAACCACCTACCTCCCCTTTGATAATCTGGTCTCCACAACTCCTCAGCGACTTTTAGACCTAACTCCTCAGGTTCCAAGAGAATCTAACATGTTGACCAGCAAAAATCGCCTCCAGCTATTAGATGAACTAGCTCAACACAAACGTTTCAAAAATTGCAAACTCTCCCATTTTATCAATGACATTGATCCTGAACTGCAAAAACAATTTGCGGCTATGACCTACCGCCTCACTCTCGATACCTATCTGATTGTCTTTCGTGGGACTGATGACAGTATCATTGGCTGGAAGGAAGATTTCCACCTAACCTATATGAAGGAAATTCCTGCTCAAAAGCACGCTCTTCGCTATTTAAAGAACTTTTTTGCCCACCATCCTAAGCAGAAGGTCATTCTGGCTGGGCATTCCAAGGGAGGAAATCTAGCCATCTATGCGGCTAGCCAAATTGAGCAAAGCTTGCAGGATCAAATCACAGCAGTTTATACCTTTGATGCGCCTGGTCTCCACAAAGAACTGACACAAACCGAGGGCTATCAAAGGATAATGGATAAAACCAAGGTCTTCATTCCACAAGGTTCCATCATCGGTATGATGTTGGAAATTCCGGCCCACCAAATCATCGTGCACAGTACTGCCTTGGGTGGTATCGCCCAGCACGATACCTTTAGTTGGCAGATTGAGGACAAGCGCTTCGTCCAACTGGATAAGACCAACAGTGATAGCCAACAAGTCGACACAACCTTCAAGGAGTGGGTGGCCACAGTCCCTGATGAAGAACTCCAGCTCTACTTCGACCTCTTCTTTGGCACTATTCTTGATGCTGGTATTACTTCTATCAATGACTTGGCTTCCTTCAAGGCGATTGAACACATTCATCATCTCTTTGTCCAAGCGCAATCCCTCACTCCAGAAGAAAGAGAAACCTTGGGACGCCTTACCCAGTTATTGATTGATACCCGTTACCAAGCTTGGAAGAATAGATAAAAAGCTTATGAAAAGGTAATACTCTTCGAAAATCTCTTCAAACCACGTCAGCGTCGCCTTACCGTACTCAAGTACAGCTTGCGGCTAGCTTCCTAGTTTGCTTTTTGATTTTCATTGAGTATAAAAACCTTCTCATAAGCTTTTCTTGTTTTAAAGAAGAATTCACTCCTTCATTTGACTCTCTGCATCGGCCACGACTTGTTCTAGACTAGTCTGACCAAGTTCAGCCTCCATAGCCAGCTGAATTCTCTCCAATTTTTGATCCAAAACCTCATGAATATGAGCTCCAACTGGGCAATTTGGATTTGGATTGTCATGGAAACTAAAGAGTTGACCAGTCTTTCCAAGACATTCAACCGCCTGATAAACATCTAAAAGACTAATGTCCTTGAGGTCCTTGACAATCTCTGTCCCACCTGTTCCACGCGCTACTGAAATCAGCTCTGCCTTCTTCAACTGGGACAAGGTTTTTCTGATAATGACAGGATTGACCCCGACACTAGCAGCCAGAAAATCACTGGTCACCTTGCTTTCCTTCCCCTCGAGGGCAATGATTATCAGCATATGAGTCGCAATGGTAAATCTACTCGGAATTTGCATCCTCTTCTCCTTTTTACGAGGCTAGCCTGCCTCTACTCTTCTTTTTCTTTTATTATACCCTTTTTAGTTGTAATGTCAATCATTACCACTTTTCAACCAGGCATCTAACTCCCTATCATAGCCCTCTTTCTGGGCCAATTCTCTCAGAAATTCCTGATGATGAGTATGGTGGATCCCATTGACCAGACTTTCATAGTAAACCTCAAAATAGGGAAGTTTTAGGTCTTTAGCCAGTTGCAATTCAGCTGCCACATCGTAGTCCACCCGTCGGAAGTTCATATCTACCAAGCCCTTGTCATCAAACTCCAAAATCATATACTGAGCTCGCAAGTCCTTCCGCAACTGAGCATCTAGAAAGAAAGGCTGGCCAATCGAACCTGGATTGACAATCAATTGCCCACCAGTCCCGTAACGAAGCAACTGCTGGTGAATATGACCATAAACAGCAATATCACAAGGCGGATTGGTCACCAAGCGGTCAAAATCCTCTTGCGCTCCAGTATGAATCAACTCTCGCCCCCAGTTCTTATCAGGCAAATGGTGACTAATTCCCACCGTCAAATCCCCAAACTGACGATGAAGCTGGAGAGATTGATTGTGGAGCAGTTCAATTTCTTCTAGGGAAATTTCCTCTAAAACATACTGGCACTGGCGCAAGAGATAGCGTTGACTGGGACGAGTACTATCCAATTCCTTGCGGACACCATGCCACAGACTTTCTTCCCAGTTTCCCAAAACTCTAGCCGTAATCGGTAGTTGATCCAACAAGTCCAAAATCCTTCTACGCCCTGTCCCTGGCATGAGAATGTCTCCCAAAAGCCAGTATTCATCCACTCCTAGCTGCCGAGCATCTGCCAAAACAGCCTCCAAGGCAGTGGTATTTCCATGAATATCTGAAAGAAGAGCTATTTTTGTCATATCCATCTCCTCGTTTTTTCTCTTGCAATAAGTATAACATAAAAAGTCACAGCTAGAGAAATCTAGCTTTTTTTGATATACTAGATAAAGATATTAGACAAGAGGAAGCGAATGACCCCGAATAAAGAAGATTATCTAAAATGTATTTATGAAATTGGCATAGATTTGCATAAAATCACCAACAAGGAAATTGCGGCTCGTATGCAAGTCTCTCCCCCTGCCGTAACTGAAATGATTAAACGGATGAAGAGTGAAAACCTAATCCTAAAGGACAAGGAATGTGGCTATCTACTGACTGACCTCGGCCTCAAACTGGTCTCTGAGCTCTACCGTAAACATCGCTTGATTGAAGTTTTTCTAGTTCATCATTTAGACTATACGAGTGACCAGATTCACGAAGAGGCTGAGGTCTTGGAACATACTGTCTCTGACCTGTTCGTGGAAAGACTGGATAAACTACTAGGATTCCCCAAGACTTGCCCTCACGGAGGAACCATTCCTACCAAGGGAGAACTCCTAGTTGAAATCAATAACCTGCCACTATCTGACATCAAGGAAGCTGGCGCCTACCGCCTGACTCGGGTGCACGATAGTTTTGACATTCTCAGTTATCTGGACAAGCACTCACTTCACATCGGTGATCCGCTCCAAGTCCAGCAGTTTGATGGCTTCAGCAATACCTTCACTATCCTCAGTAAAGAAGAGGATTTACAAGTAGGTATGGACATTGCCAAACAACTCTATGTCGAAAAAATCAACTAATTTCTCAAGTACCCCAACCAACCCTGAAAGTTTGATTTTCAGGGTTTTCTCATCTATTTTTTGTATCAAAAACGATAGTAAACGCTTTCATCATTTGACTAAATATTATATAATAATTATATAAACTATTACGTCACTAACAGATGAAAAAAGGAGGCCTTATCATGAAAAACATCATCTTCATCAAAACCATTCAACTCCTTGTCATTGATGGAATCATGCTGGCATTTTTGACATTTAAAGAAGAGCTTACTTGGGACTGGATTTTGATTTATAGCGGTTGGCTCATTTTCTTTCATCCTGTGCTATTGACCTATCTTTCTAACCAACTTTGTGACCACTTTAGTCAACTCTATTCCCAGATTAGACCTAGATTCTGGCGTTTTGCCTTACAAATCCTTCTATGGGATAGTCTGATGATTCTCTCCTTGATATGTTTAAGTAGCATCCCACTTTTCCTTCAGGGCACTCTCCTCATCCTAGGTCATCTCATACTTTCCTATCGCATAAGCCAAAGCCTGAAAAGAGACTTCCCAAAAGACTATCAAGAACAGATTTCATTTTGGAGTATTTTATGATAGATGAGAAAAACCAAGCCGGCTGGGCTTGGTCTTTCTTATCTATTTTTAGTATCAAGGATAATGGTAACAGGTCCGTCATTGACCAGCTCAACTTGCATATCCGCTCCAAAGATGCCTGTCTGAACGGGTACTTCTTGCGCTAATTTTTGGTTGAAAGCGTCATAGAAGTCTGATGCCATATCAGGCTTGGCTGCACCTGTAAAGGCTGGACGATTACCTTTCTTGGTATCCGCAAAGAGGGTAAACTGAGAAATAGAGAGGATTTCTCCTTCAATATCTTTGACAGACAGATTCATCTTGCCTTCTGCATCTGAAAAAATCCGCATGTTGACCAGTTTTCTCACAGCATAGTCCAAATCTTCCTCTTGGTCCTCTGGTCCAACACCAACCAGCAATAAAAGTCCCTGATTGATTTTTCCCTGAACCTGACCTTCGATACTCACTTGGGCTTTTGTAACCCGTTGGATAATGATTTTCATAATAGCCTTTCTAGTAAGAGCTAGGACAATTAGCCGTTGGTCCGTTTGACAGAGTAAACTTCTGGCACACTCTTAATCTTGTCCACAACCGTGGTCAGCGTCGAGAGGTTGGCAATGCCGAAAGACACATGGATATTAGCAAACTTCATATCCTTGGTTGGTTGGGCATTGACTGTTGAGATATTCTTGGTTGTGTTTGAAAGAACTTGCAGTACATCATTCAACAGTCCTGTACGGTTGAGGCCGTAAATATCGATATGGGCCATATACTCCTTATTTGAGCTAGAGTACTGGTCTTCCCATTCCACATCAAGGAGACGTTGCTCATAGTTTTCTTGGGCACGCAGGTTCATACAGTCCACACGGTGAATAGCCACACCACGCCCCTTGGTAATGTAGCCAACAATATCGTCACCAGGAACAGGATTACAACACTTGGCAATCCGTACGAGGAGACCTGAGGCACCTTCAATGACCACACCACCCTCATGCTTGACCTTGAGGGTTTCTTTGTTTTCAACCTTGACCTCGCCACCTTTGACAAGTTCTTCTGCTTCCGCCTTGGCCTTGGCACGTTCTTCTTCACGGCGTTCCTTTTCAGTCAGACGGTTAAAGACAGTAATAGCACCGATTTCTCCAAAACCGATCGCCGCAAAGAGGGATTCTTCTGTCTTGTAGCTAGTCTTTTGTAGAACTTGGTCCATGTGGCGCTTGTCCATGAATTTATTGGCCACATAGCCATTTTCTTGGAATTGGGCCATCAACATCTCACGACCCTTGTTAACGGATAATTCCTTGTCTTGGTTTTTAAAGAACTGACGAATCTTGTTGCGCGCCTTGCTGGTCTTGACCATATTGAGCCAGTCACGGCTCGGCCCAAAGGAGTTGGGGTTGGTAACAATTTCAACCTGATCTCCTGTCTTGAGCTTAGTTGTCAGTGGAACCATACGGCCATTGACCTTGGCACCAGTTGCTTTTTCACCGACCTTGGTATGGATTTCGTAAGCAAAATCAATCGGTCCTGAATCTTTTGGAAGGGAACGGACAGCTCCATCTGGTGTAAAGACGTAAATCTCCTCAGCCAAATAGTTTTCCTTAACAGAGTCCACAAATTCCTTGGCATCATCAGCCTGGTCTTGGAGCTCCATCATCTCCTTGATCCAGTTCATCCCAATAGCCGATTCCTTGCTGTTAACCTGCCCCTTAACGCCTTTCTTATAAGCCCAGTGAGCCGCAACCCCGTACTCAGCCACCTCGTGCATGGCTTTAGTTCGAATCTGGAATTCGATCGGCCCTTTTGGCCCATAGACAGTCGTATGGATAGACTGATAACCATTGGCCTTGCGGTTAGCGATATAGTCTTTGAAACGACCAGGCATGGGTTTCCAAAGTTCATGCACGTAACCAAGCATGGCATACACATCACTTTGGGTATCCAAAATACAACGAATGGCAATTAGGTCATAGATTTCCTCAAACCGTTTTCTCTTATCCTGCATTTTACGGAAAATCGAGTAAATATGCTTGGGACGACCGTAAATCTTCCCTTTCAAGTGACGATCTGTCGTATATTCCTCTAATTTTGTAACTACCTCATCCACCAAGGCTTCACGCTCTCTGCGTTTTTCCTTCATCATATGGGTAATCTTGTAAAACTCTGTCGGGTTGAGATAACGGAAAGACAGGTCTTCCAATTCCCATTTGACACTGGAAATCCCCAGACGGTGGGCAAGTGGGGCATAGATTTCCATGGTTTCTTTGGAAATGCGCTCTTGCTTGTCTTTTCGAAGGTGTTTCAGGGTCCGCATATTGTGCAAGCGGTCAGACAGTTTGACCAAGATAACACGGATGTCCTCAGACATGGCCATAAGCATCTTGCGATGATTTTCCGCTAATTGTTCCTCGATTGATTTGTACTCGACCTTACCAAGCTTGGTAACCCCATCTACGATTACCCGTACATCAGGACCAAACTCCCTTTCCAAATCGTCCAAGGTCGCATCTGTATCCTCCACCACATCATGCAAGAAACCACAAGCTACCGTTACGGCATCCAGCTTGAGTTTGGCTAAAATACCTGCCACTTGGATAGGGTGAATGATATAAGGCTCGCCTGATTTACGATATTGACCACTATGGCATTCCACCGCATAGACCAAGGCCTTATGGACAAAATGGACATCCTCTTCCGTTAAATATTCTTTGGTTAAAGCGACAACTTCTTCGCCTGTTAAATTCACTTCTTTTGGCATCTCTACTCTCCAATTCTTCCTACCATTTTATCACTTTTTTAAGAATATGAAAACTAGATTGGAACAGAATAAGAAAAAAATAATTCAGAATTGCTTGATAATTCTGAATTATTAGTCTATAATATATTACGAAGTTAGATTTTAAACTTAGGTGATAGAAGGAGAGATAGAAGAACGGAAACCATATTGTAACCGAAAGACTTTCTGACTTCCCCAATTCCATTGAAGATACGAAAGATAAACGGTGGAACTCGTGTCACATACACTGGTACCTTGACTGGATTTTGGAATTAAAAATCCTCAAGATACTTTCTTTTATCCTTTAGTTTATAAGGAGAACACCTATGAAAAAAACTTGTATTTCTATCTTTGCTCTCCTAGTGTTAGGAGTTAGCGGCCTGTTCCTATTCAGCCAGCAAAGCTATAAAAAAACAGTCGTTCAATACTATGCTAACGACCAGAACCTGCCCAATAGGATAACTTATAGTGAATATAGCGATAAACGAGAAGCCAACTACGGTGGCACTCTAAACATCACATCTATCAAACAAGCTAATGACGGAGTTTATGCAACCTATGAAGGGCAATTGACACCTCTCCAATAGTGATAAATTGATAACCAGCCTGTCTTCATCTAGTCATGCTGGTTTTTAAGTTCATTCTAAATCCTTACCTATTCTCCCTAACTGTGCTATACTTATCTTAGTACATTCTTTGAGATTGGAGCTAATATGAAAATCCATAAAACTGTGAATCCTGTTGCCTATGAAAACACCTATTACCTAGAAGGCGAAAAGCACCTCATCGTTGTCGATCCTGGCAGCCATTGGGAAGCTATTCGTCAGACAATAGAGAACATCAACAAACCGATCTGCGCTATTCTCCTGACCCACGCCCATTATGACCATATCATGAGTCTGGACTTGGTTCGCGAAACTTTTGGCAATCCTCCTGTCCATATCGCAGAGAGTGAAGCCAGCTGGCTCTACACTCCTGTCGATAATCTCTCTGGGCTTTCTCGTCACGATGATATGGAAGATGTAATCGCAAAACCAGCTGAACACACTTTTATCTTTCACGAAGAATACCAACTAGAGGAATTTCATTTCACTGTCTTGCCAACACCAGGACATTCTATCGGTGGTGTTTCCCTAGTATTTCCTGATGCTCACCTAGTCTTGACAGGTGATGCTCTTTTCCGTGAAACAATCGGACGGACCGACCTTCCGACTGGTAGCATGGAGCAACTCCTCCATAGTATCCAGACCCAACTCTTCACCCTACCAAACTACGACGTCTATCCAGGGCATGGTCCAGCTACTACTATCGCTCACGAAAAAACTTTCAATCCTTTTTTCTAACAAGATGGTGACAATGACTATCACATTTTAAGTAAACTATCCAGCAAATCTTTCCATTGCAAAAGGCATCCAGTCAAGGTTTTCACACCTGATTGGATGCCTTTTTCTGATGACTAGGTTCTTTGCCTTACCAAATAATGACGCGGTCTTCTGGTGAACGCCACATACCGTCTCCTTCTTTGACATCATAGGTTGTAAAGAAATCATCGAAGTTTGGCACTTGTACATTGACACGGAGTTTGGCTGGTGCGTGCACATCGACGCTAGCCAAAAGTTTCATAAATTCTGGACGACCTTTCATGCGCCAGATGCGACCGAAGTTGTAGAAGAATTCTTCTGCTGAGAAGTCTGGTTCTCTCTTAGCTGCTTCAAGCGCTGCAGCGATTCCTCCCAAGTCAGCCACGTTTTCTGATACAGTCAATTTACCGTTGATGGTTGCACCATAAGAATCCTGTCCATCAAATTGATCGATAACTTTTTGTGTTTTCTCCTTGAAGGCAGCATAGTCGCTCTCTGTCCACCAATCCTTGAGGCTACCATTTTCGTCAAAGGAAGCTCCGTTGGTATCAAAGGCGTGGGAAATTTCATGGGCAATAACTGCACCAATCCCACCGTAATTAGCAGAAGATGACTGATGCAAGTCATAGAAAGGAGCCTGTAAAATGGCCGCTGGAAAGACAATCAGATTCTTCTGTGGATTGTAGTAGGCATTGACCATATGAGCAGGCATGCCCCACTCCTTGTAGTCTACAGGCTGATTCCATTTGCTCCAACTGTGCTTGATTTCCACACGCGCAAAGGCTAGAGCATTGTCAAAAAGACTAGCAGTCTCATCCACTACCTTGTCCTTATAGCGTTCTGGCAATTCTTCTGGGTAACCGATATAAGGCTTAATGACATTGAGTTTGACGATGGCCTTGTCACGAGTTTCAGGAGTCAGCCAGTCATTTTTAGCCAAGCGTTCCTTATAGACATCAATCATAGTTGCCACTTTTTTCTCCACATCCGCCTTGGCTTCTGGGGAGAATTTTTCATGGGCATACCAGAGACCCAAGGCTTGTTTGAATGGGCCTTGTGCTAGCTGGTAGGCTGCCTTGACCTTGTCTTTGGCTTCTGGAACTCCAGAAAGCGCACGGCTATAGGCACCTGACAAGACACGGATTTCTTCTGTTAAATAGCTGGTTGAGAGATTGACAACACTTAAAATTAAGGTTGCCTTGAGGAGAGGCCAGGCTTCTTCACTATAGAATTGCTCTGCTGCTTGCCAAAAACGTTCCTCGTCTACGATAACCTTGTCTGGTGCTTGTCCAAGAACAGCTTGGAAGAAGTCATCCAAAGGTAGGGCAGGCGCGAATTTCTTGAAATCTTCATAAGAATATGGATGGTAAAGTTTAGCATATTCTGAACTTTCTTCATTAGAAAGCACCACTGCTGCAACTCGGCGATCCAATTCTAGTCTTTTCTCTAGCAAGTCTTCAATTTCTTCATCAGAGAAATCATAAGCCTTGAGAAGATTTACGCTGCTTTCTTTCCAAAGAGTCAAAAGCTCTTCACGCTGAGGATGCTCTTCAGCATAGTAGGTCGTATCTGGCAAAATCGTGCTTGGAGCGCTAGCCCACAAAACGTTGATTCTGGCATCCATAAAGTCTGGCGATACACCAAAAGGAAGGAAGTTTGGTTTACCAGCAAGCTCAAACTCTGCTAGTTTAGCTGTAAAATCCGCAAAAGTCTCCAATTCTTGGAACTCTTTAAGAAGAGGCAAAACAGGTGTGATACCGTCAGCTTCTCTCTTGTCAAAATCACGAACTAGGCGGTGGTATTTGACAAAGTTCGCCAAGATAGCATCCTCAGGCACTTCTTCACCTGCCAACCACTTGTCTGTTGTCGCCAACATCAAGTCTTCAATTTCCTGGTCTAAATCAACAAAACCTCCTGTTTGAGACTTATCTGCTGGAATTTCAGCTGTTTTCTGCCATTCTCCATTGATTGCATCATAAAAATCATCTTGATAACGTGTCATCTTGTTCTCGCTTTCATTTGTACTTGTTTTTAGCTTAACAAAAATTACCTAGGAATGCAATTAAAAATAAACGGATGTTTCCCATTGTTTTTCAGTTATTATTTTAATTTTTTTAAAAATTAACTTGACTTAATTTTTTTTTTAAGGTATATTAAGAGACAGGAGGAATACAAGTTTATGATACGTATCGAAAACCTCAGTGTCTCCTACAAAGAAACGTTGGCACTTAAGGATATTTCACTAGTGCTCCAAGGACCAACAATTACCGGTATCATTGGTCCAAACGGCGCTGGGAAATCAACACTATTAAAAGGTATGCTGGGAATTATCCCACATCAAGGTCAGGCATTTCTCGATGACAAGGAAGTTAAAAAATCCTTACACCGAATTGCCTATGTCGAACAAAAAATCAATATCGACTACAACTTTCCCATCAAGGTCAAGGAATGCGTCTCGTTAGGACTCTTTCCCTCTATCCCTCTCTTTCGAAGTTTAAAGACTAAACATTGGAAGAAAGTGAAAGAAGCCCTTGAAATCGTCGGTCTAGCTGACTACGCTGAACGGCAAATCAGTCAACTGTCTGGAGGTCAATTCCAGCGGGTCTTGATTGCCAGATGTTTGGTACAGGAAGCCGACTATATCCTCTTGGATGAACCCTTTGTTGGGATTGACTCTGTCAGTGAGGAAATCATCATGAATACGCTGAGAGATCTGAAAAAAGCTGGGAAGACGGTTCTCATCGTCCACCACGACCTCAGCAAGGTTCCCCACTACTTCGATCAAGTCTTGCTTGTCAATCGAGAAGTGATTGCCTTTGGTCCAACCAAAGAAACCTTTACCGAAGCCAATCTCAAAGAAGCTTACGGTAATCGACTCTTTTTCAATGGAGGTGACCTATGATTGCAGAATTTATCGATGGATTGCAAAAATTCCATTTCCTACAAAATGCCTTGATAACAGCTATTGTCGTCGGGGTCGTAGCTGGAGCTGTAGGATGTTTCATCATCCTACGCGGGATGTCACTCATGGGAGATGCCATTTCACATGCTGTCTTACCAGGTGTAGCCCTCTCCTTCATCTTGGGCCTTGACTTCTTTATCGGAGCCATTGTCTTTGGATTGCTAGCTGCCATCATCATTACCTACATCAAGGGGAACTCGATTATCAAAAGCGATACCGCCATCGGCATTACCTTTTCTTCTTTCTTAGCCCTCGGTATCATCTTGATTAGTGTCGCTAAAAGTTCAACTGACCTTTTCCATATCCTTTTTGGTAATATCCTAGCCGTCCAAGATACGGATATGTTTATTACTATGGGTGTGGGAGCAGTCATTCTCTTGTTAATCTGGATTTTCTTCAAGCAACTCTTGATAACATCCTTTGATGAACTCTTGGCTAAAGCCATGGGAATGCCTGTCAATTTCTATCACTACCTTCTCATGGTGCTCCTGACTCTCGTGTCTGTGACAGCCATGCAAAGTGTCGGAACTATCCTGATTGTAGCCATGCTGATTACCCCAGCTGCAACTGCTTATCTGTATGCTAATAGCCTGAAAAGTATGATTTTCCTTTCCTCAACCTTTGGAGCTACTGCTTCAGTTTTGGGACTCTTTATTGGCTATAGTTTTAATGTTGCGGCAGGTTCTAGTATCGTGCTTACAGCCGCTAGTTTCTTTCTCATTAGCTTCTTTATCGCTCCAAAACAACGATATTTGAAACTAAAAAATAAACATTTGTTAAAATAAGGGGTAAAGCCCCAATAAATTGGAGGATCTAATGAAAAAATTAGGTACATTACTCGTTCTCTTTCTTTCCGTTATTGCTCTTGTAGCATGTGCTAGTGGAAAAAAAGAGGCAGCTTCTGGTCAAAAACTAAAAGTTGTTGCTACAAACTCAATCATCGCTGATATTACTAAAAATATTGCTGGTGACAAAATTGATCTTCATAGTATCGTTCCGATTGGGCAAGACCCACACGAATACGAACCACTTCCTGAAGATGTTAAGAAAACTTCTGAGGCAGACCTCATTTTCTATAACGGTATCAACCTTGAAACAGGTGGCAATGCTTGGTTTACCAAATTGGTAGAAAATGCTAAGAAAACTGAAAACAAAGACTACTTTGCAGTCAGCGAAGGCGTTGATGTTATCTACCTTGAAGGAAAAAATGAAAAAGGTAAAGAAGACCCACACGCTTGGCTCAACCTTGAAAATGGGATTATCTTTGCTAAAAATATCGCCAAACAATTGAGCGCCAAAGACCCTAACAACAAAGAATTCTATGAAAAAAATCTCAAAGAATATACTGATAAGTTAGACAAACTTGATAAAGAAAGTAAGGATAAATTTAATAACATCCCTGCTGAAAAGAAACTCATTGTAACCAGCGAAGGAGCATTCAAATACTTCTCTAAAGCCTATGGTGTCCCAAGTGCTTACATCTGGGAAATCAATACTGAAGAAGAAGGAACACCTGAACAAATCAAGACCTTGGTTGAAAAACTTCGCCAAACAAAAGTTCCTTCACTCTTTGTAGAATCAAGTGTGGATGACCGTCCAATGAAAACTGTTTCTCAAGACACAAACATCCCAATCTACGCACAAATCTTTACTGACTCTATCGCAGAACAAGGTAAAGAAGGCGACAGCTACTACAGCATGATGAAATACAACCTTGACAAGATTGCTGAAGGATTGGCAAAATAAACCTCTGAAAAACGTCATTCTCACATGAGCTGGCGTTTTTTCTATGCACACATTTCCGGTCAAATCATTGGAAAATTCCGGCTGTTTCAGCTAAAATGGAAGAAAAAAGATTGGAGTATCCTATGGTAACTTTTCTCGGAAATCCTGTGAGCTTTACAGGTAAACAACTACAAGTCGGCGACAAGGCGCTTGATTTTTCTCTCACTACAACAGACCTTTCTAAAAAATCTCTGGCTGATTTTGATGGAAAGAAAAAAGTCTTGAGTGTCGTGCCTTCTATCGATACAGGCATCTGCTCAACTCAAACACGTCGTTTTAATGAAGAATTGGCTGGACTGGACAACACGGTCGTCTTGACTGTTTCCATGGACCTACCATTTGCCCAAAAACGTTGGTGTGGTGCTGAAGGTATTGAAAAGGCCATCATGCTCTCAGACTATTTCGACCATTCCTTTGGACGTGATTACGCCCTCTTAATCAATGAGTGGCACCTATTGGCACGCGCGGTCTTTGTCCTCGATACTGACAATACGATTCGCTACGTTGAATACGTGGACAATATCAACTCTGAACCAAACTTCGAAGCCGCAATTGCAGCTGCTAAAGCCCTATAGAAAAAATCCTCTGTCACAAAGAGTTTTCTGCTCTTTGAAACGGAGGATTTTTGTTTACGAGTAAATATCAATTCAATCAGCTAAAAACAACTACCTTACTCTACGAAAATCTCTTCAAACCACGTCAGCTTTATCTGCAACCTCAAAGCGCGGTGCTTTGAGCAACCTACGGCTTGCTTCCTAGTTTGCTCTTTGATTTTCATTGAGTATTACTCTACAGATTTCAAGGCTTCAAGCATATCAACCTTTCTCAGATGATAATTGACAAAGAAACCAAGCAAGGTCAAAATGATACTTACTGCTGCCACTGGGATTACATAGACTTCCCAACCTACCTGCGGATAAAAGAGAATAGTCGCAGGCGAAATCATTTGAATCAAAAATTGGTGTAAATAGAAACCAGATACCAAACCAAGTACGATTCCCACAAGGGACAGCACAATCGTCTCACGGTAAATGTAGAGTGTGACTTCATTGTTATGAAAACCGAGAACCTTGATAGTGGAGAGTTCGCGGATTCTCTCAGCTACGTTGATATTGGTCAAATTGTAGAGGATAACAATAGACAACAGAACCGATACGATGACCAATATGGTCATGGTCTGATTGAGTGAACTTGCGACCGAGTCAAAGAGTCGAATGGCTGAAGCATTTTGGACAACGCTGGACACCGCAGATTGATTCATAAGCAAACCTGCCTGCCTTTCGATACTAGTAGCACTGGTATCCCTTAGCGATACCAAATAAGTGTTGGCTTGGGGTAGCTGTCCGTAAAGTTGCTCATAGCTTGCCTGACTCATATAAATAAAGTGACCAACGTAGTTCTCAGTAATAGCAGCGACCTTTAGCTCCTTACCTTCAATTTCTAGAGTCTGCCCAACCTTGACACCTGCCAGCTGGGCGAGTTTAGCTGTAATAACGACTCCATCTTTTAATGTCAGGTCCTGCTGATGGTCTTGCAGATGAATAAAGGGAGTCAAATCTTCCTTCTCTGTCATCATAAGGGTAATGGTCTGAAGACCAGCCTTACCTTTGAAATCCTTGTCTAGCGTTTTAGAATAGATTTTCTGATAGGATTGAATATCCTGCCCTTTCAACACTTCTTCTAGCTCTGCCTTGTCCTGATTGATCGCACTAGGATTTTCAGAGACAATCATCTGATACTGTTGGATTTGTTGAAACTGTCTGGACGGAACTCCTGATACAGAGGATTGGATTCCCAAACCTGCAAAGAGCAGGGCTACAGAACCTGCCACACCAAAGATCGTCATCAACATCCGCTGCTTATAACGAAAGATATTGCGAGCTGTTACTTTATGAGTAAAACTGAGACGGCACCAGATAAAACCGATGCGCTCTAGTAAGATTTTAGCTCCTTTGACAGGAGGTTTAGGCAGTAAAAGCTGGGCTGCTTCATCATGAAGTTCCCTACGAGCTACCAAGTAGGCTGGTAACACACTCGCCAACCAACTCAAGACAAGAGCCAGTAAGCTATAGGTCCAATAGAACTGAATCTGGGTTTCTCCCACCACCATGCCTTTTGTAATGACACTTGAAATTACACTAGCTAGTAAATAATGGCCAAGTATGCTACCTAGAGCTGTTCCGACAGTCCCAGCTACTAGACCGTAGAGGAGAAATTTAACGATAATATCCTTGCTACGATAACCCAAGGCCTTAAAAATCCCTGCATGTGTTCGCTCTTCATCCACAAAACGAGTCATAGTTGTAAAGGTCACCATAGCTGCAACAGCATAAAGCACCACAGGAAAGATATTGCCCACTGCCCGAATACTGGATGAAGCATTACTATACATGAGGTAGCCTTGACCGCCAGGCATGGTCTGACGATTATAGACTTGATACTTGGGCTCCGCCAAATCATCCAAGACTTGCTGATGTTTTTCTAATTTTTCCTTTTCTTGGGCTAGATTTTGTTCAGCTTGCTTTAGTTTATCTTCCTCCTTGTCCAATTCCTGCTTGTCTTGGGTAAGTTGAGTACTGGCCTGCTCTCTCTGAGCTTGAGGAAGCAAGGCTAGTTGACTTTCCTGAGCCTGTATACGAGCTTGAGCAGCTGCTAAACGACGCTTGCCTTCCTGCAAATTAGTCTCAGCCTTATCAAGGGTTTCTTGGCCTTTGTCAAGAGACTCTTGTCCTTCTTTTTTCAAGAGTTGCAGACGTGCCTTGCCATTATCTGACAAAACTTGTTCGAGGTCTTCCTGATGCTGTTTGGATTTTTCTTCATAAGCTTCTGAAAAAGCATTTAAACCTGCTAAATCTTGATATTTTAAGCGTGCTATATTGTAGACTTTCTGATCAAACTGACTAGGTAAAATCACCCCATAAGCTGTCAGAGTCCCGCTTCCACTTCCTGCGTAGCCCATATCTCGCTGGGAGAGGATTTCAGCTGAATCCACAAAACCAGTAATGGTATAAGTATGATCTTTTAAAGAGGAATGACCCTCTTCTTTTTCTTTAAAGCTAATCTCCTGTCCCACACGATATTGGCCTTGCAAATGACTTGCCAAAGCAATTTCCTGGTCTGACTGCGGAAGTCGCCCCTCTCTTAGCTGAAAGGTTGAAATTCGCTCTGGTTTGGAATACAGCCGAATGGCATCCTGCCCATTATCCATAGCCACATCTGTCAAATAGCCAAACTCGACCTCTGCGCCCTGAGTCTGCTCTAGTTCTTCTTGATCTGCTTGATCCAAGCCATAGTTAGACATGACTGCCAAATCCAAGGTTTTAGCAGCTCTTAAATAAGCATTGGCGGTCGCCTCCATATTAGGGCTGGTTACTTTGAGACCTACTAGAGCTAGAGACCCCAACATCATCAGGGTCAAGATGGATAAAAAACGCCCCTTGGAACCTGTGAAGGACTGAATCAAGTCCTTCCAATAAGTTTTTCGTTTGATCATGCTAGTACTCCAAACTGTCAATATCCTGAGGATGCTGGTTCATCACTACATCCTTGACACTGGCATCGTGCATATGAATCACGCGATCAGCAATGGGCGCCAAAGCTCCATTATGAGTCACGATGATCACCGTCGCTCCCTTTTGACGAGACATGTCTTGCAGAATTTTCAAAACCTGCTTGCCCGTCTGATAATCCAAGGCGCCTGTCGGTTCGTCACAAAGGAGAATTTTAGGATTTTTAGCTACCGCGCGTGCAATGGAGACTCGCTGTTGCTCCCCTCCAGAAAGCTGGGCTGGAAAGTTATTGAGACGATGAGCCAGACCTACATCTGTCAAGACCTGTTCAGGATTCAAGGCGTCTGTCACGATTTCTGAAGCCAACTCCACATTTTCCTTAGCGGTTAGATTGGAAACTAGATTGTAAAACTGAAAAACAAAACCGACATCATTGCGGCGGTAATTAGTTCGCTGGTGGGAACTATAGTCTGCAATATTGGCACCATCAATCCAGATTTCCCCTTCATCATTGGTATCCATTCCCCCAAGAAGGTTAAGAACTGTTGACTTGCCTGCACCAGATGCACCTAGAATAATAACCAATTCACCCTTTTCAATCTCAAAATTCACATCACGATTGGCCACAATCTCCGTGTCCCCAACCTGATAACGCTTGTAACAGTGTTTCATCTCAATATAAGCCATCAGAACCACCCTCTCTCAAACAAATTACTTCCTACTACCATTATAACGCTTTTACAACTAGTTGGAAACTGCTTACATTCTCAAATCCTTATTAAAAGGCAGTTTCAAATTACTGCCTTCTAATACTCAATGAAAATCAAAAAGCAAACTAGGAAGCTAGCCACAGGTTGCTCAAAGCACCGCTTTGAGGTTGTAGATAAGACTGACAAAGTCAGTCACATATATACGGTAAGGCGACGCTGACGTGGTTTGAAGAGATTTTAGAAGAGTATAACATCTTCTTAAAAATAAAATTGAACCAGATCACCTTCTGCTGTTGCCACTGAAATACAATCTTTCCCCATGCATTTCGCTTTTATTTTTTCTTGATTCATTTTAATCACACTCTTCTCAATATCTGGATAAGAAACTCGCAAATCTCCTCCACTCCTTGATAAAATGGTCAACTGTAAGAGTTTTTTATCCTCCCAGCTCATGCTCACTTCAAAATGTCCACGTGCCATTAAGCCTGAAACAGAACCTGTTGACCAAGCATCAGGTAGGGCAGCTAGGGGCACCAGATAAGCTGTATGAGACTGGAGTAACATTTCTGCCATGCCACTAGTAGCACCAAAATTACCATCTATCTGAAAAGGAGGGTGACTACACCAAAGATTTGGCAAGGTGGATGTCTTTAACTGCTCTGCTAATAATTTATGGGCTCGATTGCCATCTCCTAGACGCGCCCAAAGATTGATCTTATTGGCCTTGGACCAGCCTGTACCCCCATCTCCACGATCACTGAGGCTAGCACGCGCTGCTTCAAGATACTCCTGCCCCTTATAGCTAAAGAGATTGCCAGGATAGAGTCCCACTAGATGGGAAGCGTGCCGATGCTGGGCCTCCACTTTTTCATTTTGAAAATGTTGCTCTTCCTCCTCATACCACTCCCTGATTCGACCAGATTGAGTGATTTGAAGAGGTTTTAGTAAATCAAACTTCTCCTTGACCTCAGTCAACAAATCCCCATCCAGCCCCAATTCCTGAGCAGCCTGAATAAAATCATGGAATAATTGCCAAATCAGAGATTGGTCATAGGTATTGCCAATCGAAATCGGCCCATGTTCTGGAGAATAAGACGGAGAAGACACCCAACGCTGCGCCTGCTGATCCTCATGTAAAAAATCATTCCAAAAACGAACCGTTTCCCTCAACATGGGATAAATTTTCTCCCTGAGATAGCCTTGATCCCTATAAAATAAATAGGCTTCATAAACCGTTTGCATCATCCACGCATTGGCTGCTGGAGACCAACCCCAATAGTAATCCCAACCAGGTGCCGTCCAGCCAAAAGGAGTCGCTTGCGTATGGACCAACCAACCATTCTCCTCCCCTTCCTGAGAGACGATTCCTGCATACCTTGCAGCTGCTAGGCGACCATAAACACGCAAATCATCTACATAGTTGATGACCGGAAAGGTCGTCTCTAGGAGATTGGTAACATAGGCTGGCCAATAATTCATCTGCAGATTGATATTCAGGTGATAGTCCGAATTCCACGGAGGATTATCGACCCCATTCCAGATTCCCTGTAGGTTAGCTGGTAGAGCATCTGGACAATCTCTGGAAGAACTAATCAATAAATACCGTCCATACTGGAAGAACAGCTCCTCCAAAGCCTGCCCCTCTTGTGGCTTATAATTTTTTAACAAATCATCTGTTGTGGATGCGTCAACATCAGCTCCCAAATCCAATTGAACACGCTGGAATAAGGCTTGGTAGTCCTCAATATGCCTTGATTTCAATTGGGCATAGCCCTTTTCTTTAGCTGTCTCCACCAAGTCCTTTACTTGCTGCTCCAAATCTAGTTTCTTGCGATAATTGCTGTCAGGATTTTGAGCAAAATCCGTCTTAGCCGCCAAGAAGAGATTAGCATAACTAGCTCCTGATATCTGAACCTTATCCGACCAGACCCTAATGTCTCCATCCGTTTGCCAAGCTAGATAACTAGCAAACCGCAGGTCATTGTCCTTAACCCTCCCCTTCATCAAGATATGAGAAGCAGTGATATCCAGCTGGCACTCCTTGTAATCAGATTTTTCCTGCTCATACTTTCCATCAGAAGCCAAATCACAGGTCAAGGATAGTTCTATAGTAAAATCTAGAGTTTCCGCCCCTTCCTTAGTAAAGCGCTGAATCAAGAGATCATCTGGAAAACTCGCAAAAGCTTCACGTTCAAATTTCGTTCCCTTATAGACATAAGAAGTCGTCGCAAGCGCCTTACTGATATTAAGCTGTCTCTGGTAATCCGTCACCTGAGACAAAGTCGTGCCTTGCTGGCTAAATTCAATGAAAATATCTCCAAAAGATAGATAGGTTCCGTATTGACTTGTTTTTGGCCCGACCAAATGCTGTTCAGCCAATTCCTTAGCCCGATTGTAATCTCTCTTTTCCAAAGCCTGCCGAATCTCAGCTAAAAAATTATGCTTATCTTGAAGATTTCCACCCTGATAATCTGAACTATCAGGAAGTGGACCTCCAGACCAGAGACTTTTTTCATTGAATTGAATCCGCTCAGCCCCTATAAGGCCAAATACCTTTGCCCCTAGAGAACCATTACCTATCGGTAAGGCCTCTTCTTCCCAACCCTTATATGTTGTTGACGCTGGTTGCTTGTAGGCCAATACATAATCTTGTTTTTTATTCCTTATCATACTACCATACTAACATAAAAAGCCTAGAAATCAATCCTAGGCTTACAATTTTTTATTTTCCAAGGTAGTATTCAGAAACGACGTTCAATTTTTCGTCAAATTCGAATACCAATGGTGGGAAGTTAGGAATTTCCACGTCCATGATTTCGTCATCTGACAAACCTTTGATGTGTTTTACAAGGGCACGGATTGAGTTACCGTGAGCTCCTACGAATACGTTTTTACCATCTTTAAGAGCTGGAGCGATTTTATCTTCCCAGAATGGAAGGGCGCGTTCCAAAGTCACTTTCAAGTTTTCAGCATCTGGGATAACTGAGTCGTCAAGTGAAGCGTAACGACGGTCTGTGTGAGCTGAGTGCTCATCATCACGGTCCATGTTTGGAGGCAATACATCGTATGAACGACGCCAGATGTGAACTTGCTCATCACCAAATTGTTCAGCAGCTTCAGCTTTGTTTTTACCAGTCAAACCACCGTAGTGACGTTCGTTCAAGCGCCATGATTTTTCAACTGGAACCCACAATTGGTCAGAAGCTTCAAGAGCCAAGTTCGTTGTTTTGATAGCACGTTTCAATACTGAAGTGTAAGCTTGGTCAAATTCGATACCAGCTTCTTTGATCAATTTACCAGCGTCAATCGCTTGTTGTGTACCTTTTTCAGACAAATCAACATCAGCCCAACCAGTGAAAAGGTTAGCTTTGTTCCATTCAGACTCACCGTGGCGAGCAAAAACCAATTTTACCATTAGATGGATTCTCCTTTAAATTTTCCGAGGTTTCCCCTCGTTTATCTATTCTATTTTACACAATTTTTCACAAAAAAGCTAGTCAAAACCAAAAAGGAAAGAGTTTCACACATGAAGAAACGAAACCTATCTTCATGTGCTACCCTAATTAGTAAATTTATTTTCCTCATCAAAAATTGAACTTCTAAAATCATCAGTTTTATCTAGATAAGCTTTGAAAATAGCTTTTTTAAGTTTGTAAACTTTACTACTTTCTTTTGGATATAATATTGAAGCATAATTAGTAGCATCCGCCTGAACCGCTTCTTTAATTATATTTCTTAACTTAGCAATACTATCAATAGTTATCGTCTCTTGACGTCCCCAATTATTAGGATTTATAAAGCTAATATTTGTTAAGTTATTAAATTTATTTTCTCGTTCTTTATACATAGCTTTTTTAAAATCAGCCCAAGATGAATACTGGTTATTAAATATCTTATTAAGCACTAATTTATCAGTTACCAATCCTACTTCTTTACCGTATGAATTAATTTTACTTCCATTAGCTTTCGCTTCATTTTCATATTGGTTAGAAATATATGGTACCATACCTTCTTTATATCCTTTTGCAGCTAATAGTTCAAATGCCATACGACGAGCCATTAAATCACCCGGAGTCCCTTTATCACTACTTAAGGCAGAATATATTGGCGAGAAAAGATTGATTGTGTAGTATCCATTTCGTTTATACTCACCTTCATCAATATACCCTCTTCTTGTGATTATATCGTTTTCTATTAAACTATTGAAAGAGGTTAACTTATTAAGCTCATCAGGTTTTAATCTACGGACTACATTCGTTGCATAAACATCATTTCCATCAGGATCAGGTTTATACTCATTCTCTATTTTCCTTAATAGCTCACCTTTCTCATTGGCACCTAAGTTAACTACTGCTTCTCCTTCTAATTTTTCAAGTGTATAAACTAAATCGAATAAGTTATGCATATATTTACGCAAGTCTTCTGCATTATTAAATCGTTGAGTTGGATTTTTCACTTGTAGTCTATTAGCATTTTCCGCTTCATCATATTTCAATACAGAGTTTATCGTGATTGTTGCATCATCTGGATGATCGGGAGCTTGTAATAATCCTTTTGCATAAAACTCTGGTCCAAGCCCATTTCTTCTTCCATATCCTCCAAGATAAATTTCTCTATCTGAGTTGTGTGTCATTTCATGAGTATATGTTACTGCGCCAGCCTTATCAAGCATGCGATAAGCCATATAGTAGAACGCATCTCCCGTAGCATATGCTCCGTGTCCATTATGAACAACATTATTCCCCGCAGGACCGAAGAAATGTTTTATTGCTGGATGATCAGTTTCAAAATCTGCTTGACTAGTATTTTTATCTTTATCATTACCAAATCTAAAAGAATCATATACCAAAATACTTCTAAACAATTTATCTTTTTCTTTCGTATCTAGTATTTTGTACCAATAATCATAATGATCTCTAAATCGTTTAGCCGCTTCTTGTGCATTATCTTCTACAAATTTGTTTAACTTTTCTCCCTTAGGATATTCTGAACTTCTATATCTGTCATAGGCTCCAAATCCTATAGTTGAAATATTCGCTATCATAAACACTGATTTTTCAGGTAGTGTTAATAACGGTAACACCATACTTTGATATTTCCAAGAAGGGCTAGTTAATCTATCATATACTCCAATAGAATACTTCGTCCCTTCCTTAGATTGTTTTTCGCTTACTTCAGGAATTGTAGATTTTTCTTCTACTATATAAGCTTTAGATTGTTCTTTAAACCATTCGTTATTTGTTTTATTCGGCACTAAAACTTTTCTATATTTTTCCAATGCCTCAAATAAACTCTTAGTTCCATAATTTTTTGATAATAATACATTATAAGTAATTACATTATTTTTAGCTAATAAATTGTTAAATCCTGATTTACCTAGCTCAATAACATTATCTAATGCAGAACTATTAGATTTACCAAAGAAATCTAAATGATATAATACTAAATCTTTTGTACTTGCATTATCATATTTAAAATTATACCAACGTTCAAGATATGTTAAACCTAAAAGCAACGCCTCTTTATTATTCTTAATTTTTTCTACTACATAATTATCTATTATCGAATTATTATTTTCAGCTATTGCCGCATCTGCAGAAAGAAGTTTTGATAAAGTATCTTCAATATTTGCTTTTGTTTTATCGAACTGTTCATCTAGATATAATTCTGTTAATTTTATATCATTAGAAATATCTAATACTTTTCTAACATCAGCTGAATTATATTGAACAGATTTCAGATCATTTAAAACAGATTTTACAATATTATTGTAATTATGTAATAACGTATTAGGTGTGTATATTAATTTTGTATTAGTTATTTCGTATTCTGCTACTTTAGAGAAATCTTGTAGATATTTTATATCTAATGTTTGAGAAGTATTATCTGAATAATGTAGTAACAACTTATTAATACTAGCTTTATGTTTATTAATATCAGAAATTACTTCTTTGTCATGCATTGAAACTACAGACACAAGATCCTTAGTATATAAAGCATTATTAGTATCCACTAAATTACCATACTTAACAATAGTCTCTCTGTTATAAAATGGCAGTAATTTTTCTATATTTTTATACACCCTTAACCTAGAAACATCAACATCTTTTAATTTACTATAATCCGTTCCATATTTAGAAGAGAAATTAAAGTCCTCAGTTTTAATATTATTTTTAGGAACAAGTTGAGCTTTTTTCACATTAATCTCATCCGCTTCTAGCACAGTTCCTCTTTGCTCTTCAGAATCTTTACTAAGTACTTCGTCATCTACTTGAACTACTTTTACCACCTTATTATTTTTATTACTATAAGTGTTAGTTGCTTTTATACCATTAAAATCATAACCAGCAATAGCATTACCGTTAGTAACATTGACATCGCTTAATACATCAGATAGTCGACCTGAATTTTCAACTTCACCTGAATTATCCCAAAGATTACCTACAACTCCTCCTACTTTACCAAAAGGCTTCACATTGTTAAGATTTCCTTCAACGTAACTATTACTAATTCTAGCACTTCTATCAACAACCCCAGCTATACCACCAACTGTTTGGTCCCCTTGATTAGCGTTTGTCGCCATATCGATAGATGAAATTGAGTTTTCTATTAAAGCACCAACACCTGAAAGTTTGCCAACTAAACCACCTATTTGATAAGTAGCATTTGTATTATAAGTATTTGTTATTCTACCTGTAAAACTACTATTAGAAATTGTAGAGTCAGTTACTTTTGAAACCAAACCACCAATGCTACGCTCACCAGCAATTACACCTGATGAATGAACATTTGTAATTGTAGTACCATTATTCGCCTCTTTCGCTATTGTAGCAGCATCTTCTTTCAAAGAAACATTAGCTTCTTTTATTGAAAGATCTTGAATAGCAGCATGATTTAAAACTTTAAATAACGGTTTTTTCAAGTTATATATAGCATAGTTCTTATCATTGTTTGTACCTATTAATGTACCACTAAATTCTTGATTTATATAACTTTCTTGACCATCCGAAAGTTCTACTTCACGAGCATCCATAGTTGCTCCTAAACGAAACGTACCATGTAAATTTCTATTCATTGCTTCTACTAGATTTTTAAATGATGTATAAACTTCGTTTTCACTATTAATAGTTTTTGGTAAATAATAAGTATAATTTTCTACAGTACTATCATTTTCATGTTGAATTAAATCATTTGCTCGACCAACAATTTTATATACTTCTTGATTATCTCTTCTGACACTTGTAATACTTGAGACAGGTAACATCACATCTTTAAACTTCTCTGATTTTACTTTCATAAAGTAGTTACTAGGATTATTTGGAACCGTATCAAATGAGGTTACATGTCGATATTTATTATTTTCTACTGTAAATAATTCCACATTTGAAATATTCCTAAGCTCTAGTTTCTTGTCGACTTGTTTTTCTTCTGCTTTTGGTGCTGATTCTTCTTTTCCTGTAGATGTTCCTTCTGTTGACGCTGTTGGGTCTGATCCTACTTGTACAGCTGGTTCATCACCCTGTGGTTTTTCTGAATCTGAATTAGATGATTCTGAGTTTTCGTTCACAGTCGAAGCTTCAGTATTTTGTGAATTTGTTTCTTCTTTATTGCCTTCTGTTACTGAAGGTGATGACTCTGAATTACCTGAATCATTTGTAGCATCTACAGATGGAATAGTTGAAGTTTCTGACGTTGGTTCGGATTTATTTTCTTCTCCAGCTGGTTGTGTAGCTGGTGACCCACCTTCAGAGACAGTTTCTGAAGCCGGCTGTTCTTCTGTAACTGTTGTATCCCCTGCAGATGAATCTTCTTCTTTCGACTCTGATTCTGATGGTACTTCTGAAGCTGGGGTTGCCGCCTCTGGCTCTTCCGCTTTTGGTGCTGTTGCTGTTTCCGTAGTTGCAAGTTCTTCAGCTTCCGATGTTGAATCTGTTTCTGCTTCTACAGCTGGCTGCGTAGCTGTTGACTCCCCTTCAGAAGCAGTTGATGAAGATTCAGTTGAAGAAACTGAATCCTCCGCTTTACCTTCTTCTCCTGATTCTTTTGGTGCTGGGGTTGCTTCTGCTATTATTCCTGGTTCTTCAGCTTCTTCCGTTGCTTCGGCTTTACCTTCTTCTCCTGCTGGTGTTGATTCCACAGTTGCAGATGTTCCTGGTTCTGCTGACTCTTCTGCTTTTGCTTCTTTTTCTGTTGCTTCTGGTGTTGTTACCACTTCTTCTTTAGACTCAGCTGACGGTGTATTTGTTGCGCTATCTTGTTTTCCTGTCTCCTCAACAGAGGTTTCTTCTGCTGGTTGGCTTTGTTCTCCTGAAGTTGTAGCCTCTACCACTGGTGCTTCTGAAACTTCTGCTTTTGGTGTTGTTCCTGAAGCTTCTTCTGTTGAACCTAGAGTCGCTTCTGAACTTCCTTCCGCTGCTGGTGCACCTGTTGTAGCTACTTCTGAACCTGTTCCTGCTTCTTCAGTTTCTTTTACTTCATTTCCTGCTGTTGTTCCTGCTTCTTTTGGAGCTGGTTTCGCTGCCTCTGACTCTGTTCCTTTTGGTTCAGTTGCTACTTCTTCTGTTGAAGCTGGGGTTTCTGGTTTTGATAGTGCTGGGGTTTCTTCTACTGGTTGACCGTGTTCTCCTGCAGTTGTACCCTCTACCGCTGACGCTGGCTCTTCCGCTTTCGGTGCTGGTGTGGCTGGCTTCTCTTCTTTCAGTGTTGGAGTCGCTGGCTTCTCTTCTTTTGGTACAGCTGGTTTCGCTACCTCTGGCTCTGCTGATTCTGTTGCCACTTCTGCGTTTGATTCAGCTGGTGTTACCACCTCTGGTGCTGTTTCTTTTGGTGCCGGTGTAGTCGCTTCGTCTTCTGCTTTTGGTACTACTGGAGCTTCTGTTTCTTCTTTAACTTCTGGGCTTGTCACAGCTGGTGCTACTGGGGCAAGTTCTTCAACTGATTCTTCCGCACTTTCCACTACTGGTGCTGATACAGGCTGATAAACTGGGCTATAGTTCACAGTCATTTTTTCAACTTTCTCAGTGACATCTGTTAATTCAAAGGTAACAGCTTTTGTTTCCTGATCTTTCTTGAGCAAGACTTCGTAAGTGCGAACTTCGCCACTTGCACCACTTTCTTTGATGACAATCTTGTGTTTTGTGACTGTATCTGAAACCGTTTCAGCTTCGGTAAAGTACAATTCATTGTGTGGTAAGAATAAATTCTTACCTGAAGCTTGATTCATTTCTTGGAGTACATCTACCGGGATATTGCTTGCTTCGCTGATAACACTTAATGTATCTCCCCACTTAATGACATACTTAAATAAATCACCTTCTTTTTGAAGGTCAGCTTTCACTTCCTCAACTGTTCTGGCTACCCAGACACCATCTTGTTCACTGGCTGACACAGTTGGAGCTAAAAAGCCCAGACCTAGCAAAATCACACCTGTCGCAACAATTGCACCAGTTCTTAATTTTCTAAAGCCACGGAGAGATAATGTTCCTCTAACATTTGTTTGTCTCATAATGTTTATTTTTCCTCACTAGTTTAAGAAATCGCAAGAAAAACAATCTTGCGATTTTAGCATACTTACTTTCTCCTAGTATTAGCAAAACCAATTCTCATCAAACTTTAGCATCTCACAAGAGAGATTATAAACTTGGAATAACTGATTTTTATATACTAGACGCATAGAAACTTTTCAACCTTATTTCTCTTCAAATCCTTCTGCGACAGCGTCCGCAAAGTTTTCTTCTACGATGCTTGCACAGTGGTCACAGATAACTGCGTGGTAGCTGCGTTCTGCTGTTGTTGGGTCGATACGACGGCAACGGTCACATACTTGGCCTGCAGCGCGTTCAACTGTAAAGGCAACATCTTCAAAGCTTACTGCACTCTCTGGAGCTGGTCCTTCATCGATGGTTAAGTCTGACACGATCAAAAGTTGAGCTACATTGCTGTTTACTGCTTCGAGTAGAGTTTTCACAACTTCATTTGGATAAACTGTCAAGTGAGCTTCAAGTGATTTACCGATTACTTTGGCATTACGCGCTTCTTCCAAGGCTTTTTGAGCTTGTCCACGGAAGTCCATGAAGGCTGCCCAGGTATCCAAGATTTCTTCCTGATTAGCAAAAGTTTGAGCTTCTGGTAATTCTGACAATTGAACAAAATCTTCAGCTTCAAACTCAAGATATGACCAGATTTCTTCCGCAGTGTGAGGAAGGATTGGTGTCAAGAGTTTGGTAATTTTCACAAGAATGTCATAGAAGACAGTCTGCATTTGACGGCGTTCCAATGATTTGGCACCTTCGATGTAAACAACATCTTTGGCAAAATCAAGGTAGAAGGCTGACAAGTCAACGTTGATAAAGTTCACCAATGCCTTATAGATTGTCAAGAATTCAAAGTTTGCATAAGCATCACGAATGGTCTTGACAAGCTGGTTAAAGCGAATCGTCATGTACTTATCAACTGAACGAAGTTCATCGTAAGCGACTGCATCTTGAGCTGGATTAAAGTCAGATGTATTGGCAATCAAGAAACGAAGAGTGTTACGGATCTTGCGGTAAGTTTCAGAAACTTGGCTCAAGATATCCATAGAGATACGCACGTCGTTGCTTGAGTCTACGCTTGTTACCCAGAGACGCAAGATTTCTGCACCAAATTGTTTTTCAACATCGCTTGGAGCAATGGTATTTCCAAGAGATTTAGACATCTTCTCACCTTTACCGTCAAGAGCAAAACCTTGTGACAAGATTTGTTTGTAAGGTGCTACGCCATGGTTAGCAACTGAGGTGATGAGTGATGAGTTGAACCAACCACGGTATTGGTCAGAACCTTCTAGGTAAAGGTCTGCTGGGTAAGTCAACTCTGGACGGTTTACTACAACTCCATTCCATGATGAACCTGAGTCAAACCAAACGTCCATGATGTCTGTTTCTTTCTTGAATTCGCCATTTGGTGAACCTGGATGAGTAAATCCTTCTGGTAAGAGGTCTTTGGCATCACGTTCCCACCAAATGCTTGAACCATGTTCCTCAAAGAGTTGAGCCACATGTTCAATCGTTTCGGCAGTCATGATAGCTGTACCATCTTCAGCATAGAAGATAGGAAGTGGAACACCCCAAGCACGTTGACGAGAGATAACCCAATCGCCACGGTCACGAATCATATTGTAAAGACGAACTTTACCCCATTCTGAGTGGAATTTCACTTTTTCAATTTCATCCAAGATTTCTTGGCGGAATTTAGAAACTGAGGCAAACCATTGTGGTACTGCACGCCAGATAATTGGTTTCTTGGTACGCCAGTCAAATGGATATGAGTGAGAGATTTCTTCTTGAGCAAGAAGGAGGCTACCAAGTTTTTCAATAACAGTTGGTACAACCTTGTCGTAGAACTGGCCTTCAAACTCAGCACCAGCATTAGCCATCATGATACCACGTTCGTCAACAGTCACTGCGACTTCAAGACCATTAGCAATACCAACATTGTAGTCATCCTCACCGAAACCTGGGGCTGTATGGACAATACCTGTACCAGAGTCAGTTGTAACGTGGTCACCAAGGATAACCAATTCATCTACAGCTATATCCCATGGGTGTTCTGTTACGATGTGGTTGAGTTCTTGACCACGGTAAGTTGCTAAAACTTGCACATCAGCCCAGTCAAATTTCCCAGACAAGCTAGTCAACAATTCTGCAGCAACGACAAACTTACGAGCTTCACCAGCAGGTTGAACCAAGACGTAATCAATATCCGCTCCGACAGTTAAACCACGAGAAGCTGTGATAGTAAATGGAGTAGTTGTCCAAACGACGATATAAGTATCTGTATCTAGAACACCTTTGCCATCTTTTACCTTATTGGCATAGTAAAGAGAAGTTGAAACCAAGTCATGGTATTCAATCTCTGCTTCAGCAAGGGCAGACTCAGATGACCAAGACCAGTAAACTGGTTTTGCACCACGGTAGATATAACCTTTATTAGCCATCTCACCAAATACACGGATTTGAGCTGCCTCATAGTCAGGAGTCAAAGTCACATATGGATTTTCCCAGTCACCAGAAACACCCAAACGTTTAAAGTCTTCACGTTGTTTATCTACTTGAGAAAGAGCATATTCACGGCAAAGTTTCAAGTACTCAACCAAGTCCATTTCTTTACGTTTGACACCTTGTTTTGCCAAAACTTGCTCGATTGGCAGACCATGAGTATCCCAACCAGGAATAAATGGCGCGTAAAATCCTGACATAGATTTTGAGCGAACAATGATATCTTTTGAAATCTTGTTCATAGCATGTCCAACGTGGATATTTCCGTTAGCGTATGGAGGGCCATCATGCAAGGTGAAATGAGGTTTTCCTTGGTTCAATTCTTGACGACGTTGGTAAAGTTTTGCATCTTCCCATTCCTTTTGCCAAACTGGCTCTTTGGTAGGAAGGCCTGCACGCATTGGGAAAGCTGTTTTCCCAAGATTAAGGGTATCTTTGAGTTTCATGGTATCTCCTTTATAAATAATAACAAATTAAAAACCACGACTGCCAAAAAGGACGAAAATCGTGGTACCACCTTTATTCGGAAAAAGATTTAGTCTTTCTCCCTCTTATCCCGTAACGTGGGGAACGTCAAATCTTACTAGCTTCAGACTTGAGTTTTTGAGAGGATAATCTTATCATTAGGGAATGCAGGACTCACACCATCTCCTGCTCGCTGGAAATATAAGGATAAGATATTGTTCTCAGAATATTTCTTATAAAATTGTAACGGATTCTTGCGGTGCTTCAAATCCTGGTGCTGAATCAAACGTTTCTGTAGCTGGTGTTGGTCCTGAATAATGGCTTGGAGCTACTTCTGGTTCTTCGTACATTGGACCAACTGGATGAGCAGGCTCTTCTTCAACTTGAGGACTCACTACAGGAGTTGGAGCTTCCACTTCCTGTTTAGCCTGAGCTTCAAATTCAGCCAATTCTTTATTGGCTGCCTCAATACGCGCCTGTAACTCTGCCATTTCTGCTTGAGAGAACTGACGTGTCATATCAATTGGTTCTTCCTCAATTGGAGCTGGAATCGGTTCTCCAAGTACTTCACTAACCACTTCTTTAAAGGCTTCATCACTGGTTTGAAGATAAGTAGCTGTTGGACGGAGAATATCTTCCCAATCTGAAGATTCAACAATAGCCAACTGACTCTCAATTGTAGATTTGAGACGTTGGTGGAAGACACGGCTCTTATTCTTCAATTCTTCTGTTTCAACAGCAACTTTCTTAGCATTGTCTGTTGCTTGACGAAGAATCTCGTTTGCCTTATATTTAGCTTCTTCCAACAAGCGTTGCGCATCCTGCTCTGCTTGATGAATGATATTGTTTGAACGTTCATGTGCTGCTTGTTTCACTCGCTCAGCTGTGTCTTGGGCAATCAATACAGACTGGCTCAATGAATCTTTCATTTCGTCAAAGTAAGACAAACGCTCTTCTAAACTCTTAATACGCAAATCTTTATCATGATTCGCACGAACAAGATCTTCGTAATCACGAACCACAATATCTAAAAATTCATCGACTTCTTCTGGATCAAAGCCTCTGAATCGAGTTCCAAAGGTCTTGTCCTTTATTTCTAATGATGTAATTGGCATTCTATTCCTCACTTACTTAATAATAACTGGACGGTTATTTTTTTCTTCTCTTTTTTCGTTTGTCCCTTATCTTGAAGTAATCTCAAGCGACCAAATTTTCTCACACTAATCAAATCTCCAACTTGAACAGTGTAATCTGATTTGTCTACCACATGATAATTTACTTGGACAAGTTTCTTTTCAATCAACTGGTTTGCTTGATTCCTAGATAGTTTCAAAACATTTGATAAAAGAACATCTAATCGAAAACTAGACACAGATAAATCCAGTTCTCGATACTGTTCTAGCTTATCTATTTTCTCGGCGAAAGGACGTTCCTCCAGCGAAACAGGTATACGGCCAATTTTCTTTAATCCATCTTGAAAGAGAAGAAGAAACTGCTGATTAATCATAATCTGCGCCCGTTCTTCATCTACTAGGATATCTCCAAAAAGTTTCCGTTCAATCCCTAATTGATTGATGACTGTCCCTAAAATCTTAGCATGCGTTAAATGTTCAAATTTATTGGAATACACAATTTCCTGAAGAGATATTTCAAAATCTGAAAACTCTGGTTGGAAATAATCTGGGTATAATAAAACTCGAACATACTCACTCGAGACAAATTCCCCACTACTACTACAAGCAAGACCATAGGTTTTGGCCAAAATCTTTAATAGCTTCTCCTGATGAGGATTGATAAAAGGAGTTAAAAAAGGAGCATAGC
The DNA here is from genome assembly GCF_001113365.1 of Streptococcus pneumoniae. Lineage (GTDB taxonomy): Bacteria > Bacillota > Bacilli > Lactobacillales > Streptococcaceae > Streptococcus > Streptococcus pneumoniae_C. The sequence goes on along the minus strand of NZ_CKYA01000001.1, from coordinate 186,776 downwards.
TATCTTCTACCTTCTTTATCCATTCCATTCCCTTGTCAAGAAAGGGACGATCTTCTATGGAGAAATGCTGATAAATCCCTTTATTCATCCTATCATCGCCAGAAAACGGACTAGGTTTTCTCCTAAAAATCGAACCAAAACAATCGCAACCCAAACAGATAAATCAAGGCCCACTATCTGTAAAGGCAGGCGTTGCAAGGGAGCAAGCACTGGTTTTACCAACGCTACAATCCAACGACCCAAACTGGATTCGTAGGCGCCTGGAAACCAAGACATGACAGCAAAGGCTACCAAAATCAGGGAGTAAATATCCACTGCATTATAAATCATACGAATTAAAAAAATCATTATCGTACTCTATTTCGTCTCATATCAAAATCAAACTCACCCTGTTGATCTTCATCTGGCAAACGAATATCTTCTACATTCACAATAACATTCACTGGTGTCAACAGATACATGGTAGAAGCTACTTTTTTCAGACTTCCAGCTAGAACATGGCAAGCCCCATCCAGGTAATCCAAACAACGACGAGCCTGCACTTCAGTCATATATTGAAAATCAATCAAGATACTTTCGTTTCCTGCCAATAAATCAACAATTTCTGTTGCGTCTTCATATTTTCTAGGATAACGAACATCTATAATGACCTTATCAGTTGCACGCTGACTCTGATTTGCCAATTCCTGTTGTCTTGCATGAAGTCTGGTGATATTGTTCTCCTTTGTTCCAGCTGATTGTGGAGTTTGAGTGATTGGGAGAGCCGGTTCCTGTGAAGAGTTTACTGGAGTTAACACAGGCTCATCTCTTTTTTCATAAGGGAGACTTGAATCCTCATCCTCCGTAAAATAATCTATAAATCTATCGAATCTATCTTTTAAAGACATGGTTCTCTCCTACTTAAAAAATGATGTACCTATACGAACAAAGGTGGAACCGAATTGAATCGCTTCTTTATAATCACGACTCATTCCCATACTTAACTCGGTCATAGGCATATTTGGAATTTGTTTTTCTTGAATTTCTCTTTGCAAATCTTGGGTCGCCTTGAAAATTTCTTTCAACTGCTCACTGCTAGCCTCAAAAGGTGCCATCGTCATTAAACCAACATATTCAATCTTATCTAGTCTGGCTAACTCTGGCAAGATTTCCAGCAGTTCCTCTCTCGAAAAGCCGTGTTTGCTTTCTTCTTTAGAAATATTTACTTGAAGGAAACACTTGATGACTCGGTCACTTCTTTTTTGTATTTCCTCTGCTAGCTTGACGGAATCCAAGGCATGGAAATAATCGACAAATTGTATGACATCTTTCACCTTACGTCTTTGCAAGGTACCAATCAAATGCCAAGTCACATCTCGATCTTTTAAAGCTTCATATTTTTCCAGAAACTTATCGACACGATTTTCACCGATATGATGAACACCTAGCGGAAGCAAGGCTTCCGCTGTCGGTACATCTACGTACTTGGTAACTGCAATGACAGAGACTGAACCACTCTCTCGATGAGCACTCAGACTAGCCTCTGCAACTTCTCGAAAAACACGTTCTGTATTTTCTTTTACATTCATTTACTTAACGATTTTTGAAAAATGGAGGTGTATCCAATTCATCTTCATCTTGTGATGTTGGGGCTTCAAAGCGTTCAACTGGAGAAACGACTGAATCTGTTGTACGAACAATCGATTCACGGCGAAGATCCCAATCACCAAAAGCAGATGCCTGAGTTGGTTCCAAACGACGTGGATTTTGTTTTGGCAATTCAGCTGTTTCTGCCATATCAAAATGACGATCAAAGCCATGTGAATGAGCTGGTTTCACTGTCTCACGGTAGTTAGTAGTCGGTCTAGCTTGTGGAGCAACAACCTTCTCTACGCGGTCTTGACGAACACCCGTTGCAACAACTGTTACACGAATTTCATCACGCATACTTTCATCAATTGAAGTACCGAGCCAGATGTTCACTCCTTGACCTGCCGCCTGGTTCACAATTTGTGAAGCCTCTTCTGCTTCAATCAAGGTTAAGTCAAGACCACCAGTTACGTTGACAATCACATCTTCTGCTCCATCAATTGTTGTTTCAAGAAGTGGAGAGTAAATTGCCTTACGTGCTGCTTCAACAACACGTTCTTCTCCACTACCGATACCAATACCCATAAGAGCATTCCCTTTATTTGCCATAACTGTTTTCACATCGGCAAAGTCAAGGTTAATCAATCCTGGATTGGTAATCAAATCAGTAATCCCTTGAACACCTTGACGAAGTACGTTATCCGCTTCGCTAAGAGCCTCCAAGAGCGGTGTTTTCTTATCAACAATTTCAAGCAAGTTGTTGTTTGAAATAATCAATAGAGTATCTACATGCTCACGAAGTTGGTTGATTCCTTCAACAGCAAATTGTCCACGCTTGCTTCCTTCAAAACCAAAGGGACGTGTTACAACACCAACTGTAAGAGCACCTAAATCTTTGGCGATACGAGCAATAACAGGAGCAGCTCCAGTTCCAGAGCCTCCTCCCATACCAGCAGTGATGAAGACCATATCTGCGCCACTGATAGCTTCCGTCAGTGTTTCTTCGCTTTCTTCAGCAGCTTTACGACCAACCTCAGGTTGACCTCCTGCACCCAAACCACGAGTCAATTTAGGTCCCAACTGAATAACAGTCTCAGCTTTTGTACTACTCAATGCTTGTACATCTGTGTTTGCTGCGATAAATTCTACGCCTGTAACACCTTCGTCGACCATACGGTTGATGGCATTGCCACCACCTCCACCGACACCAATTACCTTAATCACTGCACCTTGAGCAGCAGCTGTATCAAATGAAAATGTCATAATTTATTTTTCCTCTTTATTCGTCAAACATGCTTCCGATCAAGCCACGGAAACGATCTGCTAATTTCGGTTTATTTTGTGAAGCTTGTTGGAAATCCGCCATTGGTTCTGTAGGCGCCACCGGCTCTACTTCTGGAGCAGGAGCTGGTTGAACAGGCGTTGATTGTACAAACTGAGCTGTTTTCTGAATCATTCCCCCAAAACTAATTGGTTGATGAGTCAGAGCAACTTCACCCTTGACTGCTCGTTGAGCCAAAAGATTGACTTCTGTCAATTGTCCAGCAAATTCTGATAAACTAATCACATGCGCAAAGGCCGGATTACGAATACCAACTTGGTTTGGAACATAGAGTTTGACACGAACGCCAAAGACTTCTTGAGCCAATTCTACCATACCCGGTAAAATAGCATTTCCACCGATTAAGACAATGCCACCAGGGAGCTCCAATAGACGTCTTCTATCTAATTCTTGCTTAATTTGTTCAAGGATGTGCTTGATTCGTGCAGAAATAATTTCTGACAAGTAGGCTTCCGTCACTTCGACTGCTTCTACTTCTCCAATAACTTCTACTTGGAAGGTTTCTTTGCTTGCAAGAGGAGGGTAAGCCTCTCCATAGTTTAATTTCAAACCTTCAGCCAACTTCTGAGAAGTTTTCAAGACTTTAGAGATATCCTTAGTTACATAATCTCCACCTTCTTGGAGAATATTGGTGAACTGAAGTTCTTGGTTACGGATTGTAGCGACAGTCGTTTGACCTGCCCCCATATCAATCACTGTAGCACCAAATTCACGTTCACCTTCGTTCAAAACTGATTGAACCATTGCTAGTGGTGAAATGATAACATTTTCAACCTGAACACCTGCACGCTCAACCGTCTTACGCAAATTGTGCAAGATAGTACGAGGGCCTGTATAAAGCAAACCACGCATTTCAAGGCGAACCCCCATCATGCCACGTGGGTCACGAATCCCTTGGAAACCATCCACAATAAATTCTTCAGGAATAAAGGTAATGACTTCACGGTCAGGTGTCATACTCTTTGTCAAAGCTGATTTGACAACATTTTCAACATCTTGATCCGTAATTTCCTTGGTATCAGATGTTACTGGAATCATCCCTTGAGTTGGTTCTACCTGCAAAAGATTACCAGGCAAGCCGACATTCACTGATTTAATCGAAATGCCTGCCTTTTCTTCTGCTTGGGAAATAGCTGATTTGATAGCAGTTGCTGCTGCATCAATATCAACAATAATTCCATCCTTTACACCTTTACTTTTGGCATTACTCACGCCAATTACATTTAATTCACCATTTCTCTTCTCGGCTACAAGCACCTTGACAGAGCTTGTTCCAATATCTAGACCTGTAAAAAAGCCTTCTCTAGCCATTACATCGCATCCTCTCTATCTTCCAAGTTTCGCACTTCGTATTATTCCATAGCTAAACCTAGGCATAGCTATTCACAGAATATTATAACACAAAAATTTTAATCGTGCTTGCTTTTTTCCTAAATTTCCCAGCCAATTTTTGAGTTTGTCTATTCAGAAATTTTTATTTTATAAGCTGCTTGTAAAAACTCTCTAAGACAAAAAAAGAAAGCTCTGTGTTAAGCTTTCTTTGCAATCATTTTTTCTGCTTCTTGTTCTAAAAATAGTTCCAAAATTTTCTTTGTTAACGTAATCGCTGCTGACAGGGCCAGAGAAACGATTAAATAATTAGCCACTAAGCCGTGATCTCCAACCAATGGCGGTTTTGTCAAAAATCCATAATCACCACCTGTTACCAAATTGACTACAAAAATCAAGGCATTTAGGGCAAAGGTCATGAGAAAAATCCCCTTCACATCCAGCAATCGCGCATTATACTGTCTCAAGAGATAAACTAGAGAGTTCCCCAAGAGTGCTAAATGCCCAAAAATAAAGGATAAAATAGTGATATGGGGGAAAGGATAGGCATCTGGCACTGGATAAACAAAGGCTGCTAATGTCCCAAATGTTCCTAGCAATGCAAAATACTGCCTATATTTAGACTGACCAGGAAGCAAGAGCACCACAAACATAGCCATACGGCAATGGTAAAAGGGTAAACTTTCTGACAGTGGCATATGATTGACCCAGTACCAACCATAAAGGAGGATCAACTGAACCGCCTGCAAGATTTGGAAAAATCGGTGATAACCCTTCTTTTCACGATAGCGATAGGCTGTATAAAAGGTCAAACCCAAGAGTGTAAATATACTGATATACCAAAAAAGATCAAACTTGGGTGGTTCTGTTGCTTGGGTCGTAAAGAAAATATCCCATAAATTCATCTAGTCTTCCTCATGATTCAAAATTTTCCTGCATTTTATTATACCATGCTATTTGTCAAAAATGGATTTAGAAATACGATAATCATCTTCTTAGTCAAGATATTGTTCCCTATGGCCTTGATAAACCTGCCAAAGAATCTCTATTTGCTCCTTGGTAATGCGTTTTTCAGATAAGTTCGGCAGTTGGTCAATGGCAAAAAATTGAAGGTCTGCAATTTCTTGATTTTCTTGGAATTGTCCATCGAGAAACTTACATTCAAAAACAAACTTTGCATATTGTTTACTCTGTAGTTGGAAACGATTGGTATCAAAAACAGCTAGTAGTCTTTCAACTTTGCCTTTGAAACCGGTTTCTTCTTCAATTTCCTTGAGAATATTTTCAGTTGGAGAATAGCCGACTTCACCAAAGCCACCTGGCAAAGCCCAATCATTCTCTCCTTGTCCCCTAACCAGACAAATTTTTTCATCCTCAACTATCCAAGCACGGACGTCCATTAAAGGAGTCGCATAAGCGGAGGTCGGTTTCAAGAGTTCTGCCACTTCGTCTGCATCAAGATCTGATACCTGATTCAACATTTCAGATAAAAGACCTCGCAAGTCTTCATAGCGCTCACGGTCAAAAGGATCCTTTGTAAAGGTTAGTCCAGTATCTGTAAGAGCAATCATTCTTTGAAGATACTTAGCAAAATCACTTGTCTTCATTTTCTAAACTTTCTACCAACTTGGCTAGATTCATAGAGTTAGAGCCTTTGAGCAGGATTTGATCATGGACTCCAAGGCTTTCTTTGACCTGCTTAACTAAGTCTTCAAATTGGTCTTGGTCTTCTGTTTTCTTGAAGTAGTAAACGTGGCCGATTGGGAACATTTGACTAGCCAATTGGGCTAATTCTGCAATGTCGTCTCCATAGAAAATCACGGTATCAAGCACATCTGGAGAAAGGCTCAAAATCATCTGATTATGGAGTTGAACTGACTGGTTACCCAGTTCCTTCATGTCCGCTAAAACCGCAATTTTCTTGCCCCCTTCATTGGCTGGAATGGCAGAAAAAGTCTCCAAAATCAACTTCATAGCAGTTGGATTGGCATTGTAAACATCTGATAAGATGTCTGCTCCATTGGCTGCTTTCTTCCACTCGGTACGGTTACGCGTCAATTCAAGATTTTGGAAGGCCTGACGAATTTGCTCCTCTGAAACTCCTTCTTGCAGGGCAACATAGGACGCAATCATGGCATTAGTAGCATTGTACTTACCAGTCACTGGCAAATCAAGGGCTTGTTCCAAGAAATTAGCCTTAAAGGTCAGACTATCCTTGCGCTCAACCAAGTCTGTAATTTCCAACTCTGCTCCTTGCCCAAAACGAACCACCTTTTTATCAGTTGGCAAGTAGTCCTCTACAATAGAGTCAGCCGGTGCCAAAAGCAAAGAACCCGATGCCATACCATCTGCAATCTGCATTTTCCCTTTAGCGATTTCCGAACGGTCTTTGAAAAAGGCCAAATGTGCTTCTCCAACCAAGGTCACAATGGCTGTCTTTGGATGAGCCAATTCAGACAAGAGATGAATATCTCCCAAGTGATCCTGTCCCATCTCCAAGACCAACTTTTCTGTTCCTTCAGGCATATGGAGAACTGTGTAGGGAAGGCCAATCTCGTTATTGTAGTTTCCTTGTGTTTTGTAAGTTTTGTAGGTTGTTGATAGCAAGTGCGCTAACATATCCTTGGTTGTTGTCTTGCCATTTGAACCCGTAACAGCAAAGACATCAACAGCCGTTTTTTCAAGATAGTAGGCAGCTAGGGTTTGAAAGGCAGTCAAAACATCAGCTACTAAAATGTAGGGATGGTTTGCGATTTCTTTCTCAGACAGGGTTGCTACTGCTCCATTTTCAAAGGCTGTTTCGATAAAGTCATGGCCATCACGCGCACCTTTGAGTGGCACAAATAAATCTCCAGTCCCAATCAATCGACTGTCAAACTCAGCCTTTTCTAACTGGGTGTCCTCAAAGATGCTGACATCATTTTTAGCTCCGACAACTTGAGCCACTTCATGGATTGTTAATTTCATTTCTACTCCTTTAAAAAGGGTCGAAGCCCGAGAACTCTAGTCACCTTGCAGTGATGGTTCTGGCTTCTACCCTCTCTTTCATTTTTATAGCAAATGCGCTTCGCGCTTGTCAAAACTTTCTTTAGCAAGGTCAACCAAACGCTCAATTAGGTCTGGGTAGCTGATTCCCATATTGTCCCAAAGTAGTGGATACATAGACCACTGGGTGAAACCTGGCATGGTATTGAGCTCGTTGAGGAAAATCTCTCCCTTGTCTGTATAGAAGAAATCACAACGAGAGAGACCGAGGCCACCAATGGCACGAAAGGCTGTTTCTGCATTTTGACGCATGACAGCTACCACGTCATCACTGATGTTGGCTGGGATGTCCATAGTAATCTTGTTATCAATATACTTGGCATCATAGTCATAAAAGGCAACATCTTTGACAACTTCTCCTGGCAGCGTGCTTTTGACATTGTAGTTACCCAAGAGACCAACCTCGATTTCACGGGCATTCACTCCTTGCTCAACCAAGACGCGGCTGTCATATTGGAAGGCCAGTTTCAAGGCTTGACGAAGTTCTTCTTGATTTTCAGACTTAGAAATACCCACACTAGAACCCATGTTTGACGGCTTAGTGAAGACTGGATAAGTCAATTTTTCTTCAACTTCAGCGATTTTAGAAGTCACATCATCCCCTTCAACGATAGCCACATAAGGAACTTGGGCAATACCAGCAGATTCTAACACACGCTTGGTCGTGATTTTGTCCATGGCAAGGCTAGATGACAAGATATTACATCCGACATAAGGCATTTTCAAAACTTCTAAGAAGCCTTGGACAGAGCCATCTTCTCCCATCGGACCGTGAAGAACTGGAAAGACCACAGCCCCTTCTTCGTAGATAGCACTTGGTGCAACTTTCTTATCCCAATCAATGGTCGCATTGGTCATAAGACGGTCTTCTTGCTCTGGAGTCTGGCTAAATTCTTGCGTTTTGATAAAGTCACCAGACTGGCTAATGAAGAAAGTCTTGACTGTGAAACGGTCGTAATTGACCGCACGCATGACACTTTCTGCTGAAAGGACAGAGACCTCGCGTTCCGCACTCCGTCCACCATATAAAAGAATAATCGTTTGTTTCATATTATTTGTCCTAATTCTACTAGAATACTCGCTCTTTAGTATATCATATTTGCTTGTTTTTTTAAAACTTGAACCTGCTCCTACTCATCACACTATACAAAAAGAGGCCGATATGAACGATTTTCAGCCTCCTTGATTTTTTTATAAATGAATGGAGTTCGTAAATTTGTCTACACTTACAACTCTGTTCGATTTTCAATAGCCCGTAAGAGGGTCACTTCATCCGCATACTCGATATCTGCTCCCACAGCGAGGCCTCGTGCTAGACGAGTAACCTTAATCCCTGCAGGTTTGAGAAGCCGAGAGATATACATGGAAGTCGCCTCACCATCTGCTGTTGCATTGGTGGCCACGATGACCTCTGAAACTTCGCTATCCATGAGGCGGGTCATGAGACTTTTAAGATTGATGTCATCTGGGCTAATCCCATTCATAGGTGAAATGAGACCATGTAAGACATGGTAAAGTCCGTGGTATTCCTGAATATTTTCCATGGCAGCGACATCGCGGCTATCCTCCAGGACCAGAATCGTAGACTGATCACGGCTAGGATCGGTACAGATAGAGCACGGGTCTTCATCTGTTAATCGTCCACAAATAGAGCAATAGGTCAATTCTCGCTTGGCTGCAAGAAGATTTTTTGCAAATTCATTGACGTCGTCATCCAGCATTCCAATAGTATAAAAGGCCAGTCGAGTTGCTGTCTTAATCCCAATACCAGGAAGTTTGGAATAACTGTCAATCAACTTAGCAATAGGTGTTGGATAAAGCATGGCTTCCTTTCTAATTCATTGGATGGTGTTGGTTATATAAATTGATAATGTCGCGAGCAATTGCTGGCCCAACATTTTTGGTTAAATTGGTATTATGAGGAAAGACTACTGCAACTGCAATTTGAGGATTTTCTGTTGGAGCATAGGCCACGGCATTGGTATTATTAGCTTCTTGACCACCAGCTACATAGCTTTCACCTGTACCGGTCTTACCACTGATAGAAACAGTGGCGCCATCTGAAAACGCCCGTCCTGTCGTAAGGGGACTAGTTCCATGCGATACTTGGTAAAATCCTTGGTGCAAGATTGCCATATCTGATTCAGAAATATTGACCTTGTTGATTTCCTTGGTATCTATTGCTTGGATTAATTCCCCAAGGCCACCCTTATCATTATTTCCATAAATACCTTCAACAATACGAGGAGCCACACGAACACCATCATTTGCAATAGTTGCTACATACTGAGCCAACTGCATGGGCGTATAGTTATCAAACTGCCCAAAGGCATTAGTAATGTAATTAGCAAAGCTATACTCTTTGGGAACAAATCCAGTAGATTCATCTGGTAGGTCAATTCCGGTCGCAGCCCCCAAGCCATATTCGCCAAAGGTCGCACGAAGTTTTCCCATAGCTGTTTCCAAATTGCTGGTTCCAACAAACATATTTGGTTGATAGGTCTGGCCCATGATTCCAAGAGCGGTTTGAACCATGTAAGCATTAGATGAATACTCCAAGGCTTCCACAGCTGTAATAGGAAAAGATCCATATGCCAATTTATACCAAGAATAAATTGGAGCTGAACCTTGGAAAACAATAGGCTGATCTGTTAAGGTTTGGTTTCCTGATAAAACACCATTTTCCCAACCTGAGCTGATGGTAGCGGCCTTAACTACTGACCCTGGGACAAAGACATTGGTTACCGTTCCCAAGGAATCAGGCGTCAAGTCTCCCGTTTTCAGGTCATGTTTGAGTCCTGACATAGACAAAACAGCACCTGTTTTGGGGTTAAGGGCGACTGCATACACACCCTCAGAATACTTGGCTCCACCATTTCCTAGCTCGGAATTGAAATAACTTTTCAGCAAAGCATCCACGCTATCTTGGAAGGCCAAATCAATGGTCAGTTTGATATTGTTTCCCTTACTACCTTCCTCAATTGTATCCACGCTTTCCATATTGCCATATTTATCCAGATGGATTTCTTTTACCGAGCGTTTACCTTGCAAGGTTTCCTCGTATTGCTTTTCCAAATAGGAGGTTCCAACCCGATCATTTAGAGAATAGCCTTTTTTAAGATAGGCTTCTGCTTCTTCCGCTGGGAGACCAGCTTTTTCACTGGATACACTCCCTACTATAGAAGAAAGGGAAGTTTCCAAAATCTTTCGATCCCAAGAAGTAGAAATACTAATGCCAGGCATCTCCTTTGAAATAGAGGCAATAACAGCCACCTGAGAATCATTTAGAGGATCTGTCGCAATGGTTCCTGTCGCAAAGTTTCCAACAGCATTTAACTGACTAAAAAGATAGATTTCTTTCTTTTCATCCTCTGTATAGTTTAGTTGACTCGTTTGGACACTATCGACCGCATTGTTATACAGTTCTGATTCGGACAAACGATTGCCATCTGAATCCAAGCGCTTCTCACTTGGGAGAGCCTCTACTGTTTTTTTATAGATCTCAGGATCAGCTAAATAATAATCTGCCAGCTGGCGTTCTGTCAAATTTGGCGAAGTGATGCTCACATATCCCAGTAACTGACTAGCGATTTCTTTCAGATCTTTAGCCGTCATTTTATTGCTACGCGTAAAGGAAACAACCTGCTTTAAAGTATTTTCTACCAAAGGTTTGCCACTAGCATCATAAATCTCCCCACGAGCGGAACTGGTTGTAACCTTGGTCTGACTAGCTGAAGCTAGCTTTTTTTCATAAAAATCCTTATTCAGAACCTGCATATACAACAAACGACCAATAATGGTCAGAAAAAGTAAAATGACAATTGAAAACAATAAATTAAGCCGAATCGGAATCGAATTTCTGTTAAATTTTCTCATACAAATCAGTCTCATTTCTAACTTAAAATCTTACTCTTAATTGTACCACAATTTGAGCAGAAAATTATGGAAAAGAAAGAAGCTTTTTTCGTTTTTACAGTAAGATACGTTTTTATTTATCCATCCCTATATTATGTGTTATAATGAATGTAAAAGTTCAATAATCTAGCCTTTTTCCAATATGACTCGTATGAAGGAGCCTTCCCCATGAACAAACCGGATATCGCAACTGTCATTGATTCCCACTTCGAAGAAATGACAGACCTAGAGCAAGAAATTGCTCGCTATTTTTTGCAAGCTGAGACGATTAAAGATGATTTATCTTCTCAACAAGTCACTCAGAAATTACATATCTCCCAAGCCGCACTAACCCGCTTTGCTAAAAAGTGTGGCTTTACTGGCTACCGAGAATTTATTTTCCAATACCAACATCAATCAAAAAAACAGGACACTTATTCTCACAAACATAGTCCTTTAACCAAACGAGTCCTCAGAAGTTATAGCAATATGAGGGAACAAACACAGGACTTGATTGACGAAGTTCAACTAGAACGAATTGCCCAGTTAATCGAAGATGCTGAGCGTGTCTACTTCTTCGGAACAGGGAGTTCTGGACTGGTTGCTCGTGAAATGAAATTTCGCTTCATGCGTCTGGGGGTAGTCTGTGAAGCTTTGACCGATCAAGACGGCTTTGCCTGGACAACCAGCATTATGGATGAAAATTGTCTAGTGCTCGGCTTTTCACTCTCTGGCACAACGCCTTCTATTTTGGATAGCCTATTGGATGCCAGGGAGATGGGCGCAAAAACTGTTCTCTTTACAAGTGTGCCCAATAAAGATAGTCAACCCTATACAGAGACCGTTCTTGTTGCTAGCTACAGCCAGCCTTCCTACATCCAACGGATATCCGCTCAACTTCCTATGCTCTTCTTTATCGATTTGATTTATGCCTACTTTTTGGAAATCAATCGCGAAAGTAAGGAGAAAATCTTTAATAGCTACTGGGAAAATAAAAAACTCAATGGCTATCGTAGACAAAAACGTATCAGAAAATCCTAGTTTGGCTGAGCCAAACTAGGATTTTTATTCATCACCAAACATACCTCTTCTAGATTATGAACTAGTCATATCTTGACTTAGTCTTGAATAATTTCATGTAATCACTTTTTGAAGGGAGTAAATAAGCAAGTCTGACGGTATCCTCAACAATTGTATATAATACGATGTAATCCTTACTCAAGGTTAATCCTCGCGTTTGGTAGTGAGGATCTAATTTCTTACCAAATTTTTCATCGGCATCAAATCCAGCTTGGGGGAAAATTTCTAGCCGATTAATATCTTTTCTGATACTCGCCACTTTTCGTCTCGCAGCCTCTACAGAACCGATTTCCTCTGCTATATACTGATATATTTTATCCAGACTATCAATCACTCTAGGAGAATACAAAATCCTATATTTTTTATAATCCATAGCGTGTCACGACATCCTCATCTGTCAAGTAATTTCCAGCCTCAATCTTGGCATAACTTTCTTGAACTTCTGCTTGTAATTGTCTAAATAAATACTCCTTCTCTAATTCCTCTTCATTAAGTAAATCTACTTCATTTGTTACGGCAACATTCTTTAAAAATAATCTAAGTGCCGATGAAAGAGAGAGATTTTGTTCTTTTAACACTTCCATGGCATCATTTACCAATTCTCTATTAGCTTGGAAGGTCACAATCTTACTTGAATTCGCTATAGTCATTTTATATAATTCCTTTATATATTTTATTTATTATCTCACAATTATAAAGAAAGTCAAGGGAATTTGATTAGAAAATCCTAGTTTGGCTAAGCCAAACTAGGATTGTTTTGTTTTAAAGTGATAATAAGCTCCTAACATACCTGCTGTATTCTGGTGATGGGCGAATTCTAATCTCGTCTTATCAGCCAGACTTGGCACCAAAGCCTCTTTCAAAGCTTTGCGAATCTTGGGTTTGAGGATTGCCTCTTGCCCCATGATACCACCCCCGAGAATGACCACCTCTGGATTGGCAACGTAGCAAATATTTGCCAGACCTTTTCCTAGATAGTCTACCATGCGGTCAATACCTTCCATGCAGAGTTTATTGCCCTCAGTGGCTTCCTTGAAAATGCGTCGGCCATTCCACTGGTCAACTGGATCACCATGTGCTTCTGCTACATAACGAACCAAAGCTGTGGTTGAGGCTAAGTCTTGGAAAGCTCCATCCTGCATATGCATATAACCAACTTCACAGGCCGAATTGCTAAATCCATGGAAGACTTTCCCATCCATAATCAAACAACCACCGATACCTGTTCCAATAGTCAGGCAAAGGGTGACACTTGCTCCCTTGCCTGAACCAGATACTGCCTCAGCCAGACCTGCACAGTTGACATCATTTTCAATCTCACAAGGAATAGTAAAGCTAGTCTCGATTTCCTTTTTGAACTGAGTTCCTGCATAGTTTGGAATCTGAGGCCCAGCATAGAAAATCTCACCCTTATCTGGATCCACCATTCCTGCAGAAGAAATGGCAACACCTGCTACTGGGCCTTTTTCTAAATAGCTGGCTACAATATCTTTGGTCTTTTGTAAGATATGAGGTCCACCTTTATGCGCCTCTGTTGGCATTTCATGCGATTCAAGAAGTTGGCCTTCTTGGTCAATCAAACCATATTTGATGTTGGTTCCACCGATATCAATTGCAACGTAGTGTGTCATAAATACCTCCTTATGGATTAGAGGAAGCGCTCCTTGATTTCACGAATCAAGGCTGCAGCTGCTTCTACAACTGGATGATCGTCTTCAGTCACTGGTGTCAAAGGTGAACGAACAGATCCAATATTCAAACCTTCATTGATTTTCAAGACTTCCTTAATCACACCGTACATATTTCCATGTGCAGCAGTCAATTTACCAATGATAGCGTTGATAGCATACTGCAATTCACGCGCTGTTTCTAAATCTTTATCCGCAATCAATTGGTTGAGTTTCAAGAAGAGTTCTGGCATAGCACCATAAGTACCACCGATACCAGCTTTGGCACCCATGAGGCGACCACCTAGGAACTGTTCATCTGGACCGTTAAAGACGATATGGTCTTCCCCACCAAGGCTCACAAAGGTTTGGATATCTTGAACTGGCATAGAAGAGTTCTTCACACCGATAACACGAGGGTTTTTCAACATTTCAGTGTAAAGGCTTGGAGTCAAAGCAACCCCTGCCAATTGAGGAATGTTGTAGATGACATAGTCTGTGTTTGGAGCTGCAGAACTGATATCGTTCCAATATTTAGCAACTGAATATTCTGGTAAGCGGAAATAAATTGGCGGAATCGTTGCAATAGCATCTACACCCAAGCTTTCAGCATGGCGAGCAAGTTCCATACTGTCTTTGGTGTTGTTGCAAGCAACGTGAGCAATGATGGTCAATTTACCTTTGGCAACTGCCATGACTTCTTCCAAGATTAACTTGCGGTCTTCAACACTTTGGTAGATACATTCACCAGAAGAACCATTGACGTAAAGACCTTGAACACCTTTATCAATGAAGTATTGAACCAAGGCACGTGTACGCTCTGGGCTTACTTCTCCTTGATCATCATAACATGCGTAGAAGGCTGGAATGACACCTTCGTATTTTTTCAAATCTGACATAGATTTTCTCCTATTATTTTTATTTTCTGCTAAAGCAGATTCTTTCTTTACTTCTTTAGTATACACTTTACCGAAAAGGCTTTCAATATCTTATAGACACTTAGATTTTAGTTTCTCACTTATAGAATAGCGTTTGGAGCGTTTGAAAGTAGTTTCAGAAATAATTGCAACCCTTACTCATACTTAGCAAATAGCTTTTCCATCACTCCCACTTGTAAAAAAGCAAGAAGTCCAAAACCAAAGAGAATAAAAGCTGATCCTCCCAATAGAAGGGTAAAGGCTGATAGATATAGAATCATCAAAATCAAAAAGATAATTACGATCATCAAGATAAACCAAGGAGCATTAAAACTAGCCAACATCAATCCTTTTTGAAGAATTTCTTTCCAAGATAGGTCATAACGTGCCGCGATAGGGTAACTAGCCAACATCACAATAGTGAGGAAGATAAGAATGCCTAGACAAATAGCTTTAACCAATTGGAAGGGCAGAGCTGTTTGACCCCAGAAAAGATAGAGATCTG
This sequence comes from Streptococcus pneumoniae, assembly GCF_001113365.1. GTDB lineage: Bacteria > Bacillota > Bacilli > Lactobacillales > Streptococcaceae > Streptococcus > Streptococcus pneumoniae_C. The sequence continues at coordinate 171,428 of NZ_CKYA01000001.1, read as the reverse complement.
AAAGGGTAAGAAACACAATTCCTAATTCTAACATTCCCAACTGAAAACCTAGTTTCAGATTTTGCCTGAAAACTCTTAGATAGGTTCTAAAAACTGGAACACGTCTGCTCTTCTTAACTTCGAACATGGTCTCGTAGAGGCTGATTTTAGCCACTCCAATCGTTACGATTGGCAAACAAGTTACTACAAAGAGAAGATTGACTGTTACAACATCTAAAACCTTCTCACTAATTCGCATTAGAAAATTATCTGTATCAAATGCAGCCTTGATGAGACTTCTTCCTTTTTGTGACATCTTTGCTCCCCCTATAATTTAATTTATATCACTTGCTAAATCATTCCGATTTATCAATTGATAAGATTCAACTCTTAAACTCAATTTTCAAAAGTACTTAATAAGATAGTCATCAGCTATCTCTGCTGATCATTCTAATCAATTAAAATTTTAAACAAATACTTGCGAACTTGATCTTCCATACCTGCATAACCATTTGGTTGATGTGGCTCTCCTGGGAAGAAAATCACAAAATTGTGATAACCCAACAAGAGTGGGTAGTGTTCATGACAATGGACAAAACCAATGTCACTTGCTTCGTCAAATGCTACTGCCTCGTCTTTGATCCGTGAACCGTAGCTCGAATATTCATGCCCTTCTACCAACAAATGCAAGTCTGCATAGTTCTTGTGATGTTCAAACTGGTCATTTTCAGCTTTATTTAGGACATTTTCTTGAACAACTAGAAAGACCTTGTCACCATCAATATCATATTTTCCTAATTCGAAAGAATCTTTACGATGTTGGTAGAGATAGTCGATAGCCTTGTCTAAATTGGGATGAATTCCTTTGTAAAAGGTGATGTTTTTCAAATCGTCAAAAATCATTATTTTCTCCTTTAAAAATCGTCATTAAGCGATTAAAACTAACACCTCCAACAGTGTCATTTACTGTCGGAGGCTTTTAGATAGTGCTAGCAATAGCAAATTGATACTGTAAAAGAAATCGTTTCTTATCCCTTAACAGCTCCCATAGTAATACCCTGTGTGAAGGATTTTTGGAAGACAAGGAAGACTGTTACGATTGGCACAGCAGCAAGGGCAGCTCCTGCCATGATCAAACCATAGTTGGTTGCCATTTCAGCCTGCATGGTCGCAACCCCAAGTGAGATAGTCAAGTTTTGACGTGAAGTCAACATAACCAACTGCATGAAGTAGTCATTCCAAGTATTGATGAAAGTAAAGATTGCAAGGGCTGCAAACCCTGGTTTTACAATTGGGAAGGCTACGCTCCAGAAGGTACGAATCTCACCACAACCATCGATTTTAGCTGATTCGAGCAATTCTGTAGGGATATTTTCACTGAACTGTTTCATGAGGAAGACCCCAAATGGCCATCCAATCAAAGGTAAGATAACTGCCCAGAGAGTATCGTGAATTCCCATGAAGTTAACGATACGTACCAATGGTACAAGGACAACTTGTTTTGGAAGCGCCATAGCAGCGATGAAGATAGCGAAGAGGATACGTTGACCATAGAAACGTTTTTTAGCCAATACATAACCTGCTAGAGATGAGGTTGCACAGACTAGGAACATGGTTACCAATGAGATAAATACTGAGTTCCACATCCATTGTAAGGCAGGGTTCTGCACCATGAGTTGTTGGAAGTTTTCCATGGTTGGCATTTTAGGGAACCACTGAGGAGGAATAACGATTGTATCAGGTTGTGATTTGAATGCCCCTGTCAAAATCCAGTAGAATGGAAAGATGAACAGCACAGTCAACAAGAGCAAAATGATTGTTGAAATAACAGTAAAGGCTGTTAATGGTTTTTTTTCTGTAGATTGCATAGCTGTCTCCTTTCTTTAGTATTCTACGTCGTTTCCAAGTACTTTAAATTGAACAAAGCTTACGATAGCAATCATGACTGCCAAGAAGACACCGATGGTGTTGGCATAGCCATACTCTGTCAATTGGAAGGCTTTTTCGTAAAGGTAGTACATAAGTGTACTTGTTGAGTAGTTTGGACCACCAGATGTCAACAACTGAATCAAGGCGAAACACTGGAATGAGTTAATTGTTGTGATGATTGCAATATAAAGAGTTGTTGGAAGAAGGCTTGGCCATTTAATCTTCCAGAAAACTTGAAACTCAGTTGCACCATCAACACGCGCCGCTTCAACCAGTGAATTGTCAATATTCCCCATGGCAGCGATATAAAGGATAATGGGCTGACCAACTGAAGTGGTTAAGAGGATAATCATAATCGCCATCAATGCCCAGTGCTTATCACCCAGCCATGAAATGTTTTGAGTAATGATATGACTTGACTTGAGGACAAAGTTTAGAATCCCTGATAGTGGATCATAAATCCATTTCCAAACAACTGTTACGGCAACACTACCTGTTACAACAGGAAGGAAGAAGACGAAACGGTAGAAGGATCTGGCAATGGCATTTTGATGATAGGTCTGAGATGCTACAAAGAGTGAGAACAGAACAACAACCGGTACAGATCCAATAACCAGAATCACGGTATTGATCAAAGACTTCATAAAGACAGGGTCCTTAAACATACGAACATAGTTGTCCAAGCCTACAAACTCAAATTTCGTCATTGAGTAGTTAAAGAAACTTGTAATGAATCCCATAATCATAGGAGCCAATACAAAGATGACAAAGAAGAATAATACTGGTGCTAGGAAAGCATAGGAAATCACTGTTTCCCGCATACGAATTTTATTGACTTTCACAGTCGGCACCTCTCTTTCAAATAGAATAATTTTTTGACTTTCTTGAACTGTTTTAAAATCAAAATGAAATTTTTTAAGATTCGCTTATGTAAGAACTTCATTTTAATTTCGTGACAGTTCCTTACATTTCAAACAAAATCCTCCCTTTTCTTACATAGACTATGCACAGGGAAAAGGGAGGGATCAATCTGATTTAGTGCTTATTGTTTTGTAGCTTTTTTAATTGTTTCGTTCGCTTTTTCAGTGAAGGCTTTCAAAGCGTCCGCTGGTTTTTCGTCACCATTTGATACAGATTGCAACATTGGGAACCAAAGTGTTCTCATTTCAGCAAAACCATTGATAGTGTTGTAGTATGGTGAGTAGTATTTAGTCCAACCACTGATTGTTTCCATACGTTTGTCATCATAAAGTTTGCCAAATGATGTACGAACTGGGAAGGCACCTGTACGAACAACGTCTTTTGGACCCCATTCTTTGTCATCCGCAATAAATTGGATGAATTTCTTAGATGCTGCAACTTTCTTGTCGTCTTTGTTGTTGAATACTGCAAACCCGTTTACAAGGTATTCAAGAGCTGGTTTACCTTCGTCTGATGGGAATGGTACTTCTACCACTTCTACCTTACTTGCTTCTAAAAGTTTAGCTTGGATACCATTTTGAGCTGGTGCCCAAAGGATTGTGTAAGATGTTTGACCGTTGGCAAAGTTTTGGATATCTGCTCCACCGTCAAATTGTGAACCATTATTGAGCAAATTGTCTTTAATCCAGCTAGTTGCTTTTTCAAGACCTTTGACAAATTTAGGATCATCAGTTGTATATTTGCTAACTTTTTCATCTGTTACAGAACCGCTATAAAGGTTAGAGATAAAGGCACGTGTTCCTTGGTCTCCCCCTTGACCAGAACTGAACAATGAACCTGGTGTGTAACCCTTGTCTTTGAGTGCTTTCAATACTTTTTCAAAATCATCAGTTGTCCAACCTTCTTTTACAAGGTTTGCTACTCCAGCATCTTCTAGCATTTTCTTGTTCATTGCCATGTAGAATGGGGCAGAACTAATTGGATACATGTAAGCCTTGTCTCCAGCTTTACTTGCTTGTACGATGTTTTCGTTATTGACATCTTTAACAAATTCATCTGTGAAGAGGTCGTTCAACTCAGCCAATTTACCGTTTTTACCGTATTGGATGATACGTCCTGGTGCATCAAAGAGTACATCTGGAGCTGTTCCAGCTTCGATAGCTGTTGTGATTTTTTCAGGACCTGACTTGAAGTCGATGGTTTCCAATTTCACTTTTACATCTGGATTGGCTTTTTCAAAAGCTTCGATGATTGATTTTTCATAAGTTCCAACACCGTCACCAGTTTTTTCTTGGGTAAATACTGGGAATGCCCACCAAGTGATTTCTGTTTTGGCACCGTCACCACCTGATTTGCCAGCATCTTTACTTCCGCCAGAATTGCCACAAGCAGCAAGACCAAGAACCGCAGCACTCGCAAGTACTGTACAAGCTAATTTTCTAAATTTCATTTGTATTCTCCTATTTTATAAGCGTATCCAACTTGGATAATGAGTTCTTTATTTCTTGTATGCGATTTCATTCCATCCTACTCATCCACCACTCTCCTCTGTTTTAAGATTGTGTTATTTGAGACCAGCAACAAAGCGTTCCGTAATCTCTTTTGGTCTAGTAATAGCGCCACCAACAACGATGCCTCGCACTCCATATTCAAGGATTTGTTTGGCTTGTTCTGGTGTATGAATTTTCCCTTCTGCAATGACATCTACACCTGCATCGCAGAGTTTTTTGATGAGTTCAAAATCTGGACCGTCTACTTTTGGACTGTAGGAGGTGTAGCCTGATAAGGTTGTTCCGACAAAGTCAATTCCTGCTTCGACCGCTGCCAATCCTTCTTCAAAAGTACTGGTGTCCGCCATCAAGAGCTGGTTAGGATATTTCTCCTTGACCTGACGAATGAACTCTTGAATTTTCAAACCATCGTAGCGTTCACGCTTGGTACAATCCAGAGCAATCACCTCGATGTCCAGTTCTGCCAATTCATCAACTTCTTTCATGGTAGCCGTGATGAAGGGTTCTTGTGGCGGATAATCTCGTTTGATTATCCCAATAATCGGAAGTTTGGTGACTTCCTTGATTTCCTTGATATCGCGAACACTATTGGCTCGGATACCGACTGCTCCACCTTGCTCAGCCGCTTTGACCAGCAAGGGAATCACCCCTCCCGCTTCTGTATAAAGCGGTTCATGAGGAAGAGCCTGACAAGAAACGATGATTCCATCTTTGATTTGCTCAATCAAGGCTTCTTTGCTAATCTGTGGCATCCTCTTTCCTCCTTTTCCTTTTTCTTTGTTTCTATGAGATTATTATACCTTAAAAATAAAACGCTTTCAAGAGTTTGTAGTAGGATAGATTCCAGTTTCAAAAACTAGCCAAGTCAAACAGCTCCTCTAAAAGTACTTTCAGAGGAGCAAGTCGACCTATAATAGGAGAATACCAAAATTTATTTTACAATTTCTGACAATTTTACTTTGCGATCTTCAAACATAGACTGGGTACAAGCATCTGCAGTAGCAATCGCTTCTAAAGCAGCTTCACCTGTCAATAGTTTTGCAAATTCTTCTGATACTGGAGCTCCCTGCATAATCTCATGCAGATAGCGCATTTCTTTATCAATGACAGATGATAGCCATAATGGAGTACGTTTACCTGGTTTACCATAAGCAATTGCTCCATCCATCTCTGTACTATGATAGATACGAGTCCGATCATCATCTTCTTCTTGAGATTCGTGAATCAGGAAATAACTTTCTTGTCCATCTAGCTTAAGAGTTCCTTTACAGTTGAATAGGTCTAAGCGAATGGCACCTTTGGTTCCTTGAATTAAGACATAATGTTCACCCCAACGATAAGCTGAACCCCATTCTAACAAGGCAAAACGCTTATTAGAAAATTCCATATTGACAAAAATCATATCATCTTCATCACCGAAATGTTCACCTTCATGGGCTACATTTCCACCTGTCATGGTTACAGTTTCAGGCATGCCACCCATAAGAAATTGAACACAATCCAACTCATGGATGTGGTGATACAAGTGACCACCTGATTTTTCACGAATTTTTTTCCATGATACGGACGGTTGTTGTTCTTCCCAACCATTACGAGCTGTGTGACAATATAGAACGTCTCCGATGACTCCTTGATTTATGAGTTCTTTTGCATGATGGACACCATTGAAGAAATTCATAATATGTCCTGCCATAAAGGTTACATTGTTTTCTTTACACGCATCTACCATCTCGCGACAATCTTGATAAGAAAGCGCAATTGGTTTTTCACAGAAAACATTTTTACCATGTTGTGCAGCCTTAATAACTGGCTCTTTATGAAGATTATTTGGAGTTGCGACAATGACACAATCTACTTCATCGCTAGAAACCAACTCATCTAGGGAACTTGCTACTTTTGCTCCCAATTCTTCTGCAACTGCCTCTGCATTATCTGGATCATAGAGAAGAGTAATCTCTGCTCCATCATTCTTTTGCATATAACGAGCCAATTCAGCTCCAAAATATCCTGTTCCAACAACACCATATTTAACCATGTTTTTCTCCTTTATTATTGAATAAACTTTCTAATTTTAACTTATACTCTTCGAAAATCTCTTCAAACCGCGTCAACGTCGCCTTACTGTGCGTATGGTTACTGACTTAGTCAGCTTCATCTACAGCCTCAAAAACATATTTTGAGCTGACTTCGTCAGTTTCATCTACAACCTCAAAAACATGTTTTGAGCTGACTTCGTCAGTTTCATCTACAACCTCAAAAACGTGTTTTAAGCTGACTTCGTCAGTTTTATCTGCAACCTCAAAGCTGTACTTTGAGCAGCCTGAGGCTAGTTTCCTAGTTTGCTCTTTGATTTTCATTGAGTATTACTTCACAGATCCTTCTGACAATCCACTTGCAATTTTATTTTGGATGATAGAGAAGAAAATGATTGATGGAAGAACTACAATAACAGATGCTGCCATCATATCTCCCCAGTCTAGTATTTCTGAACCATTAAGTGAACGAAGGGCTACTGCTACTGTCATCTTTCCTGTATTGTTAATCAAAATCAAGGCATACAAGAATTCATTCCAAGCATTGATAAATGTATAAATAGCTGTTGCTACAATACCTGGTGCTACAATCGGTAGTACAACTTTATAAAACGTAACAAATTTATTTGCACCATCAATTCGAGCTGCTTCTTCAATTCCAATTGGAACTGTTTGGAAAAAACCAACTAAGAGCCAAACTGCATATGGAACACTAAAAGATAGATAAACCATCATCAAGCCAAACAAACTATTTGTTAAGCCAACTTTAGCAATGGCAATTGAATAGGGAATTGCTAACAAAATTGGTGGGAAAATGTAGGTAATAACGAGTAGTCTCGACATGATTGCTCCCAATTTAGGGAAGAATCGAACAATACCATAGGCTGCCATAGCAGAAATAATAATCGCAATAACAGTTGTAGCTAAGGCAATGATTAAACTGTTTCGAATGTTATCAATAAAGTGCAAATCGTTGATAACATGAGTGAAATAATCCAATGTAAATTGTTCAGGCCAAAATCGTGTTGGATACTGAGTTAATTCCCCTTTACCCTTGACAGAAGATATGATAATCCATACCAATGGGAAAATTGCAACAATGGTCGCACCAATCAAGAGTACATGTGAGAGAATATCTAAATAAATACCGGATTTCTTCTTCATTATTTTCTACCCTCCTTTTCCCACTTACTGATGATAGCAAAGTAGATAAAGCAAATTGCCACCAAGAAGATAAAGAGCAATACTGTAACTGCTGAAGCACGACCCAACAATTTAGTTCCCCAACCTAGGTTGTAGGCAAAAATTGGAAGCGTCGTTGTAGCATTGGCTGGTCCACCACCAGTAATGAGGTAGATAATGTCAAAGTTATTAAAGATCCATACAGTTCTCAAAACAACTAGAAGCCCTACAACCACTTTAATATGTGGAAAGACGATAAACTTGAACACCTGCCAACTTGAAGCACCATCTATCTTAGCAGCCTCAAATTGTTCTTCTGGTACTGTCTGCAATGCCGAAAGCACATTAACCATAATCATCGGCGCTCCAAACCAAATGTTGATAAACACCAAACATAGGAATGCCCATGTACTATCTGTCAAAAATGCAGGCGTATGTTCCATTAAACCTAATTTTACGATTAGATTAGGTAAATAGCCATAAACCCCGTTTAGAATCCATTGCCAAGAGAAGGCAATAACGATTGTAGGAAATGCCCAAGGAACAATCAATAAGGTCCTATATAATTTCTTGAAGTGGCGTACTCTGTGAAGAGCTAAAGCCAATACAAACCCTACTAAAACTTGACCAACTAATGAGAAAATGGTCCACTTAATTGAATTAAAGAACGCATTAAAGAAGTTGGGATCTGATAGCACAGCTTTATAGTTAGCTAAACCAACAAATTTATAATTAGGCATAATCAAATGCTTATTGGTAAAGCTATAAAAAATACTCGAGAAAAACGGATAAACAAATAGTAACCCTACGATAATCATAGCTGGCAAAACAAATATCCAGCGAGTTAAATTACGTTCTTTAACCATTCTCCTTCTCCCTTCTTTTACAAGATTGGGCTAGGGCTTTTCAGCTCACTAGCCCACCTATTTTCTAGTCTTTTACATCTACTGAGCAGCCTCAAATAAATCGTTTAATTGTTTTTCTGCTTCTTTTGCTGCTTTCATAGGATCTGTTCCATTTGAAATGATATCTTGGAACATTTGTTCAATAATGTGTTGGTTAGTCAACATACCAGCTTGTACACTTGGTCCATTTTCATAACCAATAGCAGTACCTTTTTTAACAGCTTCAGTAATTACTTCTTCAGCATGTTTAAATTTCTTACGAGTTTCATTTTCTTTATAGGCTGCAGAATCGCTAATCCCCTTAATAGTTGGCAACATACCTACTGGAGTTGAATCAAGGAATTTAACGTAGTCTTCTTCATTATAAAGTGATTCTAAGAATGCTTTAGCAACTTCTGGATGTTTTGAATTTTTCCAAACAACCATTGGAATGTTTGAGGTTTCAATTCCTTGGTCTTTATCAGATTCTTTGATTTTTGGAATAGGATAAGCATCAATCGAATCAATCAATTGAGGACTGTTGGCATTAATTCCTCCAATATGGAAGCCAGAGTTAAAGTCAAATGCTGTTTTTCCTTGATAGAACAAGGTAGCTTGTTGAAGGACATTAAAGTTCAAAGAATCTTGAGGTGAGATTTCTTTATACATTTTAACCCAGTATTTAATACCATCTTGAGCAAGTTGGCTTGTCAAATCTGCTTTAAGATCTTTTGTCAAGAGGCTTCCTCCACCACTACGTACGTAGAAGTTCAAGAAACGTGTTGCCATTAAGTCATTTGTTCCGAACGGAACAGACAAGCCATAAACTCCAGCTTCTTTCAATTTTTTAGAAGCTTCATAGAGTTGATCCCAAGTTTTAGGAACCTCAATATTATGTTCTTTTAACAAATCAGTTCTAACCCACATAACTTGTGCATGTGAATAAAGAGGAACAGAGTAGTAATCATCTCCGATTTTTGCTTCACTTAAGGCAGTTTCGTTAAATTTATCCTGTCCAATACGCTTGATAGAATCATTTAGCGGAACCAAAGCATCTGAGTTGACCATTTCCATTACTTGGTTAGGGAGAGCTGTACTGATATCTGGCACATTCCCATTTGCTAAACCTGTAGTCCATTTAGTATAGAAGTCATTCCAAGAGAATGTTTCAATCTTGATTTTCGTTTTTGGATGCTTTTGCATGAAAGCATCTGCTGATTTTTGAATACTTTCTAAACGTGGTCCTTGAGTAAAGGAGTGCCACATTGTAATCTCACCAGATAATTCTGTCGGTGGTTCAGTACTAGTTGTAGCTTCTTTTTTTCCTGAACAAGCTACCAAGGCAACGGCTGCTAGCGCAACTCCAGCTAAACATAAAAACTTTCTCATTTTTTTCATTGTTCTTCCCTTTCTACATTAAGAAATCGCAACTTTAAAGACAACTTTTTTCACAGGTTCATCATTTATACGAACCTTGGGTTGATGTAAATCTTCTGGAAAAGTGATAAGGCATTCGCCAGCTCTCAAATGAACTAACTGTTCCACTTTCCCTGTGTATAATTCAATATCTTTCTCATCATCATATTCTTGGGTAACGCTTACATTTTCTGGCGACGTAACAGCCATGGCTTCTTCGTTTTCCAAAACTAAATGAATATCCAAATATTTTTGGTGAGTTTCAAAGAAGGCTCCTGCTTGACCGTCTGCTAGATAAGTAAAGCAATTCCCAAATAATCGATCACCATCGATATCAATCGGACCTTCTGTTAAATTGTCTAGTCCTGTTTTTTCTAGAAAATCTATTAATGTTTCAAAATGTGGATTTACTTTCACATAAGTTCCTAAACGACTGATTTTAGTAATAATCATCTCTTCTAACCTCCTTTCTCAATCTCTTTTTCCTATCCAAGTTCCCCATTCTTCTGTCTAGCATTTTCTACTAGAAGGACATAAAAACACTACTCTCTAGCCTATACTCTTTGAAAATCTCTTCAAACCACAGTCGCTTCACCTTGGATTATATAGCTCAGTCTTATCTACAACCTCAAAGCGGTGTTTTGGGCAATCTGCTACTAGCTTGCTAGTTTATTCTTTGATTTTCATTCAGTATCTCCTCAATCTTCACAAGAAGATCTGATTTTTCTAGCGACAAACAGAACAAATAAGTTAGTTCAATTAGCTACCTTCTCTTTATAGATGAAATTGATATTCATAAAGGAAGTCGCCCTTTATTTTTTGCAAAAGATACTAGTATGAATCTATTTGGGGACTTGAATTTATAAGCTGCTCACTTCGTTTTTCTAAAATAATTCTAATCTATTATTCTAGCACTAATAGACTCTTTGGCTAAATCTCCTTTCTACATCTCGTTTCACCAAGAACTTTTTAAGAGAGAAATACTCTAAATTAGTTTTGTTACCGTTTTCAATTAGAGTATACTTTTTTTTTTTAGCATTTCAAGTCTTTTTCTAATTTGGAATTTAGTTTCAAATCTTTTTAACTATATCAACTACATTAAAAGTACTTTCAAAAATAAGTAGGTTTCTTGCAAGACCTGTTTCGAGTGGACAAGATAAAAAACAAGAAAGTCAATTTTAGGCGAAAATGAAGGAAATAATCTTGTGATATAACAGTATAATATGAAAATTGAGCAAATTGGTTGGCAAATTCAAACAAATTTCTAATAATGATTTAAGAATTGTAGTGTTCTAATATAGATTCAATGCACTATAAAACGCATAGTATCAAGCTTGTTCAACACCTGATACTATGCGTGTTTGTATTTTTTAAGATTTTGTGCTTAGAGTTTTTTAATTCCAAGAATGCCATCTTAACCAGATGGTTTTCTTGTCTATTATTGCTGATCTTACAACAACGCCTCAAACTCAGATACTGACATACCCAACTGCTGACTGGCAACCTCGGAAGTCAGAAGTCCTTGGCGAACCATATCCAGAAAGGCAAAAAGTTTTCCACGTTCAAGTCCTTCTGCCCGACCTCTCTCCAACCCTTTTTCTTCAGCTTGTTCCAAGGCATAGTCCTGTGCTAACAAGGCTTGTTCTTCTCGCATACGTAGTTGACTAAACATTTCCCTATCCTCCTCGGACCAGCTCTTGTAGTCCAGCAGTTGGTCTGCCTGACTGATGGCTCGCTCGGGGCGCTGGGTAAAGGGTTTGTTCCCAAAAAACTCCAACCACGGTTTGCGAATGCTATCTTTGCTGGTTTCTCTATACTTTCTTAATTCCAAGAACGCCATCTTGACTAGATGGTTTGCTTGACCATTATTTGTGATGGTTAAGACCTCACCTGTCGTATCCTCGCGCATGCTAAAGCTATGAAAAGCTAAGTCATCTTGAAAATAATTACTGTCCACAATGGTAATGGCGTATACTGGTGCGATGTGTTTATAACTCTGGTGTGTATCGCCTTCTCGTTGGCGAATTTTTTCTAGGTTTTGATTGACCTGACTGCACAGGTAAGCCCACAGGCGATTGATGAAAAAATTCTGATGATGAACTTGTATTTCGATAATAACTTGAGTGCCATTATCCAACTCCGCCAAAACGTCTATACTGGTATAGAAATCCTGTGCCGAGTAGGGTAGGGAAGGCAAAACGTGAATATTGCTTCCCTCTAAAATGGTTACATTTTTGGCTGGCAAGTCCAGCATATCGCGAATAAATTGACAAGTGATTTCTGGGTTGCTGAAAATTTTCTTAGCAACCAAGTCATTGGTCGGGCTAATGCCCGGATGTCTTAGAATCATCCTTTTCCTCCTTCTATTATACCATAGTTTTAAATCTAATTTTGCTAGATTCTATGGTTCTATCTATTTATTCGGAAAAGAAGTGAGAAAGTTAAAAACTATTGACCCTAATCACTTGCAAAGAGATATATCTTGCTCATATTATTTATTAAAGACTCTATTTTACAAAAAAGATTACAAAATCAACCGTTTTAGAGAACTCTTACCACTTCCTAGACTATGAATTCTAGTGTTTTTATACTCCTAGCTTTCTCGTCAATATGCCATAAAGCAAGTTCAGTTGATCCATTCCCCGTACTCGTTCACTCTATAGCCGTCTGGTGTTAGCGATACGAAATTTTCCTAAACCTTTTAAATATAAAAACATCTTTTTCCTCACTTTAGTTTCTAATACTTATTTATCCAGATATAATAGCTTACAATCTTTTAAAATCTTCAAATAAGTTATGATTGATCCATACTCTTCAAACTAGGTCAGCCTTGCCGTGTATATGTTACTGACTTCGTCAGTTTCATCTACAACCTCAAAACAGTGTCTTGAGCTGACTTCGTCAGTTTCATCTACAACCTCAAAACAGTGTCTTGAGCTGACTTCGTCAGTTTCATCTACAACCTCAAAACAGTGTCTTGAGCTGACTTCGTCAGTTCTATCTGCAACCTCAAAACGGTGTTTTGAGCAGGCTACGGCTAACTTCCTAATTTGCTCTTTGATTTTTTGAGTATAAGGACATGTTGGATTCTATGTGCTGTATTGTCAACAATACACTCTTCTTGTATATCTACCAATATGATTTACAGAATTTTATTTTACTATAACTTTACCTATATTCCAAGACAAGAAATAAAATAATTAAAAATCATGACCACCCGTCAAACGGGTGGTTTGTACCAGTGCTATAAGCCCAAATTACCAGCTAGCGCCTAAAGACGCTAGCTTTCACTTTGTTCAAGCCTCATTGCTCTTGACTCGTCACTTGCCTCTTAAAGAGGCTTTAGTATTACTTACCACTATCCCTAAAGGGATCCTCATATTCTTTTACACTCAATTTATCTAGTGCTATATCATGCTTTACTCATTCTCAAATTTTCATACTCGTGAAGAAATCATCCACTGGATAATTTCTTTAATCTTGAATATATTTCTTAATTGTGGCTTCATTAAGCCCTACTGTACTTACATAATAACCTTCCGCCCAGAAATGCCTATTCCCAAACTTGTACTTGAGATTGGAGTGTTTGTCAAACATCATGAGTGCACTTTTTCCTTTTAAATAACCCATGAAACTCGAAACACTTATCTTTGGTGGAATACTGACTAACATGTGTACATGGTCTGGCATTAAGTGACCCTCGATAATTTCAACTCCTTTATAACTACACAAGCGATGAAATATTTCGCCTAAACTACTTCGATATTGATTATAGATGACTTTTCGTCTATACTTAGGGGTGAACACAATGTGATACTTACAGTGCCACTTTGTGTGCGATAAACTATGAGCCTTTTGTGCCATATTTTTCTCCTTTCGCTTTACAATTGGCTTGAACACCTTTATTGTATCGCGTTCGGAGTTTTTTTGGTATAACCTTCGACGCGCACCCGCATAGCGGGTGGTTTTTTTGTCTCGCACCTAACGGAGCGAGACGGACTAATAGTCACATAACAAAAACGCATATAACTAATAACTAGCTATATGCATTTTAACACTTAAAGCGAACTGTTAAGTTGCGACTATTAGTATCCAGTCAGAAATATACAGTTTATTTACGACTAGCAAGTCATTTACCCGGCAATAAGAGCTCATCTAAATTGATTTTTTCTTAAAGTAGAAATTTCTACGAAAACTATCTAAATAAACTTCTAAGCTCTATAACGAATAAAACGTGTCTCAGTTATTCATCAACATCCAAGGTTCTAGTAGTTGACCCACTCCCCATTGGAGTTAACTTGATAACCATCTACTATAGTATTAACCGCTAATCTTCCGCTTTCATTGACATAGTACCATTTGTCTCCAACTTGGAACCATTGATTTACCTTCATTGCACCAGATGATTCCTGATAGTACCAATGGTCTCCATCTTTTATCCAACCAGTTGCCATTGAACCATTAGCATTGAGATAGTACCACACACCACTGGATTCAACCCAGCCAGTAGACATTGCTCCGCTCTCACTCAAATAATACCATTGGTTACCATCTCTGACCCAACCAGTTGCCATCGCACCAGTAGAACTCAAGTAGTACCATTTATCCGCTTCCTGATGCCAGCCTTTCACCACTTCACCAGCAGATGTATAAAAATACCACGCACCATTTTCTTGCTTCCAACCAGTCGTTATTGGAACTTTAGTCTCAGTTTTAATAACATCTCCTACATAAGATTGGAGGTAACGAGGAGCAAAAGAAGTAAGAGGAGAGTTTGCTACCATTCTATCTGAAGACCCCAAAGATAATTTATCCTTCTCTGACTTCCTTTCTGTCATCTCCTCAGATACATTTTCTCTTACTGTATTCATGGTCTCAACAGGATTTTCTTTCGCATCTTCAGGAATTCTACTACCAGCTAGTGTAACTGGTAAATCATGCATACTGTCAATTCTACCGGCCAGTAGACCTGTAATTTCTTGACCTGCATCTTCTTTATTAAAGGTGAAAAGTAGAGTTTTTTGATCTGCTTGTGTCAAGAAGGTAGCTTTGTGTCCATTCGCTAAAGTCAAAGTCGGAATAGAATTCACTAGTACCTCAGAATCAAATTGCATAGCTAAGATGCCTTGTTCTGCATCCTCTTCTTCTGTTTCCAATTTACGAACTTCCCTGATAGTTACACTCGTTGGATATACCGGATCTTTTGTTAAAAATTCCCAGTTAAATTTTCTAAATGATAGGGTATAGGCATTTTGTCCTTTTTCAGTATGTTCATACAAGATACCATACTCACCATTTCCTAATTCTTGAAGCGAATTATAGGCAAACTCTCCTTTTTGAATTGGTCTATGATGTAACCAAGTCAAGTCTCCGTTATCCTCTACACGAGCCAAATGAGCCATTCCATTCGTCCGTTTAGGTCCTCCTGAATTGGTTAAAATGATGTATTCTTTTCCTTCGTGCATGGTGTGAATAGCAGCCATTTGGACATAAACATCTTTAACCTGATTGTATCTCTTGATTTCCTTGTCCCAAGTTTGCCCACCATCTTTACTTGTGGCAACCTGTAAATCACCCGTTAATCCTCTCATAAAGAGTTTCACATCACCATTATTTAACTGTACAGCAACTGACTCAGTATTTTGGGCAGGACTATTATTCATAGTTGAGGAATGAATTTTCCTTCTGCCTACCGTCCTATCATCATTAACAGCCGCTCCAGCCTGCCATGTTTCTCCATGGTCATCTGAATAAATCAAACGAGAAGACTGAGATCCGCTTAGATGAGAGATAGCATTGGTGGTATAAGTGGGAACTAGGATACGTCCCTTGTGCTCTCCTGTTCTAAGCACAATTCCTGTACCTGGACCTGTTCCTAAAAATTTCATCCAATCTTGGCGAATTGATGGTGTAATATCTCTTGGTTGCGACCAAGTTTTCCCATCATCATCACTATAGGAAAGCCACAAATAGCTCGTATAGGCTACACGAAATGGATTTTTAGCAGATTGAGCAAAGTAGATATTTCCAAGAAGCTCTTCTCCTTTATAGAGGTCACCCTTATCTCTGTAGGCTTCTTCTTTTGGATCCACTACAACGCGATAATCTGTTTTTTGATTATTTGCATCATATACTTCTCCGTTTTCTCGAACAGTATATGCTTGATTTTCCCCTTGTTTATATAGTAATTGATAGTGCTTGTCTCCAACTTGTTGATAAGCTTTTTGAGGTTTGTTTGGCATTCCAAAGACAGCTCGACCTTCTGGAAACATATCGTAGATTGAAAAAATTCTCTTTGTGGTAGGATCTTGAACCAAGACCATATCGATATTAAGTGGAGATGGTGCCTGTGGATCTTTTGCTTCTGGATTGTCTCGTAGATTAGTCAAGGTTAAGGTTGGCTGCCAAGTAGTTCCTCCATCCTCACTTCTCCTAATGACCATAGCAATATCTCCCCAGTCAGAATGGTGGAGACGACGCTGATCTGCTCCTGCCAGTAATGTTCCTTTATCCGTACGTAGCAAAGCTGGAATCCGATAACTCTTAATTCCTTCACTATTTGGCTTATCATTGACACCACTCATAAACAACTCTTGCTTTTCTGTCAAAACTGCCCCTTCAGCAAGTGACGGCTCAATATCTGTCACATCAAATAACTGGCTACGTTTTTTGACTTCCTCTGGAGTTAGAGCACGATTGTATACAGTCAGATTACGAATAGAAAGATCTGAGCCCCACTTTAGTTCTCCTGCTCTATTAGTTGCACCTAACTGGAGTT
This sequence comes from Streptococcus pneumoniae, assembly GCF_001113365.1. Lineage (GTDB taxonomy): Bacteria > Bacillota > Bacilli > Lactobacillales > Streptococcaceae > Streptococcus > Streptococcus pneumoniae_C. Next base: position 154,795 of record NZ_CKYA01000001.1, on the reverse strand, counting down.
TATCCACATCTGGCATGTCTGCCAGGAATTTCCCTGACTTTTTATTCGTACGAGATAATACACCATTCACATAAAGACGAACCTGACCAGTTGGACTATCCTTTCTTGGTCTTTCAACAGTAAAAGTAACCGAATTATACTTGCCTGGTCTAATCTTCAAAGGCGCATCTGTATAACTTCCATAAAATTGACTACCATCAGCTCCACGTCCCTCTATCAAAGCTGTCCCATTATTGATTGCCATTGTAAAGTACTCATTTACTTTAGTTGTACTGGAAGCAGAAAAGAGATTGTAAAAACTAGGACCATCAGCAGCCGGTTTGAACTCCACATGAACAGTTGCATTTTGGAGTCCCTTTACTTTCTCCAATTCATCAGACAAGTCTACTCTTTTTTCGTTTGAATCATTCGTCTCTAAGTCATCTTTTTCTATCACTGTTTCGACATTTTCTAAATCTCGTGCATAGTAATCTCTTGGAATTTTTTCTTCTTGCTTGTCTTCATGTTCTTGCTCATTGCCAGAAAGTTCAGTCTCTGAAACAGACTCTACATGCTCTGCAGGAAGAGTTATATTTTCTCCTTCCTCAGAAGGCTGGCTCTTTTCTGTATCAGTTAGGGTTGAGCTCCCCCCCCCCCGAAAGTTGAGTTTCATTTGCCAGAGGTTGCTCACTTGCCCCTTCTTGAGCTAAAACAGGAGACGTTCCAAATACCACTGCTCCTACAATCATAGAAACCGCTCCTACCGATAGTTTCCTAATGCTATAACAACACTTACGTTCTTGAACACTCCGATTCATACTGATCCTCTCTATATCTATATCCCGATTTCTGAAATAAGACATTTACTCCAGAAAATACACTTAGTTTGTCTTTTCTTAACTTTCTTTTACTACAGTTCATTTAAATGACAAAAATGAACTAAACAAACTATCTCAAATCGGTGTCAATTTTCCCCTCTCCTTTCTCCAATCAGACTCCTGCCAATCTAGTTTATCTACCAGGACACCGCTGCAATTAAACTAAAATATCTCTTTATAAGCAAATTATTGGACATCGGCTTATGCTATTTACACCATACTTTCTGCTCAATCCTTATCGAACACTTTTTCAAATAGCTTTTCGTAGGCATAAATACTTATAGAAATAATGGGAAATATAATCAAGCTCACAATCAGAATCTTATCCAGCTTAAAGGGAACAATCCCAAATAAGTGAAGAAATAAATCAATCAGAAAACTATCGAAAAAAACTGTCAAAAGTAGTTCAACTTGTCTTTTTCTCTGCTTTTTTGTCTTGAATGCCTTAAATATCATATTATTCCCCTTTTCTAAGCTTCAATCCCTTCTCTCTATCTGTCATTTCGCATAGCTGCTACTATTTTTACAGCAATCTATCTTTAAATATACATAAAGATAAGATTCTATCACTTTTTATAAGTGTTAGCAAATTTATTATACCTCATTTATAAAACGCTTTCAACACAGTGTGATATAATAGATTTTAGTTTCAAGAAACTCTTTTATATAATAATCTCCTTGAAAGTAGTTTCAGCTGAACATTTATAGTCCATAAAAAGAAAACAGAGATTCATCTGTTTTTATACTCAATGAAAATCAAAGAGCAAACTAGGAAACTAGCTGCAGGCTACTCAAAGTACAGCTTTGAGGTTGCAGATAAAACTGACGAAGTCAGCTCAAAACACGTTTTTGAGGTTGTAGATGAAGCTGACGAAGTCAGTAACCATACGCACAGCAAGGCGACGTTGACGTGGTTTGAAGAGATTTTTGGAAAGTATTAACACCTACAGACAAGCCTGAAGATAGCAAGAACTACCCTACTCGATAGGTATCGGCTTTTGCTTTCTGAAAAAAATTATTTTAAGCAATTTGACAAAGCTAGCAACAAAAAATTCTATAAATATTTCCATGATAAAACGCATAGTATCAAGCTTGTTCAATACCTGATACTATGCGTGTTTGTGTTTTTTAAGATTTTGCGCCTAGAGTCAACTCCTTATTTTAGATATTTAAAAGGAATCTCACTCCCACAGAGCCAATTATAAACCTGGTCATTGACAAAAACATTCATGGCTTCGTGGGCATACTCTGGCATGATACGATAGGTTTTATCGCAGGTCAGACGATTATAAATCGCAAACTGGGTAATGGGATAGCAAACATCGTCATCCAAGCCCGTAATCATCTTAACCTCACCTTGGATACGATGGGCAAGATTTTTGACATCGATATAGGCAAGGGTCGCCATGATTTCCTCCTCTGTTTCATGAAAAGGATCGTGGAACTTGAAATAACGGAAAAGTTCATCATAAGCCTCACTAGTATTGCCAATCTCAATCACCCGTCTGAAGTCTGACAAGAAGGGATAGATGGAAACTGTTTTCTGAATTCGAGGATTGAGCGCTGCTGCAACCAAAGCTAGAGCACCACCTTGAGAGGCACCATAGCTAGAAAGACGCTTCTCATCTACCTGAGGCAGATTAGCAATAATTTCAACCAACTGGTAAATATCCAGATAAACATCCTTATAAAAGAGGTGGTCACGACCTTCCACAACACCACGGATGATATGCCCCTTAACCGTATTTCCTAGAGGAGAACGCAAGCCGTCTTGTGAGTAACCTGACTGACCCCGCACATCCATGGAAACAACACCGTAACCAGCTACGGTGAAGGCCAGCATGTCGGCCCAGTCCCAGCCACGTCCCATATAACCATGGAAATGGAAGATTAGTGGAACCTTCTCCTCACTCTTTGGAAGAACGACGCGTGCATAGACCTTGCCTTCATTGCTTCCTTCAAAGGTTAGCTCATAGCACTTGACTTGAGGAATGTGGAAATCTCTTTCCTCCAACTGATAGGCTGGAAGCGTGGAAACTTTTTTCACTTCCTCATCCCAGAAAGCATCAAAGTCTTCTGGAACCTCGTCCCTGCCTTTATAAGTCTTAATTTCTTCTAACAAAGCTGGATTTTTCATAGCATGCTCCTTTTATTTTGTAATCGCTACCACAACTGTAGCATATCTAGGGAAGCAATGCAAGAAAGAAGGGTAAATAGAAAGTGAATTTAGCTTTTCCTCCTTCAAGCCTATTGACTGAAAGTAGTTTTAGAAACGAAAAAAGAGCATTTCGCTCTCTCTTCTGTTTATATTAGTTTTTTGCTTCCTTCTTTTGGAAAGTGGTTTGGTAATTTACTTTAATCGTTACTGTCATCTGAGAGTCCTCGTTTCTTTTTGATGACTCTAGTATAAGGGCCAAACCTGAAAGCTAGCTTAAGTTTTCCTTAGAGAAAGCTTAATCTAAATGTTCTTTCTTTTCCAGATGAAGGGCAATCATGCGCCATTCTGGATCCTTTTGCCAAGCTTCTGTGTAACAAAAAAAGAGCATTTCCGCCCTTTTTCTCCTGTTCAATCTTATTTTGTTGCTTCCTTCTTTTGGAAAGTGGTTTGGTAATTTACTTTAATCGTTACTGTCATCTGAGAGTCCTCGTTTCTTTTTGATGACTCTAGTATAAGGGCCAAACCTGAAAGCTAGCTTAAGATTTCCTTAGAGAAAGCTTAATCTAGATGTTCTTTCTTTTCCAAATGAAGGGCAATCATGCGCCACTCTGGATCTTCTTGCCAAGCTTCTGTGTAACGAAAAAAGAGCATTTCCGCCCTTTCTTATATTTATATTATTTTGTTGCTTCCTTCTTTTGGAAAGTGGTTTGGTAATTTACTTTAATCGTTACTGTCATGTGAGAGTCCTCGTTTCTTTTTGATGACTCTAGTATAAGGGCAAAACCTGAAAGCTAGCTTAAGTTTTCCTTAGAGAAAGCTTAATCCAGATGTTCTTTCTTTTCCAAATGAAGGGCAATCATGCGCCACTCTGGATCCTCTTGCCAGCCTTCAATAGAACTAATGTAGCTAGCAACCTTCCTGGCTTCTTCTAAAATCGGAAAATCCTCGATAATATCAGCCACTTGGAACTCTGGGAGTCCTGACTGTCTGGTTCCAAAAATCTCTCCTGAACCACGCATTTTCAAATCTTCTTCGGCCAGAACAAATCCATTAGTGGTTTCCGTCATGATGCGCATGCGGTCTTTCCCAGAATCAGTCTTGGGATTGGCAACGAGAACAGCATAAGACTGCTTGTCTCCCCGACCGACACGACCTCTGAGCTGGTGAAGCTGGCTGAGACCGAAACGATCGGCATCCATGATAATCATGACGGTCGCATTGGGAACATTGACCCCAACCTCGATAACCGTTGTCGAAACTAGAATATCCGTTTTTCGCTCTTTGAACTCCTGCATGATCTGGTCTTTTTCGTCACTCTTCATCTTACCATGTAGAAGAGCCACCTCTGCCTTGCCTGCAAAATGAACTGTCAACTCCTCTGATAAGGCAATAGCATTTTTCAGATCCAGAGCTTCTGATTCTTCAATCAAGGGAGAGATGACATAGGCTTGTGAACCTTTTTGAATTTCCCCCTCTAACCAAGTCAAGACCTGAGGCAGTTGCTCATGCTTGATCCAGCGTGTCACAATAGGCTTCCGCCCTGCTGGCATCTGGTCAATAATGGAAACATCCATATCTCCAAAGGCTGTGATAGCCAAGGTTCGTGGAATGGGAGTCGCCGTCATCATGAGGACATCTGGATTGTCTCCTTTTTCCCGTAAAATACGCCTTTGCCCCACACCAAAACGGTGCTGCTCATCGATAATAATCAAGCCAAGGCGAGCATAATCCACCCCATCTTGTATCAGAGCATGAGTTCCGATAATCAAATCAGCCTCACCCTTGGCAATGGTCTCCAAGACTTCTCTCTTTTCTGCAGCTTTCAAGGAACCTGTCAAGAGAGCCAGTTTCAAGTCTGAAAAAAGGTTCTGTAAACTCTCAAAGTGTTGCTCTGCGAGGATTTCTGTTGGTACCATGAGGGCGGCCTGATAGCCAGCTGTCACTGCCGCAAACATAGCCAAGCCAGCGACTACTGTTTTTCCGCTCCCCACATCTCCTTGTAAGAGACGATTCATGTGGTGGTCGGACTTCATGTCGGCCAAAATTTCCTGTAAACTCTTTTCTTGAGCTGGAGTCAGGGCAAATGGCAGACTTTCTTTAACTGCTGTCACTTTTTCCTGAGACCAATCCAGAACCAGACCGCTTCCCTGAACTCTATTTTCAGACTTGAGCGCCTGCAACTGCATTTGGAAATAAAAGAGTTCCTCAAACTTGATCCGGCGAAGGGCCTGCTTGTATTCTCCCAAATCCTTTGGGAAATGCATGGCACTAACGGCCTGACAACGGGACATGAGTTTGTATTTGTCCAGCAAAGACTGGGGAAGATTTTCTTCTATCAAGAGGTCCAGTCCCTGATCAAAGGCTGTCTTGATAACTTTGACCAGACTGGCCTGACTGATTCCCTGAGCCAAGCGATAGACAGGTTGGAGGTCATCTTCTACCTGAGCCAGGACCTTCATCCCAGTCAGACTAGCCTTGGCGCGGTCCCATTTTCCAAAGACAGCAAGGGTTGCTCCCAACTCTATCTTATCAGCTAGGTAAGGCTGGTTAAAGAAATTCACCGCAAAAACGACTTCTCCCTGCTTGAGGCTAAAGCGCAGACGATTGCGCTTGAAACCATAATACTGGACACTGGCAGGAGTCACGATTTGACCAGATAGGACTGCCTTCTCCCCGTCTTCCAGTTCCAGCACTTGCTTGGTCTTAAAGTCTTCATAACGGAAAGGAAAGTAGAGCAAGAGGTCTTGCAAGTTTTCAATTCCTAATTTGGCGTATTTTTCTGCTGACTTTGATCCCACACCAGGTAAGACATGCAAGGGTTGATGTAGATTCATGCTCCACTCCTTTCTTTCCTAATAATATTCTCTCGGAATGCGGTCGCTGAGGAGACAAACCACTTCATAGTTAATAGTCCCACGGTAGGCCGCTACCTGAGTCGCTGTAATTTCCTTGTCCCCGTTAGAACCAATTAAGGTTACCTTAGTTCCGAGTGGATAAGGCTTAGGCAGACGAATGGTGATTTGGTCCATCGAAACTCGCCCGACGATTGGGCATGCTTGGCCATCTACCAAGACAGCGAAATTTTGCATATCTCGTGTCCATCCATCTGCATAGCCGATTGGCACGGTCGCGATGACTTGCTCGCTATCTGCCTGATAGGTCGCCCCGTAACCCATGCAAGCCCCAGATGGAACTGTCTTGACATGAACCAGAGCAGATTCCAAGGTCAAGGCTGGTGTCAAGTCATAGGGTAAGTCCAAAACTTCTCCGCTAGGATTAAGACCATACATAGCGTCTCCCAAACGAACCGCGTTAAAAATAGTCTCTGCATGCCAAATAGTTGTTGCAGAATTGCTGGCATGAACCAAATCTGGAAGACCTTTCATACTAGCTAAAATAGTTTTAAACCGTTCTAACTGGACATTAAAGTAGTCATCTGACTCTTCATCAGCAGTAGCAAAGTGGGTAAAAATCCCTTCAACACGAGCACCGTGTTGTTGGAGTAAGTCTTGAGCCTGCTCAGCTTCACTAGCCTCTCTAAAACCAATCCGTCCCATCCCTGAGTCAATCTTGAGATGGACTGTTAAACCTGCTAGGTCTTCCTCACTAGATAAGAGTGCTTGAATCCACTCCAACCCAGCCACAGTCAAGGTGATGTCGTATTCTTTAGCTAGAGCAACAGCTTCTAGCTCAGAAACTCCTAAAATAAGGATTTTCTTGCTGAGTCCAGCCTGTCTGAGTTCAAGGGCCTCATCAATATTGGAAACGCAAAAACCATCAACATCATCTTGAATAGCCGTCGCAACGGCAACAGCTCCATGACCGTAGGCATTGGCCTTGACCACTGCCCACTTGAGCGTTCCTTCAGGGATATTAGCCCCCATTTGCTGAATATTTTGTCGAATAGCTCCCAGATGAATCAGAGCCTTGGTTGGTCTATGTGGACTAGCTTTCATGATTTTCCTCCAAAATGACACTGGCTGTCACAAACTGATCTGTATGGCTAATAGACAGCCAAATCTTTCCTGAAAATGGTGCCTGACTAAAATAAGGCGCCCCGCGTTCATTGTTCAAGACTTCCAAATCCTGAAAACCGAGCTTGCCAATACCCGTTCCCATGGCCTTGGAAAAGGCTTCCTTAGCCGACCAGCGACCAGCTAAATATTCTATTTGCCTGCGTCCTTTGAGACTGGTGAAGCGCTCCATTTCCTTAGCGGTCAGCACGCGCTTAGCAAATCCTTCATGTCGTGTAACTGCGCTTTCTATCGAAGCCAATTCTTCGATGTCAATTCCGTGTCCAACTATCATTCTTATCAAAAGGAGTTGAGATTCCCCCAACTCCATCCTTTTCACTTATTTTGTCAAAGTAGCATAAATCTCTTCTACCAAAGCCTCTGTATTTTCCCAACCTAGGCAAGGGTCAGTAATAGAGCAACCAAAGACCTCTGGTTGGTTTTGACGACCATCTGCTAGGTAAGATTCAATCATAAATCCTCGAACTATCTTTTTAATCTTCTCATTCCAATCACGATTTTGCAAGGTCTGGCGAACAATTCGAATCTGCTCCATATACTGCTTGCCTGAGTTGTCATGGTTGGTGTCGATGAGAATAAAAGGATTTTCAAGTCCCATTGTCTCATAGCGTTCAATGGCTTGGAGTAGGTTTTCATAGTAGTAATTCGGCATATAATTGCCATACTCGTTGACTGCTCCACGGAGGATAACATGGGCTAAAGGATTACCTGAAGTCTCAACTTCCTGCCCATGATAAAGGAAGGTTTGCTTGTTTTGAGCAGCATAGATGGCGTTAAACATAACACCCAAATTTCCTGAGGTTGGATTTTTCATCCCGACTGGTGCATCAATCCCAGAAGCCACAAAGCGGTGCTCTTGGTCTTCCACAGAACGAGCTCCAACAGCATGATAGCTGACCAAGTCATCCACCAAGATTAGATTTGACGGATAAAGCATCTCATCTGCCGTCGTCAAACCAGTCTCTGTAATCACGCGGTAGTGCAACTGGCGCACAGCCTGCAAGCCGTTAATCAGGCTTGGAGCCTTAGAAGTATCTGGCTGGTGAACCAAACCTTTATAGCCGTCTCCGTTAGTCCGAGGTTTAGCAGTATACACGCGCATGACCATGAAAATCTTGTCCGCCACCTTCTTTTGCAAGGCTGACAAACGGCGGGCATATTCCAAGACAGCCTCTTCATTATCAGAAGAGCATGGACCAATCACCAAGAGGATACGGTCATCTTCCCCTGAAATAATGTCTGCCAATTCCCTGTCACGGCTTTCCTTGAGTCTCAAGGCTTCCGCAGACAATTGGGTTTCAGCCTTGATGACTTCCATATCGATTTCTTGACCTTTTTCAATAAATGCCATCTTATTCTCCTAACGTTTTGTAAATTTCTCTGACAAGGGCTTCTGTGTTATCCCAACCCAGGCAAGGGTCTGTGATAGATTTGCCAAATACTTCTGGCTCATTTTGTCGACCATCTTCCAGATAAGACTCAATCATAAAACCACGAACGAACTGCTTGATTTTTTCATTCCAAGCACGGTTAATCAAGGTCTGGCGGACAATTCGGATCTGTTCCATATACTGCTTACCAGAATTGTCATGATTGGTATCAATGATGATAAAGGGATTTTCCAAGCCCATTTTCTCATACTGGGCAATGGTGTCAATTAAATTGTCATAATAGTAGTTGGGAATATTTTTTCCATACTCATTAAGAGCACCACGAAGAATGGCGTGCGAAAGCGGGTTCCCAGTTGTTTCCACTTCTTTTCCTAGGAAAAGGAAACTTTGTTTGTTTTGAGCAGCATAAATCCCATTAAACATGACATTGAGATTTCCAGAGGTTGGATTTTTAAAACCAGTAGAAAATCCTGCCCCACTGGCCACAAAGCGGTGTTGCTGGTCTTCAACTGAACGGGCACCAACTGCCATATAAGAAATCAAATCATCTACAAGCGGAAGATTTTCAGGATAAAGCATTTCATCAGCTGTCGTCATACCAGTTTCTGTGATGACACGATAATGAAGATGACGAACGGCTTTGATTCCGTTGATAAGACTAGGCGCTTCTGTCGCGTTAGGCTGGTGAATCAAGCCCTTATAGCCATCTCCGTTGGTACGAGGTTTAGCAGTATAAACACGCATAACCATAAAGATACGGTCTGCTACTTCTTCTTGCAAAGCTGCCAAACGCTTAGCATATTCAAGGACAGCTTCTTCATTATCAGATGAGCATGGCCCAATTACCAAGAGAATTCTCTGGTCTTCTCCACGTATAATGGCTTCTAGCTCTTGATCACGCTGTGATTTTCTCTCCAAAGCCTGACCTTCTAATTTTGACAAGGTACGAACTTCTTCAATATTGATTTTAGGACTTTTTGCTGTAAATACCATAACTCATCTCCTTATAAAGCAAACGGATACCAAGTAAAAATTTACTTTTCACAAGGTATCCGCCTCTAAACTATCTCATTTTATTGTCTTTTACCGTGACAGTTTTTAAACTTCTTACCAGAACCACATGGGCAAAGTTCATTCCGTCCAATCTGGCTCAAATCCAAATCTTCTGGCATACTTGCTTGGTGGGCAGCAATATTACGAGTCGCTGTTGTACTGATATGGCGTTCTGCCTGTGGTCTTTCTTGTTCATGAATTTGTGCTTTCATCATCAAGCGTGTCACATCAAACTCAATCGAACCAATCATATCATTAAACATACGGAAACCTTCTGCCTGATACTCAACAACAGGGTTGTTCTGAGCATAGCCACGAAGTCCAACCGCGTTACGCAATTGATCAAGGGCATCGATATGATCTGTCCACTTGTTATCCACCACTCGTAGAATCAAGACTTTTTGGAATTCTTTAACTGCTTCTTCATCTCGTAGTTTTGCAACCTGACTATCGTAAACTTGCAAAGCACGTTGGAAGAGCTCTTCCTTGATGGCCTTATCAGACAAGCCTGACAAGTCTTCCATCGCAATAGAATCTTCAGGAAGCAAGTTGTACTTAGCAAAATTCAAAATTGCTTCGAGTTTTTCATCTTGTTTTGCACGCGCATGACCATCAACGACACGTTCAATCGTGCGCTTGATCATTGACTGAATTTCAGGTGCCAAGTCACGATCTGCAGTGATGACATCATAACGTTGAGCATAGATAATCTCACGTTGTTCACGCATGACATCATCGTATTGAAGGACTTGTTTACGGGTATCGTAGTTATTTCCTTCGACACGTTTTTGCGCTGCCTCAACCTGACGTGTCAACATACGAGACTCAATGGCCTCTTCAGACATGTTGAGACGTTCAAAAATTCCCTTCAAGCGTTCAGAGCCAAAACGTTTCATCAAGTCATCTTCAAGAGAGAGGTAGAATTGTGACTCACCTGGGTCTCCTTGACGACCTGAACGTCCACGAAGCTGGTTATCGATACGACGGCTTTCATGGCGTTCTGTACCAATCACACAAAGTCCTCCAAGTTCACGAACCCCTTCACCAAGCTTGATGTCGGTACCACGACCCGCCATATTGGTTGCGATAGTAACAGCACCACGTTGCCCAGCATTCATGATGATTTGGGCTTCTCTATAGTGGTTTTTGGCATTCAAGACTTCGTGAGGAACGCCAGCTGCAACCAATTTCTTAGAAATGTAGTCACTTGTTTCAACCGCTACTGTACCAACCAAGACAGGCTGACCTTTTTGGTAACGAGCCTTAACGTCTTCGACAACCGCCTTAAACTTAGCCTCGATACTTGCATAAAGTAGGTCTGAGTGGTCAATACGTTGAACAGGACGGTTGGTTGGAATTGGAATAACACGAATGTTGTAAATTTCACGGAATTCTTCTTCCTCAGTCTTACCTGTTCCCGTCATACCAGACAATTTCTTGTACATACGGAAAAGGTTTTGGTAAGTGATTGAGGCAGATGTCTTGGTTTCATCCTGAATTGGCACACCTTCTTTGGCTTCAATGGCTTGGTGCAATCCATCAGAATAACGACGACCTTCCATGGTACGACCTGTAAATTGATCGACAATCAAGATTTCTTGCTCTTCGCTCACCACATAGTCAATATCGAGAAGCATGATGTAGTTGGCACGAAGGGCGTTATCGATAAAGTGAGTCAGAGCTACGTTTTCGATGTCATAGAGATTTTCAAGTTTGAAGTAGCTTTCAGCCTTGTCAATCCCTGAATCAGACAAACCAATAGTCTTAGACTGCACATCGATGATGTAGTCGTCTTTGTCCAAAGATTTTACATAGTGGTCTGCCATGTGGTAGAGCTGACTGGTTTCAACCGCATTTGCACCTGATACGATCAAAGGTGTACGAGCTTCGTCAATCAAGATAGAGTCAACCTCATCGACCAAGGCATAGTTAAGCGGACGCTGTACCATATTTTCAGCACGAACGACCATGTTATCACGAAGGTAGTCAAATCCGATTTCTGAGTTGGTTGAGTAGGTAATATCACACTCATAGGCTTCTTTTTTCTCCATTGGAGATTTGGCAGCCAAGTTAATCCCTACTGACAAACCAAGCCATGAGTACAATTCACCCATCTCAGTCGCGTCACGTTCTGATAGGTATTCATTGACCGTAACTACGTGAACCCCTTTACCTGAAAGGGCATTGAGGTATACGGGCATGGTCGCAGTCAAGGTTTTCCCTTCCCCTGTACGCATCTCTGGCACGTCACCATGGTGAAGAACGATCCCTCCCATGACCTGAACCTTATATGGAAAGAGACCTAGGACACGTTTGGCACCTTCACGGACAACCGCAAATGCTTCATAAAGCAACGAATCCAGTGATTCTCCATTTTGATAACGTTCTTTAAATTCAACTGTTTTTGCTTTTAGTTGATCATCTGTCAAAGCAGCCATTTGGTCTTCGTATTTGAAAACCTTGTCAGCCATCTTTTCCAGACGACGGATTTCTCCTTTATCATTTTCGATAATTGTTTTTAAAATATTAGCCATGTTTTTCCTTACTTTAAATTCCGAATATTTTAGAATGTTCTTTTAATTTTAGCACAATTGCTGATTATTTTCAAGGAAGAATCCCCATTTTGAAAAGGAAAAAGAGGCTAGTTTCCAAGCTAACCTCTCTGACTTTTATGATACTTTAATTGCCAAAAATCGGCAAAATCGCAAATAGGATAAATAGATTAATCCAAAGAGAAAAACAGCAGATCAATCCAAAAACAAAGAGACTGACTTTCTTGGACAGCAAGGCCATCAAAATGGACAGAATGCCAAAAACTAGTAAAACTTTCTGCATGATTAAGAGATTGATAGATATTCCCAGAACTGGTTTATCCCAAGGAACAAAGAAGAAAGCCAGCCAGATCAGCAGAACTAAACCAATATAGAATTTAGAATATTGTGTAATAAATGATTTTAGATGTGCCATAAGCCACCTCCTAGGATTGTATATCCTTTAAATATTGTATGTGTCCATTTTCGACAACTAATACATCTGTACAAAGGTCTGAAATATCTTCCGATATGTGCGACGTCAGGATAACCAGACCATTTTCTTTTTTCAGGTAAGATAAAATGACCTGTTTGGTCAACCTCACACTCTTCTCATCTAAAGCATTCATAGGTTCATCGAGAAAGAGTATAGATGGTTCGGCAATAAAGGCTTGAATCAAGGCCATTTTTTGCTTTGTGCCTAAGGATAAATGACGGTATTCAACGTCTTCAAATTCCTGTAAATTATAGTATTGAATCCAATAGGCAATTCTTTTTTCAGTAACTTTAGATGAAAAATACCTTAACAGTTCCAAATTTTCTCTCAGGGATAAATGAGATAGAAACTCTACCTTTTCAATTAAAAGCCCTGCATCCTGAATATAATGATTTTTCACCCCGTAAACTTTACCATCTTGAATAACTTTTCCTTTGTCAAGCTTAATATAACCAGCAAGTACCTTTAAAAGAACCGTCTTTCCAGATCCATTATCACCTTTAAGACCATAAATTTTTCCTGATTGAAAGACCAGATTTAACTGATTTAAAATAGGTCTTTTCCCATAAATTTTCTGTCCATTTATAATTTCAAGTCTCATCGTTTATCCTTTCTTAAATTTCTCTTCTAACCGACTAACAATCAAGATAACTAATAAACTTAGGAGTACTAAATACACTGTTACAATATGATCCATCATCCATTCTTGTCCCACAAATGCTAAAAAATAGAGAAAAAAGGAAAAACCAGCGCCCGCACTAATCAGTGCTATCAGATAAGACAGTAGTAAGTACAAGATCATTAACTGAGCAAGTAAAAAGAAAAGTGCGACTGTTTTGAAATGAATTCCTAGAGGAAGTAAACCAAGAAACCAGACAAATAAATCTTGAATAAAAAATTTAGAGATGACAACCAATCGTTTCCTTGTATAATCGAAAAAGGAGGTTGATTGATAGCGGATCAAGTGATGGTAATGGTCTGCCAAATCACTTTCAAGTAAAATGACAGAGAGCCATCCTACCATGAAAAGCGAAAGATTTAACAAGAGTTTGGGGATTTCTAAATTCGCTTCAGAATAGTCATTATAGGAAAAGATTGAAATCAATTCCCTCTTGAAAAAGAGAAAAACATCCTGCTTTTGAACCGCTATTGACAATAGATAGTTAATCAAAATCATCATCAGAACTATACGAAGTAGTAAAACGATCTTTCTCTTTAGCCAAGTATTGTTAAAGTTCTTAAACATTATCTTCATATTTTTTAAGTACCATATAGGGGACAATATAAAGGATATAAGGAGTAAAGAGTCTCATCAAACTGACATCCCCATAGCTAGCTTGCATCAAACTCGTCATAGGAACCATATAGTATGGCAAGATACTATAGAGCATCATAGAACCAAGCCAAAGAAACATCAAATAGGCGATTGCCGAACGAGTCACATTCCCTAAATAATCAACTATTTTTAAAAAATAGACCGAATTGATGAAGATACCGATTAGAAGGACACACATAAAAAACAAATAACTTTTTATTTCTCCATCTAGAAGCCTTTGTAAACTACTTCCATCAGAAAATAGAGAATTCCATTCCAAAGGCGAAAAAGTCCCAAAGAAATAGGTTATGATTGCAATTATCAGCACAGTCACTAAATATATCACACAAGGGATACTTGCAACTTGAAAAGTCAACTTTCTTTTTAACCCTTGATAACTCACTTCTCTTCCAATACTCAATCGTAAAACTTTATTTTTCAGCTCAATATATTGAAAACCTAGCAAAACAATGATGATTGGAATAATAAATGATTGATAAAAACCTAGATTGAACTGGAGAATACGAAAATCTAATGCTGATTTTAATAAGTCATTTTTAATTGCTTGTCCATCGAATTTAGCTAGATCGGGCGCATGAATATCAAAAAAGAAATAAGTCATCAAAACATCACGATAAACCAAAGCAAGAAAAAGCAAAGTAAGCAAGACATAAACAAATTTATGCCTTGCCAAAGTTAAGAGAGGAATCTTCATAAGCCACCTCCTATAAATAAAAACCGATATAAATCAATGTCTCGCCGCTTTAGACTTCCCTAGTTCTCGTCTCAAGCGAAGCATTTTTTTGAAACAGAAATAAGTTAACCTATTCAGACCAATGGCTAGCAGAATAAAAAGAAACCAAATGCCCCATAACTTGATATCTGTCAAATTTCTCAAGACGATATTGAAAAACAGAACTGAAACAACTGCCCAAGCAAGGCTAAAAAGAGCATAGAGGGGAATGTAAAACCAGTAAAAATAGTAAAAATAGTAAAAAATTGGGAAAAATTTACTTTCTCTATTATCCTTTTCAATCCAGCTGAAAAAGTAAAACCAGGGAAATAAGATTATAAATTTAAACAAATGTTTCATCGACACCTCCTTTTTGATAGCGTTTTCTATTATTTTATTATATCAAAAAAATCTGGAAATGTCATTCCAGATTCTACTTTTTTATTTGCGTTTTCTTGCGATGAGATGGATTGGAGTCCCCTCAAAGACAAAGGCCTTGCGGATTTGATTTTCCAAGAAACGCAGGTAAGAAAAGTGCATAAGTTCTTCTTCGTTGACAAAGATGACAAAGGTTGGTGGTTTAGTTGCCACTTGGGTCGCATAGAAGATTTTGAGGCGTTTCCCTTTGTCTGTCGGTGTTGGGTTAATGGCAATAGCATCCATAATCACATCGTTCAAGACAGCTGATGGGATACGTGTATTTTGACTTTCACTGATTTGCTTAATCATCTCAGGAAGTTTGTGGAGACGTTGCTTGGTCAAAGCAGATACAAAGATAATCGGTGCGTAAGGCAGGTATTGGAACTGCTCACGAATATCTTCTTCCCAGTTTTTCATAGTATGGTTGTCTTTTTCAAGAGTATCCCACTTATTGACCACGATAATCATCCCTTTACCAGCTTCATGGGCAAATCCTGCGATACGCTTGTCGTATTCACGGATTCCTTCTTCCGCATTGATGACCATTAAGACCACATCTGAACGGTCAATAGCACGCATGGCACGCATGACAGAGTATTTCTCGGTATTTTCATAAACCTTACCAGATTTACGCATACCAGCCGTATCAATCATGGTAAACTCTTGACCATCTGTATCTGTAAAGTGGGTATCAATAGCGTCACGCGTTGTTCCAGCAACAGGACTAGCAATGACACGGTCTTCGCCCAAAATAGCGTTAATCAAGCTTGATTTTCCAACATTGGGACGTCCAATTAGGCTAAACTTAATCACATCTGGATTTTCTTCTTCATATTCATTTGGAAGATTTTCTACGATCGCGTCTAGCACATCCCCTGTACCGATACCATGGACAGATGAGATTGGCAGTGGTTCCCCCAAACCAAGAGCATAGAAATCATAGATATCATTTCGCATCTCAGGGTTGTCCACCTTGTTAACTGCGAGGATAACTGGTTTGTGGGTCTTATAAAGCTTACGAGCTACGTATTCGTCTGCATCAGTAATTCCTTCCTTACCAGACACGACAAAGACGATAACATCTGCTTCTTCCATGGCAATTTCTGCCTGATGCTTGATTTGTTCCATGAAAGGAGCATCGACATCATCGATTCCTCCTGTATCAATCATGCTAAAGGAACGATTGAGCCACTCACCCGTTGCATAGATACGGTCACGTGTCACTCCTTCGACATCTTCTACAATGGAGATTCGCTCACCAGCGATCCGATTAAATAGGGTTGATTTCCCAACATTGGGACGTCCTACAATGGCAATAGTTGGTAGGGCCATAATTTCTCACTTTCTACAATAACTTCTTCTGTTCAAGATTTTTTCTAGTTGAGCTTGGTTCTGCTTGACCAAACTGTTCTGCTAGACGCTGACTCCAGCTTGTGGTTGCACGCGCCCCAGCATAGTCAGCCTGTACACGGTCATAAGCTTGGATTGCCTCAGTTGACTGTTCTTGGTATTCTTCCTCAAAGACAATATTCTCTAGTGGCAGTCTTGGTTTCACATCATGATTTTGATTTGGCACACCTAGCGCCATTCCAAAGACAGGATAGGTGTAGTCAGGCAGGTTAAAGAGCTCTGCCACTTCTTCTGACTTGTAACGCACCAAGCCAATAATGACACCACCATAGCCCAAGCTTTCAGCTGCCAGCAGGGCATTTTGACCAGCAAGAGCTGCATCGACCGAACTAATCAAGAGACTTTCTACACCTTGTGGTTGGAATGAGTCAGTATGAAGCTGGGCTCCCTTTTCTGCTCGGTTCAAATCTCCGACAAAGAGAAGGAAAACAGCTGACTGGCGAATGGCTTCTTGAGGCACCAATTCATACAAGGCATCTTTCTTTTCCTGACTTCGTACCACAACAACAGAGTAGGATTGAAAATTCTTCCAAGACGAGGCCATCTGGGCTGCAGTCAGGATTTCAGTCAAGTCTTCCTGAGGAAGGGCTTGCTCCTTAAATCTTCGAACAGACTTATGAGCTTTCATCAGTTTAATCGTTTCTGTCATCGACGGTTTACTCCTTCTAAACGAGTCTCCTCAGCCAAATAACGGATGCGTTCCATGACGCGTCTGGCTTCCCAGGTTTCGTCATTTCCATGTTTCCCTTTAGCAAAATGCTGCTCCAATTCTTCAAAGTTGAAGTTGGAGGTGAAAAAGGTCGGTAAATCTTCCTGCATCCGATATTGGAGAATGACCTGCAGGATTTCATCACGCACCCAAGCTGTTGATTGCTCGGCACCAATATCATCTAAAATCAGGACTTCAGAAAGCTTAAGCTCGTCCACCAAGGTCTTAACATTGCCATCACCGATAGCATTTTTGACATCGATGACAAAACTAGGATAGTGGAGGAGAGTGGAGGAAACACCACGTTTTTCTGACAAATCATGGGCTAAGGCAGCCACCATGAAACTTTTACCCACACCAAAGTCTCCATATAAGTAAAGACCTTTTCGAATAGCTGGATATTGCTCCACGAAGGCTAATAGCTTTTCAAAAACTGGCAAGCGCCCCAAATCATCCAAGTCTACTTGAGCCAAGCTAGCTTGCTTGAGACTGGCTGGCAGATTGATTAACTTGAGACGATTCTTAATAGCCGCTTCTTTTTCAGCCGCAATTAGTTCAGGAGTTTCTTCATAAGAAACGTCCGCATAACCATGATTCATAACCAAAATCGGCTTGTAGCCTTTGGCGATATAATCCGTATCCCCACGGAGAAACTTGTCGCGCTCGGTGATGTACTGATTAAACTTGGAGATACTGCGATTCAATTCCTCTGGAGTCAAGGATTCTTGCTGGATAAAGGCCGCAACATCAGGGTCCTTCATGATTTTCTGAACCAAATCTTGATAATGAAAACGGCTAGGTTGACGTTTGAGTACGTCTCCGACACTTTCCATCTAATCTCCTCCTTTTTCTAATCGAGCTAATAGTTCTTGTTTCTTACGTTCTAGTTCCAGACGAGTTTCCTCGCTGGTTTCATTCTTATAATCTGGATTGCTCCACTTGGGTACATTGGACTTGGTAGGACTCGGTTTACTAGCCTTTTGAGCCTGGCTCTTTTGCCCACGCTCACGGATGCGCAAGACTGCCTCTTCTGCCGAATGAATCTTTTGATAGGCATAGTCATTGGCCACTTTCATGGCATATTTCTCATTGATGTTTGCCGAATCGACCTTATTAAAGGTCAACAAGAGAATGATATTGATGACTTCGTCCAGCAAGCCCAAGCCAGCCATCTGTTGCAAGAGTTCTCTTTCTGTTTGGATAATGTTTCCCTTACGAGTTTGCTTGATTTCTGCCAAGAACTGCAGGGCAGTTTTACTTTTTGCTTCCTTGATAATGGTTGCTTCCTTAGGACTAAAATCAGAAGAAATCGGTTTTTGAGCGATTTTTTCCCGCATGCGTTTGGTTGAAATGACCTGGGAAACAGCTGTTGACTTAGCCAATTGATAAGTCTCAAACCAAGTCCATTTCTTCTCCTCGGCGATGGCAAAGAGGTTTAAGACGTCGGACTGCTCATCCGCAAAACGAAGCCCATCTCGAGCCATAAGTTGACGAAAATGGTCTAAGTCAAAATCGTTGGCCACTTTCTTCTTGAGACTAAGGTCTTCTTGACTTCCCAGTTCTGCCAAGTCTGGAAAGACTTGATTGAGTGAGACAGGTATTTCTTCTCCCTCAGCACTCTCAACTTCCAAATCCTCCACAGCTGCATCGCCAATCTTTTTCTCCAAAAGTCTGCGATAAACAGGATGCTCCAAGAAGTCCTGACTTGAAAGAGGAGCATGGATAACTATCTGATAAGTATCACCCTTTTGATAGAGGGTCAAGAGATTAAAAGCAGATAGGATTTTCAGAGATTTTATCAGTCTATCCATCCCAAAGTTAAGATGGTTAAGAATGCTTGAAAAAAGGTATTCCTTTCTACCATTATCCCAAAAACTAATCGTATAAAGATAAAGGCTCAGTGCCTCCTGACCGATAATCGGGAGGTAGCACTGTACCAGAGATGAGGTATCTTGCGACACCCGATTATTCTTTAGATAAGAAAAACGGTCAATTGGCTTCATTTATCTTTCCTTTTTCTTTTTAGAGGACTGGGTGATTTGTTGGAGCAGGCTCTCTAACTCACTGACATCCTTAAAACTACGATAGACACTAGCAAAACGTACATAGGTAATCTCATCCAACTCAGCTAACTCCTCCATGACGAGTGAACCAATGTCCTCACTTTGAATTTCATTTTCATTTCGACCACGGAGTTTCTGTTCGATACGATTGACTACCATGTTGATTTCATCACTTGACACAGGACGTTTCTGGGCTGAGCGGATAATCCCATTAAAGATTTTATCTCTGGAGAATTGTTCCCGCGTGCCATCTTTTTTAACAACCACTAAGGTTCTTTCTTCTACTCGTTCGTAGGTTGTAAAACGGTGCTGGCATTCGTCGCACTCACGTCTTCTACGAATGGTGTTCCCTTCTTCTGCTTGGCGACTATCGATAACACTTGACTTGGTAGCCCCACATTTTGGACAACGCATCCTTTCCCTCCTTATCGTTTTCTTCTCATTATACCATTTTTTAAACGATTCCCAAAACAATTCTTCTTTTTGCTTGACAAGTTTTTTGTTTTGTTGTATTATTTAATTAAGACAAAAAGATAAAAGAAAGGAGACCAAGATGTCCTGGACATTTGACAACAAAAAACCCATTTATTTACAGATTATGGAGAAAATCAAGCTTCAGATTGTTTCCCATACACTGGAAGCCAATCAACAACTTCCAACCGTGAGAGAGCTAGCTAGCGAGGCCGGTGTCAATCCAAACACCATCCAAAGAGCCTTGTCAGACCTTGAACGAGAAGGATTTGTCTACAGCAAGCGAACAACTGGACGATTTGTAACTGAGGATAAGGAGCTAATCGCCCAATCACGCAAACAATTATCAGAAGAAGAATTGGAACACTTCGTTTCCTCCATGACCCATTTTGGCTATGAAAAAGAAGAACTACCAGGCGTAGTCGGCGATTATATTAAAGGAGTTTAAGCCTATGTCATTACTAGCATTTGAAAATGTATCCAAATCTTATGGAGCAACCCCAGCCCTTGAAAATGTTTCTCTTGACATCCCAGCTGGAAAAATTGTTGGTCTCCTTGGTCCAAACGGTTCAGGAAAAACAACCCTGATTAAACTAATCAATGGCCTCTTACAACCAGATCAAGGACGTGTCCTTATCAACGATATGGACCCAAGTCCAGCAACCAAGGCCATCGTAGCTTATTTGCCGGATACGACCTATCTCAATGAGCAAATGAAGGTCAAAGAAGCCCTAACCTACTTCAAGACCTTCTATAAAGATTTCAATCTTGAACGCGCCCATCATCTACTTGCAGACCTAGGTATTGATGAAAATAGTCGTCTCAAGAAACTATCAAAAGGAAACAAGGAAAAAGTCCAATTGATTTTGGTTATGAGCCGTGATGCTCGTCTCTACGTTTTAGACGAACCCATTGGTGGGGTGGATCCAGCAGCCCGTGATTATATCCTCAATACCATTATCAACAACTACTCCCCAACTTCTACCGTTTTGATTTCTACCCACTTGATTTCAGATATCGAGCCAATCTTGGATGAAATTGTCTTCCTCAAAGACGGAAAAGTCGTCCGTCAAGGAAATGTAGATGATATTCGCTATGAGTCGGGTGAATCCATTGACCAACTCTTCCGTCAGGAATTTAAGGCCTAAGCAAAGGAGATTATTTATGTTTTGGAATTTAATTCGCTACGAATTTAAAAATGTTAACAAGTGGTATTTAGCCCTCTACGCTGCTGTGCTAGTCCTTTCTGCCCTTATCGGGATACAAGCACAGACCTATAACAATCTGCCTGTCAAAGAAAGCCAACCTGTTTTACTTACTTTTCTAGCCCTCGTCTTTGGTGGCTTGATGATTACACTTGGAATTTCAACTCTTTTCTTAATCATTAAACGCTTTAAAGGCAGTGTCTATGACCGACAAGGCTATCTGACTTTGACCCTTCCAGTATCTGAACACCATATCATCACAGCCAAACTAGTCGGTGCCTTTATCTGGTCGATGATTAGCACTGCTATCCTAGTTCTAAGTGCTGTTATTATTGTGACCATAACGGTTCCAGAATGGATCCCTCTTTCTTATGTGATTACATTTGTAGAAACACATCTCCCTCAGATCTTTCTTACAGGTATATCCTTCCTACTAAATACCATTTCCAGTATCCTCTGCATCTACTTAGCCATTTCCATTGGACAACTTTTCAATGAATATCGTACTGCACTTGCTGTTGTAGCCTACATTGGTATCAAAATCGTCATTGGATTTATTGAAGTCTTCTTCAATCTTAGTTCTAATTTCTATGTCAATTCACTTGTAGGACTTAATGACCATTTCTATATGGGAGCAGGTATAAGTATTGTTGAAGAACTCATTTTCATAGCTATCTTTTACCTCGGAACCTACTATATCTTGAGAAACAAGGTTAATTTGCAATAGTTTTAAAGTCTAGCGACAATAACTCGCTAGACTTTTTTCGTTCTCAGGACTTACATTTTTATATGAAGTATTTAATAAAAAGGAGTATAATGACTTTAAAACTAATTACATGTATATCGATAAGGAGGGCAACTCTTTATGCTGAGAAGATTTGTTACCAAGAAGCACCTCGTACTTTACTTCTTTTCTATTGCGATTACTTGGCTGGAAGCAATTATCACACCAGCCCTTGTTCAGAATATTGTTACCAGTTTTACCAATCAAGAGCTAGGCCTTCTTTGGAAAGTTTTGATTTTGGGAATCCTTGGAAACCTCATCCTCTTACTAGGCTTAGCTGGGAAACGCTATTACTACGCTCGTTTGATTACTGACTTCAAATATGGAATCAAGAGTGCTATTTTCAAGCGATTTTTAAACAGTTATGAGATTGATGAAAAGGATATTTTGTCCGACCTAGAAAACGACGTCAAGCAAGTAGAAGAAAGCTATATTGAGCCAACCGTCATCATCATTTCTTCTCTGGGTTTTACCACTGTGTCTATTCTCTATGCCCTGTGGACCAATTTTTACCTGGGCTTGATTTTCATCCTCTTCTACTCCTTTCCTGTCCTCTGCAGTGCTATCGGATCAAAGCGTTTGGATTCACTTTCTGAAAAGCGGTCCACTGTTAACCATAGCTACTTAGCAAGCTTGACAAATTTTATTGGTGGTAGCCAACAAATTCGCCATTATCAGGGGCAAGACTACTTTTTTGCTCGCTATCAAAAGCAATTACAAACCAGTCTAGATACCGAAATTAACTATGAAAAACAACGCACTTTAAACAGTCTCTTGATCAATAGCATCGATGCCTTTTGTTCTGTCACACCAATCGTCATCGGTGGCTTTATGACCTACTATAATTATTTAGATGCGGCGAGTTTTGTGGCCATCTATCTAGTTTCCCATAATATCGGCTATCAATTCCAAGAGTTGGCTTACTTTACCAACACCCGAAAAGCGAATCGAACTCTTCTCAATAAATACCAAAAACTTTTGAACCAGTCTGACTTCATCTCGCCTAGAAGCATAGAAAATATTTTCCCTATCCAACTTAACACCATCTCCCTAGAAAAAGATGGGAATAGCCTCCTGTCTCCGATTTCCATGCACATCAAGCAAGGAGAAAAAATTGCCATTATCGGGGAAAGTGGCTCTGGTAAAACAACCCTGCTCAATATCATTCATGGAGAAGAGACACCAACAAGTGGTCAGATTAGCTTTGCTGGTCAGAACCTGTCACGTCAAGAAATCACAAGTATTAGTTCCTATATTCTCCAAGATAGCCATTGCTTTGACACGCTATCTCTGGAAGACAATATCCTTCTAGGACTGGATAAAAATCCAGAGACTTTAAATCATATCCTCAAAAAAACGGGATTAGAACATTTGAAAAATAGAACACTCAGTAATGATAGTCTATCTGGTGGCGAGAAGCAACGCCTTGAAATCGCTCGCGCCCTCTACCATGATAGCCAACTCATCTTAGCAGATGAAATTAAGGCCAATCTTGACTCGGAAAATAGCAGAAAAATTAGCGATTTACTCTTCTCCCTACCTCAAACAGTCATTGAAGTCATTCACCACTACACGGAAGAAGACTTAAAACACTACGACCAAGTCATTCACTTAAGCAAAGAAAAGTAATATTCTTCGAAAATCGCTTCAAACTATGTCAGTTTGACCTACAAACCCAAGACTTTGCTTTGAGCAACATGCAGCTGACTTCCTAGTTTATTCTTTAATTTTCATTAACCTTTGTGCATTTCCTTGAAATTTTCTGAAAAAAGAGTAAACTGGTATTCAAGAAGTCTATTTCGTGGAGTTTAGGATGAAATTATATGTTCAATTAATGATTCTCTTTGTGATTTCTCTAATCGGAGAGGGAATTTCCAGTTTCTTTCATTTGCCCATCCCGGGCAGTATTATCGGTTTGATTATTCTTTTTCTAGCCCTGCAGTTCAAGTGGCTAAGGACCAGGCACGTCAACATGGTGGGAAACTTCTTGCTGGCCAATATGACCATTCTCTTTTTGCCGCCAGCAGTGGGAATCATGGAGAAGTTTGATGTGATTGCTCCCTATCTCCTACCCATTGTCTTGATTGTCTTTTTTGCAGCTGTTATCAATATTATCCTTATTGCCTTGGTAGTTCAGTTTATCAAACGACGGTTTGAGGGAGATTATGAGAAAGGAGATGCCAAATGAGTGAATTTGTTTCCAATCCCCTGTTCGGGCTTGCCCTATCTATCCTAGCTTATCTAGTGGGAATGTTGATTTACAGACGTTTTCCCCATCCTTTGACAACGCCCTTGCTTTTGTCAGCTGTTTTCATTATCATCTTTCTAAAGGTGACAGGTATTTCTTACCAAGATTACTACCAAGGTGGGGTTTATCTGAACAACTTGATTGTCCCGTCGACCGTGGCTTTGGGGATTCCGCTTTATAAGAGTTTTCATCTGATGAAGCACCATGCTCGGAGTATTCTCTTTGGTAGTCTGTTAGCAGTAGTTGTCAATACCTCTTTCACAGCCCTTGTGGCAAAAATATTTGGCATGGACTTTTTCCTAGCCATTTCTCTCTTTCCCAAGTCAGTAACAACCGCTATGGCAGTGGGAATCACAGAAAAATTGCAAGGTCTGACGACCGTGACCTTGGTGGTTGTAGTGGCGACTGGGATTTTAACTAGTGTAATCGGCCCAACCCTTTTGAAGTGGTTAAAAATTGACGATCCAGTAGCTGTTGGTCTTTCTCTTGGAGGAACAGGCCACGCAGTTGGAACGGGAACAGCCTTCCGATATGGCTCTGTAGCAGGAGCCATGGGGGGGTTGGCTATCGGTGTCACTGGTATTCTCTATGTCTTTGTCAGCCCCATCGTAGCTAGTTTGATATTGAGTTAATACTCTTCGAAAATCTCTTCAAACCGCGTCAACTTCCATCTGCAACCTCAAAACAGTATTTTGAGCTGACTTCGTCAGTTCTATCCACAACCTCAAAGCAGTGCTTTGAGCAACCTGCGGCTAGTTTTCTAGTTTGCTCTTTGATTTTCATTGAGTATAAAAAGCAAGGAATTCGAGCAATCTCATTATGGTAGTGATATGGGGGTCTAACTTCTCATATTTATACATTTCTCCAATCAGTTAGTTGATTACAATCGAGATTTTCTATACTCTCCTTATAAGATTTTCGCATAAGATGAGACAGCACACGCTGAAGACGTCTATGTTATTTAGATTTAATGCAATCTTTTAAAAGAGTTTTGATAATCTATATTTCTTATTTAGTTTAGTTGATTTCATATCACTATACTACAATGCTTATCCAAATGATTACACTATCAAAACACCCTATTATTAGATGCTTACGAAACAGATTTTTATACTCTTCAAACCACATCAGCTTGTCCTTAGTGTGTATATGTTACTGACTTGGTCAGTTCCTCAACCTCAAAACTATGTTTCGAGGAGCCTTCCGCTAACTTCCCAGTCTGATTTTCATTGACTATTAACGATACTTTATCACATAAAGAGGCTGGATGAAAAGTCTTCACAATCAAAAAACGCATACTATCAGGTTTCCTGGTAGTATGCATTTTTTGTGAGCTGACTTATTTCCTTTCACTATATCGCAAAATGAAATAAGAACGGAACGATGGGATTTTGGAATTCAAATCAATTTATAAGAATGTTTTAGAAGCAATATTATCCTATTCCAGATTCAGTTCACTATACAATTGAGTTTTCAAGCAACCTGTTTACATAATGTGTGAATAATTAGGTTCGTGATTCCACTCTTTTTATCTCTAAAAAACCTCGCTTTCGCGAGGCTCTTCTATTTATAAGCTAAGGCACGTTTAAAGGTTTTCCAGATTCCTAAATCATCTGTTTGAAGGACTAGACTAGCATACATGCGTCCGATAAATCCGGTTGCTAGCACCGCAAAAATCACTGTAATAGCAAGTGAAATCCATGCTTCTACTCCCCCTGCATAGCCATTAATGGTTCTAAATGGCATGAAGAAGGTCGAAATAAAGGGAATATAAGAACCAATCTTCAAGATGAGATTGTCACCAGCTGCACCTAGAGCTGTCACTCCAAAAAAACCACCCATAATCAAAATCATCAAAGGCGACAAGGCTTTTCCTGCGTCCTCCGGACGAGAAACCATAGATCCTAGGAAGGCTGCCAAGACTACATACATGAAAAGACTAACCAAAATAAAGAGCAAGGTATTCAGTGAGATAGCATCTCCCAAGTGATCTAAAACACCAGACTGAGCCAAGAATGGCAAATCTTTAAAGAACAGAATGGCAGCGAGACCACCTACAACATAAATCCCAATATGCGTTAAAATCACTAGAAATAGAGCCATCATCCGCGCATAGAAATAGTGACTAGCCCTTATGCTAGAAAAGACGACTTCCATAATTTTGGTGCCTTTTTCACTGGCAACTTCCTGAGCCGTCACACCCGCATAGGTAATCAGAATCATATAAAGAAAGAATCCTAAGGCGCCTGCTGTAATTGTTTGAATAAACTTTTTATTTTCCTTGGCTTCATCAATCTTTTCTGTGAATTGAACTGTCTGCGCTAAGCGTTTTTCCTGCTCTTGAGACAAGGAGGCCGTTGAACGATTAAGCTGATTTTGCAGTTCATTGAGTGTACCTGTAACTGCAAATTTAATTCCATTTTCAAGCGATGTTTCGCCATGATAAACTGCCTTTAGAACACTATCTTCTTGATCAATAGTCAGATAGCCTTTTAATTTTTCATCTTTAATCGCTTCTTTGGCACTTGCTTCGTCTTTATAGTCAAAGTTAACACCATTTACATTCTTCAGCCCTTCTGCTACAGACGGTACTGTTGTCACTACTGCCACTTTATCATTTTTAGCCATTGAAGAGCCTTGGAGATAGGCAATTCCTACAGAGATTCCTAAAAAGAGGAACGGTGAAATCACCATAAAGAAGAAACTCCACGATTTGACATGTCGAAGATAGGTTTCCTTGATTACAACCCACATATTTCTCATACTTCCACCCCTGATTCTAGTTTAAAGATTTCATCGATTGTTGGCGCTTGTTGATCAAAGGTTGCGATATACTGCCCCTGAGTCAAGATTGGGAAAAGTTCCCTTCCAGCGCTCTCATCCTCCAAAATCAATTTCCAACTGCCTTGCTTGGTCAAGCTCACCTGTTTGACATGAGGAAGTTTTTCCAATTCTTCCTTGCTTCGTTCACTTGAAACAAAGAGACGTGTTTTCCCGTATTGATTGCGAACATCCTGAACGGGTCCATGCAAGACCACACGACCATCTCGGATCATGAGAATATCGTCACAAAGCTCCTCGACGTTAGTCATGACATGGTCAGAAAAGATAATGGTTGCCCCACGTTCTTTTTCCTGAAAAATGACTTGTTTGAGCAATTCTGTATTGACTGGGTCCAATCCACTGAAAGGCTCATCCAAGATAATCAAGTCTGGTTCATGAATCAGAGTAATGATGAGCTGAATCTTCTGCTGATTTCCTTTTGACAGGCTCTTGATTTTATCAGTCAGCTTCCCTTTCACTTCCAACCTCTTCATCCATTGAGGGAGTTTTTCCTTGACCTCCTTGGCATCCATACCTTTTAGAGTCGCCAAGTAGCGAACTTGTTCAAGAACTGTCAATTTAGGCATGAGACTGCGTTCTTCAGGCAGATAACCAATCCGAGCATAGGTCTCCTGACGAATATCCTGACCATCCAGACTGATTTCTCCTTGATATTCTAAAAACTTCAAAATACTGTGGAAAATCGTTGTCTTCCCAGCACCATTTTTTCCGACTAGTCCCAAAATACGACCTGGTCGCGCTTGAAAGTCAATACCAAACAAAACTTGCTTGGATCCAAAACTTTTCTCTAGACTTCTTACTTCTAGCATCTTTAACCTCCGAAATTTCTTTCACTCATTATACTCCTTTTTGATAGCCTTTACAATGATTTCTGTCCATTTTTAGAAGACTAATGCTATGTAAAATATGGCATGGAGCGTTTTTAGTGATAAATCCATTATACAGTAGTAAACTTAATTTATCCACTCTGCTCCTCAACTGTCTATTTTTGATCCTGAATTGTTATTTGAGTAACTCCTTTTTCCCCATAAAGTTCTCTTCCTCTAAAACTTCTGGAAAAAAGCGAATAATTTCAGACAACATTTTTTATAAGAAACAAGTTCATCTATCATTTCAAGAAGAAGTAATCCTTTATCCACTAATGGACGGAACGGAATTCAATCGCCTGTCCGATATGTTTTCTAAGGATGATATCTATTATGCACACTCCTATAGGATCTAATGAAAATCACAACAGGCTCATTCGTAGATGGTTACCTAAGGGAACTAAGAAAACGACTCCCAAAGAAATCGCATTCATCGAAAAGTGGATTAACAACTATCCTAAAAAATGCCTGAAATACAAGTCCCCCAGGGAAGACTTCTGGATGGCTAACTTGAACTCGAAATTTAGCAATAATTCATTCACCATCTAACTATATTTAATAATTATTTCAGAACTGATTAATATTAAAATTAACTAACGATTCAAAAGATTCATACTAGACATAAATTACGTCCATCAGAGAGACTCTTATTATTTTTAGATTCTAGTCTTTCTAGCTTCAGAACACATCTAAACTTTAGAGAAGATGACTATTCAAAAGCTCGAATGCCTCAAAATTATATCAGATAAGCTATTCGAAACTTAGAATGCTTTTAAATTTATGGAATTGCGATTATTCTAATCTTAGAATACATTTAAACTTTAAGTAATAAACCTGTTCTAAATCTCGAAGGTCTATCTTCCTATCTATTCCTTATCAAAAAACACTCATTCCCCCTTTCTCCTCCAAAATATGGTATAGTAGAGTTATACTATCTATGAGGAGTTTACATGTCACAGGATAAACAAATGAAAGCTGTTTCTCCCCTTCTGCAGCGAGTTATCAATATCTCATCGATTGTCGGTGGGGTTGGGAGTTTGATTTTCTGTATTTGGGCTTATCAGGCTGGGATTTTACAGTCTAAGGAAACCCTCTCTGCTTTTATCCAGCAGGCAGGTATCTGGGGGCCACCTCTCTTTATCTTTTTACAGATTTTACAGACTGTCGTCCCTATCATTCCAGGAGCCTTGACCTCGGTGGCCGGGGTCTTTATCTACGGGCACATCATCGGTACGATCTACAACTATATCGGCATTGTCATTGGCTGTGCCATTATCTTTTATCTAGTGCGCCTCTATGGAGCTGCCTTTGTCCAGTCTGTCGTCAGCAAACGCACCTATGACAAGTATATCGGCTGGCTGGATAAGGGCAATCGTTTTGACCGTTTCTTTATCTTTATGATGATTTGGCCCATTAGTCCAGCTGACTTTCTCTGTATGCTGGCTGCCTTAACCAAGATGAGTTTCAAGCGCTATATGACCATCATCATTCTGACCAAACCCTTTACCCTCGTGGTTTATACCTACGGTCTGACCTATATTATTGACTTTTTCTGGCAAATGCTTTGACATGTAAAAAATCCGTTTGGTTTTCCAAGCGGATTTTGTGCTTTATTTTGAAACTTCTTTTGCAAGAACAAAGTTCCCAAGAGTAGCAGAACCATTTCCTGCGACTGCTGGAGTCACGATATAGTCACGCACATCAGGTACTGGTAGATAACCATTGAGAAGAGCTGTAAATTTCTCACGGACACGGTCCAGCATGTGTTGTTGAGCCATGACACCTCCACCAAAGACAATCACGTCTGGGCGGAAAGTCACTGTCGCATTAACCGCAGCTTGAGCGATATAGTAGGCTTGGACATCCCAAACAGGGTTGTTGAGTTCAATGTTTTCCCCACGTACACCTGTACGAGCTTCCAAACTTGGACCAGCTGCATAGCCTTCCAGACATCCCTTATGGAAAGGACAAACACCGTTGAATTCTTTTTCAATATCCATTGGGTGTCTAGCAACATAATAATGACCCATTTCAGGGTGACCCACACCACCGATAAACTCACCACGTTGGATGACACCTGCACCGATACCTGTACCGATTGTGTAGTAAACCAAGTTTTCGATACGGCCACCAGCATTATTACGGGCAACCACTTCACCATAAGCAGAGCTGTTTACGTCTGTAGTGAAGTACATTGGCACGTTGAGGGCGCGACGAAGGGCACCAAGTAAGTCCACATTTGCCCAGTTTGGTTTTGGAGTCGTCGTGATAAAGCCATAGGTTTTTGAGTTTTTGTCAATATCAATCGGACCAAATGAACCGACTGCAAGACCAGCAAGGTTATCGAATTTTGAGAAGAACTCGATGGTTTTATCGATTGTTTCGATTGGAGTTGTCGTTGGAAATTGCGTTTTTTCTACAACGTTAAAGTTTTCATCACCGACAGCACAGACAAACTTTGTACCGCCCGCTTCCAAGCTTCCATATAATTTTGTCATGATAAACCTCTTGTTTTTATTTTCTTTATTATAGCATATTTCGAAAGTCTAAATTTCTCTATTTTTTAGATTTTCCTCTGTAAATCTTACCATTCAAGCAAAAACGAACAAACATGTCATTTGTTCGTTTTCACATTAGAGAGGATTGATTAGATTTTCACTTCGATCACAGCATCCCCCTTCGCAACTGAACCTGTTGCGACTGGAGCTACTGAAGCGTAGTCAGCTGTGTTTGTAACGATAACCATTGTTGTATCATCAAGACCAGCTGCAGCGATTTTGTTTGAGTCAAATGTTCCAAGAACATCGCCAGCTTTAACCTTGTCACCTTGAGCAACTTTTGCTTCAAAACCGTCACCGTTCATTGTTACAGTGTCGATACCAACGTGGATCAAAACTTCAGCACCATCAGTTGTTTTCAAGCCAAAAGCGTGTCCTGTTGGAAAGGCAATTGAAACTTCAGCATCAGCTGGTGCATATACCACACCTTGACTTGGTTTCACAGCGATACCTTGTCCCATAGCTCCGCTTGAGAAAACAGGGTCATTAACATCAGCAAGAGCTACAACATCACCGACGATAGGAGTTACAAGTGTTTCATTTTGAAGGGCTGCTGGAATGTTGCCAGTTGTTTCTTCTTGAACCAAACGTTCTGTAGTCGCTTCAGTAGCAACTTCTTCTTCGTCCTCATAACCAAACATGTAAGTAAGGGCAAAACCAAGGGCAAATGATACAGCTACCATAAGAATGTATTGTACAAGTTGTCCGTTACCAACATAAAGCATTGTACCAGGGATGATGGTGATACCACTACCATTACCTGCAAGTCCAAGGATAGAAGCCAATCCACCACCGATTGCACCAGCAATCAATGAAAGGAAGAATGGTTTACGGAAGCGCAAGTTCACCCCGAAGATAGCAGGCTCTGTAATACCGAGGAAGGCAGAAAGAGCAGCTGGGAAAGCAAGTGTTTTCAGTTTTGGATTTTTAGTTTTAACACCAACCGCAACAGTCGCAGCACCTTGGGCTGTCATAGCAGCTGTGATGATCGCGTTGAATGGGTTAGCATGGTCAGTAGCAAGCAATTGAACTTCAAGTAAGTTGAAGATGTGGTGCACACCTGACACGACGATCAATTGGTGAACCCCACCAATCAAGAAACCACCAAGACCAAATGGCAAGCTAAGGATCGCTTTTGTAGCGATAAGGATGTAGTTTTCAACAACGTGGAAGACTGGTCCAATGACAAAGAGTCCAAGAATTGACATGACCAAAAGTGTCACGAATGGTGTTACCAAGAGGTCAATAACATCTGGAACAACCTTGCGGACAGCTTTTTCAAATTTAGCTCCGACAACCCCGATGATGAAGGCTGGAAGAACTGAACCTTGCAAACCAACAACAGGGATGAAACCAAAGAAGTTCATAGCAGTTACTTCACCACCTTGAGCAACTGCCCAAGCGTTTGGAAGTGAGCCAGAAACAAGCATCATACCTAGAACGATACCAACGGCAGGATTTCCACCGAATACACGGAAGGTTGACCACACAACCAAACCTGGCAAGATGATAAAGGCTGTATCTGTCAAAATTTGTGTGTAAGTTGCAAAGTCACCTGGAAGTGGCATTTCAAGAGCGTTGAAAAGACCACGCACACCCATGAAAAGACCTGTCGCTACGATAACTGGGATGATTGGAACGAAAACGTCACCGAAAGTACGGATAGCACGTTGGAACCAGTTCCCTTGTTTGGCAGCTTCTGCTTTCATGTCATCTTTAGATGATGTTGGCAAACCAAGTGCAACAACTTCATCGTACATTTTGTTAACTGTACCAGTACCAAAGATGATTTGGTATTGACCTGAGTTAAAGAAAGCACCTTGAACTTTTTCCAAGTTCTCAATCACTTCTTTATTGATTTTTCCTTCATCTTTGACCATGACACGAAGACGAGTCGCACAGTGGGCAACACTGTTGACATTTTCACGTCCGCCCAAGGCATCGATGACTTTTTTTGCAATTTCCTGATTGTTCATTTGCAAAAATCTCCTTATATAAATTTTTGTTCTTGTTTGAAAGCGATTTTATCCGCCCTTACGACTATTATTTTATCATGTTTTAGAAATATGTCAAGCGTTTTGCAGAAAAAATATTCTATCCACTTAGTGGGCACGCTTTAGATAGATTGTTTTTGACTGTTTTATCAGGTATTCCTTGAAAAAATAAGTTTAGAATCTGAGTTCAAAAGGATTTCATTTCATTATCTTTCATATTTTATTGAAAAGTTGATCGATTTCCTACATTTGTTTTATGATAATCGTTTGACAGTTTTTTCTCTTTTTTAACATAAAAGGCTTGCATTTTTTACCGAAAACGGTTACTATTAAAAGTGATAAGATTTTTGGAGGAATGAATGAATGGAATGGACAACTGAGCGTCGTTACAGACTTTATCAAGATTGGACGCAAGAAGAAATTCAAAATATAAAGAAAAATATGGCACAATCTCCATGGCATACTCATTACCATGTTGAGCCAAAAACAGGACTTCTCAACGACCCAAATGGCTTTTCTTACTTTGATGGGAAGTGGATTATTTTTTATCAGAACTTTCCTTTTGGTGCAGCCCACGGTTTAAAATCTTGGGTGCAATTGGAAAGCGATGATTTGGTTCACTTCACAGAAACTGGTGTCAAAGTTTTGCCTGATACTCCATTAGATAGCCACGGTGCCTACTCTGGTTCTGCCATGCAGTTTGGCGATAACTTGTTCCTATTTTATACAGGAAATGTCCGCGATGAAAACTGGATCCGTCACCCATACCAGATTGGAGCTTTGATGGATAAGGATGGCAAGATTACCAAGATTGACAAGATCTTGATCGACCAGCCAGCAGACTCTACTGACCACTTCCGTGATCCGCAAATTTTTAACTTCAAGGGTCAATACTATGCTATCGTCGGTGGACAGGACTTGGAGAAAAAAGGCTTCGTCCGTCTCTACAAGTCTATAGACAACGACTATACAAACTGGCAAGCCGTTGGCAACCTTGACTTTGCTAACGACCGTACTGCCTACATGATGGAATGTCCAAATCTGGTCTTTGTAGGGGAGCAACCTGTCCTTCTCTACTGCCCACAAGGATTGGATAAGAAAGTTCTAGACTACGACAATATCTATCCAAATATGTATAAGATTGGGGCTTCCTTTGACCCTGAAAATGCTAAAATGGTAGATGTATCTCAACTTCAAAACATGGACTATGGTTTCGAAGCCTATGCAACTCAAGCTTTTAACGCTCCTGATGGACGTGCTCTAGCTGTCAGCTGGCTTGGTTTGCCAGATGTTTCATATCCATCTGACCATTTTGACCACCAAGGAACCTTCTCTTTGGTCAAGGAACTGACTATCAAAGACGGCAAACTCTACCAATACCCAGTCGCAGCTATCAAGAACCTTCGTGCTTCTGAAGAACCTTTCTCAAACCGTGCCCAAACCAAGAACACTTACGAACTTGAACTCAACTTGGAAGCTAATAGCCAGAGCGAGATTACCTTACTTGCTGATCAAGAAGGAAAGGGACTTTCCATCAACTTTGACCTTGTAAATGGTCAAGTGACAGTGGATCGTAGCCAGGCTGGTGAACAGTATGCCCAAGAATTTGGAACAACTCGCTCTTGCCCTATCGATCATCAGGCTACTACTGCTACAATCTTCATCGATAACTCTGTCTTTGAAATTTTCATCAATAAAGGAGAAAAAGTATTTTCTGGTCGTGTCTTCCCACATGCGGACCAAAATGGTATCCTCATCAAATCTGGAAATCCAACTGGAACTTACTATGAATTAGATTATGGTCGCAAAACTAACTGATGTCGCCAAACTTGCAGGCGTCAGTCCTACTACCGTTTCTCGGGTTATCAATAAAAAAGGGTATCTATCTGAAAAAACCATTCAAAAGGTTAATGAAGCCATGCGAGAACTGGGCTATAAACCCAACAACCTAGCTCGCAGTCTACAAGGAAAATCAGCTAAGTTAATCGGCTTGATTTTCCCCAATATTTCTAACGTTTTCTATGCAGAATTGATTGATAAATTGGAACACCAACTCTTCAAAAATGGTTACAAGACCATCATCTGCAACAGTGAGCATGACTCTGAAAAGGAACGCGAGTACATCGAAATGCTCGAAGCCAATCAGGTGGACGGCATCATTTCTGGTAGTCACAACTTGGGAATCGAAGACTACAATCGTGTGACAGCGCCGATTATTTCCTTTGACCGAAATCTGTCACCAGACATTCCTGTCGTTTCCTCTGACAACTACGCTGGTGGGGTTCTCGCAGCCCAGACCTTAGTCAAGACAGGTGCCCAGTCTATCATCATGATTACAGGGAATGACAATTCCAATTCGCCAACTGGACTGCGCCACGCTGGTTTTGCTTCTGTACTCCCCAAAGCTCCTATTATCAATGTTTCCAGTGACTTTTCGCCCGTCAGAAAAGAAATGGAAATCAAGAATATCTTGACCCGTCAAAAACCAGATGCCATTTTTGCTTCAGATGACTTAACAGCTATTCTGGTCATTAAAATCGCTCAAGAACTGGGCATTTCTGTCCCGAAAGAGCTCAAGGTCATCGGCTATGATGGAACCTACTTTATTGAGAATTACTATCCTCAACTGGCTACTATTAAACAACCCTTGGAAGAGATTGCCTGCCTCACTGTTGACCTCCTCTTGCAGAAGATAGAAGGCAAGGAAGTCGCGACAACTGGTTACTTTTTACCAGTTACATTATTACCAGGAAAAAGTATTTAATACTCTTCGAAAATCTCTTCAAACCACGTCAGCGTCGCCTTACCGTACTCAAGTACAGCTTGCGGCTAGCTTCCTAGTTTGCTCTTTGATTTTCATTGAGTATAAGCACAAGAAAACTCAGAACAATCTGTCTGAGTTTTTTTATGATCTTAAATTTTCTAGATAGCGCTGGGCAGTCTCTAGGTTAAAGGTTTTATCTGCGATAAGCTGCTCGACTAGGGGAGCAACTTCAGACTCACTAGCACCTGCGAGGAGTGCTAAGGATTTGGCCTGCAATTTCATGTGGCCTTGCTGGATGCCTGTACTCACCAAGGCTTTGAGGGCTGCAAAGTTTTGGGCGAGACCGATTGACACGATAAGCTGGGCTAATTCTTTGGCAGAAGGATTTCCCAGTAGTTCATGACTGAGGGCTACACGAGGGTTGAGACCGATAGAGCCACCCTTGGTCGCCACAGGAATAGGCAGGGTCATCTCACCGACCAATTCTTCTCTTTCAAGATCCAGCGTCCATTGACTAAGACCTTGGTAATGTCCGTCTCGACTGGCAAAAGCATGAGCCCCTGCCTCAATGGCACGCCAGTCATTACCAGTGGCAATTAAAATGGCATCAATACCATTAAAAATCCCTTTATTGTGAGTAGCAGCTCGATAAGGATCAGCCTGCGCAAACTGACTAGCCAAAGCAATTTTCTCCGCAATTTCTCGTCCTTGATCCTTTTGGCGACTCAAGTAGCGAAAGGCGAGGCGACAGCTTGCCGTCACCAGAGAATCAGTCGCGTAGTTGGACAGGATCCCCATAAGACTCTGTCCCTGACTGAGTTCTTCTAAGACTGGTTTCAAGGCTTCCAGCATGGTGTTGAGCATATTGGCTCCCATGGCTTCTTGAGTATCGACATGGAGATAAACAACTAGAAAGTCTGTTTCACCTTTAATCTCTTCTACATGCAAATCACGCGCCCCACCCCCGCGTTTAACAATGGAAGGATAGGCTTGATTAGCAAGTTCCAAGAGTTCTGCTTTCTTGCTGGCAATCTTCTCTTGCGCTTGTTCAGGTTCAGCAACTTGATAAAGAGCTACCTGCCCAATCATCTGACGCTGATGGACTTGTGCAGTAAAACCGCCTGCACGCTTGATGATTTTACTGGCATAGCTGGCCGCTGCAACCACGGACGGTTCTTCTGTTACATAGGGAACGGTGTATTCCTGACCGTTAACGAGAACCTCTGGGACCAGCGAATAAGGCAGAGAAAAAGTTCCCACCACATTCTCACTCAGCTGGTCTGCAACAGCCAAGCTGACTTGTTCATCCTGCTCCAAACTCTCTTGTCTCTCAGGACTAAGGAGCGCCTGAGCTTTTAACAGCTCGAGGCGCTCTTGGTATGATTTTTTAGAAAATCCATTCCAACTTATCTTCATTATTTTTCAACCTTGCTATAACGGCGTTGGTGGTCAACAATTTCAACCAAGGCAAAATCTTGATTTTCATAGCCAGAAAACTGGGCAGAGTTTGTTTCATCTAAGTCTACTTCCTCAAAGAAGACCTTTTCATAGTCTGCAACCGATAGGGCAGTTCGTTGGTCAAGTTTGTTCAAGCGGTCTTTATCCAAATAAGCTTCATATCCTTCAACCAATTCACCACTAAAGAACTCAGCCACGGCACCACTTCCGTAACTATAAAGGGCAATTTTATCGCCAGCTTTCAGGCTATCTGTATTTTCCAAGAGAGACAAAAGTCCAAGGAAGAGGGATCCTGTGTAGATATTCCCCACCTTTTGACTGTAGAGAATAGACTGGTCAAAGTGCTTTTGCAAGAGGTCCTTTTTCTCTTGAGGCAGGCTCTTATCCATGATTTTTTTTAAGCCTTTGAGTGCTAATTTAGGGTAAGGCAAGTGGAAGCAAACCGCCGCGAAATCATCCAAAGTAAGCTGGTAGCGTTTTTGGTATTCAAACCAAGTCGTTTTCAAACTATCCAAGTATTGCTGGGTAGAATAAACACCATTTACATAAGGTGTTGTTGAGTAATTTGGACGCCAGAAATCCATGATGTCACGAGTCTGAGCCACATTGTCGTTATTAAAGGCCATCATGCGCGGATTTTGTGTAATCAACATGGCCACACTGCCGGCACCCTGAGTGGGTTCTCCTGGAGTTTCAATACCATATTTGGCAATATCACTGGCAATGACCAAGACCTTGGACTCTGGAGAATTTTCCACATGCAATTTGGCATAATGAAGGGCAGCTGTCGCTCCGTAGCAGGCTTCTTTAATCTCGAAACTACGAGCAAAGGGCTGGATGCCCAGCAAACCATGCACAAAGACGGCCGCAGCCTTACTCTGGTCAACTCCTGACTCAGTCGCCACAATGACCATATCGATTTCTTGTCTTTCTTGCTCAGTTAAAATAGAGTCACTAGCACTGGCCGCCAAGGTCACGATGTCCTCAGTTAGGGGCGCAATACTCAATTCCTTGAGTAAGAGTCCTTTGCTTAATTTTTCAGGGTCAATTTCCCTCGCTTCTGCTAAGTCTTGTAATTTCAAGACATATTGACTGGTCGCAAAACCAATCTTATCAATACCGATTGTCATATTTACCTCTGTTTTATCATTCATGTAAAAAATCGTTCAGTACTATTTTATCACAAATGGTAGTAAAAGAGAGAAAAAAGACTTGATTCACCAAATCAAGCCTCTTATGAATCTAACTTTTATGCTGTTTTCGTAAGTAAGAATAAAGTCTAAGAATCACTGTTCCGCTAGCCATGCCAATGGAAATCACCAAAGCCAGCATGACAACCAAGGTCGCACTTGCCAGCGCTTTATTATAGTCCCCTGTCACAAAAAAGGCAGTTGTTCGGTAGGAGAGATAACCTGGAACCAGCGGTGCCAAGATGGCCAAGATAAAGACCACAGCAGGAGTCTTATAAAGAATACTCAAAATCTGGCTGACACAAGAACCGATAATGGCGGCAATGAAGGTAGCAACAATAACATTGGTCGGTTCCTTGAGCAAGAGATAGATTAGCCAGACAGCCATGCCCAAAATCCCTCCAGGTAAGAGCATAGAGCGTTGCACATTGAGTACGATTAAAAAAGTGATAATAGCAAGAAGACTTGCTACTGCTTGTAATAAAAAGGTTGTCAGTGTCATATTAGTTCATCAATACCAAGGCGACAGAAGTTCCTGCCCCTAAAGCTAGGGTAATGAGCAATGATTCAAACATCTTGCTCATACCAGAGTTTATGTGGTTGGTCATAATATCACGAACCGCATTGGTCAAGGCAATCCCCGGTACAAAAGGCATGACTGCACCAGCTATAATCAAATCTGCCGTTGAAGGAAAACCTGTGTAGCGAGCCCAAAACTGAGCAATCATCCCAAATACAAAAGCTCCAGCAAAGGCCGTCACAAAGGGAATTCGGATAAACTTCTCCACATAGAGGGAAAAGGCAAAACCAAATAAGGTCGCCACTCCTGCCCCAAGTGCGTCGTAGATGTTTCCACTAAACATAATTGAAAAGAAAGGAGCACTAAAGGTCGCAGCCAAAGTTACCTGCAACTTAGTATAGGGAAGGGGTTGGGCTTGCAAGGCCGTCAATTGCTTAAAGGCTGTTTCTAAATCAATCTGCCCCCCAACCAACTGACGAGAAATCTGGTTGACATCGCAGACTTTTTCGATGTTATAAGAAGAGGAGGTCACGCGCTTCATGCGCGAAATATTGGTATTTTCAATGGAGAAAAAGATAGCAGCAGGCATGGCAAGAACATTGCAATCCACAATCCCCTGCGAATGCGCAATACGGATCATGGTATCTTCTACACGATGAATCTCTGAGCCACTTTTGAGAAGAATGGTTCCAGCTAACATAATCACATCGATGACGGCATTTAATTCTCTTGATTCTTCCATGCGTTCCTCCTTTTATCAACTCCTTCTATTCTATCACAAATCCGGACTCAAAAAAAATCTTTGCCATGAAATCATGACAAAGATTGATTACTCTTTTTGATTATCCATCTGATTTTAAGGAGTAGCTGAACTTGTTTTAGGTTTGTAGATTGAAATCTTGACCCTTGTCTTATTGAGGTCTACCTTTTCACCTGCTCTCGGACTTTGTTCAACAACCATGCCTCCTGCACTACCTGCAGGCGCTGTCGTCACTTCTACAACTTCTATATTGGCTTCCTTAATCCCAACAATTTGAATCAAATTATTCTTAGTAAACTCCAAGCTGGAACCAATGTAGCTCGGCATGGCAACACTTGTAACTTTTTTAGCTACTGTCAAGACGATTTGAGTAGGTTTACTCAAATCATAAGGAACACCTGCACCTGGACTTTGTTTCATAATCGTTCCTGGTTCGCTTTCGCTAGACTCTTCTTCCTCTATCTTAATCAAATTCTCAGGAACCTTCTTCTGCTTGAGTTCTGAGATGACTTCTGTAGAGTTCCGTCCAATATAGTTCCCTAATTGAATCGTCGTAGCTTTTTTAGCTACTGTCAAGACGATTTGAGTTGCCTTGCTCAAGTCATAGGTCGTACCTTCTGGTAGACTTTGCTTCATGACCGTTCCAGCCTCACTCTCATTCGACTCTTCTTCCTCAATTTTAATCAAATTATCTGGAACTTTTTTCTCTTTTAATTCCGCAATGACATCAGAGGATTTCCGACCGACATAATTACTAATTTGGAAGGATTGTTTGCCTGATGAGACAACCAAATTGATTTTCGTTCCTTCTTTTCGACCAGTTCCAGCGTCAGGATCTGTACGAATAATCCGCCCTTCTTCCACCTTTTCACTAGCCTCTGATTTCTCCTCGCCAATCTCAAAATTGGCTTTCTTGAGGGTTTCCTTGGCTTCCGCCACTGTCTGACCTGCCACATTTGGAATAGCAATGGTTGCAGGAGTTCTGGATAGTATCCAAATAAGAGAAGCTGCCACCAATACAATGCTGGCCAACAAAATCATATAGCGAACTCTGAATTTCCGTTTCTTAACAGGCTTGCTTGCGTAATTGTCTTCCAAAACCTGCTGACTAGGTTTCGCAGCCTGTGGCTTCGGAGTTTGTGTTTGCACCTTAGGAATCGAGGTCAATGTACTCTGGGATACCTTTGGTAGTGTCTTGGTGTCCGCCTTAGTAGTATCATTAAAGACCAGTTTAGGTTCATTACGACGATTATAAGACAAACTACTAGACAAATCCACATACATTTCAGCAACTGATTTATAGCGATCTGTCAATTTCTTAGCAGTTGCCTTGATAATAACATTCTCTAAAGCCTGAGGTACTGATGGATTCTCAGCAATAACGGACGGCAGAGGTTTTTGGAAATGCTGGAGGGCAATGGTCACCGCGCTATCCCCATCGTAAGGGATATGGCCTGTCAGCATCTCATAGAAAATAATCCCCATGGCATAGATATCACTCTGCACAGTCGCCTTAGAGCCACGCGCCTGCTCTGGTGACAAGTAATGCACCGAACCCAGCATCGAGTTAGTCTGAGTCAGACTTGTCTCAGCAAAGGCTACTGCAATCCCAAAGTCTGTGACCTTGGCTGTCCCATCTGGTGTCAAGAGGATGTTTTGAGGTTTCAAGTCCCGGTGAACAATTCCTCTGGTATGGGCCAAACGCATGGCTAAGAGGATTTGTCCCATAATACGGACGGCTTCTTCATTAGAAAGAGGATAGTGTTCCTTGATATAGCGTTTAAGGTCTAGTCCAGCAACATACTCCATAGCGAGGTACTGTTGACCGTCTTCCTCGCCAATATCTGTTATCCGAACGATATGAGGATGGTCTAAATCTGCCATAGCTCTCGCTTCACGCTGAAAGCGAGCTACAGCTATCGGGTCCGTCTGGTAGTTGGTCCTCAGAACCTTCACTGCCACTTCTTCCCCATCTAAGATTAAGTCTTTGGCTAGGTAGACATCCGCCATACCTCCTCGACCAATCTGTTTGACAATCCGATAGCGTCCGGCAAAAATCTTGCCGATTTGGATCATTCTGCATCCTCCTCGTTCATAGAAACAAGGGCAACCGTAATGTTGTCTAAACCTCCTGCATTGTTAGCAAAACGAACAAGTGTCTCCGTCTTATCTGCTAAAGGAATATCACTGGTTACAATATCACGAATCTCACTGCCTGAAATCATGTTGGTCAAGCCGTCACTATTGAGCAAGAGATAGTCACCTGACTCAAGGATAACTGTCCCAAAATCAGGCTGAATTTCATCTTTTTGCCCAATAGACTGGGTGATAATATTTTTTTGCGGATGAGCTTCTGCCTCTTCTGGTGTCAATTGACCAGCCTTGAGCAACTCATTGACCAAAGAATGGTCGCTCGTCAACTGATGGTATTCTTCTCCACGAATCAAGCCGATACGCGAATCACCAATATGAGCATAGATAGCCTGATTATCAATAATAACAAGGACTTCCAAAGTAGTTCCCATGCCTCTGTAAGCTTCATCCTGACCAAGCTGGTGAATCTTTTGATTTTCAATTTCTAGGTAATGGGCGAACCATTCACGCACTTCATTGACTGTATCGATTTGGGTATCGACCCAAGCTATACCTAGGTCTGTTACCGCCATTTCACTAGCGATATTCCCTGCGCGATGACCTCCCATCCCATCAGCTAAAATAATCATGGTACGTCCAGCTCTATTGACATAGTGGTTGACATAGTCTTGGTTATTTGTTCGTTTCTGACCAACATCTGTTAATAATGAAATTTCCATGTGTCAGTTCCTTCCTAATCCGATATCTTGCGAAATTGACTGATGAAGAATCCATCACTTCCATACAATTCAGGTGTAATGAGGATACAGCCGTCTTTCATGATATCCTTACATTCATGTTCTAGCTTTACCTGCTCGAACTCAGGATGACTTTCTAAAAACGCCTCAACGACTTGAAAATTCTCCTCTGAGACAATAGTACAGGTACTATAAGTTATTATACCACCTTTGCCTAGTGTTTGACAAACACTACCTAATATTTCTAGCTGAATTTCCTGTAAGGACGCGAAATCTGCCGTTTCTTTATTGTATTTGATATCTGGTTTTCGACGCAGAAGACCAATTCCTGAACAGGGAGCATCTACCAAAATCTTATCAAATGAATCCTGACCAAAAAACTCATGTACCTTTCTGGCATCCAATTTTTGCCTTTGAACCCGATCTGCAACTCCCAGACGTTGGGCATTTTCTTGGATTAAATCCAACTTGTGATCGTAAAGGTCCAGAGCAGTAACCTGACCTGTCGTAAGATAAGAGGCTATATGGGCTGTTTTCCCACCTGGAGCCGCACAGGCATCAAGCACTCGTTCATCACCTTGCAAATCAAGCGTCGGAGCAACCAGCTGACTGGACTCGTCTTGGATGGTAATGGTTCCATCCGCAAACAAATTATGGCCTGCAAAATGCCCTTGTTCCTTAACCAGACCAGTGGTTGCTAAAAGGGAATTATTCGCCTCTAACAAGGCTTGAATTTCCTCTTTTCGACTTAGGTCTGTTACACGAATGCTGGCCTTGTTGCGCACCAAGAGACTTTCAAAAATAGCTTGCGCTCGCTCTTCACCGTATTCTTCCTTGAGCTTGGCAACTAGCCAAACTGGGAGAGAATAGGCAATGGAATCACACTTGTTTTTTCGTTTGATGCTAGCAATATCTGGCCAGCCTTCACGCAAGATACGGCGAAGGACAGCGTTGACCAATTTTTCACTGCCCTTTTTTCGGACTTTGGCTAGCTCTACTGCTTCATTGACCACAGCATGGTCTGGAATCTTATCCAGATAGCGGAGCTGGTAGGCACTCATGAGGAGAAGGACGTAGAGCCAGCTGTCTAACTGATCTCTGTCC
The DNA here is from genome assembly GCF_001113365.1 of Streptococcus pneumoniae. Classification (GTDB taxonomy): domain Bacteria; phylum Bacillota; class Bacilli; order Lactobacillales; family Streptococcaceae; genus Streptococcus; species Streptococcus pneumoniae_C. The sequence continues at coordinate 112,028 of NZ_CKYA01000001.1, read as the reverse complement.
TCGATAAAGTGGGATAGGTACCATTCCAAAGTCAGTTTACGGGCTACCGTTCCATAGACCAGCTCGGTCACCAAGCCCTTGTCTGCTGCCGAAAGTTGACTCCCCTTGAGATGCTTATTTAAGGCGATATTTGAGTATGCTTGATTGATAAAAACATCCTCTAATACTGCTAGAGCTAAACTTCTAGCCGTTTCTACTTTAGTCACCAAATCGTTCTCCTACAGTCAATGTACGTCCAACACCGTTGAGGAAGGAAGCGATGTCCATCTTAGGTTTGCCCGCTGGCTGCACTTGTTTGAGAGACAAAGCTCCTTCTGCCGTTGCGACAATCAATTCTTTCTTGCCGATAGAGAGGATTTCTCCTGGAGCTCCCTGACCTTCTACAGCTAGAGCTTCATAAATCTTAAAGCGGTCGCCCTTAAGGAAAGTATGGGAAACAGGCCAGGGGTTCATGCCACGGATTTGGTTGAAGAGTTGGCGATTGCTTTTAGTCCAATCCAGTTTTTCTTCCTCTGGCTTGATATTTGGCGAGAAAGTGACCTGACTTGGATCCTGCGGTTCAGGTTGGATTTCCCCAGCAATGTAGGCAGGCAAAGTGTCCAAAAGCAAATCACGACCAACAAGAGCTAATTTCTCAAACAAGGTACCAACATTGTCCTCATCCGTAATAGGAATACTGCGACGAGAAATCATATCTCCTGCATCCATTTCCTTAACCATCTCCATAATGGTCACACCAGCTTCCTCATCCCCTTGAATCAAGGCATAATGGATAGGCGCACCACCACGGTGTTTAGGAAGGAGGGAAGCGTGAACATTAACCGCAAAGTTCATGCTATCAAGGAGTTTACTTGGGAGAAACTGCCCAAAAGCAGCAGTCACAATTCCATCTGCTCCTAGCTTCATAATAGCTTCCATCTCTGGACTTCCAGATAATTTTTCAGGTTGGTAGATTGGAAGACCCGCTTCTTTAGCAGCCTGCTTGACCGGAGTTTCTTGGATAACTTTTTTACGACCAACAGCACGGTCTGGCTGGGTCACAACGGCTAGAATTTCGTAACGGTCATCTGTCAAAAGCCCTTTTAAGACTGCTGCTGAAAAGTCGGGTGTCCCCATAAAGATTAATTTTGTCATATCTTCTCCTTCTTATAAAAATTGCTGTGGCTCATGGTCAATGCTGAGACGGAGCTCACTATTTTCCCGTTCTTGAGTCAAGGCCAGTACTCGATTGAGGGTCGGCCCCAGCTCATCTTCTAAACGGTATTTAATTAAAATCTGGTAATGATAGAGGTTGTGGGTACGGGCGATGGGTTTGGGCGTCGGCCCAAGAATGTTACTGGTTTCAGACAAACCTGACCGCAAAATGTTCATCACTTCATAGGCACGTTTGACCACCTCTTCTTCTTTCTTATGAGAAAGGGTAATGCCAATGGTGAAATAGTAAGGTGGATAGCCGAGTTGTCGTCTGATTCCCATTTCATAGGCATAAAAGCCTTCGTAATCTTGATCCTTGGCAAATCGAATAGCATAGTGCTGCGGATTGTAGGACTGTATCAAGACTTGACCTGCTTTTTCAGCCCGACCTGCTCGGCCTGCCACCTGAGTCAAGAGCTGGAAGGTTCTTTCAGAAGAACGGAAATCAGGCAGATTTAAGGCCGTATCGGCATTGAGAACACCGACCAAAGTTACATTGGGAAAATCCAATCCCTTAGCAATCATCTGTGTACCAAGCAATATGTCCGCTTCTCCTCGCCCAAACTGGTCAAGCAGATCTTGGTGACTACCTTTCTTACGAGTCGTGTCCACATCCATCCGCAAAATGCGGGCCTGGGGAAAGAGTTCTGCTAGCTCGTCATAAGCCTTCTGAGTTCCCGTCCCATAGTAACGAATACTGCGGCTCTTACAGTTAGGACAGACCTGAGGAATATCCTTCGAGAAACCACAATAATGGCAGTTCATGGTCTTGGTATCCATGTGCAGGGTCAGGGAAATGTCACAGTTGGGACAAGTATCCACCGTCCCACATTCCCGACACATGACAAAGCTAGAATAACCACGACGATTGAGCATAAGAACCACCTGCTCTTTTTTAGCCAGACGGTCTTGGATAGCCTCTAGCAAAGGAGGCGTAAAGTTTGACGTCTCGTTTTGTCCGATATAGTCTCGAAAGTCAATCACTTGAACCTCAGGGATCCTAGCTAAAGGATTGGCACGTTGGGTCAAACGTAAGTGTTGATAAACACCTTTTCCAGCCCGCGCACGGCTCTCTAAGCTCGGTGTCGCAGACCCAAGTACCAGAGCTGCTTGATTATACTGAGCCCGTGAAATGGCTACTTCTCTGGCATGGTAACGAGGATTACTATCCTGCTTATAAGTTGCTTCATGCTCCTCATCGATAATCATAACACCCAGATTTTTCAGCGGAGCAAAGATAGCCGATCTGGCACCAACCACAACTTGGGCATCGCCGCGTTCCACCTTGCGCCATTCATCATACTTTTCACCATTGGACAGTCCCGAGTGAAGGATGGCCACTTTCTCACCAAAACGAGCAATAAAACGTTCCGTCATCTGTGGAGTCAAGGAAATCTCAGGAACCAGCAAAATAGCTGTCTTGCCCTTGTCCAAGGCCCCTTGGATAATCTGTAAGTAGACCTCGGTCTTCCCACTTCCTGTAATCCCTTGAAGGAGGAAGGGAGGCTGAAGACTACCAATCGCACTGACAACCGCATCACGTGCCTGTCTTTGCTCTGGATTCAATTCCAAAGGTCGACTTGTCTCAATGCCTTCAAAATAAGCAGCCGAGCGTTGAACTTCCTTTTGGACTATGGTCACAGCACCTTGTTCGACAAAGAAGTTGACTTGCTCCCGCGAGTAGGACTCTAACAAACTAGCCAAGGAAGCACTCTCTGGATGAGACAGCAAATAATCTCTCAATCCCAACTTTTTCTTGGCACGTGTAGAAATCTCTACTCCTTCTAATTGAACAAGGTCAACCTCATACCAAGACTGGGTCTTGACCTTCTTTTGATCGACCGCCTGATATTCCAGACCAAGCAGGCCTTTTCTAGTCAAACGCATCATTTCGGCTTGTTTGGCAAGGTCTAGCGAAGAAAAGGCAAGCGAATCTTCTGAACCAAACAAGCGCTCTCGGTCTTCCTGACTCAGACCTTCCAGAGGATAGAGAATCTTGTCATAGCTGGAGTTCAGAAATCCTGGTAACATAGCCTTGAGGATAGAGATTTTGTAGGAGAAGACAGATTTACGTAACTCTTCAGCCAGCCAGAGTTGTTCTTGCGTGAGAACAGGAGAAAAATCCAGCACCTCCGCAATATCTTTTAAATCTTGATTAGCCTCTTCTTCATCTGGTTGGGACTCCAAACCAAGAACAATCCCTTGAATCAGGCGATTGCCCTTACCAAAAGGCATATGAACCCGCATCCCAACTTCCAGCATTCCCTCAAATTCCTCCGGAATCCTGTAACTATAGGGCTGGTCCGTCTGCATCAAAGGCACATCTACAATAATCTTGGCTATGGCCATCTTCTCACCTCCTCCTTGTCAGTACATTCTTGCAATAGAAAAAATAAGATTGAGTCCCCCCAACCTTAAATCTTTTCACCATCTTCTTTTTCTTTAGCGATTTGCTCTTTGATTTTCTTTTCTTCTTCTTCTTTACGACGTTTTTCTTCTTCGATACGGCGACGCACTGCTTCACGTTTTCCTTCTGGATCTGGGTGAATCGTAACGTTTCCTGATTCGATTTCTTCTAAAGCGCGAAGAGTTGATTTTTCAGATTTGAAACCTTGAGTTGCTGGCGCACCTGCTTCTAATTCGTGGGCACGTTTTGCTTCCAAGATTACGAGTGAATATTTTGAAGGAACCTTGTCGAGCAAGGTATCAATAGAGGGTTTTAACATCATTTGCTTGTACCTATTTTCTAAATTTTATCGGGTAGTTGGAGATTTTGGTAACATCTCCTGATAGTGACCAATGACACGATCCACACGGAAGTGCTCTGCTTCGATCACACGTTTGACACGCTCAGCAGCTAGGGGCACCTGATCGTTGACAATCGCATAATCATACTCACGCATGAGGGCAATTTCTTCCTTGGCTTTTTCGATTCGTTGGGCAATTACTTCTGCACTGTCTGTTCCACGTCCTACCAAGCGATCTTGTAATTCATCCAAATCTGGTGGTGTCAGGAAGATAAAGACAGCATCTGGAACCTTTTTCTTGACCTGAAGAGCGCCCTGAACTTCAATTTCAAGGAAAACATCGATTCCCTTGTCCAAGGTTTCATTGACATAGGTCAGAGGAGTTCCATAGTAGTTGCCGACATATTCTGCGTATTCCAACATCTGTCCTTGACGAATCAGCTCTTCAAACTCTTCACGAGTACGGAAGAAATAGTCAACACCGTCCACTTCTCCAGGACGTTGTGCGCGTGTCGTCATCGATACAGAGTATTGAAATTGGTTTTCAGAACTCTCAAAAATCTCTCTTCTAACCGTTCCTTTTCCAACCCCTGAAGGACCAGAAAAAACGATTAGTAAGCCTCGGTCTGCCATTGTGTCTCCTTTAGTCAGTCTGTGAAATAACATTTCTCTAGAATAATGGCAAAAGCCAGATTATCCTTTACAGTCTTTCTATCTAGTGTAACAAAAAAGCAGTAATTTTTCAACTGCTCTTTCTTATTTATTTAGCATAATCTACTGCACGAAGCTCACGAATCACGGTTACTTTGATATTTCCTGGGTAATCGAGATTGTTTTCAATTTTCTCACGAACTTTATGAGCCAAGATTGTGACTTTGTCGTCCTTGATTTGTCCTGGATTGACCATGATACGGATTTCACGTCCTGCTTGAAGGGCAAAGCTTGTTTGAACTCCTTCAAAACCGTTAGCAATTTCTTCCAAATCATGAAGACGCTTAATGTAGCTTTCAAGAGACTCACTACGAGCACCTGGACGAGCTGCGCTCAAGGCATCTGCTGCAGCGACGATAACTGCAATGACGCTCTCAGCTTCAACATCTCCGTGGTGACTAGCAATCGTATTCACAACAACTGGGTGTTCCTTGTACTTACGTGCCAGTTCCATACCAATTTCAACGTGGCTACCTTCAACCTCGCGGTCAATGGCTTTTCCGATATCGTGAAGGAATCCAGCACGACGAGCAAGAGCCGCATTTTCACCAAGTTCACTGGCCATAATACCAGCCAACTTAGCAACCTCAATCGAATGACGCAAGACATTTTGTCCATAAGAAGTACGGAATTGCAAACGTCCCATAATCTTCATCAAGTCTGGATGAAGGTTTGGCGCACCAATCTCATAGGCAGCAGCCTCACCGTATTCACGGATCTTATTGTCAATCTCTTGACGGTTTTTCTCAACCAACTCTTCGATACGAGCTGGGTGGATACGACCATCTTTGAGCAACATTTCCATAGTCATACGAGCAATCTCGCGACGAATCGGGTCAAAACCTGACAAGGTCACCACTTCTGGCGTATCGTCGATAATCACATCGACCCCTGTCAAACTTTCAAAGGTACGAATGTTTCGACCTTCACGACCAATAATGCGTCCCTTCATAGTATCATCTGGTAGATGAACTGTTGAGTTGGTTGACTCCGCTACATATTCACCAGCGATACGTTGCATAGCTTGAACCAGGATATCCTTGGCCATTTTGTCAGAACGTTCCTTGACCTCTTGCTCAGCTTCACGAATACGGCTGGCAATCTCCTTGGTCAAGTTTTCCTCTGTCTGTGCCAAGATAATATCTCGTGCTTCTGCTTGAGACAGAGCACCAATACGCTCTAGCTCTGCTTCTTTTTGTCTTTCGACTTCCTCTAATTGCTCTTCACGCGCATCAAGGTTTTTCGCTCTATCAGAAATACTTTGTTCTTTTTGTTCAAGTGTTTGTTCTTTACTCGTCAAATTGTCGTCCTTACGGTCGAGGCTAGTAGCTCTCTCGGTCAAACGACTTTCGATTTGTTTGAGTTCTTGACGTTCTGATTTGAATTCAGCGTCCACTTCTTCACGGTATTTTCTGGCTTCTTCTTTGGCCTCCAATAGTGCTTCTTTTTTAAGAGACTTGCTTTCACGTTTAGCTTCATTAACAAGTAAATCCGCTTCACGCTCAGCTTGTCCACGTAAATTAGTTGCTTCTTGTTCAGCATTTAAAAGCATCAACTCTGCAGCTTCCTGAGATGATTTCATCTTAGCTGAGATGCTGACATATCCAATGACTAAACCAATGATGACGGCAAAAACAGCAATCGCAAGCGACATGATTTCCATGTTTTTACCTCATTTTATTGTTATTCCGAATGACATACATTCTTTTACATTCTACCATAAAAAAGTGATTTTCACAAACCTAAAATAGAATATGTTTTGAAGAATTCGGAACACATTTGCTGAAATAAAATTGTTATTTAAAAAAGCCTACCTTGCAGTAGACTTAGTAATGATCTTTAAAAGACAAGAAAGCCACGCTATCTCCATCCATCATATAAATCAAGCGATTTTCTGCGTCAATGCGACGAGACCAGGCTCCTTGGTAGTCATACTTGAGTGGTTCTGGCTTACCTATTCCTGTAAAGGGATCACGTTGAATATCCTTGATTAGTTTATTGATTCTTTTTAACGTTTTCTTGTCCTGAGTTTGCCAGTAGCAATAATCTGCCCAGGCATCTTCTGTAAACTTGAGCAGCATTCCTCACTCCTCAATAACATGCACTTGAGTGTTTCTAGCACGAACTTGAGCTATTCCTCGCAAGACCTTGTCCGATAACTCTTTGTTTTGAGCAATTCTCAAAGTTTCCTGAATACTATCCCACTCGCTCTTGGAAAGGACTACAATGTCCTCGTCTGGATTTTTATTGACCACCGTCAAAGGTTCAAATTCATCGTTTACCTTCTTCATGTAGTCTTTTAAATGATTTCGGAATGTTGAGTAAAGAACTGCTTCCATAACCATACCTCGTTTTACCTCTTTTCCACTATTATACACGAAAAGAAAGAAATTGTCAGGAACTTGTACAAGATTTTCTTTTCTATCTATTTATTCGTAAAAATTCTCAAAAAGTCCACCTTTCAGTAGACTTAGTTTATTTCTATTCTTATCGGCACTCTTCCAAAATTCTGCTCTGCTATACTTGGATTTCCCAGTTGGTAAATCTGGTCTGCCTTTTGGGTCATGACATCCCAAGGTTCCTTGCCAATTCGGCTGACTAGATTGACCTGCCCTTTCAGAGACTTGAGATGTTGTCTGCCTTTTTCGGTAAAGCCAAGGACATGGATGCCTTCTGGCAAATCACTTTCTCTAGCTTGCACCAAAATATAGGCCAAGAGGCGTCTGACACGCGCCTTGGTGTAACGTTTGGTCGCAACCCCCTCAACCAAGTCTTCCACAGACTGGGCTGTCTTGATGGCATCCTTGATACGCACAGCCATTTCTTGATTGACCTGATAGATGGTGGTTAGGTCGGGATTTGACAAGATTTGATAGCGGAGCAAGGAAAAATAGTCTTCCCAGCTCACCTTACTGGCCTGCTCAAATATAGCAACAGAAGGCATAAAGCGTTCTAAGAAATCTGTATCTCTCTGGTGCTGACGGAGGGCTGTAGCCGAGGCAAAGTCCACATCTTTATCCACAGAATGGTAACCCGCCCCCTGACGCTGAATCGGATGGAGTTTGATTCTACGTCCCGCAACTGCCTTGACATAGGCCAGAGCAAGAACATGATTGGGCGTATTGCCTGAAAAATCAAGACCAGCAAATTCCTTCCACATAGCTTGGGTTTTCTGTGGATAAGAGAGGGAATCAGGCAGATTTTCCACAAATTGCTCCATCTCAGCACCCTGCTCTGTGTATAAGTCAGCGATTTTCTGGTAATCCAGAATTTCCTCCGTCCCAAATGCTAGAGTATCAATACCCAACCGAGCCAAGATATCCACAGCTCCCTGACCGAAGAAATCCGCAGCCTGAACACTGACTAAAAATGGCAATTCCACTACCAAATCTGCGCCATTTTCCAGAGCCATCTGGGCCCGTGTCCACTTATCCACGATAGCAGGTTCTCCACGCTGCATGAAATTTCCAGACATAGCTACGATTTTCAACCCCTCAACCTGATCCAGCAGGTATTTGTGCCCATTATGAAAAGGATTGAACTCCGCGATAATACCTGTGATGGTCATGATGTTCTCCTACTTCTGCGCGACAAAAAACCAACGGGTGCTAGTTTCTGTTGGCTCCTTGTCCTCAAAGTCCGCATAGAGTTTGAAGGACTTGAAACCGGCCTGTTCCAGCAAAATATCATAGGTCAGAACCTCATAAGTCCGCTCCTCATGCACTTCATCGTGGCGATTAAAGGAGCCGTCAGCCTCCTTGATAAAGAAAGTCAACTCATGCACAATGGAGTGAGGAGCTTCGTCCTCGTAGGTATCCCAGAGCATGGCAAAATCTTCCGCATTTTCATGATAGGAATAGCCTGGAAAAATTTCATCCGTCTGGTAAGTCGAATGCACGTCAAAGATGAAAACTCCGTCTTCATTGAGGACATTATAGACTTCCTTAAAAACGTCTCCTACTTCCACCTCATCTTGCATATAGCAGATTGAGTCCGAATAACAAGTGACAAAATCATATTGACCTGCCTTGGACAAATCCAGCATATTGCCTTCAATAAAGTCAATCTTTTGTTTGGCTGAAGCAGCTCTCTTCTCAGCAATCTTCAACATATCCGCACTCAAATCAAGACCAGTCACATCAAAACCAGCCTGAGAGAAGCGCACAGATTGAATTCCTGTCCCACAAGCCAATTCCAAGAGTTTCTTTCTCTCCTTGGTCTTAGGCAAATGACGCAGAGAAAAGTCCGTCCATTTGTCGTATAAACTATCGTCCATCACAGCATCGTAAACAGCCGCAAAGGTTTCATAAGTTGCCATAAAACATGATACCAAGTCCGCCCGTAATTCGATAGAAAATTAGGAGCCTGACGATGGAGCCGAGCTCCAAGGAAGGCTGTCTATTTTCCGAGAATTACAGGACGGGTTCAAATCCTTTCTAAGATACAAAGAGCCTTAAAAGTAAAGAGAACATAGGAAACTTTCTGCCGTATCATCAGATACAAATTAAGTTACTCTTTTTCCCTCAGCTTTTAGCTCGTGTTCAGTTTCAACATCAACCAGACACGACGCCCTTACCTTTCTATCCTTTTTTTCTAAAATAAGCAAAGAAACCCAGTTGACTACAACTGAGTTTATCTCCTATGCTAAGGCTTCTGAAATATCTACAGAATCCGCCTCATGCCATAGTTTTTCTAGGTTATAGTGAGCACGCATTTCTTCTGAAAAGACATGCACAACGACAGCACCGAGGTCCAGCAAGACCCAGCCTCCAGCTGCATCGCCTTCGACATGGCTACCTTTAAAGCCTGCATCAGCTACTTTTTCACGGATGTTATCAGCGATAGCGTCCAACTGACGGCTATTCATTGAACTAGTAATAACAAAGTAATCCGTCACACTAGTCAAATCTTGTACGTCAAGTGCGAGGATATCCTCCGCACGTTTCTCATCAGCCGCTTTCACGACTAGTTCTAGTAATTCTTTTTCGTTCATTTAGTCCTCTTTTAAAAAATATTTTTATAATCTAGGACATCTGCAAAGCGATCCTCCCAAATGTCCTCATAAAATTCATTTATCGTTTCTGCTGGAATGTCATCCCCATCAAAGGTTGTGACAGCACCTTCTGGAATAATAAGCTGATAGCCATATTCAAAAGCAACCTTGACAGAGGTATCCACACAATATTCTGTCTGCATACCACATAAAACTAATTTTTCAATCCCCTGTTTATCCAAGTATTCTTTTAAGCCAGTTTCTTTGAAAATACTGTTATACTTCTTCTGAAAGACCTTTTCATCAGGTTTTCGATTTAAAAGCGCAGATAACTGCCAATCTTCTGATGTTTGAGCTTCAGAGTTCTCAATATGTTGAACATAGATAATTTCAATATTCTTGCTTCTAGCTTGGTTTTGTAAATAAGAAATTTTTTCCAATAGTCTCTCTGTCTTAAAACCTGTTTCCACTAAAATATTTTGTACATCAATAATAATAAAAGCCGTCTTCATTTAGTCCTCTTTCAAATAGTGCACAAAGGCGTTATAGGTTTCAAGGGTTTGGGGATAGATAGGGAATCCCTGATGAGCTAGATGCTCCACGGTACGAGCTGTTTCGTAGGCCACTGCCTTATCAAGCGATAGACTTGCAATCTCACGTGCCACATCCACTCCTGGAAAGACACGATTGTGCTCGATATAGTCTGCGACATAGATTATCTTATCAAGATAGGTCATCTGACCAGCCCCAACTGTATGGATTTCAATAGCTCGCAGGATTTCCGGATCATGCAAATCCAAATCTTCTTGAATCTTGTAGATGCCAACCATACCATGCCAGACATTATTACCCCAGTTTTTGAGGTCGAAATCTAGCTGATAACGGTCAATCAAGTCTAGAAATTCCTGATCTGACAGCTTCTTAGCATAGTCATGAAGAAGACCTGCTAATCCTGCTTTCTCGACATCTACTCCAAATCGTTGGGCTAGTTCTATGGCTGCACGCTCCACACCCAAGCAATGGGTTAAACGTTTTTCAGGTAGAAGCTCTGCCATTTTTTCCAACAAGGCCTCACGGGAGCAGTTGATATAGTCTTGATAGGCCATCAGTAGAGCCCCTCCTTCTCGATGTAGTCTAGCACCGGCTGAGGCAGGAGAAAGTTGGGTTTCCGACCTTGGGCAAGGAAGTCCCGCACCATGCTGGACGAGATATCCATGAGAGGCACATCCACCCAGATAACAGGATAGGAGGTTCCAGCCTTGTAGCGTGGGCGCTGAACCCCCACAAACTGAACCATATCAACCAGTTCATCAATTCGGTACCACTTAGGCAGATAGTCCACCATGTCGGCACCGATGATAAAGTAATAATCCGTATCTGGATGTTGCTCTGTCAAAATCTTCATGGTGTCGTAGGTATAGGAAATGCCCTTACGTTCCAACTCAATGGTTTCAATGGCTAGACCTTCAATCCCCTCAATCGCCAATTCAAGCATCTTGAGACGATGGTGTTCAGGGATTGTTTCCTTTTTATCTACATGAGGAGGTTGGTATTCAGGCATAAGCAGAACTTGGTCCAGTCCTAACTGCTGGCGCACTTGATCCGCAACGATGAGATGGGCATTGTGAACAGGGTTAAAATTCCCCCCTAAAATCCCGACTTGTTTGCGTTTTTTCTCCTTGATTTCTGGCTCCAACTCTACCTTGGTAAAGGGAGTCAATAATTCGATTGCCATAGGCTAGTCTCCTTTATTTCTCTGTAAAAACAGTTGTTTGGAGTAGGTTTTTAGATTTCTTTGACTTTTTTAGAAATCTTGCGATTTTCTTTCTTGCTAGATTGTTTAAACAAAATCAAGATGCGTCCGATTTTTTGGACTGTATCCACACCGATTTCTTCTTCCAAAATTTCAGCTACTTCGTGGATATTTTCATCGGTGTTTTGCAAAAGAGTAACCTTAATCAATTCACGAGCGTCAAGTGCCTGACGGACGCTGGTTTTGATTTGGTCGTTGAGACCATTTTTTCCAATTTGGATGATGGGTTTGAGGGTGTGTGCCTGGCTGTTGAGGAAGGCACGTTGTTTTGATGTTAATGACATAATTTCTTCCTTGTTTTTTTGATAGTTATTTTAGGTGGTGGGGGACGGTCGGAACTAATTTTCCAAAGATCTCATCTTTGAAAAATGGATTTCCTGACCTCACAATTGAGCCTTGGTCTCAATTGTGACCCTTGCCAATCTACAGATTGGCAAAACACCACGGCAATAACTATCTTTGTATGAGCTCACTTTGTTCGCTCGGCGATTTTGTTTTAAATAATTGCTTTTCGTGTGACGACTGCAACACCTTCTGGTGCCCAGACGGCGACTTTTGCTGTGCCTGTTACACGAATCCATCCTAGGCCTGAGATGACTAGGTCTGTCTTGTCCTTGATGTTAAATACATGTTGGACTAGTTTTGGAAACTCTTCCTTTTCCTTGCTATTTGGTGGTGTTAGAAGGGTTCCGAGATGCTTGTCGTAAAAGGCACTAGCACCTTCTAGCTTAGTTCGGTGGAGTTTGAGTTCATTGTCAAAGAAGGCAGTGAAACCTTGCTTTTCTCCTGCTATAAAGTCAAAACGTCCGAGACCGCCTAAAAACAGGGTTTGTTCAGGATTGAGCTGATAGGTCTTAGGCTTGATTTCCTTTTTAGGGCTGACATACTTGAGGTTTTTGGCCGTCAAGTAGTGGGCCATCTGGTGGCGGTGGATAATCCCCGGCGTATCGTAGATATAAGATCCATCGTCAAGCGGGATCTCAATCTTGTCCAAGGTCGTCCCTGGGAAGCGTGACGTCGTAATGACATTCTGGTCACCCGTGATTTCTTGGATAATGGCATTGATGAGGGTTGATTTTCCAACGTTGGTTACACCGACCACATAGACATCGCGGCCCTTACGGTAATGCTCGATTTTGTCAATGACTTCCTTAATGGCATGTTTGTTTTGTGCTGAAGTTAGGACGACATCCACAGGACGAAGCCCTTCTTCGTGGGCACGCTCCATGAGCCACTGGCTAATCTTGCTCGGCTTAACTGACTTGGGCAGAATATCTTTTTTATTTCCAACCAAGAGGACATCATTGCCTGATACAAAACGTGGCAAGCCTGGGATGACAGAGCCATTAAAATCAAAAATATCAATGACATTGACCACTAAGGCATCACTGTCTCCCACCTCGTGCAAGAGCTTGAGGAAATCATCGTCCGTCAACTGGACATCCGTGATTTCATTGTAGTGGCGGAGACGAAAACAGCGTTGGCAATAGACTTCGCCAGTCTCCAAACCTTTTTCAAGTGCCGACTGGGGAGTAAAACCAAGTCCAGACTTGTCTGTCGTCTGAATGGTTGCTCCACAACCAATACAGAGAATTTCTTCCATAATTAAATTCCTTTTTTATATGTAATCGGTCCGTACTGTTCAGTGATTTTTCGCATCACACGGCGCTCACGAGCTCGGTTAATCTGCGTTTTGATTGAGTCATGTTGGACCAAGGGTTTGACTAAAATCGAGCGAATGCCTGCACGGTGGGCTGCTCGTATATCTGTCATGAGCTGGTCGCCGACCATGACAACTTCCTTTTTTTCATAGTGAAATTCCTTCATGGCACGGTCAATCCCAAATGTGAAGGGCTTCAGAGCCCAATAAACGTAGTCAATCCCAAATTTCTCAACTGCTCGTTGGACGCGTTTTTTGGTGTTATTTGAGACCACAATGATGCGAATGCCCGCATCCCGAAGGTCATGTAGCCATTGTTTCATTTCTGGCGTCCCGTCAGGGTTGTTCCATGCAATGAGGGTATTGTCCAAATCGACCAAAACAGCCTTGATTCCCTGCGCCTGCAGGCTTGGAACTGTCAGATCATAGACTGCTTCCACAGTAAAATCTGGCATATAGTTTTCAATCGCCATTCTGGCTCCTTTTCTTAACTTTTTTTCGCAATTTTTCTTAGTAACAAGGACAAAACAATCCACAAACCTATACTAGCCAAACTGATGTAGAGCCAAGCATGGGGCTCATCTGTTAAAGGTAGGGGGACATTCATTCCGAAAAAGCCTGTCACGACTGCCAAAACAGCTAGCAAGACTGAAATGATAGTCAAGGTTGTCAAATTATCATTCAGATTGTTGTTTAGAATGTTGTTGTAAGATGCTGAAAGTTGCTGTAAAATCTGAGAGATGAGGTCTGTCATGGATACCAGCTGATGAGCCTCAATCATGGCATCATCAAACTGCTCTCTCTCAATCTCATCAAAACTACGATAGAGGGCGTGCCCTTGAATATGCTCCAACAAAATCCGATTTTGTTTGGCAGCTGCCGTCAGATAAACCATACCAGTCTCCAAGTCAGACAGGGCAAAGAGATTTTTCTTGGTCGTCCGCTGGCGCAAGAGGCCATTAACCTCATCCCTACTCTTGTCCATCTGCTCGATGACAGGATAGTAGGCATTACTGATAATTTCCAGACTGGCAAAGAGAAACTTGTAAATCGAAAGCGTGTCATGGCTCTCCAGATAACGAGTCATCTGTTCAATGACATAGGCGTTCTTGGTATTGCTAATGGTAATCAGGCGACGATGTTCCACGATAAAGGTCATGGGAAAAGTCTCATAGTAGGCCTTGTCCTTTTTTACATCTAGGACATTATAGATAAAGGTAACCGTCCCACTTTCACGGTGGTAGTCCATGTGGGCACGCTCGTTTCTATCCAGTGCGTACTCAATGGTTTCCTTGTCCAAACCGTAGATTTCAGAAAGGTCTTCTAGTTTATTCAACTTTCCGAGGTCTAGGTCTATCCAGGTACAACCATTGCCCAACTGCTTTTCTAAAACCATCTTTTCTCCTTTATCAAACTCTTTCTATTGTACCACAAATTACTTAAAATAACAGGGCTAGTCTGTGCGTGAGAAATTGCTAACAACCGTGATATTTCGGTTAGGGACAAAGTGAAGGGCTTGCTCCTCGCTACGAAGCTGGGTCGTACGAATTCCCACACTGACAACCTTGCCCGATACAGTAATGGGGCCATTTGTCAGAACGACCTCGTCTCCCACATCCAGTTGACGTTCAAAGAGGATGAAAAAGCCATTGATAACATCAGACAGAAAACCTTGGGCTCCCATCCCAATCGCCACCCCAGCGATTCCAGCACCTGCCAGCAAACTAGAAACAGGTAAGCCTAAAATCGACAAAATGCAGTAAAGTAAAAAGAAATATAGCGTATAATTAAACACATTTTCTAGTAAACGTAAGATGGTTTTTTGGCGCCCGACATCATGATGAGACATTTTTAGAGAAGGTTTGACAATTCTCTGCACCATGGTATGAAGCATTTTTTTAGCAATATAAAATACAATCAAAAGCAGTAAAAGAGAAATAATCTTGGTTAGAATATTCTCGATAATGGTTGTCACATCTAGCTTTTCAATATAAGCTTGAATAAATTTTTGCATATAAAACTCCTTTATTTCATTATACCATATTTTCATCAGTCTCATTCTCCATAAATATTCAAAAAAATAGACAGAAAATTCTTGATTTTGTCTATCATTTATACTATAATCATAATCACTACATAAAAAGGAGATTATTATGAAAAGAATCATTCATGCTTGGAACAAGGCAAGCCTTGTCAAGCGTATCTTGATTGGTATGCTTATTGGAGCAATCCTAGGACTGACCCTTCCTAATCTCTCAGGGATTGGGCTACTCGGGGATTTATTCGTTGGAGGTCTAAAAGCTGTTGCTCCTATCCTAGTCTTTGCCCTCGTTGCCAATGCCCTTTCCCAACATCAAAAGGGGCAAGATAGCAATATGAAAACTGTTATTTTCTTGTATATCCTAGGGACTTTCGCCGCTGCTCTTGTAGCTGTACTAGCAAGTTTCATCGTCCCTATTGAAATTACCCTAAATAGTGCCAATACTGAAATTGCACCACCAGATGGGATTGGGCAGGTCCTCAGCAACCTCTTGCTCAAACTGGTTGACAATCCAGTCAATGCCCTCATTACTGCCAACTACATCGGTATCCTATCTTGGGCAGTTGTTTTCGGGATTGCCATGAGAGAAGCCAGCAAAAATAGTAAAGAATTACTAAAAACTATCGCTGACGTGACTTCTAAAATTGTCGAATGGATCATCAACCTGGCTCCATTTGGAATCCTTGGTCTTGTTTTTAAAACCATTTCTGACAAGGGAATCGGAAGCCTTGCCAACTACGGTATTTTATTGCTTCTATTAGTAACGACTATGCTTTTTGTTGCCCTTGTGGTCAACCCTTTGATTGCCTTCTTCTTTATGAGACGCAATCCTTACCCTCTAGTTTGGAACTGCCTCCGTGTCAGCGGTGTGACAGCCTTCTTCACTCGTAGTTCTGCGGCCAACATCCCTGTCAACATGAAACTTTGCCACGACCTTGGACTGGATCCAGATACCTATTCTGTTTCTATCCCACTTGGTTCTACTATCAACATGGCAGGGGCAGCGATTACTATTAACGTTTTGACCCTTGCTGCAGTTAACACTCTTGGAATCCCTGTTGACTTTGCGACAGCCTTTGTCCTCAGTGTGGTAGCAGCTATCTCAGCCTGTGGTGCTTCTGGTATTGCCGGAGGTTCCCTCCTTCTTATCCCAGTTGCTTGTAGCCTTTTCGGTATTTCTAACGATATTGCCATGCAAGTTGTTGGGGTTGGTTTTGTGATTGGTGTCATCCAAGACTCATGTGAAACAGCCCTTAACTCTTCTACAGACGTCCTCTTTACCGCCGTTGCCGAATACGCAGCAGCCCGTAAAAAATAACTCATAAAGACAAGCCTGCTCAGGTCTTGTCTTTTACGCTTTTATTCTAACTTACCAGGAAATTCTTATGTCTATTAGCCAACGTACGACCAAGCTCATCTTAGCTACCTGTCTTGCCTGCCTTCTTGCTTATTTTCTCAATCTTTCCTCAGCAGTTTCGGCTGGGATTATCTCTCTCTTGAGCCTATCTGATACGCGTAGAAGTACCTTAAAACTGGCTCGCAATCGACTCTTTTCCATGCTCCTAGCTCTGGCTATCGGTGTTCTAGCTTTTCACTTGAGCGGATTTCATATCTGGAGCCTTGGCCTCTATCTTGCCTTCTATGTGCCTCTAGCCTACAAGATGGGCTGGGAAATTGGCATCACACCAAGTACTGTTTTGGTTAGCCATCTCTTGATTCAAGAATCAACCTCTCCAGACCTTCTAGTCAATGAATTCCTTCTCTTTACAATCGGTACAGGATTTGCTTTACTAGTCAATCTCTACATGCCTTCACGAGAAGAGGAAATCCAACACTACCACACGCTGGTGGAAGAAAAGTTAAAAGATATCCTCCAGCGCTTCAAATACTATTTATCCAGAGGAGACGGACGCAACCGAGCACAGCTGGTAGCAGAATTAGACACACTTTTGGAAGAAGCCCTCAGACTGGTCTATTTGGATCACTCTGACCACCTCTTTCACCAGACCGACTACCATATCCACTACTTTGAGATGAGACAGCGACAAAGTCGTATCCTGCGAAATATGGCCCAGCAAATTAACACCTGTCACCTAGCTGCCAGTGAAAGCCTAATTTTAGCGCAACTCTTTTCAAAAATTGCAGGTCAACTGAGCCAGACCAATCCTGCTTCTGATTTGCTAGATGAAATCGAACGCTATCTGGAAGTCTTCCGTAACCGCAGTCTACCCAAGACAAGAGACGAATTTGAAACCCGCGCCACCCTTCTTCAACTCCTACGTGAAGCCAAAACCTTCATCCAAGTAAAAGTTGATTTTTACCAAAAATATGGACAGTAAAAAATAAAACCACTAAAAAACAGAGCTTGCCAGCTTTCTTGAAAAGTAGTATAATTATTGCATGCGCAATCATCTTGTGATACAGAGATTGTCCGTGAATGGGCTTTCCTCTATTTACAACTCTAAAAAGAAAGGAGATACTATGACCTATTTGGAAAAATGGTTTGACTTCAATCGGCGTCAGAAAGAAATTGAAAGTCTCTTGGAAGAGACTATTGCCCAGAAGAGCGAGCAAAGTCTGACCTTGAAAGAGTTTTACCTGCTCTACTATCTGGACTTGGCTCAAGAAAAATCTCTACGCCAGATTGACCTGCCAGATAAGCTTCATCTGAGCCCAAGCGCTGTTTCTCGGATGGTGGCTCGCTTGGAAGCTAAAAATTGCGGTCTACTCAGTCGCATGTGTTGCCATCAAGATAGACGCTCTAGTTTTATCTGCCTGACAAGTGATGGGCAAAAGACACTGACCTCTTTACAGAAAGCTGTCGAAGAAAGCTTGGAAACTGGTTTGGATTTCTTGATTTAAGATGATTTCAGAAAAAAAGTTGCGTGCGCAATCATTTTTCTTGACATTCTCTTTTACAAGGAGTAAAATAAAATCATCATCAAACAAAGGAGTTTTAAACATGATTGAAATCACCTATTTAGATGCCAGCAAGAACGAAAGAACTGTGACTTTCGAGTCTTATGAAGACTTTGATCGTTCGCAACAAGCTTGCCTTATCGGCGTCGCAGACTACTACCCTGTCCAAAAATTAACCTATAACGGGCATGATTTGGACTACCATGGGACTTACGGAGATATCTTCTTCTATCTCAAGAAACAAGATTTAAGCCAATATAACTAAAAAAGGAGAAATACAATGGCAAAAGCAATTACAGATGCAACATTCGAACAAGAAACAAAAGACGGTTTGGTCTTGGTAGACTTCTGGGCAACTTGGTGTGGTCCATGTCGTATGCAAGGTCCAATCTTGGACAAATTGTCTGAAGAACTCTCAGAAGATGTCTTGAAAATCGTTAAAATGGACGTTGATGAAAATCCAAACACAGCTCGTGCTTTTGGAATCATGTCTATCCCAACTCTTCTCTTCAAAAAAGACGGCCAAGTGGTCAAACAAGTTGCTGGTGTTCACACAGCAGACCAAATCAAGGCTATCGTTGCTGAATTGAGCTAATCAACTGAGAGACCAAGTACTTGCTTTGGTCTCTTTTTTCTTGCCCTTTGCCATTTTTCAAAAAATATGCTAGACTGTAAGTAGAATATTACGATGTTTGGGACATGCCATCGCTAAAAAAAACCTCGATTTGGTATTTTTTAGCTCCCTCATGGGAGCTTTTTGCGTGCTCTGAACATTTCCCATTTTGGAAGGAGTACTATGAAACGTCAATCAGCCTTGGTCGTCTTTAGTGGCGGTCAAGATTCTACAACCTGCCTCTTTTGGGCTAAAGAACACTATGAAACGGTCGAAGCCGTCACCTTTGCCTATGGTCAGCGTCATCATCTCGAAATTCAAGTTGCCCAAGAAATCGCTAAGGAACAAGGCATTCGTCATCACATCTTAGATATGTCGCTACTGGGGCAAATCACTGAAAATGCCCTGACCTCTGATCTGGAAATTGAACAAAAAGAGGGAGAGGTTCCCAATACCTTCGTTGATGGTCGCAACCACCTCTTTCTATCCTTTGCGGCAGTCCTTGCCAAGCAACGGGGCATTAAAGACATCGTGACAGGTGTCTGCGAGACAGATTTTTCAGGCTACCCCGATTGTCGAGATGTCTTTGTCAAATCCCTCAATGTTACCCTCAACCTTGCCATGGATTACGACTTTGTTATCCAAACACCTCTCATGTGGCTAGACAAGGCTGAAACTTGGGAATTAGCCGACCAACTCGGTGCCTTTGACTATGTTCGTGAAAAGACTTTGACCTGCTACAACGGGATTATTGGAAGTGGCTGTGGAGATTGTCCAGCCTGCCACCTACGTCAACATGGTTTAGATGTTTATCTCTCACAGAAAGGAGAAGCCTAATGTTTTTTGCACCCAAAGAAATCAAACAGGAAACTGGAGAGTCTCTTGTCTACAATCCTCACAGAACCTTGGTATCAAAAGAATTTACCTTTGATGCTGCCCATCACCTCTTTCACTATGAGGGAAAATGCAAATCCCTGCACGGCCACACCTATCATTTGCAGATTACTGTCAGTGGATTTTTAGATGAACGGGGTATGACCTACAATTTCGGAGACATCAAAGCGATCTACAAGAACTACTTAGAGCCCCACTTGGATCATCGCTATCTCAATGAGACTCTTCCCTATATGAACACGACTGCTGAAAATATGGTTTACTGGATTTTCCAAACCATGAACCAAGAGTTGCCAGACGAGCGCGGTCTCCGTTTGGAATACGTTCGCCTCTATGAGACTCCGACTGCCTTTGCGGAGTTTAGACGGGAGTGGTTAGATGACTAGGGAACGTGTCCTCAAACTACCAGTTCTGGAAATTTTCGGGCCAACCTTTCAAGGCGAAGGCCGTGCAATCGGGCAGAAAACCATGTTTGTCCGCACTGCTGGTTGCGACTACCACTGCGACTGGTGCGATTCTGCCTTTACATGGGATGGCTCTGAAAAACCGACTCGTATGACAGCTGACGAGGTCATTGCTGCCTTGGATAAATTGGGGAGCTACGACTATGTAACCCTATCTGGAGGAAATCCTGCTATCCTAGCAGCCAACATGGCTGAACTCGTCACCAAGCTCAAGGAACGCGGTGTCACCCTTGCTGTCGAGACTCAAGGCTCTCGCTGGCAAAATTGGTTAAAAGACATCGACCAGGTCACTCTGAGCCCCAAACCTCCTTCATCCAAGATGGAAGTCAACTTTGAAACCTTAGACTTTATCGTTTCCCAATTGGATCCAGCCAAAGTCACCTTTAAAATCCCTGTCTTTGATGATGCCGATTTGGCCTTTGCCAAAGGGATTCAAGATCGCTACCAACCAGATGTCCTCTTCTTATCGGCTGGAAATCCTGAGCCCAAGGCTAGAGGCAATATTGTCCAAGACCAACTGGACCGTCTCAAAGAACTCTGGGAACGAGTCGCTGCCGACGATAGCTGGGGTAATGTCCGCGTCCTTCCTCAACTCCATACCCTCCTCTACGATAACCAACGTGGTATTTAAAATTAGAAAGAAAAAATCATGTCACAACAAGAAGAAATGAAAAACCTCAGCCTACTGGGCAACAAAGAAACCAACTACATCTTTGACTATCAACCAGAAGTCCTGGAATCCTTTGACAATCGTCATGTGGAAAATGACTATTTTATCAAATTTAACTGCCCTGAATTTACCTCACTTTGCCCAATCACTGCTCAGCCAGACTTTGCGACGATTTATATTTCCTACATTCCTGACAAGCTCTGTGTCGAGTCAAAATCCCTCAAGCTCTACCTCTTTAGCTACCGAAA
The DNA here is from genome assembly GCF_001113365.1 of Streptococcus pneumoniae. Taxonomy (GTDB): domain Bacteria; phylum Bacillota; class Bacilli; order Lactobacillales; family Streptococcaceae; genus Streptococcus; species Streptococcus pneumoniae_C. The sequence continues at coordinate 91,061 of NZ_CKYA01000001.1, read as the reverse complement.
CCACGGAGATTTCCACGAAAACTGTATCAACACCATTGGGAAAGACTTGGTCAACTTGCTAGACCCTCGCTATTTAGAAGTCTGGGGAAAATTCACTCCGCGCGGTGGCATTTCAATCGACCCCTACTACAACTACGGTAAGCCAGGAACTAAGTATGAAGGCTTGGCAGAACAACGCCTCTTCCAACACGACCTTTATCCAGAGAAAATTGACAACCGTTAAACTCATACTCAATGAAAATCAAAAATCAAACTAGGAAACTAGCCGCAGGTTGCTCAAAGCACTGCTTTGAGGTTGTAGATAAGACTGATGAAGTCAGCTCAAAACACTGTTTTGAGGTTGCAGATAGAAGCTGACATGGTTTGAAGAGATTTTCGAAGAGTATCATACGAAAAAGCCCTGTTCCTCGAGATGAGGAGCAAGGCTTTTTGAGTGTCAATTATTCTTCTGTTCCAAGGAAGTTTTTAGCAACGAGGGCTGCAAGAACCCCACCAACGATTGGCGCAAGGATGAAAATCCAAACTTGTTGAAGGGCTGCGCCACCTACCAAAACAGCTGGTGCCAAGCTACGAGCTGGGTTTACTGAAAGTCCAGTAATGTTCAATCCAACAAGAATCATAGCCATCAAGGACAAACCGATTACCAAACCAGCAATCGCGCCATTTCCTTTACTTTCTGAAGTCACGGTCATGATAACCAAGACAAACAAGAAGGTTGCGATGACTTCAAACAAGAAACCAGCAAAGACAGTAACCCCGTTTGCCAAGGCATTTTCACCAAGGCTAGCAGTTGACATACCTGAGTTCGCCAAGAGGAAGAAGACAGCGCCAGAAGCGATGAAAGCTCCAACAACTTGCCCAAGGATGTAGTTTACAAGTTCTGAAGATGACAAGCGTTTGTTTACAAACATAGCAATTGAAACAGCTGGGTTCAAGTGAGCACCTGAAACAGTTCCGATTGAGTAAGCAGCGACTACGATTGCCAGACCAAAGGCAAAAGCAATTCCAAGGTGTCCAAGGCCATCAAGACCATTTCCAAAAACAACAGCTCCTGTTCCGATGAACACAAGCATGAACGTACCGATTAACTCAGCGACAAATTTTTTCATTTTCTTTCTCCTTTTTTCAAAAACTAGATACTAGTCTATCAAAAGAGGGAAAGGGTTTCAAGAAAATTGTTTGGAAATTTTCAGGGTAAAATTCTATAAAAACGGTAGTGTTTATTTGAAACATTTTTTCTAAAGGTATATACTATCAATATAGTTCTAATAAGTTATTTATTCCCTAATTTGAACTAATTTTTATAACTTTGCTGTTCTTTTATGAACGTTTGAATGGTATCGTGGATACCAAGGAGGAATCATATGTCTAAAGTTGCTATTGTCACAGGTGCAGGTCAAGGAATCGGTTTTGCAATCGCAAAACGATTGGTTCAAGATGGCTTTAAGGTAGGAGTCTTAGACTACAATCCCGAAACAGCTGAAAAGGCTGTTGCTGAATTATCAGCTGAAAATGCCTTCGCTGTCGTGGCCGATGTTTCGAAACAAGCCGAAGTTGCCCAAGCATTTCAAAAAGTTGTTGACCATTTTGGTGATTTGAATGTTGTCGTAAATAACGCTGGTGTTGCTCCAACCACTCCTCTTGATACAATTACTGAGGAACAATTTACACGCACTTTCGGTATCAACGTTGGTGGTGTCATTTGGGGTTCACAAGCTGCACAAGCGCAATTTAAAGCACTTGGCCACGGAGGTAAAATTATCAACGCAACCTCTCAAGCTGGTGTAGTCGGTAATCCAAATCTAACTGTTTATGGTGGAACCAAATTTGCTGTTCGCGGAATTACGCAAACATTAGCACGTGATTTAGCAGACTCAGGCATCACTGTTAACGCCTACGCACCAGGTATTGTGAAAACACCAATGATGTACGACATCGCTCATGAAGTTGGTAAAAATGCAGGAAAAGATGACGAATGGGGTATGCAGACATTTGCAAAAGATATTACCCTAAAACGTCTATCTGAACCAAAAGATGTCGCTGCTGCTGTCAGCTTCCTTGCAGGACCAGATTCAAACTACATTACAGGACAAACCATTATCGTTGATGGTGGTATGCAATTCCATTAAGATACAGGAAAAGAGGTTGGAAAATGATTCAACCTCTTTTATTAGTTTTCATTATTAGTTAGGAAGATACAATAGAAACCCTTTCAATAAATAATATTAGCTTATCCCTAGTATTGAAAAGACTGGATAGCTTCTTTCAAGTCATCTTGTAAACTATTTCTCTGGTCAAGTTGGACATAGACTTCCAACAGACAGGATCTGAAGTTGGAAAATTTATAAAAATCCTCCCTTTCTTCTATAGGAAAGTCAACAGCTTTTATCCAAGAAGCTACTTGCTCTTGCTCCAACTTCCCTTGTAAAATAGGTTCATAGATCACTCTTGCTAAACGCCAATCTTCATCATCTGTAAAACGAATCGAAATTCTTTTAAATAGTTGACCAAGTATGTCAAATACTTCATGAACTCTGGTTTTAGGAAAGTCTGGATGACAAACCACCTCTGTCAGTAAATCGGCTCCATGTGCAAAAGCATGAACCCAACCATACTGACTTGAAAAACCCCTTGTATCCTTTTCTTTTGAAAGATAATACAAACCTTGATTTAAAAGGACATTACGAATTCCTGCATTTAATTCCTGATAAAAAATCGATTGCTGGTTGGCATCAGCAGACAAGAGATTTGCATAAATAAGCGCCCTAAAAGAACGTTCAAGGGTTGACAGGCCTATCTTATCAATCTCTTTATCTAGTCCTCCATCAGATAAAATTTCCTCAGCAATGAAATGAAATTGTTCCTGTGTAAATAGCTCTTCCTGAATCCCTCTAGCAAAGCTTGTAAAAACAAGGTCATCGCGAATTTCTGGAGAAGGATCTCCCAAATGATCAATCAACCACTGGATTTCTTTCTCATGATAGCTTGGTTTTTCTTCTGTTATTTTCCTAAGTAATTCTTGATACACGGTCAATACTTCTACATTTCTAGCAACTTGATATAATCTAGACCCCATTTCTCGACAGCATCTAAAACAACTCTGAATTCCTGCCCCACTTCAGTTAAGCTGTACTCAACTCGTGGGGGAACTTCGGCATAGACCTTTCGTTGAACAATCTTATCCTTTTCTAATTGACGGAGATGACGGGTCAAAATAGTTTGAGTAATCCCAGGCAATAATCTATGCAATTCTTTAAATCGTTTGGTACCCGTACTCAACTGATAAATGATTACCAGTGCCCATTTCCCCGTTAAAACCCTCTGCGTTGTTGCAAATGGACAAATACCATACTCACTCACTTTATTTGTCATAAAATATCTTCTTTCTATTTTTAAAAAAAATTTATCTTTTAGTATCAATAATAGTACTATTTTTGATACCAGCTATCGAAAAAGTATCTACTTGTTTTTTTGTTTGTAACTGTTACAATTATATCATAAAAAAGAAATGGAGAATAGATATGTCAACAAACTTAGAAATTTTCAACGCTTATAACCAAGCTTTAATTGCTGGTGACTTTCCTGGTGTCTTTGAAACGATGGCAGACGATATTATCTGGCATCAACCTGGTACTCATAGTATATCTGGTACAGTTGTTGGTAAGGACAAGCTAGGAACTCACCTGGCTACATTTGCTGAGAAAACTAATGGAACCTTTAAGGTGGTAACAAATTGGGTTTCTGACAATAAGGATTTAATCGCAGCCAATGTTACTTTTCTTGGAACACGGGCTGATGGTACTGAACTCAATATGAACGGAATTGACCTCTTCCGCATTGAAGACAGAAAAATCAAAGAAGTTTGGCTCTTCTCTTCAGATCAAGCTGAAGAAGATAGCTTTTGGGGATAATTTAAGAGGCTAGGACAAAAAACTTTGATTTTAGGAATTCTTTATTATAAATTTTTAAAATCGATAGATTAGAAAAAAGCGAATAAGACAGAATTCTGAGTATCAGATAACTCGTTTTGTTCGCTTTTTTTATTTAAGGTTAGACTTTTGTCCCAGACTCTTTTAATTTACTCTCCCAACTGGGCACTGTAGGCGATGATCTGATCAACTGTGTCAGACAAGAATTGGATGGTATCACGGAGTGGTTTATCTGTTGAAATATCAGCACCGATAATCATAGCTGACTCAAGTGGTGTCTTGCTACCACCTGATTTGAGGAGATTGAGCCAATCTTCAGCTCCAGTTTCTGAATGTTTCAGATGAAGGTAACCTGCAGTCGAAATCACAAGTCCAGCTGAGTAAGTGTAACTATACAAGCCCATATAATAGTGAGCTTGGCGCATCCAAGTCAAAGCTGCATCGTCGTCGATTTCAATAGCATCTCCCCAGAAATCCGTCAAAACTTCCTTCATAATGCTGTTGAGCTTGCTTGCTCCAAAGGTCTCCCCTTCTTCAATCAATGTATACACCTTACGCTGGAAGGCTGCTTCCAAGAGGTGGGTGATGAAATTATGGAAGTAGGTGTCTGTCAAGCGGTGAGCCAGAGCGAAGCGTTTTTGACGAGGGTCGTCAGATTGGTGCTCCAAGTAATCACTGAGAAGCAATTCATTGAAAGTTGACGGTGCTTCAACATAGTAAGTCGACATGTGAGCATTGAAGTAACTTTGATGATTATCTGAAAAGATGAATTGACCAGAATGCCCGATTTCATGAATCAAGGTATAAACATCGCTCAAACGACCTGTCCAGCTCATGAGGACATAAGGGTGCACGCGATATGGGTCCGCTGCATAGCCACCAGAATCCTTGCCACTATTGGCAGCAAAGTCCACCCAGCGCTCTTCTTGATAGCGAGCAACTTCCTGACAATATTCCTGCCCCAAAGGTTCCACCGACTTCATGACCAAATCATAGGCGTCGTCAATGGTCACTTGAGGATTCAGGGCGCTGTCCAAATCTAATTTCCAGTCTGCAAAGGTCATCTTTTCAAGACCATTGACCTTAGCAACATGCTTGAGGTATCTCTGAGCAACGGGCGCAAAATCCTTCATGATGAGGTCAATCTGGCGGTCAAACATAGCACGGTCCACTTCTTGCTCAGCTAGAAGATAATCAAAGACTGAGTCGTAGCCCTTCATATCTGCCAGTAGTTTTTCAGACTTGACTTGGGCTAGATAGGCTGCTGCAGCCGTATTTTGGTGCTTACGAAGACCTTCTGAGAAGGAACGGAAAGATTTCTCACGAACCTCAGCATCCTCATGGTTTTGGTAGAAGTTCTCATAAGTCACAAAGCTGTTTTTGTAGGTCTTGCCATGGGCTTCAAAGTCGGCCATTTCAAAATCCCCAGCTCGCATCTTAGTGTAAATATCCTGCGGACTGTAGAAAACTTCACCAAGATTGGTCAAGACCTTCTCCACATCAGCACCTAGATAGTGGGCTTTTTTGATTTTTGCCTGACGAATGGCAGCTGTTAAATGTGGCAATTTACCCAAACGGTCTAAGACTTCCTCATCAGCTTCCACCAAGGCATCGTCAAAGAAGGTCAAGGCTACACTGGCATCTGTTTCGAATTCCATCCCAGCTTGGGCGATATTAGCAAATTCGTCATTGCTATAATCTGTCGTCTGAGGCATAAAACCATAGTTACCAATATGGCTCATCTGAATGTAGATTTGTTCCAATTCCGCAAAGGCCTTCTCAAAATCCTCAAAAGTATGAAGATTACCCTTGTGATCACGGCTAAATTGATTGATGTCTTCTCGAGCCTTCTCGATCGCACGCAAGAAATCTTCACGATCTTGGTATAGGGCTGTTAAATCCCAAAGTTCCTTCTCTGGAAATTCTGAACGGTGTTTTTGTTCCATTTTCTTCCTCTTATTTCTCTAATTCTAATAAAACACTAAGGGCTGATAAAGCGTAAAGCGGTGCTGTTTCTGCTCGTAAAATGCGAGGACCAAGTCCTGCCAAGACGGCTCCCTTAGCTTCAAAACTCTCAATTTCTGCAGGTGACAGGCCACCTTCTGGACCAAAGATAAAGAGCAGTTTGGCTCCTGTTTCAAGACCAGTGACTGCTTGCAAAAGCGCAGCGGCTTCTCCTTCTTTAGCTGATTCTTCATAAGCCACTACGATAGAGTCAAACCAGTCCAGTTGAGCTAGAAAGTCTGATTTTTTCTCGAAAAGCTGAATACTTGGAACCATATTACGCTTGCTTTGCTCTGCTGCTCCAAGGGCAATTTTTTCTAGTTTTTCAACTTTTTTGCCCAATTTCTTGCCATCCCACTTAGCAACGGACCAATCAGCAGGGAAGGCCCAAATCTGGCTGGCACCCAGTTCGGTTACTTTTTGAGCGATAAACTCCAGCTTGTCCCCCTTGGGAAATCCAGATGCAATGGTCACTTGGACTGGCAGTTCCACATTGTCAGCCAATTCTTGGACCAATTCAAACTGACGAGCTTCCACATCCAGCACGCGCGCCAAACGTTTAATGCCATCATCAAAGACCAAAGTAACCTCATCGTCTTCTTTCAAGCGCATAACTTGAAACATATGCTTGCTGGTCTCCTTGTCCTCGATGGTGACAGGTGATGTGGCAAGACCTTTTACAAAATACTGTTGCATGCTAGCCTCCAATCACACCTGAAATATCCTTGGTCTTCTTGAAGACGCAGGCATTCCATTCTCCTTGAATCATGTGGGTTTCAAGGAAAAATCCAGCTGACTCAGCCGACTCGCGCACCATGCCCCACTTGTCCTTAATAATTCCACTCATGATGAGGTAGCCTTCATCCTTGACCAAACGATAGGCATCGTCTGTCAGATGAATGAGGATATCCGCCAAGATGTTTGCCACGATGACATCTGCCTCAATCTCAACACCCTTCAGCAAGTCTCCAGCAGCAACATGGATATTTTCCATTCCAGGGTTGAGCTCAATATTTTCCTGAGCAACACGAACTGCCACATCATCTAGGTCATAGGCGAAAATTTCCTTAGCACCAAGTAGCGAGCTAGCAATAGAAAGAACTCCTGAACCAGTCCCCACATCCAGCACTGTTTCCCCACCACGAAGAACCTGTTCCAAGGCAAAAAGGCTCATCTTAGTAGTTGGGTGGGTTCCTGTCCCGAAGGCCATACCAGGATCTAGCTTAATAATCTTTTCCCCAGCAGTCGCCTCATAGTCTGTCCAAGACGGCACGATAGTCAAATCATGAGTGATACGAGCTGGCTCATAGTATTTCTTCCAGTTGTCCGCCCAGTCTTCTTCAGCCAAGGCAGTCATACCCATCTTGACCTCACCTAAATCCATAAAATCTGTCAATTCTGCTAGGCGAGCCTGCAAGTCTGCTTCAACCGTTGCTACATCAACCGTATCAGGATAGTAGGCGGTCACAACGATTTCTTCTTGCTGCTCGACCTCTGGGAAAATCTCGCCGAAGCGGTCGACATTTCCCACATAGTCCATGCTGTCTTCAATCGCAACGCCTTGCGCTCCTAGCTCAATCAGGAGGTTGGAAACCAATTCCTCTCCCTCACGCTTCACTGTAACTTTTAACTCTTGCCATGTTTCCATATTTAAGATACCAAGCCCGTAAAACACAAAACCAAAATAGGAAATTCTCTGAAGACGCTTGTGTCTAAGAGAAGTTTATCTTTTTAGCACAGTGTTTAGGGCGGGTTCAGTTTAGAAATGTAACTGAACTATCCTTTCTATTTCTCTATGCATTTTTTCATGTAAACCATATCCATACCTTCTTTTTCAGGTTCAATATGGGTTTGATGGTAGCCGTTCTTCTCATAGAAAGCAACCATACCTTCATCCTGTAATACCGTACACAAATCCCACTGTTTAATCATTGGAAATTCCTTTTCCAGCAATTTCAATCCTTCAGAACCATAACCTTTTCCTTGATACTGGGGCAAAATCGCTGCCGTTCCCAGCCAAGCCTCCGTCAACTCTTCATTGGTCTGAACTCGTAAAAATCCGATATTTTCTCCCTTTTCTTTCAAAAAGTAGTAATAGCTATTGGGACGCTCAACCAATTTCCACTTGATTCGTTCACGATCCTCGAGATAAGGATCATACTCATCTTGATATTTTTCATAGACAGCCTTAAAGCTAGCTCTTTGAATCGCAATGATGGTCTCCAAATCCTCTGCTCCTGCTCGTTCAAGTCTTATCATAAACTTTCCTCCAAATAATCCCTCAATCTACCCTGCAACTGAGGTACAACTTGACTGGAAGTAAGAAATTCCTCGACATTCATTAACTGATAGCCCTGTCCTTCATCTCCAAATACAATCTGGTCAAACTGTTCTTGCGTTAACTTGCCGACTAGAAATACAGATTGTTTATCCGCAAAAAGCATACTTGGATAAATCTTACTCCAAAGCAGACAATCCTCAGTCAGATGAATTCCCAGTTCTTCATAAACTTCACGCGCCACGCACTCAAAAGGACTTTCATCCCCCTCTCGTCCACCACCGGGTAGTTCCCATATATTAGGCCAGGGAATGCTTGCCTTATCATCGCGTAAGATAGTCAGAAGCTTATCCCCACAAAACAAAGCAATCTTACAGCCTGTGAAATCAGAAATCTCTATTTCCATATTAGACTCCTTCAGTTAATTCCTTTTCCAGTTCGGCTAACCAGTTTTGATAATAGATTTTCTCATCCCGTAACATCCGGCTACTATTCATTTTCTGTCTAGCAATCTTCATAGCCTTGTGGGTTTGAACTACATCTTTCTTTACCTTAAATTGATACCAAGCTTGAATGACCTGCATATCTGCTGTTTTTATAGATAAAAAGGATTTGACCCCTCGAATACTTGCATATTCTTCCGCTTTCTTATTATATCCTTCCATCAGAGCAACTTGAAGAAGATATAATTGAGAAATAGTTTTAGACATTGGATTATCTGTTTTCTCTAACACAGACTGAAACTGTTGCTTTGCAAGTTCTATATTATCATCCAATATGAATACCAACCCCTGAAGAGTCTGAACACTTTCTGCAAAACTCCCTCTCACATCCTCATCAACAGACATAGCAAAGTCTTTTAAATCATATTCTTGAGGAGCCAGCAAAGTTTGAGCAGAATGTCTCAATACCAGGTAGGCGTATTTGGTATTTTCAGGGTGTTGTAGCAATTCCCAAATTTTTGCTCCATCGGTGATGTCGACTGGCAAAATGTTATTTAGGAAGAAAGATAAATTAAGAAAAATCCAAGTCCCTGCAAAATACCAGCTTCTTGTCAAAAATCCAAACACTATCGCCAATAATATCAAGCCGAGATGAACCATCAAGCCTCCTGAAAGCATCAGGATAATTCTTTGATCGCTTTCATCCTCTTTTAAACCAATGTATTGAGCACCAACATTTTTCAGAATGGCTGTTCTACTAAGATGAAACCTGCCTGAATTTTTGGTTAAAATAAAATGTCCTAATCCAAAAGCCACCAGCCGATAGCCTGTCAAGTAGCCACAAAAAGCATGTCCCAGCTCATGAAAAATAAGGATTAAATACATGCTTAGAAGAGCGAAGGCATAACCAAAAGTAAAAACTAAAACTGCGGAATAGCCCAACTCTGCAAATGCGATGGTTCCACAAGCACAAGCTAGCATAATAAAGACAACAGCTAGCACATAAACCAAATAAATCCCAATTTTCTTCATAAAATCTCCAACCAACTCCTAGTATCTCGGATAAGGATAAAACTCTCCCTCTTCCAAGCCTACTTTTCCTTCTTCAAAGACTTCTTGGTTCCATTCCATGACAAATTCTTCTACTTCTGGGTCTTCCAAAAAGTCCATGAGGGCATCTAGTCCAACCTCAGCAGTATCTTTAAGGAATAGCGCAAAATAAGCTAAAAATTCACGAGAAAAACCTTTTTTAGGCAGGTAAGGGATAACCGTCAAATAGTCTTCCTCATTGACTGCTGATTTGGCAGGATTGTAAAAAAGCACTGCTTCTTCAAAGAGAATGTCATCTGATGAAACCTCTCCGTCTTCATCCACCATCTCCACACCTGCAGCGTTTTGCGCTTCCAATAGAAAACTCACTTCAACTGCGTGGTTACGCTTGTCCCAACTAATCTCAAAGTCAAAGGGAAAGTTCTTCTCCAACTCTTCCTCTAAAACATCTAAAAATCCATATGTTGCCATTTTGTCCTCTTTCTATGCGACTCTTAAATCGCCCCGATTGCTCGGAAATATGCTAAAATAGATACTACCATCTTACCACAAAATTATTTTATGTCCTAATTATACCATATTACCTCATTTAAACCCTTTGTATCAGTGATTTTCTTAAACGGTTGATTTCCTTATTTTTTCCAAAAACTCAACACAAAAAGCCCTCGAAAGGGCTAGCAAATCTATAGGATCAATAGACAAGTAACCAGCACAATTAGGAGTGCTTTTTTATTGACTATTACCACGATACCACACTTAATCTTAGGCTTGAATTTTCTTATCTGCAATAGCATCTGTCAAAGTCTGAGAAAAGTTAAGTCCCATTTCTCGTCCCAACTTATCTGCCCATCTTGGTATGGTCAAGGTCTTTTTAATTGGTTCCTGACTTCCTAGGTATTCTGATACATCAACAGATACCATAGAGATAAAAGATTTATTAAGATCGTAAGTTGACTCAAAATCTTCATCATCTTTAAAAGGATCATTGTCAATTAAAGACAAGCTATTGATATCTGATGGCTGGGGCAAATCTCCATCACTCTCTATCAAATCTGCAACAGTTATACCTAGCCACTCCGAACCCATAGCCAAAGCCTCAGAAATCCCCTCGCCTTGTGTAGCTGAGTATTCAAAATCTGGGAAATGGACAAAATAAGTCGCTTTGGCCCCATCTGTATCATCATAATAAAATAAAGCTGGATATGTCACTAACATTTCACTACCTCCATATCAAAAAGCAGGGGCTGAATTTTACAACCCAGCTTGCTTTCTTATCCCTCTTTCAGTGTACTTATTCAGCTCACCATGAGGGATTGTGATAGGTCTTTCCCCTTGCTTCTCCATTTTAATATGGGAGCCTTTACCGCCCTTGGTCTTTATCCAACCATGAGCCGTAAGGAGTTTGACCATCTCTTTTTGTGTCATAGGCATAGCGCTTTTACCTCCTGACAACACCATTATAACACGTGCTACACGTATTGTAAAGGAGTGATACGTATTATTCTCTTATACATAAAAGCCCCTAGATGTGGTTCTAAGGGAAGCCAATTTATTCATACCTATTTTTCTAATGAGTAGTAAAAACTGCTTCTTTATCGAGCAATTCATCATCTGTATAGTCAATTGTAAAAGTATCTCGATTTAAGACAGACTGAGGCGGAGTTGAATGAATCATAGGAACACTGCGTACCCTATACTTTTTATCTCCAATTTTTACAAACTGATTAACTCTCAAGTCTTCGAAATCAGGATTTTCAACAGTTATTACAAGGAGGCGATTTACTACTTTAAAAACATCAATTATTCTATTTTTCATATTTTTTCGACCCATTATGATTAAAATGAACTTCTTGGTAAGCAAAATCAAGTTTAGATTTAATGTTTTCGTACAAATCTAAAATCACTTTTGGAGTATCTTCACGGAAGAGAAATTGTCTTTTCCCTGAAATAACTTGATCACTAAGAATCCAATGACGAATTTGTTTTGTAAAAATCAAAACTTCCTGACTTGGTAATTCCATTCCTTATCACCTCTCTTTTCATTATAGTTCACGCAATAACATTTAGCAATATTATTTCTCAAGTCAGCAATTCTACTTCTTTAGGCTCAACTATCCTATTTTGAATTTTAAGGGAAATCCATTCTCTCATGCTGATACCTCTCCTCATTAAATTGAATAGTCAAAAAGATTCTATCTTACACCCTGATTATTACAAAACCATTGAAATATCACAACTAATAGGCTAGAATGGATATAGTAGATGAGTCATTCTACTCAAAAAATATGACACTAAAATCCACGCTAGAAAGGACTGCTATGCCAGACAATCTCGCGCTTCGCATGCGCCCAAAAACCATAGACCAGGTCATCGGTCAGGAGCATCTGGTCGGACCTGGGAAAATCATTCGTCGCATGGTGGAAGCCAACCGCCTGTCCTCCATGATTCTCTATGGGCCTCCGGGAATCGGCAAGACCAGTATTGCCTCAGCCATCGCTGGAACTACCAAGTATGCCTTTCGAACTTTCAATGCGACAGTTGATAGTAAAAAGCGACTGCAAGAAATCGCTGAAGAAGCTAAATTCTCAGGGGGACTTGTACTACTCCTTGACGAAATTCATAGACTAGATAAAACCAAGCAAGACTTCCTCTTGCCTCTCTTGGAAAGTGGACTGGTCATCATGATTGGGGCTACGACTGAAAATCCTTTCTTTTCTGTCACTCCTGCCATTCGCAGTCGCGTTCAAATTTTTGAGTTGGAACCTCTGTCTAACCAAGACGTCAAAGAGGCTCTTCAGATAGCTCTAAATAACCCTAAACGTGGTTTTGATTTCCCAGTAGAACTAGATGAGGATGCGCTGGATTTCATCGCAACCTCTACAAACGGAGACCTGCGCTCTGCCTTCAACTCACTGGACTTGGCTGTTCTCTCTACCCCTGAGAATGACGAGGGCATCCGCCATATCACTCTAGACATCATGGAAAATAGCCTGCAGCGGAGCTACATCACTATGGACAAGGATGGAGACGGACACTACGATGTACTCTCAGCCCTGCAAAAGTCCATCCGTGGCTCGGATGTTGATGCCAGTCTCCACTACGCAGCTCGCTTGATTGAGGCTGGGGACCTGCCTAGTCTCGCGCGTCGCTTGACCGTTATCGCCTATGAAGATATCGGCTTGGCCAATCCTGAAGCCCAAATTCACACCGTGACTGCTCTGGATGCTGCACAAAGGATTGGTTTCCCAGAAGCCCGCATTCTCATTGCCAATGTAGTCATTGATTTGGCTCTTTCTCCAAAATCCAACTCTGCCTATGTAGCTATGGACAAGGCGCTTGCAGATCTCAAAACATCAGGGCACTTGCCTATTCCACGACACCTGCGTGATGGTCACTACAGTGGAAGCAAGGAACTGGGGAATGCCCAAGACTATCTCTATCCACACAACTATCCTGGAAATTGGGTCAAGCAAGACTATCTGCCAGAAAAAATTCGTAATCATCACTATTTCCAAGCAGAAGATACTGGTAAATATGAACGGGCTTTGGCTCAAAGAAAGGAAGCTATCGACCGTTTGCGAAAAATCTGAAATCCTTTTCAAAAAATTGCACTTTCCTCTTGATTTTTTTTGAAAAAGTGGTATCATATAAACATAGAAACGCTGTGGTGTACGACTTCACACTTAAGTGTTGACCGACTATTTTTTGTATTATTAGGGAAACAAAAGTCTTCTAACAGCATGTAGGCCGTCTCACACGGAAACAGCTTCAGTTAGAGCGAGTTGCCCACCTGCTTAATTGCGCGGGTTCAATACAAACCGTGAAGTTTCGGCACCAATACAGCTTTTTTCTTTGCCTCCTTAGCTCAGCTGGCAGAGCAGCGGACTCTTAATCCGTGGGTCACAGGTTCGATCCCTGTAGGGGGCATCTAAATACAACAGGAAAAGCCTTATAAATCAAGGCTTTTTTTCGCTTTCCTTTTAAAAATTGTCGTGCAATTTGCCGTGTTTTTTTGTTTATCTTCCCTTTTTCATGATGTATTTTCTTACAGGTGCTTCAACTATTTGAACGATTTCAAATCCTTCTTTTTGATAAAGGTGCTGGGCTGCTTGATTTGCTTCGAAGACATTTAGAGAGATGCTGTCTATATCTCTATTTTCAAAGACCAAACTAACAAATTTCCTCAAAGCCTGGCTACCTAAGCCTTGTCCCTGTTTCTGAGGGTTGATAAAAAATCTTCCAATATGAAGATTGCTGTCTTCTAGCCTGATTTTCTGGATAAGCCCGACAAACTCGTGTCCATCAAAGATTGAAAAGACTCCTTCCAAGTCTTGCAAGGCTTGAAGGGTCAGTGGAAAAGGAATCCTTGGTCCCATCCATTGTTCTTGAAAGGATTTGCCTAGGGAGTTGGACCATTGGCATACGAATTGAGCGTTTTCTATACTCACCTCTTCTTCAAAACGAATTGTCATCTTGACCTCCCCATCTTATCTATGTTTCTCCATTATACTACTTCTCCCATTTTTTACGAATAGATAAGTATGATTGATTTTTATTTTTTTCTTGTCGGGAGCATTCTCGCTTCCTTTCTTGGTTTAGTCATTGACCGTTTTCCAGAGCAATCCATTATCCAACCTGCTAGTCACTGCGATTCCTGTCAGACTCGCTTGCGCCCCTTAGATTTGATTCCGATTCTCTCACAGGTCTTCAATCGTTTTCACTGTCGCTACTGCAAGGCTCCTTATCCAGTCTGGTATGCCCTTTTGGAACTAGGCTTAGGTCTCCTATTTCTATCTTACTCTTGGGGATTACTTTCCTTGAGTCAAGTCATCCTAATCACTGCAGGTTTGACCTTGGGCATCTACGACTTTCGCCATCAGGAATATCCCTTACTGGTCTGGATGACTTTCCACCTAATCCTCATGGCCGGCTCTGGCTGGAATCTAGTCATGGTCTTCTTCCTTGTCCTTGGAATGTTGGCTCATTTTATCGATATCCGCATGGGCGCAGGGGATTTTCTCTTTCTAGCTTCTTGCGCTCTCGTCTTTAGCGCAACCGAATTACTCATCTTGATTCAGTTTGCTTCTGCGACGGGGATTCTAGCCTTTCTCCTGCAAAAGAAAAAGGAAAGACTTCCTTTCGTGCCTTTCCTCTTACTCGCTACTTGTGTGATTATTTTTGGTAAGCTACTGCTTGTTTGATAAAGTCCTGAATTGGCTCTCCTTGATGGAGAGCTTTTACAATTTTCGAACCAACGATAACACCATCTGACACCGCATTGAAGCGTTCTACATCAGCTTGACTAGATACGCCAAATCCTGTCAAGACTGGAATGTCGGCCACTTGATGAAGTTGCACCAAGTGCTTGTCCAAGTCTGCACGGTAATTGCCAGATTTCCCTGTCACCCCATTGATGGCAACCGCATAGACGAATCCTTCTGCCCCATCAATCAACTCTTTCTGGCGCTCAATTCCTGTTGTCAAGCTAACTAGGGGAATCAAGGCGATGTCTGTGTCTGCCAAAAATGGTTCTACAAAGTTGGCATGTTCATGAGGCAGGTCTGGAATAATCAAGCCCTTAACCGCTGTATCTGCCAAATCTTTGATAAAGTTCTCCACACCGTACTGAAAGAGGGGGTTGAAGTAGGTCATGATGACAAGTGGAATCTCTGTTTGAACGGTTTTCAAGGTTTCAACCAAAGCCTGGGTAGAGGTCCCGTGGGCTAAACTGCGCAAGCCAGCTTCTTCGATAACAGGTCCATCCGCAACTGGATCTGAAAAGGGAATGCCCACTTCAATGGCAGAGACACCCAAATCTTCTAAAAAGTGGATTGTTTCAGCGAGTCCATCCAAACCTTTTTCATGGTCACCAGCCATGATATAGGGAACAAAAATTCCTTTTCCAGCTGCTTTTATAGCGTTCAATTTTTCTGTTAGTGTCTTAGGCATGAGCTTCTCCCTTCTTTGCTGCATCTGCTTCCAAGCGGTCTTTAACTTGAACCACATCCTTGTCCCCACGACCTGATAGACAGACAATCATGGACTTGTCTGGACCGAGTTCTTTGGCCAATTTCACCGCAAAGGCAATAGCGTGGCTAGATTCCAAGGCTGGGATAATCCCTTCCACACGAGACAAGAGTTGGAATCCTTCCAAGGCTTCTTCGTCTGTCACAGGGACATAGCTGGCACGTTTAATATCGTGGTAGTGAGAATGTTCTGGACCGATACCAGGATAGTCCAAACCTGCTGAGATAGAGAAGGCTTCAAGAATTTGACCATGGGCATCTTGGAGCACATCCATGAGGGAACCGTGAAGGACACCCGGACGACCCTTGGTCAAGGTAGCTGCGTGGTGCTCTGTATCCACACCAAGTCCTGCTGCTTCAGCTCCATACATAGCTACTGACTCATCTTCTACAAAGGGATGGAAGAGACCGATGGCATTCGACCCACCACCAACACAGGCTACTAGGGCATCTGGCAGATCTTGACCTGTCATATCGCGATACTGTTGTTTAGCTTCTCGACCAATGACACTTTGGAAGTCACGAACGATTTCTGGGAATGGATGAGGTCCCAAGGCAGAACCAAGGATATAGTGGGTATCATCGATATTAGCCACCCATGAACGAAGGGCTGCATTGACCGCATCCTTGAGCACGCGCGAACCGTCTGTCACTGCCTCAACCTTAGCTCCCAAAAGCTCCATACGGAAGACATTGAGGGCTTGGCGTTTGACATCTTCCTCACCCATGTAGATAGTACATTCCATGTTAAAGAGGGCTGCAGCAGTTGCAGTTGCCACACCGTGCTGACCAGCACCTGTTTCAGCAATAATTTTCTTTTTACCCATGCGTTTAGCCAGAAGAACTTGTCCCAAGGCATTGTTAATCTTGTGGGCCCCTGTATGGTTAAGGTCTTCACGTTTGAGATAAATCTTGGCTCCGCCGATATGCTGGGTCAAGTTTTTTGCGTAGTAAAGAGGAGTTTCACGTCCCACATACTGGCGCAAAAGTTGGTTTAATTCCTCTTGGAAACTTGGGTCTGCCTGACTTTCACGATAGGCCTTCTCCAACTCCAAAACTGCTGTCATCAATGTTTCTGGGACAAAACGTCCGCCAAATTTTCCGTAAAATCCATCTTTATTTGGTTCTTGATATGCCATTCTTTACCCTCTCTATAAATCTTCTAATCTTTTCATGATCTTTTTGTCCGTCTGTCTCCACTCCGCTTGATACATCTGCTGCATAGGGAGTAAAGTGTTGAATTGCTTTTACTACATTGTCTTCATTAAGCCCACCTGCAATGAAAAATGGCTGAGCTAGTCCAGACGTATCCAATTTCCCCCAGTCAAAGGTCTGACCACTCCCTGCCACAGGGGCATCAAAGAGTAGATAGTCTGCCTGAGAATTGGGTACATGTCCCTCTCCATCCACCTGCACAGCCTGAATACTGGCACAAGGCAAATTATCAAATAAATCATCTGCCACCTGACCGTGAACTTGAACCAAGTCCAAACCAACTTTTTCAATCGCTTCTAGCAGTTCTGCCCGACTTGGTGAAACAAATACACCAACCTTTTTGACATCCGCATGAATAAGCTTTGCCAACTCAGCAGCCTGATCCAAAGTCACCTGTCTTTTACTAGGTGCGAAGACAAAACCGATGTAGTCTGCTCCTGATGATACGGCTGTTTCCACCTCTTCTTTGGTCGATAGTCCACAAATCTTAACCTTTGTCAATCTGCAACTCCTTGATTCTCTGGGCCACATCTTCTGCCTGCATCAGAGCTGTTCCCACCAAAATTCCGTTAAAGTATGGTGCTACTCGTTCCGCATCCTGCCCTGTGAAAATAGCAGATTCAGAAATGTACAAGCAATCATCTTTGAAATGTTTAGCCAAGTCTACACTGGTCTGCAAGTCGACCTCAAAGGTGGTCAAGTTGCGGTTATTGACCCCGATAATTTGAGCTCCAAGGAGGTGAGCTACCTCTAGTTCAGCTAGATTGTGAGTTTCCACTAAAACTTCCAGACCAAGCTCTGTTGCATAGTCGTAAAGTTCCTTGAGGCGTTCTTCTGACAAGGCAGCCACAATGAGTAAGATAACTGTCGCACCTGCATTGCGAGCTCGGATGATTTGCTTTTCATCGATAATAAAGTCCTTGTTAAGCGTCGGAATGTTTACCTGACTGGAAATATCCCGTAGATAATCCAAATGCCCTTTAAAGAAAACTTCATCTGTCAGAACAGAAATCATCACTGCTCCGTTCGCTTCATAAGTCTGGGCCTGTTGCACAATATCCACATCGAGATTGATATCTCCCAGACTAGGGCTAGCCTTCTTAACTTCAGCGATTACCTGTAGATGGTCTTGGTGTTGTTTTAGATAGTCAGCCAAGCGATAGGTCTGGCGCAGGGGTTGAATTTCCTCCAGCTCCATCTGCTCAACCTCACGCGCCTTCTGCTCCAAGATTCGTGCTAAAAATTCCTGACTCATTTTTGGTACTCCTGTAACAGTCTGAGTTTTTCAAGGGCCTTGCCACTAGCAATGACTTGACGAGCTAAGGCAACTCCTTCCTTGATACTAGCTACTTTACCATTAGCATAGAAACCAAGACCAGCATTTAAAACTGTCGTTTCCAAGAATGGACTTGGTTCGTTTTTAAGAACGCTGAGCAAAATTTCTGCATTTTCCTGAGCATTGCCTCCACGAATATCGTCGATAGCGTAGCCTTCCATTCCCAAATCCTCTGGAGTAAAGCTTGACAAGGTGATTTCGCCATTTTCCAGAAGAGCAATCTTGGTTGTTCCATTCAAGCCAGCTTCATCCAATCCTTCTGGCCCAGCAACAACGATGGCACGTTTGCGACCCATATTTTTCAAAACCTGAGCTGTACTTTCTAGAAGTTCTGGACGACTAATACCAAGAAGCTGTGTTTCCAAAGCCATTGGGTGAATCAGGGGACCAGTCAAGTTCATAATCGTTGGAATTCCCAATTCCAAACGAGCTGGCATGATATATTTCATAGCTGGGTGCATATTTTTAGCAAAGAGAAAGACGATTCCAGTTTTATCAAAGACCTTACCTAGTTCAGCTGGTTTGAGGTCTAAGTTGATGCCCAAGGCTTCGAGAACATCTGCAGAACCAGATTTAGAAGAAATCGAGCGGTTACCGTGTTTTGCCATGTGAACACCGCCACCAGCCAAGACAAAGGCTGCAGTTGTGGAAATATTAAAACTGAAAGACTTGTCTCCACCTGTACCACAGTTGTCCATGGCATCATGAATTTCAGTTGGAATATGTTGGGCATGCCCTCTCATGACTTGGGCAATGGCTGTGCGTTCTTCAGGTGTTTCCCCCTTCATCTTAAGAGCCAAAAGGAGAGAAGCAATCTGCGCTTCCGTTACACGCCCAGTTACGATACGCTCAATGACATCCGTCATTTCCACACCTGATAAATTTTCAAATTTTGCTAGTTTTTCAATAATCTCTTTCATCCTAGTTTCCTCACTTTACAACCTTCTCGATAAAATTCCGAATAGAAGACAAGCCATCTGGCGTTCCAATGCTCTCTGGATGGTACTGGAAACCATAAATCGGTAGGTTTTTATGTTGAATCCCCATGATGGCTTGGTCATCAGTCGAACGAGCTGTCACTTCAAAGTCTTCTGGCATTTCTTCAATCAAAATACTGTGATAACGCATGACTGCACGGCCATCCTCGATACCTTGATACAAAACAGATGGCGCTTCAAAGCTGATATGGCTCTGTTTCCCATGCATGACTTTTGGAGCCAAACCTAACTTACCACCAAAGACTTCTGCAATGGCTTGGTGGCCCAAACAAATCCCAAGAATCGGCTTCTTGCCAGCAAAATCACGAATCATGTCTTCCATCTTTCCAGCATCAACTGGCCAACCAGGACCAGGAGAAAAGACCAGACCATCTGCTTTTTCAGCTTCTTCATACAGCTTGGAATCATCATTTCTCAAAACCTGAACTTCTGCAAAATTCCCAATGTATTGGGCCAAGTTATAGGTAAAAGAATCATAGTTGTCAATCAATAAAATCATGGTCTTAGTTCTCCAATTCTAGTCATAGATTTAGCCTTGTTAATGGTTTCTTGGTATTCGTTTTGGGCAATGGAGTCGTAGACAATCCCTGCCCCAGCCTGAACATAGGCTGTTTGATTTTTGAGAATCATAGTTCGGATGGCAATGGCGAAATCCATATCACCCGTCGCTGACAAGTAACCGATTGCTCCTGCATATACGCCTCGTTTTTCCGCTTCTAGTTCATAGATGCGTCTCATGGCCCGAATCTTTGGTGCTCCTGAAACTGTTCCAGCAGGAAGTGTTGCTTTCAAGGCATCCATGGCAGTGAGTTCTGGAAGCAAACGCCCCTTGACCACGCTGGTCAAATGCATGACATAACGGAAAAGCTCCACTTCCATATACTTAGTGACTTGGACACTGGCCGTTTCAGAGATGCGACCAATATCATTACGACCCAAGTCTACTAACATTCGATGCTCTGCTGTTTCCTTCTCATCCGAAAGCAGATCTGTCGCCAAAGCCTTGTCTTCTTCATCCGTAACACCTCTTGGTCGTGTCCCTGCAATCGGATTGGTTGTCACGATGCCATTTTTGACAGAAACCAAACTTTCAGGACTGGCTCCGATGATTTGATAATCCCCAAAGTCATAGAAATAAAGGTAATTAGAAGGATTCGTCACGCGGAGATTTCTGTAGAAGTCAAATGGATTTCCAGTAACTTCTGCTGAGAAGCGCTGACTGAGTACACATTGGAACATATCGCCATTACGAATCAAGTCACGAGCTGTTTCCACCATTTCCTCAAACTTCTGAGGAGCAATATGGGGTTTGAAGTCTAACGGAGATAGATCCAAGTCTTCAAATTCATTTAGAGCAGGAATGCGTAATTCCTCAAGCACTTGGTTCAAGGCTTCTTCCAAGTTTTCTTGACTACGCTCACTATAGAGAGCATCCTCGATGACATGGATTTTTTCCTTCTTGTGGTCAAAGACCATGTAACTCTCATAGACGAAGAAATGCATGTCTGGCGTTCCAATAGTATCTTCCGGAATTTGACCAATTTCTTCATAAAGCGAAATCATATCGTAACCCACAAAGCCAATTGCCCCACCACCAAAAGGGAGGTCTGAATGGTGCTGTCTCTTATGAGTCACTTCATAAAGGAAATCCAAGGGATCACGATCAATCACTTGACCATTTTGATAAAGGACTCCATTTTCAAACTTAATCTCAAAAACTGGATTATAGGCTAAGATAGAAAAACGAGCTGTTTCCTTGTCTCTCGGAATACTCTCTAAGATAACCTTGTGTTGCCCCTTTAGGCGCATATAAGCCAAGATTGGTGATAAGACATCTCCATGAATGATTCGTTCCATTGTAATTTCCCTTTCAGTTCTACTTCTAGTCCGTGGCGACTGTATGAAAAATCCCCACGCAAAATAACTTGCGTGAGGACGAAATTCGCGGTGCCACCTCAATTATAGGATTTCTCCTATCTCTCATTCCTGTCTCAGATACCTCCTGTAACAGGTTGTGCTATAAAGGGCACTCCCTTGAGAATTATGTTTTCTTCTCTCGTTTCAGATGGACCCAACTTTACAGCTTTCTCTGCTTGTTTCCAGCAACCACAAGCTCTCTGTGAGAGAAAAGACTGTAATTTTTCCATCTATTACTTTTTAGCTTCTAGGTAGTCTGCAATCGCAGCTACGTCCTTGTCTCCACGACCAGAGACATTGATGATGAGAGGTTCATCTCGGTATACCTTCATACTCTTCGAAAATCTCTTCAAACTGCGTCAACGTCGCCTTGCCGTACTCAAGTATAGCCTGCGGCTAGTTTCCTAGTTTGCTCTTTGATTTTCATTGAGTATTACTAGCTTTTTTCATATTAGTCCGGCCTTTTTGTTTGCTTTTAGTAGTAGGCAAGGAGCTGCAGATAGAACTTAAGTTCATCAAAGCGACTTAAGGCCCTAATAAAAGAAAAACAAAATGACCGAAAGAAAAAAGCCCACACACAGAATCTACTTCCATGTGAGGGCGTTGGTAACGCGGTGCCACCTCAATTATAAAGGGATTATCCCCCTTTACATCTCTGCCTTGTCTAACAACAAGTTGCACTGTAAGGTGTGCGCACCGAATTTTCATTGTTTCAAATTCATTTTTAAAATCAGCCCACTTTCACTATTTCCAACCACCTGTTCACAATCACCACAGGCTCCCTGAAGATCAAAAATAGTTACTTTTCTGATTTGTTGAACTTATTTTAATACTTTGTTTTTTCTTTGTCAAGACTTTTTTACAATTTTTTTGAAAGATGTGTGATTCGAATGTGATAATGTCTTTAGTAAATCGAACGTGAAAATGTCCCACTTGTTAGAAATTGGATCCAACTCAATAGAAACTGAATGGAGGCTAAACAGAACTTACTTTAGAACACTCCATCTTTTCCATTAGGATTTTCAAGAATTAAACAATACTAGAAACTCTGTCTCCTAACAAGTTTAGTAGAAACTTCAACAGATGTGACACTTTCCCCCTTTATAATTGCTAATACCCCTTCAATCATTTCTTGAGCTAATTTAACATAATTAGGAGAAATTGTAGATAAAGCAGGAGTGTAATACTGTGAAATTGGAATATTATCAAATCCAACAACGGATATATTATCCGGAATCGCTATTCCTTTTTCGTAACACGCACGAATTAGTCCCTGAACTTTTTCATCGCCTGAAACAAATATAATATCTGGATAATTTCCAAAAGACAAATCATTCACAGCAAAGGAATAAACTGACTCTATTGTAGTTAAACCATAAACTACCTTCAAATCCATAGAATAATTATTATCCTTTAAAAAAGTTCTCACTCCTCTCTCTCGATCCTTATTTACATAAGACTCACCTCCCATAAGTAACCACATATCTTTAAAATTCTTTTCCAAAACTACTTTCATCATATCATAAGTAGCTTGAAAGTTATTGTTAGATACGTAAACTACTCCAGGTGTTTGAGACTCTCCAAAGACAATGAAAGGCATATTATTTTTCTTTAAATATTGGATTCGAATATCATTCTCCCCCTCATAAAAGACAATCACTCCATCTACAAGGCTACCAATACTTGAAATAATTGAATTACTAATCGAATCTTCCTCTCCAAAATATTCAACAATAGCATTTACTCCAAATTGTCTACAAGTTTGTAAAACTTTATCTAAAAGTGTTTGAAACCAGATTAAAGGAAAAGAATCAATCTTCTTCACAGATATTAAAATATTCGTGGTTTCTTTCTTCGTTAAATTCTGAGCATAGGCATTTGGAATATAGGATAACTCATCGATGACTTTTTTTATGGCATTATAAGTCTCAGGTTTTACTCTATTCCCTCCATTTATTACACGTGAAACTGTCTTTGGAGAAAAACCAGACAAACGTGCAATATCATATATCGTTACCTTTTTCCCTTTTTCCATTAAAATACTCCTGTCATAAACCTTCACTATAACTATACAATATTTAAATTATTTTAACAAGAAAATTACATTCTAATCTTTTAATCTAGTTTATATCTGGAGGAAATACTTCACTAAATCTACATTAACTTTCAGTACTAGTAACATAAATTTTACAATTCAATTCACTGTTTTGTACTATTTTGTAAACTGCATTACAAATCACCGGATAAGAAAATACACTACCTGAAAATTCCAAGGAATCATTTTCAGTAAATCCTTCTGTATTTAGAAATGTATTCATTATCTGTTCAATATAACACTCTAATATGGGAACAGCTTTCTCCTTAACAATAACATTTCTAAGCATTTCTTCAAATGGTAAATGACAAGCGAACACCATCTCACAAACATCATAAAATGAATGGAAGTGGTATACCTGTATGAGATTATAGTCATCAAAATAAGTTATTTTTCCTGCATCAAAATCCACTTTATATACTCTCAAATTAGTTAGATCCTTTTCTTCAAAAATTATTATGGACACCTCTAAAAACTACCGATTTTCTATTTTTATTGCTCAGAAAACGTTGATACATCAATGTTTAAAAGTATTGAAATTGAGTTTTTAGATGTGCCCTTATATTTCTTATTATTTAAAGAAAACAAAAGGACTAGAATAATCCGTCCCTTTGTTTATCCCTAGATTAGCTGATTTCCTCAACATAAATCACACCAACAATATTAGCAATTTCTTCCATTAGTTTAAGGTGCTCAAATCTACCTGATAATTCCAGAGTAATAAATGACGCGATTTTTTTGTCTGGAACATCAAAATATTCAATTCTTTCTGAATTAACATCTCCAAATGCAGTTCTAGAATCAGTCATTCTAATGCCATTCTCAGCACAGTATACTAGTACCCGATTATATGCCTCTGTAGATCTAACAACGATATACAATTCGATTATCTTTGAACGACTTTGAAGATATTTTTTTAAAGGTTGGAACATAGTTATAACACTCCAAACAGACATTGCTCCTAGTATGGCTCCTTCATAAAAACCAACACCAATAGCTAGACCGATTCCAGCTGAAGCCCATATTCCGGCTGCAGTTGTTAAACCAGTTATTTTCTTTTTATCTGTAATAAGTATTGTTCCAGCCCCAAGAAAACCAACACCTGATATAACCTGCGCACCTAAGCGTGTAGGATCTCCTGTACCAAATTTATAAGATACATACTCATTAGTCATCATAATTAAACATGCAGCCAGACAAACAATACTATGTGTACGAATACCTGCTGGTTGAGATTTACTTCCTCTCTCTAAACCAATTACACCACCAATAACTAATGAAAGTACAATTCTTAATACAATTTCGATGTATGATAGTCCTAAGCTTGTTGCTTGCATTATTATTTCCTTTTTCTACTAACTGGTCTCTGAGTAAAGTATAAAACAGAACCAGAAATTATCATTAATACAATAGTATAAACGAATACAAGTGCTTGAGCATTTGAAGTTGCTGTTTCATCACCTGCTGAACGAATAGTTATACCCAGTGGTTGAGCTAATGGATGGTAAAGAAATACAGATAAGTCGAAGTCAGTTAATAAAGAGTTAAAGTTTAAAGCAATAACAGAGAGAACAACCGGTAAAATAAATGGAATGATAACCTTCATCATAGTATAAAAAGGTGAAGCACCCATACTTCTTGCTGCATCTTCCATCTCATCATCAACACTAAATAAAATAGCACGTACCATTCTATAAGAAAATGGGATTTTTACAACTATATATGCAATAAGTAGAATTACCAAACTACCTACCAAAATCTGATTCAAGACAAGAAATTGTGGCTGATTAAAAGTAAATAATAAACTTACTGCTAAAAGTGTACTTGGTAGTAACCAAGGAAGTAGAGCACCATATTCAAATAAGAAATCAAAACGAGATTTATGTTTTCTGACAACACGAGCAAATACAACTGCGAGAATTGTTGCTGTTGTCGCAGCAATAATAGAATAAATAAAGCTGACCAAGAATGGAGAGAATGCCGCACTATTACTAAAGAATAAGCGATAATTTTCTAAAGTAAAGTTTGATAATGTTAAGTTACCTGTTTGAATTGCAACTGGATCTGTAAATGAGTATAATACTATAAAAATTAGTGGAAGCATGAAAACTGTGAACAATCCATATGCTACAATGTGAGCAATGATATTCCAAGGCTTAGACGCAATTTTTTGTTTTTTAAGAGGCGCTTTAGTCTTAGAGATAGAAATATAATTTCCACCTTTTTCTATCTTGTTCATGATAGTAAGCAAAATTGTAGTTGCAATACCTAAAATAATTGCAAGTAGAGCAGCTAAATCACGAGAATTCCCCATCCCTGCAAATGTAATAATCATTGGATTTATAGTTTGAAATTCTTTACCACCAACAATCATGGGTGCTGCTACTGCAGATAAACCACTAAGAAAAACCATAATAGTAAGTGCAAATAGAGTTGGAATTAAGGTTGGTAACACTACTTTTCGGAAAACAGTAAATGGTTTTGCTCCCATATTTCGAGCAGCCTCAATAGTGTGATAGTCAACGCTTCGAATTGTATTTGTTAAAAACAATGTATGATTAGCAGTTCCTGAAAATGTCATAATGAATAAGACTGCACCATACCCAATAAACCAGTTAGGGTCTAAAGAAGGGATAATATTTTGTAAAAATTTTGTAATCAATCCATAAGGACCATAGACAAATTTATATCCAGTCGCTAAAACCACTCCTCCATAAATTAAAGAGGTCATATAACCTAATTTTAAAATTTTAGCACCCTTAATATCAAAGTATTCTGTAAATAGAACACAAAGAATACCTACGACATTAACTGTAATAATGAGTGAAAATGCCAACTTAAAACTGTTCATAATACTCTGAAGTGCCCTCTGAGATTTTAGAACACGATGTACAGCATCAAGGGAAAATTCTCCTCCTTTTACAAATACATTCACTACTAGATCAAAGTTTGGATAAATAATAAATGTTACTAAGAACCAGATTAACCCTAAACGAATAAGCCAATCTTTTAAATTTAATTTATGACGCATACTGCACCTCCTTAAAATTGCAGAACGTCTGATGGTGTGATAAATAATTCCACACTTTCTCCGACAGATCTAATAGCAGCCTGACTATCAATACTTGTTACATTAAGAATCTGACTTTCAGAAACTTTTATTGTATAGTGAATTGTAACTCCAGAAAACTCAACATCAATAATTGTCCCTTTTAGAGTGAAATCTTGTTCAGTTTCACGATTGAATCGAACTTTCTCTAATCGAATGTATCCTTTTTTATCTTCTAAGAAAACGCTTGCATTTTTCAGTAATACTTCGTGGACTGTTTCATCGGTCAAAACATTAATATCTCCAATAAAATCACATACAAATTCAGTTTGAGAATTATGATAAATTTCTACTGGTGTACCGACCTGTTCGATGAATCCATTGTTAAAGACTGCAATTCTATCAGATAAAGTCAAGGCTTCCTCTTGATCATGAGTAACATATAAAGTAGTAATACCTAACTCTTTTTGAAGTCTTTTCAACTCTTTTCTCAAATCTACACGTAATTTTGCGTCAAGGTTTGACAATGGTTCATCTAGACAAAGAATTTTAGGTTCAAGAACCAGAGCACGAGCCAATGCTACCCTTTGTTGTTGACCCCCAGATAATTCTGATACATTACGCTGTAACTGTTGATCAGAGATCTTAATTTTTGCTGCTACTGCTGATACTTTTGCTTTAATAACATCTGGAGCTACCTTCTTAACTTTTAAACCAAATGCAATATTATCAAAAACAGTCATAGTTGGAAATAGCGCATAAGATTGAAATACAATACCAATTCCACGCTTTTCAGGTTCCAAATGAGTGACATCTGTTCCATTAACTTCAATACTTCCTGATGATGGATCTAGAAAACCTACCAATGCTCTCAAAGTAGTTGATTTACCACATCCTGAAGGTCCAAGAAATGTAAAAAATTCCCCTTCATGTATATCTAAATTCAGATTATCAATTGCAACAAAATCACCATATTTAATTTGAATATTATCAAATTTAATCATCTCACTAACTCCCTCTATTACTAAACCAAAAGTCTCTCTTTATTTCTTCCATAAATTTAGAAATAATAGAGAGACTTGGACATAAAAATTAACTCTTATTTCTTATTGTACGTATTCTAATTCAGCTTTTTCTACCCATTCATCCAAATGTTTTCCAACAGCTTCCCAGTCAATATTTTGTGGTTTCACTTGATCAACAAATTTTTTCGTATCTTCAGGTAACTCTGTTAGGGCATCTTTATTTGCAGGAATAGATCCAAAGTTCTTACTATATTCTACTTGAATTTCTGATTGACCAAACCAATCAATAAATTCTTTAGCTAACGCTTGTTTTTTACTAGTGCTTAAAACCATAGTTTGTTCAGTTACAAATGGTACACCAATCTCAGGAGTCATAACTTTGAAAACAACATTTTGTTCTTTTTGTCCAACTAATGCACCAGAACCCCACATCATTCCATATTGTATTGGATCTTCTTTGTCTAACATCTTAACAATTGAACTTTCTCCCTTTTGAAGAGTGTATGCATTTTTCAAATATTCTTTTGCTGCTTCCCAACCTTTTTCGGAAACACCTAATTCACCTTTATCATCAAGGTATCGAACTAAGATACTTGCTAGAATTGCCCGTCCTGTACCACCTTGAAGACCAGAAATTGAATATTTACCTTTATACTTACTACCTAATTCAGTCCAATCTTTAGGCATTTCTTTTACATCAGGCGCCCCAATTAAAACTAATGGTTGAACAATCACAGGATTATAATAATTATCTTTATCTGATAAAGATTGATCAATTTTATCTAACCATTTAGGCTTGTACTGGACTAGTAATTTTTGATCTCTAATTTTATTTGAATCAACAGCACCAATTCCAAATACCATATCTGCAACTGCATTATTCTTCTCGGCAATAACACGGTCTGCTAATTGAGCGCCAGGAATATCAACCATTTTTATATTAAAACCAGCTTCTTTTGCTTTAGCAGTTAACCAATCACCACGACCATTTGAGACTGAGTTCGAATAGATTACTAATTCTTGACTTTTATCAGCTTTTTCTTCAGATGAAGAAGCAGTCGTAGAATTTGAACCTCCAGAGCAAGCAGCAAGTGTAGTAAGAGCAACTCCCGTTGCAAGTACAGTAGACCAAACTTTCATTTTTTTCATGATAAGTTCTCCTTTTTTATTATTTTATTTAAATTTTTCGTGATATGGAACAAATTGTCTCATATCTTCAAATACAGTATAGTCAATACGGTTTACAGTAATAGTTGGAATCTTCTCTAATAAAATTTCAGTTAATTCCGCTCTAACTTTAGTAAACTCTTCTTCCTCCTCTTCGGTTAGAGGAATCCTAAGATACCCAATTGAAATATGGAATTGATATCTATCATGATTTGGGAAACGAACACCTGCTTTTTCTGAAACATAAGTACGAATTTCTTCTAATCTCTTAGCAGAAGCTTCATCTGCAGGTTCAACTAGTATGTTTTGTTTTCCCATTTCCGTTACACGCATAAGAATTTCTTCATTTAACAATGGAAAAATTTCAAGTTGTTTAGCAAAGTAATCATGTATTTTCTGTAAAGGTGTATCTAAAGGAAGATTACTGCTCCAAAACTCCGTTTCACGATTTTCATGGCACAACAATTCAATTACAGTCATGTGAATAGAATTCCTTGGAGTTAAAGTGAACTTATCGATAAATGGTAATTCTCTATAACGTGATTGAATAATATCAACAACTTCCATCAAATCTTGTTTATTATAAAGATTTGCTACAACAGTATTTCCTGGAAAATGATTAAATTCTCCATTTTCTTTGAACTTAATTTTTGTTAGGTTTTTCATATAAAGACCCTCTTTTTTATATTTGACACCGGTGTCATCTATGCTTATATTATATAACGAAACCGTTTACTTTGTCAAGCGCTTTCAAAAATTTTTTTTAAAAAAATTTATCTTTCATTAAATATGCATTTCATTAAAAGGTTAAGTAATTTTTCCAAAATACAGCACTCATATAGACAGTATCATCAATTATAGCCATTGGGATTTTTTGATTGCCAATTCCATGTATCTCTACACATGTCTTCAATCGATTTTGTTGTCCTCCAATTTAATTCCTTATATGCTTTGTCTGCATTTGCATAACAAGTCGCAACGTCTCCTGATCGTCTTGGTACAATTTTATACGGAATTGGAACCTTATTAACACTTTCAAATGTATTTACAAGTTGTAATACACTTGTGCCTTCTCCTGAACCAAGGTTATAAATATAAACATCTGTTTTTTCAGATACTTTTTCTAAAGCTTTTATATGCCCTATCGCTAAATCCACTACATGGATATAATCACGCACACCAGTACCATCAAGCGTATCATAATCATTTCCGAACACACTTAGCTCTGACAGCTTACCTACCGCTACTTGTGCAATAAAAGGCATTAAGTTGTTAGGAATGCCTGATGGATCTTCTCCAATCAACCCCGACTCATGAGCACCAATCGGATTGAAATAACGAAGCAACGCAATACTCCACTCTGAATCTGCTACATGAACATCTTTTAAAATTTGTTCAAGCATCACTTTTGTGTACCCATACGGATTCGTTGCACTTGTCGGCATCGTCTCAATAAGGGGAGACTGATTGTGAACGCCGTATACAGTCGCACTCGATGAAAATACAATCTTTTTAACATTAAATTCTGACATCACTCCAACAAGAGCTAATGTGCTCATAATATTATTTTCGTAGTACATTACAGGCTTTTGCACGGATTCGCCGACAGCTTTGTATCCTGCAAAATGAATTGCAGCCTCAATAGATTCTTGTTCAAAAACTTTTCTCAATCCTTGTTTATCACAGACATCTAATTCGTAAAACGCAGGACGTTGCCCTGTAATTGCTTCAATACAATCTAATACTAAAATGCTTGAGTTTGAAAGGTTGTCGACAATAACGACTTCCTTACCTAAATTTAGTAATTCTACTACGGTATGGCTACCAATATAACCAGCTCCGCCTGTTACCAATATTGCCATTTTTACTTCCTCCTAATTAATTCCAACCGACTTAACAAATCTCATAAACGCTTCATGCCCAGACGGTGTATTCTTATAAACTCCTGCATCTTCCAGAACTCTCGCAAACACTTGTCCTGCTTCGTGTTGAACTACGCTATGAACCTCCTCCTCTTTAAGTCCAGGATATTTTTCTTTCAATTGAACGGCCCATTCTAAATGATAATCCGCAATTGCGTTATCTTTTCCTAAAAGATATTTCTCAACTTCCTCTAACTCTGTTTTCAAACGAGGTGGTAAAATCGCAAGTCCCATCACTTCGATTAACCCAATATTTTCCTTTTTAATATGTTGTACATCTTGATGAGGATGGAAAACACCATCTGGGTATTGTTCAGTAGTATGATTATCTCTTAGAACAATATCTAATTCATATCTTCCGTCCACTTTACGAGCAATAGGAGTCACCGTATGGTGTGGGACATCTGCAGTCATTGCAATGATGTCTACTTCTAAATCTGAATATTCTCTCCACTTGTTTAGAATTTTAGTAGCTAAATCTAACAAGCGATTTTTATTTTCACTTTGTAACCTAATTACTGACATTGGCCATTTTACAATACCAGCATTAACATCCTCAAAGTCTTTAAAACGAAATTCACTCTCAAATTTTGCTTTTTCCATTGGGAAAATATATTTCCCTCCCTGGTAGTGGTTATGACTAAGAATGGAGCCTCCTGAGATAGGAAGATCAGAATTTGAACCAGCAAAATATCCTGGCAAAATATCAACAATCTCCAATAATTGTTCAAATGTTTTAGAGGTAATAGCCATTGGTACATGTTGACTATTCAAAAATATCGCATGCTCATTAAAATATGAGTAGGGAGAATACTGGAATCCCCATACTTCGTCACCAAGTTTCAACCGAATAATTCTATGATTCGAACGTGCTGGATAATTTATTCGCCCCTGATATCCTTCATTTTCCATGCATAGTAAACATTTGGGATAATTAGTTGCTTTTACTAATTTTTCAGCAGCAATTGTTTTTGGATCTTTTTCGGGTTTTGACAAATTTATCGTAATCTCTAGCTCTCCGTATTTAGTTGATGCTTGAAACTCAATATTCTTAGCAATAGCAGAAGTTTTAATATAATCACTATCTTTACTTAATTTATAAAACTCTTCAACTGCTTCTTGAGGTGATATATCATATGAACTCCAAAAAATATCATTTAATCGACTAGGTAAAGGAACTATGAAATTCATTAACTCTGCTCCTAAACATTCCTTTTCCTCGATTAAATCTTTAATTTTACCGTTTTTTAAGGCGATTTCAACTAAGTAATCTTTTATTAGTTTCAGGTCATTTTCATCGGAAATGCAATCAGTTCCCTCCTCACCTATTAACGCTAGTACTCTATTTTTCACATATATTTTGTCAATTTCATTATACATTCCGTATTCAATTACTCTATCAACAAAATTATCAATAATTGTTTTCATATATTTTTCTTTCTAATTTATGTTCCCATATTTTCTATACATTATCCATTTATAAATTGATTGCGTAGTATGAGCAATTTTATCAAGGTGATGAATAATATCTAAAGCACCAATTACTTCAGAAACGTTCCCATCATCTTCAAATATGTAATTCATTATTTTCTTTTCAATATTTATACTAAGCTCTTCTATCTCATTCTGTTTTTGTATAACAACCATATCTAAACATCCAAATTGTTCCTCTCTATAACAAGATATAGCCCTATTCATATGCAGTCCGATAACTTCATGAAGTATTTTTATTTCTGAAATAATTTTCTTCAGCATTTCATTATTTTGAATAATCTGTAGATTTTTTAAAATTTCAACAATTCTATCCCCAATACGTTCAATGTCAGTTGATATTTTTATTACACTAATAATTCTTCTTAAGTCATATGAAACAGGATGTTGTAAACAAATTAACTCATATCCTTTTTTATCAATATTTAGAACTGACTCATTTATGATTAAATCATCTTTAATCAATTCTACTCGTTCTTCATTTGATAAATATTCAAATAACTTCTCATATTTATCAAGCACAGATACCCAAATGGTCTCTAAATTATTTGATAATTCTATAATTTCATTTTCTAAATATAACCTTAACATTTAGGTACCTCTTCTTAACAAAGTTCAATAGTAACAATTAATATTTTAAACAATATATCAAACATCAATAACTAGAATACTTGCATCATCCTTCTTTCCATAGATTGGATCAATAGCAGAAGAATTAAATCTCATCTTAATTAACTCTTCAAAAGTTTTATTTTGATTATTTTGATAGAATTCATAAAAGCCATCGCTCATTAAAACAATTTGTTCACTAGTAACATCTATTTGATTAATAATAGCATGGTCTAAAAATCTCTCATCCAACGAACCTATCCAGTACCCACTCGGTTGATTAGATAATTTTCTGATTTTTTGTAAAATAATTTTTTTATTTAAAACATTATTTGTACCAATTGAATCTTTTATCTCATTTTTCCCTTTTTCAAATAAGTTATCTACTCTATGATCAGTTATTTCCATTTCGTTTACTAACATGACGCAGTCACCTAGCATCATATACTCCAACTTTTTTTCTGAAAGTTTAGCAAATATAAAAGCAAATGTTGGTAAGCGATAATACTCTGTTAATTCATATGAGTTTAAACCGATTTCATCTTTAACCTCGAGTAAAGCAGTTTCAAATATTTGTTTAAGAGTTTTTGATTCTTTACAATTAACCGACAAACTTTCTGATAAAATATGTACAACTTCTGAGACTGAATAACCTATTTCCTCTTTAGAATTATATAAATCTGTAGCTCCATCGATAATCCAAAAATACTGATTTTGTGAACCTACAGTATCCTCATTTTCTACAGAACTTCCTTGTATCGAACAAATTTTATTTATCTTTACCATAATACTTCAACCCTTTTAGTGTCAAAAGTAAACCAATTCCTGTCACTGTTAAGAATAGTTCCATAATCTTGTTCGAACCAGTCTTTGGTAATTTTTGTTTTACATCTACTATTTCTTTAGATTTATTAATATGATTTTCAGTTTCTCTGCCATCTCCAACTATTTTATAGTTTACTTCTTCTGTCTTATTATCTTGTTTATTGTCGATCTTGTCATTCATTTGTCTATTATCTTTACTTGAGTTAAACTCTCCGTTCTTCTGGTTACTATCAATTACATTATTTGAATTAGATTGTTTTTCATGCACATATGAACTTGTTTTAATTTTTTCCTCTTTGTTTTTTTCTTTTTCGTTTTTATCACTTAAATTATTTGTTACAATTTTGTAAAGCCCATTCTCCGTTACAATATTGAAATTACCATCGCTATCACGTATAACAGGTTCTTTCTCATTTGCATTAGATTTGATGAATGATATATACTTACCGGATAAATTATAAAATTGGTTATTTAAAACGGTTATTTTACCCTTTGAATCCTCAATAACAATTCCTTCTTTACCACCGAATATACTATTCTCTGAGACTACTAAATTATCACTAACTCGTAATAATTCAATATTTGGTTGTTCTGTTTCCTTAGAATTATTATTAATTACATTTTTTGTTACAGTAATATCTGATACTTTTCCTAAATATTCTGCACTATCTTTTGCAACTCGTATCGCTTTTGTTTTAGGATCGGCAATATTAAATATATTTTCGGCGATAACCACCTGTTTATTTAAATCTAATAGGTCTTTAGTGTTTTTATAGCTATAAGCATTTACTAAAGCTGCTCCGCTTTCTCGATAATGTACACTCTCTCCTTTAACTTTCTTATCAAAGCGATTTCCTTTGATTAATACATCAGTGAATCCTGTAAAACGTACACCTGCATACATCATGTTATCAAAATGATTATTTAAAATTTTAATATTAGAGGGGTTCTGTGTCGACAATGTTTGATAGTGTGTGCCAATTGCTGTTACTAATTCCCCAGATTTATCACTTTTGCCAAAATAGGAATTTTGAATAGTCACATTTTCAGATTTTTTCCCATCATCATTCAAGGCATAAGGAAAACCTTTTCTAGTTAATGGTTCAATCTGAATGCTCTCCTTACTTATGATTTGCCCATCCTTCATCGTTTTGGGTAAGGCTTGCCCAAGAAAACGAGAATTATCAACTAATACATTTTTCGAACCTGCAATTTGAATAGCATGCCCTTGATAACTATCCTTGAATGTTACATTTTTTATAGTTACGTTATTTGAATTCCCAATAGCAAATGCACCTGAAGAATTTATAAGTGGTAGATTTTTTGCTTTAGTTCCTTCTTCATTCAAAGCACCGTTCATATCAATAGTACCACCAGAATAACTAATATCTTCTGTTGGGCCCCATTCTACTTGCGCACCATCATCCGTAAATAAACCTGTCATAAAAACAATAGAAGGATGATTCTTAATATTTATACCATTTAGAATGGTAGCTTTCTCATTCAATTCTAAGTGTGTATGACTTTTTAAAAAAACAATTTCTTTTACTAAATAAGTTCCTTCCGGAAAATATACATTTCCTCCACCTAGCCCTTGAGCTGCAGCATCTATTGCATCTTGAATTGCTTGACGATCATCATTAACCCCGTCACCTATTGCTCCATAATCTTTAACATTCAAAGCTACGTGTTCGTTCAGATTAGTACTTAAAATAGTATTCACTTCCATCCCAGAGATGTTACCCATCATAGTATCATTTGTTATATCAGGTTTATTTTGATTAATACTCACTCCTCCATTATTATCAGTACTTAAACTTGAATTGTTATCAAGACTGAGAGTATCAGAATGGGGTTCCGCAGATAATGATGTAGATGTGCTACTCAACAAAGAGTTCATTTGCATATTATCTTTAGACGAAGAAGTTTCACCAACTACTTCATTAGCTAAAACACTTTGTGTTCCAATAAATAAAACCGCTAAGAGAACTGAGCAAACTCCCACCTTAGACTTACGAATAGAGAAAACCTCATTTTGTTGAAAAGATTTCATATTAGCCTCCAATTAAAAACATTATGTCCTAATTTAATATTCATATAAATTCCATACCAGAAAATGACACCGCTGTCATTTTCTTTATAATATATTTTTAAATCAAAATTGTCAAGGAATAACACAATAAAATATCAAAATTGTGAAAGCGTGACCATTTATATATCTAACCATACTTCTAATAATTCTTTAACCTTCCATTCAAAAGTGATTACTATCTTTCTTAGCTTGAACATAAAAATATCCTATTCACTGTATTTAAAGCATGTTGACATCTCGTAAAATACTAATTTATAAATACAAGAACAAATATCTTGTCATGCAAGCATTCGCCAGGTATATTTACATGAATATCGTTCATATAGCGGATTGAAATCAAAACAATACAATATATTTCTTAAATAGATTTTCTATAAAAGCTAGATTCAAGCTCTATAAAAATAAACGCAGTTCTTCTAAAATACTGGAATAGGACATATAAATCATTGCAGACACGTGTTTTATAGATTATTTCAAAAGAATGACTAGAACATGAAAAATAGTCTCAAAACTTTGAACAATATTCTGAAAACAAAAAAGAAAGACGCGAGTTTCCACAACCTCATTCGTGGAAACTCGCGTCTTTCAAAAAATAGGGTGAATTGAAAACTAGAACAAGACACTACATTTTCTAAATGATGCCTAATAAAAATTCTAAATGCTACACCAAATTGCTCACATCTCATTTCAAACCATACAGTATATTGAAACTATAAGAGTACACCTTTGCTTCTAAAATATTGCTAGAAATTAATTTGACTATCCTGATTGATTTGTCCTGTTTTTATTTCATTTTACTATAGGACTTTCAATTGAAAACAACAGTTTTACACTCAATTAGACTTTTTAGAAACAGAATCACTATTACTTGACTGTAGTTTGTCATTTTTTTGATGAAGCTAGTACTTTTTCAGAAACTGTTTTGAAAGTCTCAATGATATAATCCACTTCTTCATCGCTTAGTTTAGTATGAAGAGGGAGCGTAATTTCATTTTCAAAGAAGGCATAAGCCTTAGGATAGTTCGCCATATCAAATCCAAGATTCTTATAGGCTGTCAAGAGCGGAAGCGGTTTGTAGTGGACATTGCTTGCAATTCCTGCTTTTGCTAATTCTTGGATGATAAGATTGCGTTCTTCTAATCTCGCTCCTTCTACATGGGTGATGTAGAGGTGGCGTGAAGATTCGACAGTATCAGTCTTATGTGCCAATGGATGGATACGAGAACCTGAAAAACCACGATCATAGCGGTCCACTATCTCCTTACGACGTTCTAGTAAACCAGGGTAACGGTCCAATTGTACCAAACCAAGGGAAGCCATGATATCGGTCATATTGCACTTGTAGGCTGGTGTGACGATATCGTATTCCCATGACCCCAGTTGCATCTTGGCAAGAGCATCTTTGGTTTGACCATGAAGGGAAAGGATTTGAAATTCCTTGTACATCTCTTCGTCATCAATCGCTTGATTGGCCTTCCAAGTCGCACTTCCACCTTCTGCCGTTGTAAAGTTCTTAACGGCATGGAATGAGAAAGAAGTAAAGTCAGCGATAGAACCAGCTGGTTGTCCTTTATAAGTAGATCCCAAAGCATGGGCACTATCAGAAACAATCACGATACGGTTAAAGGCCTTTTGCCACTTGCTTGAAGCGGTAAAGAGATCACGTTTCTTCTCCACTACTTGGAACAAACGGTCATAATCGCAAACAATCCCCGCGAGCTCTACTGGGATGATCACCTTAGTTTTCTCAGTGATAGCTTGCTCCAGCAAGTCATAGTCCATCTCAAAAGTATTTGCTTGAATATCCACCATGACAGGTGTTGCTCCTACGTGCGTGATGACACTACATGAAGCTGTATAGGTCATGGCTGGAACGATGACTTCATCACCAGGTCCAACTTCCAAGACGCGCAAAATCAACTCAAGAGCGGCAGTCGCAGAGTTAAGACAGACAGTCTTAGGCGTCTGTGTGTATTGAGACAAGCGACGCTCCAGTTCTTTTGTCTTAGGACCTGTTGTGATCCAACCAGAACGCAGGGTATCCGCTACCTCAGCAATTTCTGCTTCTGTAATATCGGGTGGTGAAAATGGAATATTGTAATTTGGCATTGATTTGCTCCTTTTATCTGTACTCATTTTCTTATGACTACTTTATTTTAGCACTTCAAACACGGTTTGAAACATGATTTTGATGTCTCCAAGGAAACTAAACTCTCGGAGATAGGCGAGGTTATAGCGCATCTTTTCAGGAAGGACATGTTCGACATAGGCCTGGTCAACCGACAGACCTTTCTCCGTCATTTGACTGATGATGGTGTCCTCATCCTTGTAGTGAATGCTGGCTGGAGAGGTAATCCCTGCTGGTAAGAGCAAGGTCGCCATCATTTCAGGGCTATACTGCTCTGTGTAGCGTGGCACTTCAGGACGCGTCCCTACAAAGGACATCTCACCTTTAAGAACATTGACCAACTGAGGCAGTTCGTCCAAACGCACACGGCGGATGAAATTGCCAACCTTGGTAATACGGCTATCGTTAGCTGAAGTCACCAGACTCCCTTTTTTGTCTGCATCCGTCACCATGGTACGGAACTTCCAAATCTTGAAAGGTCGATTGTACTGGGTCACGCGCTCTTGCTTGTAAATCACTGGCCCCTTGCTATCCAACTTGATCCAAACGCTCAAAA
Source organism: Streptococcus pneumoniae (assembly GCF_001113365.1). Classification (GTDB taxonomy): domain Bacteria; phylum Bacillota; class Bacilli; order Lactobacillales; family Streptococcaceae; genus Streptococcus; species Streptococcus pneumoniae_C. Next base: position 52,906 of record NZ_CKYA01000001.1, on the reverse strand, counting down.
TGAGAAAGATGGGAGAGGTCAGAACCAGTACAACCAAGGCCAAAACCCAATCCAAGCAACGCTTGAAAATCAGCGAACTCTTCCTTTTAGAGACAAGCTGGTAGTAAGACTCAACCTCGCTTGATTTCATTTCCACGGGCAAGTCTTCCCATTTCAGCATGCTGTTTCTCCTTTGTTTTTATTATACTATTTGTCAACATTTTTCATTATACCACAAAATGGAAAAGGCGGTGAAAGAAATCTGTAATTTGAAGGATTTCCTTCTTATGCTCAATGAAAATCAAAGAGTATTAGACCATGGCCCCTGCCTGCAAGCTATACATCTTGTGATAGGTTCCTCCCAAGGCCAAGAGTTCCTCATGGGTTCCACTCTCGATAATGCGCCCCTTGTCCAAAACGTATATACAGTTGGCGTCTTGGATAGTAGAAAGACGGTGGGCAATGGCAATGGTTGTCCGCCCCTGTCTCATCTTAGACAGAGAAGCTTGAACCAGACTTTCTGTTTCAGAGTCAATATTGGCTGTCGCTTCATCCAAAATCAGGATTTTAGGCTGACTGGCGACTGTTCTAGCAAAGGCAAGAAGCTGACGCTGACCAGTAGAGAAGCTCGATCCACGCTCAGAAACAGGTGCATCATAGCCTAAAGGAAGTTCTTGAATAAAGGAATCTGCATCCACGAAGGCTGCCGCAGCCTGGACCTCTTCATCACTAAGATTTTGGTACATGGCGATATTGGACTTAATGGTCCCATGATAGAGGAAGGGTTCCTGCAAGACCAGACCGATGTTTTTTCTCAGCTCTTCCTGACTGTAGTCCCGAATGTCTACATCGTCCAAGAGAACTCTCCCTGATTGAAATTCATAAAAGCGCATGAAGACATTGATAATCGAAGATTTCCCTGAACCTGTATGACCTACAAAGGCAATGGTTTCACCCTTGTTAACAGAGAAGGAAATATCATCCAGAATCGGATGTTTGCCATCATATGAGAAGCACACATGTTCAAAACGGATATTGCCCTCTTGGACTTTGGCTTGCCCATCTTTTTGATGAGGCTCATAGGTCCTCTCGTCAATCAAGGCAAAGACACGACCTGCAGACACCATGGAAGTTTGAAGGGTCGAAAAATTTTGCGTCACTTCAATCAGGGGATCAAAGAGACGATTGATATACTGGATAAAGGCATACATGGTTCCGGCCGTTATCCCGATAGAAAGACCACGGTAGCCAAAATAGGCCATCAAGACTGCATAACCTAAGAGTTTCAGCAAACTCATGGCGGGACGCAAAAAGAGGGCATCCAAGGCTACAGATCGGTTGGCATAGACCAAGTGTTCTTGGTTGATTTCATCAAATTCTGCCTGCAGACGCTTCTCTTGGTTGAAGGTCTGGATAATCCTGATTCCCTCGATATTCTCTGCCAGCTTACTATTGATGTCTGACAAGAGACTTCTGGTTTTCTCAATGATTTTCACTGATTTTTTCCGATAGAGATTGACCAAAAGGAAAATCAAGGGGAGAAAGAGCAAGACCAAAGCTGTCAAACGAAAATCCAACACCAACATGGTATAAAGAGTTGTCAGAAAGATGAAAACTGCTGAGATAAAGCTAGATAAAATCCCCGAAAACATATCACTAATAGTCTCGGTGTCATTTGTCAAACGAGAGACGATGGAACCTGCTGGCGTCTTGTCAAAGTAAGACATACCCAGTTTTTCCATATTAGCAAAGGCATCGCGACGAATATCTCTAACGATGCTGTAGGATACCCGCGCAAAGAGAAGATTGCCGACATACTGAACTACAGTTTGCAGGATATATAGACCATAGTAGGCCAGCAAAACGGTCACAGCGAGTCGGTTGAGATTGCTGAGATACTGGTCGATAAAGTGGGAGGCCACAAGAGGAATGACACTTTTAATGACCGTCGTCGCTAGGAGAAAACTGAGTGCCAAAAAGGTCAAGAGTCCATAGGGCTTGAGATAAGACATCAAGCGCTTCAATACAGTCCATTGTTCTTTCTTATTCTGCATCTTCTTCTCCCTTCATTTCCAGCTGCTGAGACTGGTAGGTTTGGGCATACCAGCCATCCAAAGCTAGTAAGTCTTCGTGCCTGCCTCGTTCGATAATCTGTCCATTTTGCAGAACTAAAATCAAATCTGCATGGACAACTGCACTCAGGCGATGAGCCGTAATAATGGTTGTCTTGTCCTTTCGCGTCTCCTTGAGGTTGTCGATAATCGCATACTCTGTCTTGGCATCCACAGCCGACAAAGAATCATCCAAAATCAAGATATCTGGATCTAAAATCATAGCCCGACTCATGGCCAGACGCTGCTTTTGACCACCAGAAAGACTGACTCCCTTTTCACCAATCAACGTATCAAATCCCTGAGGCATGGCTACAATGTCTTGGTAAACTTGGGCTAGCTTAGTCGCTTCCTCGACCGCTGAAAGTGGTAAATCAGGATTCCCAAAGCGAATATTGTCTAAGATTGAAGTCGCAAAGAGGAACTGGTCCTGAGGGACATAGCCCATGAGACTACGAAGGTCTGTCAGACGATAGTCACGAATATTATGACCGTTTAGGTAAATAGCACCCTTATCCACATCATATTCACGCAAGAGAAGCTTGATCAAGGACGTTTTTCCAGATCCTGTCTGCCCGACCAAGCCCAGCGTTTGACCTTTTTCCAAACTAAAGTGAACATTTGTCAGTGTTTCCTCATTTTCAAAGGCAAAGCTATCAATGGCATACTGCAAGCGCCCATTTTCGATACTGTCTAGAGGAAACTCAGGGTCTTGTACGGGTGATTCCTGAGACAAAAGATCTTCAATCCGCTGGTAGGAAACCTTCCCTCGCTGTGTAATATTAAAGAGGAAGCCGATGGCCATAAGAGGCCAAACTAGCATATCCAAGTAGCTGATAAAGGTGACCAGATTCCCAACCGTGATTTGCCCTTTCTGAACCATCAAGGAGCCTACCAAGAGGGTTAAAACATAGGAGGAACCAACAAATAAGAGAACCATGGGGTCAAAGAGACTATCGTATTTCATGGTTTGGAGGTTCTTTTGGAAGGTCAATTCATTAACCGCCTGAAAGGACTTGAGCTCATCCGACTGGTAACCGAAAGACTTGGTCACTTTGATACCTGATACAGACTCCTGCACCTTGTTATTGAGTTCGGAAAAGGCAGCTTGCGATTCGCCAAAAGCCTTGTGAGTCTTTCTGCCTAAACAACTAGTCGCATAGGCCATAAAAGGCAGGGGTAGAATGGCAACCAGAGTCATCTGCCAGGAAATGCTAAAGAGCATGGTCAGCAAAGTCACTAGAGCCGTGATAGAGGCATCCACCGCAGACATGACCCCACCACCTGCTAGACGAGTCAAGGCATTGATATCGTTGGTTGCATGTGCCATCAAGTCCCCTGTCCGATAGGTCTGATAAAAGGCTGGAGACATTTTTGTGAAATGCTCAAACAAGCGAGACCGCATAATCTGTCCCAGACGGTAGGAAGTTCCAAGGATATACATACGCCAAACATAGCGCAGGTAGTACATCCCAAAGGCCGCAAGTAGCAAATAAAATAGGTCAAAAAGAAGGTCCTGCTGGCTTAATTGCCCCAATGTAATGGCATCAATAACCCTCCCCATGACCATAGGGGGAATGAGATTGAGTACGGAAACCAAGACCAAGGCCACAATTCCGACTAGATAACGGCGTTTTTCTAACTTGAAAAACCACCAAAGTTTTTGAATAATGGACATAACATCCCTTTCTGATTGCAAATGGAAACCTGAGGCCAATACTCAATGAAAATCAAAGAGCAAACTAGGAAACTAGCCGCAGGCTGATCAAAGCACTGCTTTGAGGTTGTAGATAGAACTGACGAAGTCAGTAACCTACATACAGCAAGGCGACGTTGACGCAGTTTGAAGAGATTTTCGAAGAGTACAAGACCCCAGTTTTTTCTTATTCATAGGTTACGACTGTGACCGCACCCTTGTCATACTCAGCGATAAAGATATTGGCTACATTGTCATGCCCTTGTTTACCGAGATTATCAAGCAGCCACTCTTCACTACGGCCAATCGATTCCAAGACGTCCACTTGGATCACACCGTCAGTCACTACTGGATACTTAGGATTTTCATCTCCCATTTGAACCACGATGAGTTGACCATTTTGCTCTTGCACAGCTCGTTTGACTTGTTTCATCTGGAAAATCCCTTGACTACGAAGTTTGAGGGCTACATCCGCTGCAGATAAACCAACTGAACGACAGGCTTCTGGGTCAATCTTTCCATTTTTGATGAGGAGGGTTGGTTTTCCATCAATCAAGCGTTTGACAAAACGAACATTGTTATTGAGCCATTTAAGGGTCAAGATCAAAATTGTCCACATCATCAAAATCACTGCATACTGCAAGATACTGATTGAACTATTGTAAATCACCCCACCGATGATCCCACCAAGAACATAGTTCTGAATTTGGTCTGTCGCAGAATTAGGTGCCAGATTCCCCTTTCCGGTCACATTGATAACGAAAACCAGCGAAAAGAGGCCCAAGGCCAGTTTGATTAAAATTTCCATATAGTTGAGTGTCATTTGTTTACCTCCACCAATTCAATAGCGTCTGTCTGATGCAATTCTAATTTCTCTAAAAGATACTTGTCTGGGTCACTTCCGTTTATAGCACGGTAGAAATTTGAACCGACCTTGACAAGCGCTCCATCAGTGGCAGCTGAAGTATTGACATAAACTTCTGATTTATCCACTCCCAAGTCTTTGGAAATGACCTCTATGAAATGAAGGGAAGTTTGAAATTGATTGTTAGAGGCTTGATCGGTCTGGTATTTTGAAATCGTCACCAAAAGCATGGCCACTAAGGTCAAGGCTAAAATCATGACCAATTCCCGAAACTTAGTCCCCTTTTTATCTCGATAGGCTTTAAAAGCAAAAAATCCTGTGATAGCTAGGAGCACAATCCCAAAGCCAATCATGATACCATTTTGCTGACTGATTTGGCTAAGTACATAGTCATATGAGTAAAATTTCATTTATTTTCACTCCTTTTCATAAAATCATTCTTCATTATAAACGAAAGAGGGTGATTTTTCAAACCATACGTTGGGGAAATAGACTTATCAGACCAACTTCTCTAACTAATGACTCAAATACCTGTTTCAAGATTCTAATTTTGATAATTGATAAGAATAGACACTAGGAATTATCACTACAAAGAAAAGTGTCAAGAAGAATACCCAGTAAACATACAGTTGCACAAAGGAATTTAGAAACAATAACAATCCTCCTAATACCCAAATTTTTCCAGCTAATCGATGTGTTTTTCTCCAGTTTTTATCACTCTCCAAGGTCCACGGAAGTCGAATACCGATTATATAATTTCGGTGTGTTTTTGGTAGATAATTTCCAATTACGATCATCACGACTCCCATAAAAATCTGAGCTAGTAGCCCACTCATCATGGAATAACCCAAAGATTCTCCGTATATAGAAATCATTGATAGACAAGATACAAAAGGAATAATCCAGTAAATCAAAACTTGTATTTTTGAACTGATATTGCTAGATTTAGGATCCTTAATCATTAAAAATAGAAGCAACCAATGCATCAAAAGCATGAGAGTAGGTAATCCAAAGATAGCAGACATTTTATGATTGTAGCCATCTGCTTGACCCAGTAGATTAAAATGAGTGGGTATCTCCTCTGGTAATTGATTCCAGAAAACACAACCTACAAGGGAAGGTAGTAGGATGAGAATGCTCGTAAATAATACCAATTTCTTATTGATTTTTATCTTCATCAAAATGATCTCCTTTCAGATCTGCTAACCAAACCATTATATCCTCTAAAACCGATGTGTTTAACTCATAATAAATAAAGTTTTTTTCTTTCATTTCATGAATCAAATCCGCTGCTTTCAAAATCGTGAGATGATGTGAAATAGTTGCACTAGTCAACTCGAATTGACTGGCAATTTCTCCTGCAGGTAATCTACCTGTTTTGAGTAAATTCAAAATCTCTCTCCTAACTGGATGAGATAAGGCTTTAAAGCTATTTGCAAAACTCATAATGACTCCTTTCCCTTTGTAATATTAGTAGGGCTAGGACTAAGCAAGGTAAAACTGATAGCATTCCTGTCGGTGATGGGCCTAAAATCAAGAGGCTTGAAACTTTTTCTCCAGGTAATTGAAAGAGTAACCCAATACCTGCAGTTGCATTGATTGCCCCATGAAATAGGGCAGAAGCCCAGATAGAACCTGTCTTTTCCAACAACCAGCTCAACAATATTCCTAGGCTAAAACAAGATAGAAACATAGCAACAACTCCCAAAACAGGATAAGCAAAATAAGATAGTCCATAATTATAGCCTTGCAAATTGATTGGTAGATGCCAAAGACTCCAAATGAGACCAAGCAAGACATGAGTCTGGACTAGTGAAAAGCGTCCTCTTAGAGCTGGGTAAAGATAGCCACGCCAACCAATTTCCTCTCCCAATGCAAAGAAACTATTAAGAAAAGGAGCGTAGGTCAAACTAGCTAGGATTTGAATCAAGACCAAGGAAGATAAGGGAATGGCTGATTGAGAGACACCTTTTTCTTGTAAGATGGCTTGAATAGATTCAAAATCAAGGCTGAAATTGCTAGGGAATACAAGAAAATAAAGTCCCGCTCCTAAAAAACTGATGACTGCTGGTAACCAGATAGCTAGTAAGTAAAAGCGCCAGTTTCTCTTGAGATTCACGACTAATTTAGATTTGATTCCACTAGGTTGATTCGTGATTTTCCCTAAGAGAAAGACTGCAAGCGCAGGCATCCACATGGCTACAATACTAGCAAGTTGACTCCATGGAGAATTTAGACCAACACCACTTAGCCATAGTGCCAACCATATTATCCAAGCAAGGGCATAAGCCAAGACCACAAAAAGAAGGATTGTTCTCTTATTTGACATATATGTAACTTCACTTTCTATTTAGATGTTTTTCTAAATAACATTATACACCTTTCTATTCTAAACACAAGAGCTATTTAGATTTTTTTCTAAATAGTTTAGGGAATTTTTATTTTCTCAGGATAAAGTCTAAAGAGTAATTTTTCAAACCATACGTTGGGGAAATAGGCCTTTTTTTGGTATAATAAAATCTATAATCTGAATGAAAAAGGTAACTTTATGAAACTTATCTCATGGAATATTGATTCCCTCAATGCAGCCCTAACGAGCGACTCAGCTCGTGCCAAATTATCCCAAGAAGTCCTAAAAACCTTGGTTGCTGAAAATGCTGATATTATCGCTATCCAAGAAACCAAGCTTTCTGCCAAAGGGCCTACAAAGAAACATTTGGAAATTTTAGAAGAACTCTTCCCAGGCTACGAAAACACGTGGCGCTCTTCCCAAGAGCCTGCCCGTAAAGGCTATGCTGGAACCATGTTTCTCTATAAGAAAGAACTCACACCCACTGTCACTTTCCCAGAAATCGGTGCCCCTTCTACCATGGACTTGGAAGGCCGCATCATCACTCTAGAATTTGATAAATTTTTCGTGACCCAAGTTTACACTCCAAACGCTGGAGACGGCCTCAAACGCTTGGAAGAACGCCAAATCTGGGATGTCAAATATGCTGAGTACTTGGCTCAACTAGACAAAGAAAAACCAGTCCTTGCGACCGGTGACTACAATGTGGCCCACAATGAAATCGACCTTGCAAATCCTGCCAGCAACCGCCGTTCACCAGGATTTACCGACGAGGAACGTGCTGGATTTACCAACCTTTTGGCAACTGGATTTACGGATACCTTCCGCCACGTTCACGGTGATGTTCCAGAACGCTACACTTGGTGGGCACAGCGCAGCAAGACTTCTAAAATCAACAATACAGGCTGGAGAATCGACTACTGGCTCACCAGCAACCGCATCGCTGACAAAGTAACTAAGTCTGATATGATCGACTCAGGAGCTCGTCAAGACCATACACCGATTGTCTTGGAGATTGAACTCTAAGGAGAAAACGAATGGACTATCAAGCTGTCATTCCTGAATTTGTAGTATCTGACATCGAAAAATCACGCCACTTCTACTGCGACCTGCTAAGATTCTCTGTCGAATACGAGCGTCCAGAGGAGAAATTTCTCTTCCTCTCGCTTGAAGACTGCCAACTTATGCTAGAAGAAGGCAGCGCAGAAGAATTAGCTCAGCTGACCTATCCTTTCGGGCGCGGTATCAATATTTCCTTTGGCATTGCAGATGTTCCAAAACTCTATCAAAAAGTGATGGAGGCAAACTATCCTATTTATCGTTCCTTAACCAAAAGAAAGTTTCGTGTTGGAGATAGCTTTATTTACCCTCATGAATTTGCGATTTTGGATCCTGATGGTTATTTTTTAAGATTTAGTGAATAGAATAATAGAACCCTACAACACTGTATCTCGTTGTAGGTTTCTTTTTTGTTCGTTTTTTTCATTAAAACACTAACAAAATATTTGATTTCTAAAGTTATTTAGTGTAAAATAAAAACATTGGCTCAAGCCTATTTAAAATTGAATATCATTTTACTTGTTTATGTCGTGAATTGGCACGACGTTTCTACAAGGTGCCGGAACACCTAACAATAAGTAAGTCAGAAGTAAGGTATGGTCCTTTTTGCCATGCCTATTTTGGGGACTTGCTTAGAGATTAAGTAGGTCCTTTTTGAATATTTTTAATATTTCCCTTAATTAGTGCGGACGGGAGCAACTTCCTTCGGAATTTCATCCCTAATTTTTGAGCCAAAAGTCTCAAAAATTCCGTCATAGACAATAACAAACTTATTGTCTATGATACCACTACAACGGGAAATATTTGATAAGACTCGCTTCGCTCGTACTAGTTTTATCAAATATATAGTACTAGCAAACTGGATCACCATAGAAACATTTAACCAACAAGTAAACTGGCTTTTAGACTTTAGGAGGTCTTATGAAATTATTAGAAGAGCGCATCCTCAAGGATGGGCAGATCTTGGGTGACAACATCCTCAAGGTGGATTCCTTTTTAACCCATCAAATTGACTTTAGCTTGATGCGAGAGATTGGTAAGGTTTTTGCGGAAAAATTCGCTGCTGCTGGCATTACCAAGGTTGTGACCATTGAAGCGTCAGGTATTGCCCCAGCCCTTTTTACAGCTGAAACCTTAAACGTTCCCATGATTTTTGCTAAAAAAGCTAAAAACATCACTATGAACGAAGGCATCTTGACTGCCGAAGTTTACTCCTTTACCAAGCAGGTGACCAGCACCGTTTCTATCGCTGGAAAATTCCTCTCACCAGAGGACAAGGTCTTGATTATCGACGATTTCCTTGCTAATGGCCAAGCTGCTAAAGGCTTGATTCAAATCATCGAACAAGCTGGTGCCACAGTCGAAGCTATCGGTATTGTGATTGAAAAATCCTTCCAAGATGGCCGTGATTTGCTTGAAAAAGCAGGCTATCCTGTTCTATCACTCGCTCGCTTGGATCGTTTTGAAAATGGTCAAGTCGTATTTAAGGAGGCAGATCTCTAATGCAAACTCAAGAAAAACACTCGCAAGCAGCCGTTCTTGGCTTGCAGCACTTACTAGCCATGTACTCAGGATCTATCCTGGTTCCCATCATGATTGCGACAGCCCTTGGCTATTCAACTGAGCAATTGACCTACCTGATTTCTACAGATATCTTCATGTGTGGGGTGGCAACTTTCCTCCAACTCCAACTCAACAAATACTTTGGGATTGGGCTACCAGTCGTTCTCGGAGTTGCCTTCCAATCAGTCGCTCCCTTGATTATGATTGGACAAAGCCATGGTAGTGGCGCTATGTTTGGTGCCCTTATCGCATCAGGGATTTACGTTGTTCTTGTTTCAGGCATCTTCTCAAAAGTGGCCAATCTCTTCCCATCTATCGTAACAGGATCTGTTATTACTACGATTGGTTTAACCTTGATTCCTGTCGCTATTGGAAATATGGGAAATAACGTTCCAGAGCCAACTGGTCAAAGTCTCTTGCTTGCAGCTATTACTGTTTTGATTATCCTCTTGATTAACATCTTTACCAAAGGATTTATCAAGTCTATCTCCATTTTGATTGGTCTGGTTGTTGGAACTGCCATTGCTGCTAGCATGGGCTTGGTTGACTTCTCTCCTGTTGCAGCAGCACCACTTGTCCATGTCCCAACTCCCCTCTACTTTGGGATGCCAACCTTTGAAATCTCATCTATTGTCATGATGTGTATCATCGCAACGGTGTCTATGGTTGAGTCGACTGGTGTTTATCTAGCCTTATCTGATATCACAAAGGATCCAATCGACAGCACGCGCCTTCGCAACGGTTACCGCGCAGAAGGCTTGGCCGTACTTCTCGGAGGAATCTTTAACACCTTCCCTTACACAGGATTTTCACAAAACGTTGGTTTGGTTAAATTATCAGGTATCAAGACTCGTCTTCCAATCTACTACGCGGCTGGTTTCCTGGTTCTCCTTGGACTCCTTCCTAAGTTTGGCGCCCTTGCCCAAATCATTCCAAGCCCTGTCCTCGGTGGTGCCATGCTGGTGATGTTTGGTTTTGTATCGATTCAAGGGATGCAAATCCTCGCTCGTGTTGACTTTGCTAACAATGAACACAACTTCCTTATAGCAGCTGTATCAATCGCTGCAGGTGTCGGACTCAACAACAGTAATCTCTTTGTCAGCATGCCGACAGCCTTCCAAATGTTCTTCTCAAACGGAATCGTCGTAGCCAGCCTACTCGCCATTGTCCTCAATGCGGTACTGAATCATAAAAAGAAATAAGAAAAAGAGGTGCGAGCCTCTTTTTTAGTTATCTATATCCTTACCTGTCTGTCTTCTGACCGCTGGCCTGTGACAAACATGGTAAATGTTGCCTTGCAGACATTTCTGCCTTCTTGATTGGTAATATCGACATCCACCACACAGGTTGTGCGACCTTGATGGACACATTCTCCTTTAATGGTCAGCACATCGTCAAGTTTTCCTGCCTTGAGGTAGTTGATAGAGGATTGAAGCGTCACTACGTCTAGTCCTAGCGAGATGAGCACCAAACCACTAATCTGGTCGCAAAGGGTAAAGAGATAGCCACCATGGGCATAGCCATAGTAGTTGAGCGACGAGTCCACTACTTTTGTGGTCACCACAACGTGACCATCTCTCATTTGTTCAATTTCGTAATTTTCAAAGGCAGATATAGCGTCAAAATGAAAATCTTTCATCGTTTCCTCCTGATAGTTCAAACGACACTATGATACTACTTTTTATAGGACTGTGCAAGGAGAAAGCTCCTAGTCTGGCAAAATTCCGACCTGCTCCACAAAGCGCATAAAGGCTGCCTGTCCTTGTTCTGTCTGCTTGTAGACTCCTGCATCCTCAAGTACACGCGCAAAGATAGCACCTACAGAGTCCTTGACGATTTCAAGGGCTTTTTCTTTATCTGTTAGGTCTGGATGTTGGGATTTGAGTTGGTCTGCCCACTCCTGATGATAATCGGCAACTGTAACAGCTTCTCCTACAAGATAGCTAGCGACTTGCTCCACTTCTTCTTTCAGACGTGGTGGCAAGATTGCCAAGCCCATGACCTCAATCAAGCCGATATTTTCCTTCTTGATATGTTGGACATCCTTGTGAGGATGATAGATGCCGTCAGGATGCTCTGCAGAAGTCTGATTGTCCCGCAAGACTAAGTCCAACTCAAACTGTCCATCGCGTTTACGAGCAATGGGTGTGATAGTGTGATGCGGTGTCCCGTCTGTCTCTGCCAAAATCTGCACTGCAGGATCTGAATACTGGCGCCATTCCTGCAAAATCTTATCAGCCAAATTGATCAAATCTTCTTTGGAAGCCGAAGTCAAACGCAACACTGACATTGGCCACTTGACAATCCCAGCCTTGACCTGCTCAAAACCTGCAAATCGAAAGGTCTTTTGCAAGGGAGCCAATTCCATCGGAAATACGTGACGACCTCCCTGATAGTGATCATGAGTTAGAATAGAGCCTCCCACAATCGGCAAGTCGGCATTAGAGCCAGCAAAATATCCTGGAAACTGCTCTACGATCGCTAGCAGACGTTCAAAACTCTGACGACTAATGGCCATGGGACGATGCTGGCCATCTAAGAAAATACAGTGCTCATTAAAGTAAGCATAGGGCGAATACTGGAAGCCCCACTCCTGACCAGCCATTTCAAAACGGATAATCCGGTGGTTGCTGCGAGCTGGGTGGTTAACTCGACCATGGTAGCCCTCATTCTCTAGACAAAGCTGACACTGAGGATAATTACTAGCTTGCACCAACTTGGCTGCCGCAATCTCTTTGGGATCCTTTTCAGGCTTAGAGAGGTTGATGGTAATCTCAAGCTCTCCGTAGTCAGATGGAACACGATAAGCGATATTTTTAGCAATAGCCTTGAGTTTGATGTAGTCATTTTTCTGACTGAGTTGGTAGAAATCCTCTATCGCTTGCTCAGGAGATCTGGCATAGGTTTCCCAGAAATCACGATTGACCTGACTTGGACAAGGGGTCACCAAGTCCATCAGTTCAGCACCAAGAATTTCACGCGCAGTCTGACTATCCTCAATCGTCTCTAATCGAACAGCTTCCTCAACCAACTGATCCTTGAGGTCAATCAATTTATCCAGATTGGTCTCAACTTCCAAAACACCATCTCCCACTCGTGCCAAGACACGATTGGTCAGGTAGATTCGATCCATTTCCTCAAATGAACTTTCAGAAATGACATGTGTTACAAATTTATCTACTAAGGTCACTATAGAGCCTCCTTTTGACTAGTCAAGGACGCGACTGCCACCTGCAACTTCAGCGATATAGAAGCTTGGAGCATATCCAACGACTTCTTCGTAGTGTTTGCCTACAGCTTCCTTAAAGGCCTCAACAGCATCTTTTCGCACCAAAGCAATGGCACAGCCGCCAAAACCAGCCCCTGTCATACGAGCACCGAGAACTCCTTCTTGTGCCCAAGCTGTATGAACAAGGGTATCCAATTCCAAACCAGTTACTTCATAATCATGTTCCAGAGAAACGTGTGACGCATTCATCAAACGACCAAATGTTTCCAAATCTCCTGCTTGAAGGGCTGCTTGCGCTTTAAGGGTACGTTGGTTTTCAAGCACAGCATGGCGAGCACGTTTCAAACGATTTTCATCTTTAATCAGATAGCTATATTGGTCAAAGGTCCACTCGTCCAATTCACCCAAGGTCTGAATATCCAAGGCAGCTTGTAATTCCTCCACTGCTTTTTCACACTCAGCACGTCGTTCATTGTATTTAGAGTCCGCCAATTCACGGCGTTTGTTGGTGTTCATAATAACAACGACATTGTCCTTCAAATCAAGTGGTACCAAATCATACTCTAAGGTATTGGTATCAAGGTAAATAGCACGTTGCTCTGCACCCATACCGATAGCAAACTGGTCCATGATACCAGAGTTGACTCCGATAAAGTTGTTTTCTGTTTGTTTTCCGATTTTAACCAAATCGAGACGCTCTAATTTTAAATCAAAGAGATGCTCTGCCACTACCCCTGTCAAAAGTTCCAAGGATGCTGAAGAAGACAAGCCAGCACCATTTGGGATATTCCCATAAACATAAAAATCAAACCCTTTGTCAATCACATACCCAGCTTCTTGCAAGAAATGAAGAACCCCTTTTGGATAGTTGGTCCAGTTGTGCTCTTTTTCAAATTTGAGATTAGCAAGAGGGACTTCGATAATACCCTTGTCCTCAAAGTTGGCTGAGTAGAAACGCAAAACTTGGTCATCACGCTTGCGAGCTGCACCGTAAGTTCCCAAAGAAATAGCAGCCGGAAAAACGTGCCCACCGTTGTAGTCTGTGTGTTCACCAATCAAATTGATACGGCCTGGTGAAAAGAAAGTTTGGTCTGCTTCTTGACCAAAAACAGCAAGAAAGTCTTTACGAAGTGCTTCTGCAGTAAGATGTTGTGTCATATGAATTCTCCTTTGACTGTCCGTTAAGTCACCTTAACGTGTAATCGTTTTCTTCTATTGTATCCAAGGGATTTCCCAAGGTCAATCCTTTTTACTAAAGTTTTACTAAACTATCAGTAAAAAAGCAGAAAAATATGATATACTAACCTTAAAGAAGGAGGATTTATGGCTACCTTAAAAGACATTGCACAGCTAGCCTCTGTCTCTATCGCGACCGTATCCCGTGTCCTCAACCGCGACCAGAGCCTATCTGTTACAGAAGAAACCAGACACCGTATTTTAACTGTTGCTGAAGAGTTGGGCTACACTAAGCACCTCAAGACAGGCGAGTCCCACAAACCCAAGCAAAAGATTGCCATTATCCAATGGGTCAGCGAACAAGGGGAGCTGGACGACCTCTACTACTACCAGATTCGCCTAGGCATAGAAAAAAGAGCCCAAGAGTTGGACTATGATATCTTACGCTATTTTAATGATCATCCTTTTACCCTAAGCGAGGAAGTGATTGGGATTCTCTGCATCGGAAAGTTTAGTCGAGCTCAGATTTCTGCCTTTGAAGAATACCAAAAACCCCTGGTCTTTCTAGACAGCGATACTCTTTCACTAGGACATACCTGCATTATCACGGATTTTTACACTGCCATGAAACAGGTTGTCGATTATTTTCTCAGTCAAGGGATGAATCGCATTGGGATTCTAACAGGCCTTGAAGAAACAACCGACCAAGAAGAAATCATTGAGGATAAGCGGCTGGAAAATTTCAGAAACTACAGTCAAACAAAAGGAATCTATCATGATGAACTGGTCTTTCAAGGAAGCTTTACCGCCCAGTCTGGCTATGACTTGATGAAGGAGGCCATTCAGAGCTTGGGAAACCAACTCCCACCAGCATTTTTTGCAGCTAGCGATAGTTTAGCCATCGGTGCCCTTCGTGCGCTCCAAGAATCTGGAATCAGCCTGCCAGACCGCGTCAGTCTTATTTCCTTTAACGACACCAGCCTGACCAAGCAGGTCTATCCTCCCCTCTCTAGTATTACAGTTTATACTGAAGAAATGGGCCGAGCAGGTATGGATATTCTTAATAAGGAAGTACTCCACGGTCGCAAAATCCCTAGCCTGACCATGCTGGGAACCAGACTGACTCTGAGAGAGAGTACAAGGAATGATTAGGATTACAAAACTACCTCTAGCAAGGCTGTTTCTCTAATAATCTCTATGATTCCGCTCCAACTCACACCTTTCGCTTATGTGCTTGGTGACTTTCTAGGTTAGCATCAACTTCAATGGTAATATTTTGAAAGCCACAATCTTTGAGGAAAATTCGAATAGATTCTTTACAAGTTTCCATATGCTCCATCTCTTTTAAACAAACATGGACAATGGCATTTTTTTCCAAACCATCCATAGTCCAGAGATTAAGCTGATTGATACTAGCGACATGGTCCAATTCTGCTAAATCCGTCTTGATTTTCTGGATATCTACTCCTTCTGGCACTGCATCGAGGAATATCTTGAGCGTTCTCCAAAAACGTGGAAGGGCTTTTGAAAGAATAAAGAAGGAAATAGCAAGAGACAAGAGCGGATCCAAGATATACCAATCGGTAAATCGAAGAACAATGGCCATCAGGATGACAGCCACCCAACCCAAGGTATCTTCCAGAAAGTGCAGGCTGAGAATGGATTCGTTCTTGGTTTGTCCTTTGCGAATGACGAGACTCGCTAGCACATTGATAATAATCGCAATAATTCCTAACCAGAGAATCCCCTCATCATTGACCGATTGTGGATGCAAAATCTTCGTGACATTTTCCAAAATGACTAGAACAGAGCCTGTTACGAGAATCACAGCTGTTACCAAGGCTCCTAGCAGGCTAAACCGCTTATAGCCCAAGGTGTACTGATTGTCTTCTTCACGATTGGAGATACTTTCCAAAAAGGCTGAGATCCCAATAGCAATCGCATCTCCCAAATCATGGACAGAATCAGCAAGAACAGCACTCGAACCAAAGATTCCTCCTGCAATAAACTCAACAATGGCATAGCTTAAATTTAAGAAAAAAGCTAGCCAAACAGTATATTTTGCCTTCATCTTTCTCATTCCTTTGTTATAATAGATTTATGAACACCTTGTTCATTATCATTATCCACTAAAACTCAAAGAAAGGATAGAAGCAAAACGTCAGCTTTATTCAGTTCTGAACAATTTGCCTCAAGTGTCCATATGACTAACATTGACCGCCGTGTCAGCAAAACCAAAAAAGCCATCTATCAAGCTTTTTTACAACTTTTGAACGATAAGGGCTACGAGTCCACTACAGTTCAGGATATCATTGATCTCGCAGATGTGGGACGCTCCACCTTTTACTGTCACTATGAGAGTAAGGAACTACTTCTGGACGAGCTTTGTCACTACCTCTTCCATCACCTCTTTGAAAGAGAGCAATCCATTTCGACCGAGGACTACCTCGCCCACCTCTTTCTCCATTTTCAGAAAAACCAAGACCATATCACCAGTCTGCTATTTTCCAAAAATGACTACTTCCTCCGTCAACTCCAGAGAGAGCTAGAACACCATGTCTATTCCGTGATGGCTGATGATTTAAAAGAAGCTCACCCAAATCTACCTCTTTCTTACCTCCAACACTTAGTCGTGTTCAACTTTATCGAGACATTGACCTGGTGGCTCAAAAAAGGACAAGACTTTACAGACCAGGAAGTTGTCCAATTTTATCTATACCTTCTCATTCCTAAAAATTGAATACAGATTAAAGCTCGGTTGCCTTATTTCTAGGCTACTGAGTTTTTTATCTTTTCAATAATCAAAAAAGCCCAGACGACATTGTCTGAGCATTTTTCTATCTAGTCGTTTAACCAAGTTAAGTTTAGCTTTTCAAGCTATTTCTTCAACAAACCTTGTTCTTGTAGAAATTCCTTGGCTACTTGTTCTGCTGACTTGCCTTCGACACCCACTTGATAGTTAAGCTGGCTCATCTGGCTCTCTGTAATCTTACCAGCCAATTTATTAAGAACTCTTTCCAACTCTGGATGTTTCTTGAGAAGAGCTTCTTTCATAAGTGGTGCCCCCTGATAAGGCGGGAAGAGTTGTTTGTCATCTTCCAAGACCTGTAAATCATAACGCTCCAATTCCGCATCGGTTGAATAGGCGTCCGTGATTTGAATATCGCCTGACTGAATTGCCTGATAGCGAAGGGCTGGTTCCATGGTCGCCACATTGAGATTGAGACCATACATTGACTGCAAGCCCTTATTTCCATCTTCACGGTCATTAAACTCAAGTGTAAAGCCTGCCTTCAACTGACCTTCCACTTTTTTCAAGTCCGAAATGGTCTTCAAGCCGTATTCTTGAGCAATTTTTTTCGGAACAGCTACAGCATAGGTATTTTGATAAGACATGGGTTTGAGATAGGCTAGATGATCCTGTTTGGCAATACCATCACGCGCCACATTATAAACCTGCTCTGGCTCATGACTTACTTTCGGTGATGGTTGAAGTAAACTTTCAGTCACCGTACCAGTAAATTCAGGATAGATGTCAATATCGCCTTTTTTCAGAGCTTCATAGAGAAAGCTTGTTTTCCCAAAATTCGGTTTAACAGTAGCAGTCATGCTGGTATTTTCTTCAATCAGCAACTTATACATATTGGCCAAAATTTCTGGTTCTGGACCCAATTTCCCAGCAATCACCAAGTTTTCTTTCTCTTTTTGAGCTAAGAGGGATGGACTATAAGACAGACCTAGCAATAAGGTCACCAAGGCAAAACCAGAGAAAATCGTCCGCAATTTTGCCTTTTCCATCACTTTTAGTAGGAAGTTAAAGGCAATGGCTAGCACTGCAGAAGAAAGTGCCCCAATCAAAATCAGACTGGCATTATTACGGTCAATTCCCAAAAGGATAAAGGAACCTAGTCCCCCTGCACCAATCAAGGCCGCCAAGGTTGCCGTACCGATAACCAATACTGCTGCTGTCCGAATCCCAGACATGATAACAGGCATGGCAAGTGGAATTTCAAACTTCTTGAGACGCTCCCATCTAGTCATCCCAAAGGCGATCCCAGCCTCTTGCAGACTCGGATCAATTCCCTTGAGTCCAGTGATGGTATTTTGCAAAATCGGAAAAATCGCATAAATCACTAATGCTGTCAAAGCAGGCAAGGTTCCAATTCCCATCAAGGGAATAAAGAGCCCTAACAAGGCCAGTGACGGGATAGTCTGGAAAACCCCTGCAATCTGCAAGACCCAGTCGGCCAATTTCTCATGATAGCGAAGAGAAACAGCCAAAGGAATCGCGATAAAAATAGCTAGTAACAGGGTCAAAAGTGACAACTGCAAATGTTGAGATAGAGCTGTCAACCAATCACTAAAACGATCCTGAAAAGTTGCAATTAAATTAGTCATGAACACTACCTCCAAACAAGTCTGCTACAAAGTCTGTTGCAGGCGCTTTTAAAATTGTCTCGGGATTCGCTACCTGGCGAATCTCTCCATCCTGCAAGACAGCAATACGGTCCGCCAATTTCAGAGCTTCATCCGTATCATGGGTTACAAAAATCGTTGTCATTCCAAACTCTTTATGCAATTCTTTCGTCAGAACCTGCAACTGTTTTCTCGAAATAGCATCCAAAGCTGAAAAAGGTTCGTCCATGAGGAGAATCTTAGGCTGGCCAATCATGGCACGGACAATACCAACCCGTTGCTGTTCTCCACCAGATAATTCACTAGGCAAACGATGCCCATACTCGGCTACTGGTAAACCAACCTTAGCCAAGAGCTCTTCTGTTTTCTGAGCAATTTCTTCCTTAGTCCAGCCCTTCATCTCAGGAATCAGGGCAATATTTTCCGCAACCGTTAGATTGGGAAAGAGAGCAATGGCCTGTAAAACATAACCAGTAGACAGACGAAGCTCCCGCTCGTCATAGTCTTTGATGCGCTTGCCATCCATAAAAATATTTCCATCAGTCGGTTCCAAGAGACGGTTAATCATCTTAATCATGGTCGTCTTACCTGAGCCAGATGGCCCAACTAAAACCATAAACTCGCCATTCTCAATTCGTAAATTGACATCTCTCAAGACATCTTTTTCTGTGTAACGTAAAGCTACATTTTTGTATTCAATCATTCTTTGTCCTCATTTTAAAACTTTCCTCGATTGATCAAGTCTTCTACCTTAGGCATGACTTCCTTATTGTCCCAATGCTCCTCAATTTTCCCGTTCTCTAAACGGAAGATATGGTACTAGGCATAAGCAAGGCCATCAATCTGAGTCTGACCATAGCTAACCACATAGTTTCCTTGTCCTAAAAGTTGGAAAACAAAGTCAAAAGTGGCCTTTACTTATAAACAGCTAATTTGATCTATTTTAATCCTCATTTGCCTTCTCTTTCAGATTCGCCAAAATTCTTTCTTGAAAGGCTTCAAACTGACGAATTTCTTCCTCTGAAAAACCTTTGTAAAAGATCGTATCCAATTTCTGACTGACACGATGTCCCACTTCTTTCTGGGACTTGCCTAACTCCGTTAAAACTAAATACTTCTTACGCTTGTCTTTCCCACACGGACTAACAATTACAAGCTTTTGTTCCTCTAGCTTTTTGATCATAGTCGTCAGCGTATTATTCGCAAGCCCAGTTGCCAGAGCAATATCTGTCGCAGTTGCGCAGCCAGTTTTACTATTCCATAAAACCGCTAAAATCTTGCCCTGTTCACCCCTATAAAGAGCCTCAGGATCTTGACTCAGTAACTTTTGAAAAATCCGCCCATTCAACAAACGAATATGATGGGCTAGCAAATGACTATCTTTCATAACACCTCCAATTTATTTCTATATCGATACGAATAAAAAACATTATAATACTTATCATTCTAATTGTCAACTATTTCGATTTAGAAATAATTTTTAATAATGATTTACACCACCATACTCCGGCTCAACTAACTTTTAAGGAGAGTTTCTAAACTCCTTCGTCCTCCAGTCTACAAAAGCCTTCCATCCGTACTATCCTATATTTTATGAGGGGACACGTTTTCCCTATAAGACCATTTATTTTAAAGATAGAAGTCAATCATAATTGCTTCCATCTGTTCTTTTATAGTATATTGAAGTTGGACTAGGGCACTGTATCTTCTAAAACATTGATAGAAAGCGATTTGAATTTCCCAATCAATTTGTTCGTATTTAACCCTATCTTTCTAGCGACAGCCCTCAAACAGCCTATATCCCCTACCGTTTGACGATTCCCCCCTTCGCTCGACTTCTATTACAGAAGTTTCATCACTACTATTGCTTCGGCTAACTTCTCATGATTCCTTGTTACTACTATTTGAGCACTCACGAGATAGGTCTTACAAAAAACACTTTGATCCACAATGGAATCAAAGCATTTTAAAAATCTCCCCATACATAAGCGCAGAAGCTGCGGTTCCTCTGTACTTGGTTTCTTCTCTCTTGATAAAACGAGCCAAGTTGAGCAACTCAGGTGCTGGATGTTTGGGATTCTTGAGCAATTCACGATTGACCAGACCTGAGAGACGAACTGCCAGCAATTGCTCATTTGTAGTAGGCAGTTTTTTAGCAGTCTCTAGGAGAGCAGCAACTAAATCTTCACTCAAATCATGTCGAGCATGATTGTAAAGATCTTTTATAAGGCTTTCTAGGTTTGGTTCTACCATCCCTACCACCTCCCTTATGGTTTAATAATGTTTAATCAAATCAACCGTTGAACGATCCAATTTCTTCACCAAGGCTTGTAAAAAAGCTTGCGCTTCTAGGAAGTCATCCATAGCGTAGAGGGTTTGGTGAGAGTGGATATAACGAGCGCAGACACCGATTGTTGTAGATGGGACACCACCATTTTTCAGATGAGCTGCGCCAGCGTCTGTTCCGCCTTTACCACAGTAGTATTGGTACTTGATACCAGCTTCTTCAGCCGTTGTCAAAAGGAAATCCTTCATCCCTGGGAGAAGCAAGTGACCTGGATCGTAGAAACGAATCAAGGTTCCATCTCCAATCTTGCCTTGACCGCCATAAACATCACCAGCAGGTGAGCAGTCAACTGCTAGGAAGACTTCTGGATCAAACTTGGTTGTGGAAGTATGAGCACCACGAAGACCAACTTCTTCTTGGACGTTAGAGCCCAGATAGAGTTCATTTCCGAGTTTTTGACCTGACAGAGCTTCCGCCAACTCGCTCACCATGAGCACACCATAGCGGTTGTCCCAAGCTTTTGAGATGATATTTTTTTCATTGGCTGTCAAGATAGCGGAACTATCTGGGACAATGGTATCGCCAGGACGGATGCCAAAGCTTTCTGCCTCATCCTTATCCGCAAAACCGCCATCAAAGACGATATCTGCAATAGCAGGCATGGTTGGTCCACCCTTTCCGCGAGTCAAATGTGGAGGGACAGAGCCTGAAATCACAGGGATTTCACGACCATCACGTGTTAAGAGTTTGAAACGTTGGCTACTAACCACCATAGGATTCCAGCCACCAATTTCTACGACACGGAAGGTACCGTCTGGCTTGATTTCGCTGACCATAAAACCAACTTCGTCCATGTGAGAAGCGACCAAGACGCGCGGTGCATCCGCAGCTTCTGAATGTTTAATTCCGAAAATACCACCCAAGCCATCTGTCACCACTTCATCCACGTGCGGTGTCAACTTTTCACGAAGATAAGCACGGACAGGTGCTTCATGACCTGAGATCGCAGCAAGTTCTGTTACTTCTTTGATTTTTGAAAATAATGTTGTCATTTCAGTTCCTTCTTTCTTTCATCCATTTTACCATTTTTTATAGGAGAAGGATAGCGGGAAGGTGGATAGTTTTTTACTCAGTTTTCCTATAAAAAAGAGAGACAGATGTTCTTTCAGGAATTTTTCTTTCTTTTTACATTAAATTGTCAGAAAATTTATTGACAGATTAAAGAAATCGTGTTACAGTAATATCCGCAGGTATCTTTCGATACCAAATCTACATGAAAGGATGGGGTATGAAACTTTCTCATTATTTAATTGGCTTACTTCTACTCCTAGTCTTTCTCTCTATTAGCATTGGGACCAGTGATTTTTCATGGGGAAAGCTCTTTGCTTTCGACCAGCAGACCTGGCTTCTCTTTCAAGAGTCCCGTCTTCCAAGGACCATTAGCATTCTCCTGACTGCCTCTAGTATGAGTATGGCAGGACTTCTCATGCAGACTATCACTCAAAATCAGTTTGCTGCTCCGAGTACAGTTGGAACCACTGAAGCCGCCAAACTGGGAATGGTATTGAGCCTCTTTGTCTTTCCGTCGGCTAGTCTGACCCAAAAGATGCTCTTCGCTTTTGTTTCATCCATCGTATTCACCCTCTTCTTCCTAGCCTTTATGACCATTTTTACTATAAAGGAAAGGTGGATGTTGCCTCTGATTGGGATCATCTATAGCGGGATTATCGGTTCTGTGACAGAAGTTATCGCCTACCGTTTCAATCTGGTTCAGAGTATGACAGCTTGGACCCAGGGCTCTTTCTCCATGATTCAGACTCATCAGTATGAATGGCTCTTCTTAGGCATCATCATCCTGATAGCCGTTTGGAAATTATCTCAAACTTTTACCATCATGAATCTAGGAAAAGAAACCAGTGAAAGTTTGGGGATTTCCTATTCCCTACTTGAAAAACTGGCCCTCTTTTTGGTGGCCCTAACGACAAGTGTCACCATGATTACCGTGGGTGGCTTACCATTTCTCGGAGTTATTGTTCCCAATCTTGTTCGCAAGCGCTATGGAGATAATCTAAGTCAGACCAAACTCATCGTCGCACTAGTCGGTGCCAATCTAGTTCTGGCCTGCGACATCCTATCCCGAGTTCTGATTCGGCCCTATGAGCTGTCTGTCAGTCTTCTACTAGGAATCATTGGTAGCCTCGTCTTTATCCTACTTCTCTGGAGAGGGGGACGAAAAGATGCAGTTTAAAAGCAAACATACCAAACTCTTCGGTCTTCTCATTATTCTGGCCATCGGAGCTTTCCTTCTCTACTTTTGGCCCATCACTCACTTGTCAGCCTTTGCTTGGAAGTTGCGTTCCCAAAAGATCATCGTTTATCTCTTGGTAGCTATCGCGACTGGGATTTCGACCATTAGTTTTCAAACCCTGACGGAAAATCGCTTCCTGACACCTAGTATTTTGGGAATTGAATCCTTCTACGTCCTACTACAAACCCTACTACTGGTTTTTGAAAGCAAGTTTCTTCAACTTGGTAAGTCCCCTATCTTAGAATTCCTAGTCTTACTTCTTGTCCAATCCCTCTTCTTTCTTGCCTTACAAGGCTACTTGAAGACGCTGATGAAGCAAGATCTGGTCTTCATCCTGCTGATCTGTCTAGCCCTCGGAAGTCTCTTTCGAAATATCAGTACCTTCCTCCAAGTCCTGATGGATCCAAACGAATACGATAAACTGCAGAACAGTCTCTTTGCTTCCTTTCAGCATCTCAATACTTCCATCCTAGCCATCGGCTCTCTGATTATCCTTGCTTTGACCATCTTTTTCTTTCGGAAAGCAGTCATTCTGGATGTCTTGCACCTACAAAGAGAAACGGCTCAGATATTGGGACTCGATGTTGAAAAAGAACAGAGAGAACTCCTCTGGGGCATCGTGCTTTTAACTTCAACGGCCACTGCCTTGGTAGGGCCTATGGCCTTCTTCGGCTTTATGTTGGCTAACCTCACCTACCTGATTGTCAAAGACTATCGGCACAAGTTACTCTTTATCGTAGCCATTCTGGTTGGATTTATTAGTTTGACCTTGGGACAAGCCCTGATTGAACGAGTCTTTGCGCTGGAAATTCGCATCAGCATGATCATCGAGAGCGTAGGTGGTCTCTTATTCTTTATCTTACTATACAGGAGGGCGCGTCAGTGAAACTGGAAAACATTGACAAATCCATTCAAAAACAGGATATTTTGCAAGACATTTCACTTGAAGTCAGTCCTCAGAAACTGACAGCCTTTATTGGTCCAAATGGTGCTGGAAAATCGACTCTCCTCTCCATCATGAGCAGACTGACCAAGAAAGATCAGGGAATTCTCAGTATCAAAGGCCGTGAAATCGAGAGTTGGAATTCGCAAGAACTGGCTCAAGAACTGACTATCCTAAAGCAGAAAATCAATTACCAAGCCAAATTGACGGTGGAAGAACTGGTCAGTTTTGGACGTTTTCCCTACAGCCGAGGTCGACTGAGACCAGAAGATTGGGAAAAAATCCGAGAAACTCTGGACTATCTGGAACTAACCAACTTAAAAGACCGCTACATTGATAGCCTGTCTGGAGGCCAGCTCCAGCGGGTCTTTATCGCTATGGTACTGGCCCAGGATACAGACTTTATCTTGCTAGACGAACCACTCAACAATCTCGATATCAAGCAAAGTGTCAGTATGATGCAGATTCTCAAGCGACTGGTGGAGGAACTCGGAAAGACCATTATCATCGTCCTCCACGATATCAACATGGCCAGTCAGTATGCAGATGAAATTGTCGCCTTCAAAGATGGACAAGTCTTTTGCAAGGGAACAACCAATCAAATCATGCAGGCCGACCTGCTCAGTCAACTATATGAGATTCCCATCACGCTAGCTGATATCAATGGCAAAAAGATCTGCATCTATAGCTAGTAACATAGAAGCTCAAGTTAGAGAACCTTCAGTCTCTTAGTCAATAATACCTAGAGACTCCCTACATCGTTATCACATTTTAAAAAGGAGAAATTATGAAAACATCCCTTAAACTTTACCTCACTGCCCTAATGGCTAGTTTCTTGCTCCTACTTGGTGCATGTAGTACAAACTCAAGTACCAGCCAGTCGGAGACAAGTAGCTCTGCTCCAACAGAGGTGACCATTAAAAGTTCACTAGATGAGGTCAAACTTTCAAAGGTTCCTGAAAAAATTGTGACCTTTGACCTCGGTGCCGCGGATACTATTCGCGCTTTAGGTTTTGAAAAGAATATCGTGGGAATGCCTACAAAAACCGTTCCGACTTATCTAAAAGACCTAGCTGGAAAAGTTAAAAATGTTGGTTCTATGGTTGAGCCAGACCTAGAAGCCCTTGCTGCTCTTGAACCAGACCTAATTATCGCTTCACCACGTACCCAAAAATTCGTAGATAAGTTCAACGAAATCGCTCCGACTGTTCTCTTCCAAGCAGGCAAAGATGACTACTGGACTTCTACCAAGACTAATATCGAATCCCTAGCAAGCGCCTTTGGTGAAACTGGTACACAGAAAGCCAAGGAAGAATTGGACAAGCTAGACAAGAGCATCCAAGAAGTCGCAACTAAAAACGAAAGTTCTGACAAAAAAGCCCTTGCTATCCTCCTCAATGAAGGAAAAATGGCTGCCTTTGGTGCCCAATCTCGTTTCTCTTTCTTGTATCAAACCTTGAAATTCAAGCCAACTGACACTAAATTCGAAGACTCACGCCACGGACAAGAAGTCAGCTTTGAAAGTGTCAAAGAAATCAACCCTGACATCCTCTTTGTCATCAACCGTACCCTTGCCATCGGTGGTGACAACTCAAGCAACGATGGCGTCCTAGAAAATGCCCTCATCGCTGAAACACCTGCTGCTAAAAATGGAAAGATCATCCAACTAACACCAGATCTCTGGTATCTAAGCGGAGGCGGACTTGAATCAACAAAACTCATGATTGAAGACGCACAAAAAGCCTTGAAATAAGCTGCTTTAAACTCAATCACATCTTTACATGATAAAACGCATCCTATCAAGCTCACTCAAACCTGATAGGATGCGTTTTTATCATTTTATTAAAACCTTTTGCCCAACCTCATTCCCCTTCTTGATTCCGTTTGAGTGAAAAATGGTCTGGGACGGGGTCCTTACCTGTTTTCGACCAGGGGTGGCAACGTAAAATCCGAGCCAAGCCCATCAAGACACCCTTGAAGCCATGTTTTTCAATAGCCTGAATCATATAGTTTGAACAGGTAGGCTCAAAGCGACAAGAGGGTGGAAAGGCTGGCGAGATAAACCGTTGGTAAAAGCGCACAGGCGCTATTAAAATTCGTTTCATTATTTCTTGGTTACAGCCATGGTGTGTAGTTGGCTGATTTCTTTTTTATTAAGACGACGGGATTCTCCTGGACGGAGTCCTGTCAAGTCTAGATGTCCAAAACGAGTCCGTGACAACTTGTCCACTTGAAGACCGACAGCTTCAAACATCTTTTTAACCTGGTGGTTACGCCCTTCATGGATGGTCAACTGTACCACAGAGCGGTTTTTGACTGGATCCACTTTGAGAATTTCATAAACAGCTGGTTTGGTTTTCTTGCCATCAATCTCAACTCCACGGGTCAAAGGGCGGAGATTATCCTTATTGGCCACACCTTTAACACGCGCGACATAAACCTTATCAATCTCATTACGAGGGTGAATCATCTCATCCGTAAAATCCCCATCATTGGTCAAAATCAAGACTCCTGATGTATCCCAGTCCAAACGACCTACAGGGTAGATGCGCTCCTTCACGTTGGGCAAGAGATCGACAACCGTCTTGCGGCCCTTGTCATCTGTCACACTGGAAATCACACCACGTGGTTTGTTAAGCAGATAATAGACCTTTTCTTCGTTGTAGATAGGTTGACCTTCCACTTCGACCTTGTCGCCTGACTTGATGGTCGTTGCTAGTTCACGCACTACTTGGCCATTGACCGTCACCAAGCCTTGCTTGATCAACTCTTCTGCTTTTCTCCTACTGGCCACACCTGCGTGCGCAATATACTTATTGATTCTCATCTTCTTCTATCCTTTCACCAAATAATTGGCTTTCTTGGGCTTGAATCTCAAGCTCATCAATCACTGGTAATTCTTCCAAATGATTTATCCCCATATAATCTAGGAAATAATCTGTAGTCACATAGAGGTTGGGGCGCCCCAACACTTCTTTTTTCCCGTCTTCCTTTATCAGGTCAAAGGCCTGCAACTTTGCCAAGGCCCCACTCGAGTTGACCCCACGAATGGCATCAATTTCTATCCGTGTGATGGGTTGCTTGTAGGCAATGATGGACAAGGTTTCAAGGGCAGCCCGAGATAAACTCTGGTTGATAGGTGCCTTGGAATATTCCTTCAAAATCTCTGAAAACTGAGGCTTGGTCACCAATCTATAAGCGCCCCCTGTCTCAATCAGAGCCAAACTGGAATCTGGGTCCTTTTCATACTTCTGGGCTAATTTTTCTAAACTCTGTTGGATGCCTGTCGGTGGCAGAGAGAGGAGTTCAGCTAACTGGCGGACTCTAATCCCATCTTCACCCGCTACAAACAAGAGCGCTTCTATTTTTGCTAAAGTACTCATCTTTCCTCTCTATCAAGTCTAGCTTTGGGCCACTTGACTTTCTTCCTTCTTTTCCATGAGATAAATATCTCCGAAACTTTCCTCTTGCACAAGGATCAGCTCCTGGGTTTTGATTAACTCTAGGGTTGCCAAAAAGAGGGTAATGACCTCTTGGAGATTCTGGGCTTCCTTAAACAAATCCTGTAAGCGCAATTGATCTCGTCCAGTCAAGGACTCTTTCACGATAACCATCATGTCCTCAATCTTATACTCATCCCGCAAGATGGTCGTGTGATTCTGTGCAAACTCCTCTTTTTTCTTGGCTAGGATATTTGAAAAAGCCAAAAAGAGGTCAATGGTCGTCTTGTCATGCACAAGCTCCGCATCTTCGTAAATCAACTCTGTCGGCGCTTTGGAATAGTGCTGGGCCCGTTCTTGGTGCTTGGCTTCCAAGTGCTCACCCAAGAGCTTGAACTTGCGGTATTCTTCGATTTGGGAAAGAAGATCCTGCTCTAGGTCATCCTCCAAGTCTGTCACTTCTGCTACCTTTGGAAGGAGTTTACGGCTCTTGATTAGCATAAGCTGACTGGCCATAACCATGTACTCACCCGTCACTTCCAGACGCATGGCCTGCAGGGTTGAGACATAGGCTAGATACTGTTCGATGACTTCTGTGATAGGCACATCGTAGATATCCATCTGGTACTTAGAAACTAGGTGCAAGAGCAAGTCCAGGGGCCCTTCAAAATCTTTTAGTTTAATATCCATTATCTATATTTTTCTAAGGTCAGGACTGTTTTTAATCCTAATTTTTTTGCAATTTCGTACAAATCGACCTTCTTTTCTATTTGTCTTAGAATGAACTGTTCCCGCAAGGCTTGAGCGGATAAGGTTGATAAACCTTTCTCCTTGACAAAGGACTCTAGCTGACGAAAGGCCCACTGACGAGAATAGGCTTTCCCTGCCCTTTCAAAGAGATAGGTCTGGCCCATCAAGGGTTCCAATTCTGAAAGTAAGGTCGTGGGAATGGTGACAATCCTCTGTTGGGAAGCCTTCTTGATTCGCAATACCTGAAAATCCAGATTGATATCCGCAACTTTGAGGGCTAAAATCTCACTCGGCAAGAGTCCCATTTCTAGGATTAAGATCGCTAGCAAGCGTCCTTCTGGATAATTACTTTCCTGCCAAAAAGAGTCTAGGTCTAACAGTTCTGGCTTTTCGGTCTTCTTTTCAGCTTGTTTAGCTAATTCCAAACGATAAAAGCTATCCACTTCTCCTTTTTGATAGAGGAAGTAGAGAAATTGGTTACAGGCCGAAATCTTTCGCTTCTGGGCGCTGATCTTTAGAGTGGCTAGTTGGGCTTGGTAAATCTTGAGACTGGTCTCAGAAATCCGCTCGCCCACAATGTCTAAAAATTGCTCCAGATCATACTTATAAGATTGCTTAGAATTAGTAGATAAGCCTTGCTTTTCCTCTAAAAAGGCTGAAATCCTGTCTCTCATTTGCATCGAATTTCATATTCCTTACTAAAGTCATGCAAGAGGGCATTGACTGCCTTGAGGATAGACTTGCGCGTAATAATCCCTTGGAAAATTCCTGACGCATCCACAACCGGCAAGAAGGACTCATCTACCAGCTTGTGCAAGACCTCCGTAATGGTAAAATCAGGCGAAACAACCGCTACGTCCGTTCTCGTCATATGAACGATATCCGTATCTGCCATGATTTCTTGACTCAAGTCATGCTCCATCTGATAAGCCATAATATCTCTGAGCCCAATCGTCCCAACAAACTGTTTTTCATCTGTCACAACAGGAACACGGGTATAGGTCATCTGACTGAGCAAGAGGGTCGCATGATCCGCATTGTGGGTATCAATCAACACGGCTAGATTTTCAGCAGGGGTCAAAAAAGTTTCCTCCTGCCCCAACAAGAAAGTCTCAAACTCCTTGGCAATCATCGGCTAAACTCCTTGGACAAGCCCGGATACACTTCATGGTCTCGTGTCAAAAAGTCCACTTTAAAATAACTATCATCAATCTCCACACGAGCATAGAGACATTCTCTGATGGTCCCACGTGGTTGACTGATGGAACCTGGATTTAGAAAGAGGGTCTTACCTTCCATCCAAGCGCTTGGCACATGCAAGTGACCATAGAGGCAGATATCGGTCTCTTCTTCCTGAGCCCAGTAGTCCAACTTTTGAAAGTTGAAATTGATGTCAAACAAATGACCATGAGTTTGGATAATCTTGGTCGAACCAAGCTCAGTCACCAAACGTTCTGGGTAGCCTGCATAGAAGTCCATATTCCCTTTAACAACGCGGATGCCCTCCCAAAGGGGAGAATCTGGACGCAGTTCAGAATCGCCGTTATGAAAAACAGCATCAACTTTGCCCACATAGCGATCACGGATTTCTTCCACAATCAAGCTATCGCCATGAGAATCGCTCATTACAATGATGGTTTGCTTTGCCATGATGGAAATACCTCCAAAAGTTTCTTAACAGCTAAGGCACGGTGAGATTGACTATTTTTTTCTTCAAGGGTTAACTCAGCTGAGGACTTGCCTGTCTCTCCTACAAGGAAGAGAGGATCGTAACCAAAGCCATTTTCCCCCTTAGGTTCAAAGTTAATGTAGCCTGGCCAGTCTGCTTCAACAACCAAACTTTCCTTGTTTGGACTGGCTACGACTAGGGTTGTATGGAATTGAGCAGAACGATCCTTGAGTTCAAAGACCATGGCCAATTCGTGCAAGAGTTTGGCGTTGTTTTCACGGTCAGTTGCTCCGACACCTGCAAAACGGGCTGACCAGACACCTGGCAAGCCACCAAGGACATCGACCTTGAGACCTGAGTCATCTGCCAAAACCATCTTACCCGTTAATTGAGAAATAGTTTCTGCCTTGAGACGGGCATTTTCTTCAAAGGTCATGCCTGTTTCAGCTACTTCAGGCAAGTCAGGATAGTCATTAAGATTTTCCACATCGTAGCCTAACTTATCAAAGATAGCTCGGAATTCCTTGGTCTTGCCCTCGTTACGAGTCGCAATCAATAAGGTTTCTCTAACTTTGCTTGTCTCAAAGAAATCATGCACATTGACCCCTTCTTTAGGCAATTCCACATGCAGGAGTTGCCCATTTTCAACCAAGAGAAAAGCCCCCTGACGTTGGATGACTTCCACATTTCGTCCCATTTCTTGGTTGAGGATATCTACCACAAAAGACAATAAACGGTAGAGAGAACCATAGCGTAAAACAATCACAGAAACAGGAAAACCTCGATCCTCATCTCGAAATCTTTGGGCAAACTCCAATAGAGGAAAATCCAAGTCATCATCCGTCAACGTCCGGACCCCACCAAAAATACCATAGGACCCGACATACCAGTCCTGTTCATCCTTATATTCATAAATTTTATTTGTCATAATTCTACATGCTCCACATGAATCTCTTTTTCCAGCCATTCTTCACCAATTTGTGCAAAACTTTGGCTGCTGGCTGTTGTGTAAAAACGGTGATTAAGTGGTCCAGCATCGCGACCACGATTGATTTCAAAATAATTAAGTAAGACTGAAATGTCCCGTACGCACTCTGCCCCACTATCGATGAGCTGAACCTTTGGTCCCATGACATTTTGAATAATAGGTCTGAGAAGTGGATAATGAGTACAACCCAAAATCAGGCTATCCACCTTTCCAACCAAGGGGCGCAGGGTTTCATAGACCACTTTCTTGGTGACACTGGTTGACAGAGCACCAGACTCGACCAAGGGAGCAAACTTGGGACAGGCCAAACTCTCCACCTGTAAGTCCGGATCCAGATCATGGATTTTCTGACGGTAAATGTCTGATTGTACCGTCATAGGGGTTCCAATGACCCCGATTCTCCCACCTTGACTGGACTTGATAGCTGCCGAAGCTCCTGGCAAAATCACACCCAAGACAGGAATGTCTAGTTGAGCCTTGATTTCTTCCCAGACGACCGCAGTCGCAGTGTTACAAGCAATGACAATCATCTTGACATCCTTGGTCAAGAGAAAGTTGACCAGCTGCCAAGTATATTCACGAATTTGCTCAGCAGGACGGGGACCATAGGGCGCCCGCGCCGAATCTCCAATATAGACGATTTCTTCATGGGGAAGCTGGCGCATGAGCTCCCGCACAACCGTCAAGCCCCCAACACCCGAATCCAAAAAACCAATTGGTCGATTATCCATACAGTCTTCTTTCTAGTCTTTTTTCTGATTGATAGTTCATTATGATTACCGTTCCTTATGAACTGAATAATGACAGCCTCATCAACAACTATCTCTCTTAATCATAATCAAATATCAATAGAATGCAAGGAAAAAGTCTCATCCCTAAACCATAGCCAACATAGTGAGAAGTCTGGAACTTTCATCCCAGACTTTTCCTTATTTATTTTTTCTTTTTATTGTTAGCAAGGGCTGCCTTTTGTTGGCGGATGATTTGGTGGTAAACTTGTTGTACCTTAGCTTCGCTTGGTTTTTGACCATTTGCACTCAAAAGAGTACGAACTGCTTCAGCATTCAAACGTGGGTTGTCAGCAAATTCTTTTTCGATTTGCTTACGAACCAAGTACATTCCTCCAAGAGCTCCTCCTAGAAAAGCTAGCACAATCAATACAATTGCTAATAGTAAATCCATCATATTTCTCCTGTTTCTTTTTGAGTCTCTTTCATTATACCACAAACTAGCCACCCTGACTAGTTTGTTTTACGCTTTCAGAGATGGAATAGACAGCAAAAAGAACCCTGCTTTTCTGCGAAAGAGGGCTCCTTACTGAGTTTATACTCAATGAAAATCAAAGAGCAAACTAGGAAGCTAGCCGTAGGTTGCTCAAAGCACCGCTTTGAGCTTGCAGATAAAGCTGACGTGGTTTAAAGAGATTTTAGAAGAGTATCAATTTCATATTTCTACCTATCCATTTGTACTAATAAAAGACTGAGACACTGGATCTCAGCCTTTTTCTTTATCCCAAAACCAATTCATCACTAACTAGACTTTGACCACTATTTTTCTGGAAGAGATGCATGAGATCTTCAACCGTCAGATGCTTTTTCTCTTCTCCCTTGACATCCACCACTATCTTACCTTGATAGAGCATAATGAGACGATTTCCGTACTCAATCGCATGGTTCATATCGTGGGTAATCATCAAAGTCGTCAACTGATGGTGTTCCACAATCTTTTGCGTCAAATCCATCACCATTTGACTAGTTTTCGGGTCAAGTGCCGCAGTATGTTCATCCAAAAGCAAAAGTTTGGGTTTCACTAGAGCTGCCATGACTAGGGTCAAGGCCTGTCTTTGTCCTCCTGAGAGGTATTGAGTATCCACTTTCAAGCGGTTTTCAAGACCAATATTCAACTCCTTCAAGGCCTCTTGGAACTGGATTCTATCCTTCTCCTTCACGCCCCAACCAAGCCCTCTCTTCTGCCCGCGTCTCAAGGCAATAGCCATATTCTCCTCAATCGTCAAACGAGAAGCTGTTCCCATCTTAGGATCTTGAAAAACACGGGCGATATCCTTGGCTCTCTTTCTTACACTCAGATTTTTAATGGATTTGCCTGCCAATAAAAGGTCCCCTTCGTCCACCGATAGATTGCCAGCCAAGATATTCATCAAAGTGGATTTCCCTGCTCCATTTCCACCAATCACAGAGATAAAATCTCCCTCTTCAACCTCTAAATCTAATCCTTTGAGGACATGGTTCTCATTGACCGTCCCTGCTTCAAATGTTTTGTGAATATTTTCAATTGTTAACAAACTTGCCATAACTTTCTCCTCCTACTCATTTCTCAATTTCAGACCACGAATCTTTAATCTCTTTTGCAATTCTGGTGCAAATAAAACTAAAGCGAGCAAGATTGCATTAAAGAGACGTACCAGATTTTGATCTAAATTTGGAATTTCATAGATATTTAAAATAATCAAACGATAAACAATAGCACCAATTCCGATAGATAACAGGCGACCTCCAATGGTCAAGTCGTGTATCAATACTTCCGCAATAATGACTGCACTCAAACCAACAACAATGGTTCCTGTCCCAGAAGTCACATCTGAAAATCCATCATTTTGGGCAAACAAGGAACCACATAGGGCAATCAAGCCGTTTGAAATCATGTAACCAACAATCTTCATGGTGTCTACATTGACCCCATTGGCCTCACTCATCGGAATATTATCCCCAGTCGAACGCAAAACAAGGCCAATCTCTGTTTTCATCAAAAGAGTCAAGACCAAACAAACAAGTAAGAGACAAGCTAAACTGAGTGAGAAAACAGCTTCTTCAGTTGACAGCCCCAAGCTAGCCAACTGTTTAAAGACAGTCGAAGAATCTCCCAAGGAAAGATTGGGCACACTTCCCATGATTTTAATATTGATTGAATAAAGCCCTGTCAAGGTCACAATCCCTGTCAAGAGAGCTGGAATTTTCATCTTGGTGTGGAGCATTCCTGATACTAGACCTGCTACCATACCTGCCAGCAAAGCAAGTAAGGTCGCAATCCAAGGATTTGTCCCTGCCTGTATCTGTGATACGACGACAGCCGCCCCCAGAGGAAAAGCTCCTTCAGCAGTCATATCCGCAATATCCAAAATACGGAAAGTCAAGTAGACCCCAATAGCCATAATCGACCATAACAAACCTTCTGATAAACCAGATAATACAAAACTCATCTTAAACCTCCTTATTCCTTGCCTTCTAACTTACTAATATCAATTCCCAATGCATCTGCCATTTCTTGATTGGTATGCAATTCCAGTTTTTCAGGCAACTCAACTGCTATATTTTCTGGCTTCTCACCTTTTAAAACACGAACCAGCATCCGTGCTGTCTGACGTCCCAATTCTTCATAATTAGTTCCGTAATTATACAAGCCACCAACCGCAATCATTTCTGTTGAACCACCAAATACTGGAACCTTGTGTTTAATAGAAACCTGCTTGACTGTTTCCATGGTTGACGAAATGATATTGTCCGTTGGTACAAAAACCATATCCACCTCTGTCATCAAGCTCTCTGCTGCCGCCTTGACGTTATTACTGTCCAAGATTGTTTTTTCAACAACGGTAAATCCTTTTTCTTCTAGTAGTCGCTTAGCTTCATCTTTTTGGACAACCGAATTTGGCTCGCTCTGAGTATAGAGAATTCCAATCGTTTTAGCCTTTGGCAACACTTTCTTTATCAAATTGATTTGGGTTGAAATGGCATCTGATGACTGGTCGCTTGTCCCAGTTACATTGCCCCCAGGATGTTCTCTTGACTCAACCAACTTAGCACTGACAGGATCTGTTACCGCTGAAAAGATAACAGGTGTCGTTTGTGTTGTATTAGCCAAGCTCTGAGCAGAAGGCGTTGCGATGGCTAGAACGACATCACTAGATTCTGCTAGTTGCTGGGAAATAGTTTTTAGATTTCGTTGTTCTCCCTGTGCATTTTGCAAATCAATCTCGATACTTTTTCCTTCAATATAGCCTTGCTTGGCCAATTCATCCACAAATCCTTCTCTAGTAGCGTCCAAAGATTGATGAGTAATAAACTGCGAAATACCGATACGAAACACATCTTTTTTCTTATCTGCCTTCAACTGATGTAAACTGATCAGAGAGGCCAAGAGGATCCCCACTACCAAGAGGGGTGCTAGCAATTTTCGAACAACTTTCATAATGAAACTCCTTCTCAGAAAAGATAAAACAAAAAACCGCCTAGATACTATCTAAACGGATGCTTGAAATAATCTAACAAGTTACAACTTAGCTAGTCCATTTAGATATTCATCTATATGGACCACAATCAAAAATCTTAGCCACATAGATACAAACAAATTGCTTGAACTGTTTGCATCCATGGTGGCATGTCTACAAACACTATCTAAAGTAGCTAAAGTAAAAGTTTTGATTCATTGTTACAGCTTGTCTTTTATTCATTTCTTTTCTGCTTTCTTTTTTGATGTTTCTTATCTTACCACCTTTTTGATTAGCTGTCAAGAATATTTCAGAATATTTTAAAATTTTTCGAAAATTCTTTCACTGCTTTCAAATCAGTCCAACAAAAAAGGTTTATAATTTCCATAAAAGTTGACATGGAAATTATAAAACCATTATTAGTTTAATCCTTGTTGATAACGTGCCAATTCAGCTTGGTTCGCCCAAACATAGTGACCTGGACGGATTTCAACCATGGATGGCTTATCAGTCTCATAGTCGTGTCGACTTGGGTCATAAACCTTCAAGACCTTCTTGCGTTCCAAGATTGGATCTGGGATTGGTACCGCTGAAAGCAAGGCTTGAGTATATGGATGAATTGGATTGTTAAACAATTCTTCTGTTTCTGCAACCTCTACAATAACACCCTTGTAAATAACTGCGATACGATCTGAAATAAAACGAACAACCGACAAGTCATGGGCGATGAAGAGATAGGTCAAACCAAGTTCTTTTTGGAATTTTTTGAGCAAGTTCAAGACTTGGGCACGCACAGAAACGTCCAAGGCTGAAATGGGCTCATCCGCAATAACAAAATCTGGTTGCATGACCAAGGCACGGGCAATACCGATACGTTGACGTTGACCACCTGAGAATTCATGAGGGTAACGAGTCAAGTGCTCAGCAAGAAGACCTACTTCACGGATAATATTTTTAACTTTCTCTTTACGTTCTTCTTCATCTTTGAACAGATGATGATTATAAAGACCTTCAGAAATAATATAATCAACAGTCGCACGTTCATTCAAACTTGCGGCAGGGTCTTGGAAAATCATCTGGATACGACGAATCAATTCCGCAGCTTGTTCACGCGATTTCTTACCATTAATCTTTTGACCCTCAAAAATAATATCACCATTACTTGTATCATTAAGACCGATAATAGCACGACCAATAGTTGTTTTCCCACTTCCTGACTCACCTACAAGCGAGAACGTTTCTCCCTTGTTGATAAAGAAGTTAGCATTTTTAACTGCGACAAACTTCTTACTTCCTTCACCGAAGGAAATTTCTAAATCTTTGATTTCTACTAATTTTTCAGACATTTCCTTCCTCCTAGTCTTCCAGATGGGCAAATCCCATTTTTTCACGGATTTTATCGTGGAGATTTGCAATCACAGCTGGTTTTTCTACTTTTGGAGCATCCTCATGAAGAAGCCAAGTTTTAGCCCAATGTGTCTCTGATACTGAGAATTGAGGAGCTTTTTGTTCAAAGTCAATCTGCATTGCATAGTCTGAACGCAAGGCAAAGGCATCCCCTTTCAGGTCAGTATAAAGCGACGGAGGTGTTCCTGGGATTGAGTAAAGATCCCCTTTATCATCAGCAAGCTGAGGCAAGCTAGACAAGAGACTCCATGTATATGGATGGCGAGGGTCATAGAAGACTTCCTCAACAGTTCCATACTCAACGATTTCTCCTGCATACATAACCGCTACCTTATCCGCAATACTTGCTACCACACCAAGGTCGTGGGTGATAAAGATTGTTGTAAAATGGTACTCGTTTTGCAATGATTTGAGCAAATCAATAATCTGTGCTTGAATGGTCACATCCAAGGCTGTTGTTGGCTCATCACAGATCAAAACATCAGGTCGGCAGGCAAGGGCAATAGCAATAACGATACGTTGACGCATCCCTCCAGAATATTGGAATGGGTATTCATCAAAACGTCTATCTGCGTCTGGAATCCCAACCTTATTCATGTAGTCAATGGCCAATTCTTTCGCTTCTTTAGCTGTTTTTCCTTGGTGTTTTACAATAACTTCTGTAATCTGACTACCAATTGTTTTAATTGGGTCCAAACTAGTCATTGGATCTTGGAAGATAGTCGCAATCTTAGCGCCACGAATTTGTTCCCAATCTTTATGAGAAGATAGATCTGTCAAATCTTGACCACGGTAGTCAATGCTTCCTTTGGCAATGCGACCATTTTCTTCAAGCATACCTGTGAAAGTCTTTGTCAAAACAGATTTTCCTGATCCTGACTCACCTACCAAGGCTAATACTTCTCCTTCAACTAGTTCAAGGGAAACGCCGCGAATGGCTGTCAATACTTTGTCACGAACGTCAAATTCCACGACAATATCGCGAGCAGTCAAAATTACATTTTTTTCTTTTGTCATTTCTACTCCTATCTATGTGTACGTGGATCACTAGCATCCGCTAAGTTTTGACCAACTACGAAAAGGGACAAGGATACCAAGACAAGGGTTGTCAATGGAATCCAGAACAAGTAAGCATTAGTTGTTACGTTTTGTGAATAATCTGAAATCAAACGCCCCAAACTTGGCACGGTAATCGGTAATCCAAGACCGAAGAAAGACAAGAAGGCTTCGTATGAGATAAAGCTTGGAAGCATTTGAGTCATGGTTGTCACAATAACAGATACCAATTGTGGCATGATGTTTTTGGCAACAATCTTCAAGGTTGGTGTTCCCAAAGTACGTGACGCCAAGTTGTATTCCAAATCACGGTAACGCAAGATTTGCACACGGATCATGAAGGCAATTCCAATCCATGTCGTCACACTCATAGCAAAAATTAGATTCCAGAATCCAGCTCCGATTGAGTAAGTCAAGACAATGACAATCAAAAGAGATGGGATGTTTGAGATGACGTTATAAACTTCCATCATCACGCGGTCTACTGATTTTGAAATTCCCCAAATACCACCGACAAAAACACCGATAACCAAGTTAATCACTGTCGCAATCACAGAAATGAGGATAGAGTTACGAGCTCCAAACCAGACACCGTCAAAGAGCGATTTACCGTTACTGTCAGTACCGAACCAATGCTCCGCATTTGGCTTGATATAACGAGCACTAAAGTCGTTTACCTTGCTGACATCATTGAAATCAAACTTAGAAAACATTGGGTAGATGAAACTCATCAAAATGATAGCTACCAAGATTCCCAACATGACTACAGTTGATTTTTTCTTCATAAATTGTCTAAACACTGATTTCCAGTAAGAATATGCTGGCGCATCAATAGTTTCAGAGGCAAAATCGTCACGTTTTACAAACTGAAATTTTTCTTTATCGATTGTAGACATTATTTGCCTCCTTTCTCAGTCAATTTAATACGTGGGTCAATAATGGTCATCCAAATATCTCCCAAAAGAAGTGAGAAGATAGAAATACATGTGAAGATGAAGACAAGACCAACGACCATAGAGTTATTAGATGCTTTTACAGAGTCAATCAACATTTTACCCATACCTGGGAAGGCGAAGACTGTTTCAGTAAGGGTTGCACCACCGATAACCCCAATAACGGCACCAGGAATTCCTGAAACCAGCGGAACCATGGCATTTTTAAAGATGTGTTTGTTTGAAATTTCTTTTTCAGACAAACCTTTTGCACGAGCGAAACGAACAAAGTCTTGAGATTGCAAGTCAATCATGTAACGACGAATCCAAATAGCTGTACCAGGAGCACCCAACAAACCAAGGATTACTGCCGGTAAAACGTAAGAACGCCAATCTCCAGCCCCTAAGATAGGGAATGAATCTGGTAAACCAATTGAGGAACCAATCAATCGAACAATATAAACAAGGGCGATTGTTGGAAGTGCCATCAAGAAGGTCAAAGCCCCTGTTGAGAAGCTATCAATCCAAGTGTTCTTGAAACGAGCCATGGCTGAACCAAGTGGCACTGCAATCGCATAAGAAATCACCAAACCAATCAAACCAGCAATAGCAGAGCTGACAATCATAGATGGATATTGGTAATTACTTTCAGTCGCTGTATAAGGATCATCTTTCCCATAGCTAGCTACTTCACGAGAGTCAGCCTGACTAGGTGACTTGTAGGTTCTTGAGTAAATATTTACAGAAGACGTTTTCTTACCTGTTGGGAACTGAACTTGGGCAGTTTTGGTTTGTCCTTGACCTTGAGTAATAACCTGAAGAACTGGTGTATTAGCATAGGTTGGGTAAGAGTCACCTAAATTCAAGTTCACAAAGTTTTGATGAACAAATGGGAACTGACTGTTAAAGTACAAGAGATATTTATGTTTAGTTCCTGAACCGACCAATGACCATCCGATAGCTGGATCATTTTCAAAACGAAGGTAGCGTTTCAAGTCTGGATTTTCAGGGTCTTGAATTTTATTTGTATGGTCAATGTCAATCAAGTTAGCATAGAAGTGAAAAACACGTTCAAAAATGGGAATTTCACGAGTAGCATAGAATTGACCACTTTCAGTAAATTCTCCCAAAGTCCAACCATGACCTAATTGATTGATGTACTTTTCATAAATAGCTTTATTGGTCGCATTTGCCTCTACTGTTACAGAAGAATCCATGCTACTTGCCTTTTCTTGCAACTCCTTAGTATCGTAATACTCAATGTAGCCCATACGCTCAAACACAGTATTTTCATAGTTATCACGTTTATCAGCTGTTGTCGCAATTTTATTATAGTTAGGGTCCTGCTTGAAAATCAATTTTCGAGGAACCAAGGTATAGATAATCGTGTAGGTCAAAGTCGTTACTAAGAAAATCGAAACCAATGACCGCAAAACACGCATAAAAATATATTTTTTCATATTATTTCCTTTAAAAATCCCAAAAGAACCTTCTCCTCATGGAGAGAAAGTTCTATTAGAAATTATTTACTTCACATGACTTGCCAATTCTTTTTGAGCTTTCTCATTTGATTCAGCTTTTTCTTTCAACCATTTTTCACGAGCTTTTTCATACTCTTTCTTAGTCACCGCTTTATCCTGTAATTTCAAATATTTGAAGTAAACATCTGACCCCTTAGAGCCTGTTTGCGCAGAAGCTCCAGTAAATGGAACAACTCGTGAAAGCACCGGTGCTGCACCAGCAGAAGCCATAGCAGGAATAAAGAGTGAACTATCTGTCAACCATGCTTGAGCCGCTGCATATTTTTCATAACGGACATTCAAGTCGCTTGTTTCTTTGGCAGCTTCATCAACTAATTTATCGTATTCTTTCAAACCAACTTGAACTACTGAAGGGCTATTTGGATTATCAAATCCTAAATATGTTTTTGTAGTTTCACTGCTAGTTGTTTTTAAAATATCCAGGTAAGTAGATGGGTCTTGATAGTCTGGCCCCCATGAAACTCCTCCCGATACATCCCAATCCTCAGCTGACGCATTAGCAGCATAGTAAGTGATATTAAGAAATTCATCTCTTGTCATTTGTTGAATATCAACCACGACATTTTCAGCACCAAGAACTGTTTCTACAGATTGTTTAAAGGACTGAATACGGGATATGTAGCCTTTTGCTGCTTGGTCTACTGGAACATCCAGATGAATAGGGAACTGAACGCCGTCTGCTTCTAAAGCTTTCTTAGCTTTCGCAAACTCTGCCTTGGCCTTGTCAGCATTGAATAAACCATCCTGCCCATCAGCTAAATTCACACCTTTCCACTCATCTCCATAGGCAGGAAGTTGAGCAGCGACTAAATCACCAAAGGTCTTCTCACCAACTGAAACAAAGTCTGGTTTTACAAATAAATTACGAACTGCTAAAGCTGCTCCATCTTTACCATTGATTTGAGCAGAGTAAGCTGAGCGATCAAAAGCAAAATTCAAGGCTTGACGGAAATCTTTGTTAAGCAATGCCTTCTTAGTAGAGGCTTTCTCTGAATCGGTAGTTTTAGAAGTATAGTTGTAACTTTGGCGATCAATATTCACACCTATACCAGCAATCCCAGAGTCTGGTTGTGTGTAATAGATATTGTCCTTGTATTCTTCTGCAACCTTAGAGTAGTTGGAACTGGTAGGGAAAAGACGAGCAAAACTATAAGCTCCACTAGTGAAGTTACGCTCTAGCGACTCCTGATCTGAGCCATCATAGTAAGCCAGATTTATAGTATCTAGGTGGACGTTTTCTTTGTCCCAATATTGTTCATTTTTTACAAACTCTACAGAAGATTTTGCAGTCAACCCTTTCAACAAGAACGGTCCATTATAAAGCAAGGATGTCGGATCTGTTGGTTTAGCAAAATCGCTTCCTTTTGATGTTTCAAATTCTTCATTCAGAGGCCAGAAAATAGAATAGGTCAACTTAGAGTTCCAGAACGGTTCAGGCTGGTTCAAAGTGTATTGTAACGTATAATCATCAACCGCCTTGACACCAACTGTTGAAAAATCTGTTGAAGTTCCTGATAGATAATCTGCCAAGCCTTTAACCGAATTTTCAGCTAAATACATAGCTTCTGATTTTTTATCTGCTGCGTGTTTTAAACCGTTCACGAAATCTTTAGCCGTCACCTCTGCATATTCTTCTCCATCAGAGGTAAACCATTTAACCCCTTTACGAATCTTATAAGTGTAGGTCAAACCATCCTTAGAGACTTCCCAATCCTCTGCAACTGCAGGAGCAAGATTACCGTAATTATCGTTAGTGAATAAACCATCAATCCCATTTGAAGTCACTACTTTTGTACTATTTTTACTTGAAATCAGGTAGTCCAAGGTTTCTGGGTCTGCTGTATAAATATAGCCATAAGCTTTAGGGGCTGATGAATCAGATGATTTTGAAGAACTGCATGCTGCAAGTACACCTGCTGCTAATAAAACAAGACCTGCTGTAGCAAATACACGACTTTTTTTCATTTTCTACTCCTCTGTTTATGTGAATTATAGATTGACAACCATTATATCATATTATCCATTAAAAATCAAACAAATTTTCAGAATATTTAGGCTTATTGGAACAAATTTTTCATTTTTTCTGAATATATGATTCAAATTGTCGTTCGAAGTGTCAAAGACTACAGTGAAAATAGGAAATTTGACGCAGAAACTTTGGAGCTTAGGAAGACATACAGTAAAATAAAATACGGACGGAACAATGTGATTTTGGAATTCAAATTAAATTATAATAATATTGTAGAAGTATCATTCTAGTATTCAAGATTCCGTTTACTATATCTTTTTCACACCAACCTTATTCCGAATTCAATTACTTTCGTGATTTACACATATAGATTAAGACTATCTTTTATACTTTAAAATTTCTCGCTACCTTATCCACTATATGCTCCTTGCTATCACGTGTCTATTCATAGCGTACGATTTCGCTATCCCTTCCTCTGACAATTCTTATTTTCTGCGTCAGACTTAAAACGATCTATCCCCAGACCATTTTAATCCGCTACCTCACGATAGTCAGGCTTGGGGAGCGCTATTGAATTCGCCGGTGGTGAATCCCTACAGAGGACTTACACCTCAGATGCACGACATGCCCATCGTATAAAAAAATCTCCTACCCAAGGTAGAAGATTTCAATCTTATAAACTTAATCCGTCATGTCCGATACCAAGGTTCGATGCTCCAATGGAATACTGCACATAACTAGCAAGAAAATAAAGCCTGACTGAATCCAGAAGAGAGCCAAGTCAAAAATTCCGTGCACAGCAACCACTGTAAGGAAAGATAGATAAAGGCCGATAATCGGACGTTTCCCCGACTCCTGACTCATATCCATCATCAAGCGAACAGGAGCAACAGAAGACAAAACTAATAAAATGGTACCCACAATTCCGTAACTCAGAATCGTATCAATATAAAGACTGTGGGCATGTTCATGATAAGGAGCATGTATCCGAGGATAAGAGTGCATATAGGTCAATGGCCCCTCACCCCAAAAAGGATTTTGCTTAAACAAGGCCATCCCAGCATCCCAGATAGAAATGCGTTCTTCCATAGAGGAATCTAAAGTCCCCATCCGCACTCCCAAATCACTGGAAAAAAGGAAACTCAAGCCAATCGCGAAGACCCCAATACTAAGCCAAAATGCCTTCCAGTTTTTAATGGTCGTAAAGAGATAAATAATGGCTCCAGCGATAATAGCAGGAAAGGCAGTTCGATTTTGAGTAAAGTTCAATCCAAAGAGATTCACAAAGCCTGCAATCACACAGAATACTTTCAACCAATTCAACTTAGTCGTTGTAAACAGATAGAAGGCAATCATGATACAGAAACAACAAATAATTCCATAATAATTAGGATTAAAGAAGGTCACTTCTGCACGATTCTGATGCCACACCTGCATATTGGGTGAAAGAAATGCATAGTTGAATTTCTTCACAATTTGGAAATGCTCTAAACTCGCAAAAGCAGCTGACAAGACACTACCAAACAAGACGAGCTGCAAAATCAAGCGAAAGAATTTATGGGATAAAATCGACTGATAGTGCAAAAAGAAAACAGTAAATAGAAACATTCCTACTGAAGCCACAAGACCCATCCAATTTTGTGCAAGAATGGATATAACAGTACTATATCCAAGAAAAAGAAGCAGCATCGGATGCTCACCCATTTTCTGAAGAATATTTTTCATGTCTCCTGTAAAAATCAAACTGATAATATATAAACAGAATACAACTACAAAAAGATAAAAGGGTAAAAAGATACTCAGGATAATTCCCAATAAAGTCAGCTCTTTACTAGACAACCCTCTCAGCTTTTCAATAAAGCCTATTGATTTCAAAACGAATCCTTTCTCTCCAAATCAGCTGATTCAGATAATAGTAAGCTATCCTATATTGTACCACTTTTTTAGCAATTTGAAAACAAAGGAAACGTTTTCCAAAATAAAAACCCTATTTTATCAACCATATCAAGGCTTCAAAATGTTACTTCAACTCCATTTTCAATTACCCGATAAGTCTGATTTTGCAAATCAATTTCTGCTACTGCTGTTACGGACTTATCTTTATTTTGACGTTTGATTACAATGCTGTGGGCTGTTGGTGTTTCAACGTCAATAGTTCCTTCTAGTTCAAAGGCTTCTGAACGGTTACGGAAAGAAAATAGATTGAGAAGGGCCTTCACTACAGGCCGTTGGACTTCTTCTGCTATTTCCTCATTGCTATAGTAATGACGATTAATATTTCGACCTTCTTTAGTTTCTTCTAATAATTTCAAGTCATTCTTGCCTGCTAATAGACCTACATAGTAAAGCTGAGGAATACCTGGGGCAAAAGCTTGAATTAGACGAGCGAGAAAATACTTGACATCATCATCTCCAAGCGCAGAATAGTAGGTTGAATTGATTTGGTAGATATCTAAATTGTTATACTCGGCACTGGAGTACTTACGTTTGACATTAGCTCCAACCTTATAGAGCTCATTTGAAGTATAGTCGA
Organism: Streptococcus pneumoniae; assembly: GCF_001113365.1. GTDB lineage: Bacteria > Bacillota > Bacilli > Lactobacillales > Streptococcaceae > Streptococcus > Streptococcus pneumoniae_C. The sequence goes on along the minus strand of NZ_CKYA01000001.1, from coordinate 8,414 downwards.
TTTCCTCATCAGTCAGGATATCCTTGACATCCACCACTCCAATCCCATCATGGGTATCTAGCGTCGTAAATTGCTTCATTGGGCTCATCTTTAACCACTTAGCCAAACGCTCTGTTCTGGAACTGTAAAGAGTATAAAGCGTCACCATTGGAAGAGCAAAATCATAAACGTAGTAATCATGGTCCGCTATTTTAAACTGAATCGAATAGTGTTCATGAATCTCAGGTAAGAGCTCTGTCCCATACTCAGCAGCGATGTCTCGAACTTTGTCCAATAAATCCCAAATATCTGGTTCCACAAAGAAATCATTAGTATCCAATTTCTTCACTGCATAAGCAAAGGCATCTAAGCGAATCAAATCACACCCATTACTTGCCAAGTGCTGAATGGTCTTACGGATGAATTCCATCGTTACTTCTTTGGTCACATCAAGATCAATCTGCTCCTCACCAAAGGTATTCCACAAATGTTCCACTGACCCATCTTCAAAGATAATCTCTTGCTTTGGTGCACGATCCTTACGCTTGTAAATTAAATCTACATCAGACTGTGTCGGACGGTTTTCTGGCCAAAACTTATCCCAGTTTAAAAAGAGATCTTTAAATTCACTGGCTTCATGTTTTTCTTGATAGTCCTTATATAGTAAAATGTCTCAAGAATATGGTAAAATGTTAGGTAGGAGGTAGCACATGTTAGTTTTTTCAGAATACCAGACTGGAACAATCGACCTTTCCCTAAGCTTTTATGGATATGAGGAATGCACACCTAATTACTCTTTTGGTCCAGCCATTCGTGATACATACGTTCTACATTACATTAGTAAAGGACAAGGAAAATTTCATTACAATGGTAAAATTGTTGATTTAAAAGAAGGAGATTTCTTTCTATTAAAACCAGATGAACTAACCTTTTAT
>NZ_CKYA01000001.1:0-2500 GCF_001113365.1 Streptococcus pneumoniae | reverse complement strand
TAGTACCTGTTGGGTTCCCCCATTCGGAAATCCCTGGATCATCGCTTACTTACAGCTACCCAAGGCATATCGTCGTTTGTCACGTCCTTCTTCGGCTCCTAGTGCCAAGGCATCCACCGTGCGCCCTTATTAACTTAACCTTATTTTNTTTTCTGACCTTTCAGTCATAAACTCTTATTAATACTACAGCGTTTTCGGTTTATTTTCTTGTTACTATTTGATATAGATATTCAATTTTCAATGTGCATTACTTGGTGATCTCTCACCAATGGAGCCTAGCGGGATCGAACCGCTGACCTCCTGCGTGCAAAGCAGGCGCTCTCCCAGCTGAGCTAAGGCCCCACAAGACCTCTCAAGACTAAACAAGACCAATGCGCAGTTCCTTATCCTTAGAAAGGAGGTGATCCAGCCGCACCTTCCGATACGGCTACCTTGTTACGACTTCACCCCAATCATCTATCCCACCTTAGGCGGCTGGCTCCTAAAAGGTTACCTCACCGACTTCGGGTGTTACAAACTCTCGTGGTGTGACGGGCGGTGTGTACAAGGCCCGGGAACGTATTCACCGCGGCGTGCTGATCCGCGATTACTAGCGATTCCGACTTCATGTAGGCGAGTTGCAGCCTACAATCCGAACTGAGACTGGCTTTAAGAGATTAGCTTGCCGTCACCGGCTTGCGACTCGTTGTACCAGCCATTGTAGCACGTGTGTAGCCCAGGTCATAAGGGGCATGATGATTTGACGTCATCCCCACCTTCCTCCGGTTTATTACCGGCAGTCTCGCTAGAGTGCCCAACTGAATGATGGCAACTAACAATAGGGGTTGCGCTCGTTGCGGGACTTAACCCAACATCTCACGACACGAGCTGACGACAACCATGCACCACCTGTCACCTCTGTCCCGAAGGAAAACTCTATCTCTAGAGTGGTCAGAGGGATGTCAAGACCTGGTAAGGTTCTTCGCGTTGCTTCGAATTAAACCACATGCTCCACCGCTTGTGCGGGCCCCCGTCAATTCCTTTGAGTTTCAACCTTGCGGTCGTACTCCCCAGGCGGAGTGCTTAATGCGTTAGCTACGGCACTAAACCCCGGAAAGGGTCTAACACCTAGCACTCATCGTTTACGGCGTGGACTACCAGGGTATCTAATCCTGTTTGCTCCCCACGCTTTCGAGCCTCAGCGTCAGTTACAAGCCAGAGAGCCGCTTTCGCCACCGGTGTTCCTCCATATATCTACGCATTTCACCGCTACACATGGAATTCCACTCTCCCCTCTTGCACTCAAGTTAAACAGTTTCCAAAGCGTACTATGGTTAAGCCACAGCCTTTAACTTCAGACTTATCTAACCGCCTGCGCTCGCTTTACGCCCAATAAATCCGGACAACGCTCGGGACCTACGTATTACCGCGGCTGCTGGCACGTAGTTAGCCGTCCCTTTCTGGTAAGATACCGTCACAGTGTGAACTTTCCACTCTCACACTCGTTCTTCTCTTACAACAGAGCTTTACGATCCGAAAACCTTCTTCACTCACGCGGCGTTGCTCGGTCAGACTTCCGTCCATTGCCGAAGATTCCCTACTGCTGCCTCCCGTAGGAGTCTGGGCCGTGTCTCAGTCCCAGTGTGGCCGATCACCCTCTCAGGTCGGCTATGTATCGTCGCCTTGGTGAGCCGTTACCCCACCAACTAGCTAATACAACGCAGGTCCATCTGGTAGTGATGCAATTGCACCTTTTAAGCAAATGTCATGCAACATCTACTCTTATGCGGTATTAGCTATCGTTTCCAATAGTTATCCCCCGCTACCAGGCAGGTTACCTACGCGTTACTCACCCGTTCGCAACTCATCCAGAGAAGCAAGCTCCTCCTTCAGCGTTCTACTTGCATGTATTAGGCACGCCGCCAGCGTTCGTCCTGAGCCAGGATCAAACTCTCATTAAAAGTTTGAGTTCTCACTCATTTCTGTCACTGACAGATTTATTGTTTTTTTCATTGTTCAGTACTACAACCTTGGTTGTAGTGCCCTGCACATTGGTTCGTCTTGTTCAGTTTTCAAAGGTCTTTGTCACTCACTTCTCTCAAGCGACAACTATATTAGTATATCACAGCCACTTTCGCTTGTCAACACTTTTTTGAAACTTTTTAAACTTTTTTTCATCAAGTGTTCCAACTGCAACATACTATAGTCCGTACGGGATTCGAACCCGTGTTACCGCCGTGAAAAGGCGGTGTCTTAACCCCTTGACCAACGGACCAGAGTTGTTATTTTCAACTCTTACTATTATACAGGCTTTTTAAACTTTGTCAACACCTTTTTTAAACTTTTTTTATTTTTTTGCATGAATTCCTAATGAGTACGGATGTCAAACTCTTTAAACACAATGCGTAAGTCCTTTAGCACTCTTTGACGCCCTCGGAAGCGTTCATCTCTTAAGACGCGTTCTAGTTCTTCTTGTTTCTCTTTACTTTGTTTGTTTCTATAATCTCTTAGTGTTTCATGA